>JBEKMY010000082.1:0-9956 GCA_049523355.1 Smithella sp. | reverse complement strand
AGAAACAGAAAGCATAGAAAATGCTCAGAAGCGTCTCGATGGTTTTACCAGAGAGATGATGACGGCACTTCTTCAGTACCTGAAAGAGAGACAGTTTGAAGAATGAGGATTAAACAATAAAATTATGCTTTATTTATCAACGCTTCTTCTTTCTGTATTTATCACAGTCAGTCTGATTCCATTTATGACAAAACTTGCCACACGTCTGCAATTTGTTGATTTTCCTAACCCGCGGAAGGTCCACACGATGCCCATACCAAGAATCGGTGGGCTGGCAATAGCTATTGGCGCTTTTATTCCGGTAATCTTCTGGGTGGGAATGGACGATTTTGTCAGGGCTTTTCTTCTGGGAGGGGGAGTATTGGTGATCTTCGGTCTGGTAGACGACATGAAAGGTCTAGGGTACAAGATAAAATTCACTGGACAATTTTTCGCGGCTCTAATTGCTGTTTTTTACGGCGGCATCAGGATTAATTCTCTGGGCACTTTGCTGCCCGGAGCGACACTTTTGCCTGAATGGTTTGCCATATTTCTTACAATTTTAGCAATTATAGGCGTTACGAATGCAATAAATCTCTCTGACGGTCTTGATGGCCTTGCGGGCGGGATTTCTCTTTTAGGCTTTTGCTGCATAGGTTATCTTGCGTACACAGACGGGAGCAATATTATACTCCTGCTGTGCTTATCGCTTGCCGGAGCTATATTTGGATTTCTCCGGTTTAATACTCACCCGGCAAGTGTCTTTATGGGAGATACGGGAAGTCAACTTTTGGGGTTTTCGGCCATCGTGCTTGCTATCAAAATCACGCAGAACAACACTGCGCTGAGTCCCGTTCTGCCGCTGATCATTCTCGGATTTCCCATTCTCGATACTCTGACTGTTATGATGGAGCGGATAAGAGAAGGAAGGTCTCCCTTCTCACCGGATAAGAAACATTTTCATCATCGCCTCATAAGACTGGGATTTTATCATGCCGAAGCAGTCTTCATAATATATTTAATCCAGGCGCTGATGATCGTCACGGTTATTTTATTCAAGTATTACAACGATTGGATGCTTGTGGCTTCTTATGTGGCTTTTTCCGTTTTTATCCTTTGGGGTTTTATCATTGCGGACAGAACAGGTTTCCAATTCAAGCGTTATTCATTGATTGATCATGTCATCAAGGGGAGGCTGAGAAAAATAAAGGATGATAATTGGATATACAAAATATCTTTCGGAATATCGATGATAATAGTTCCATTATTTGTCTTGTTTTCCTGTTTTCTTCCCGCAAGCATACCCGAATACGTTTGCATCATTGCCGTCTGTTTCAGCTTGCTCATAGTGATAGTCCGCATCCTGTTTAAAAAGTATATGAGTGTTTGCTTAAGATTTGTCATATATCTGATGATTCCTCTTTCTCTATACCTTGTGGAGGAGGGAAGAGCAGCCTGGGTCGGTGTGCAAATGTTATTCCTGTATCACTTCATGTTTGGTGTGATTGCTTTTTTTATTATTCTCACAGTAATGTTTTCCAGGAAAGACGAAGGATTTCGGGTAACGACCATGGACTTTCTGGTTATTTTTATCGCTATGACAATTCCTAATATTCCGAATCAGTTTATCCAAGGTCATCGCCTGGGATTTCTGGCGGTTGAAATTATCGTTCTGTTATTCAGTTATGAGGTCATGATTACAGAACTTCAGAAAAGAATTAATAACCTGGCAATAACTACTGCAGTGATCACGTCATTGATAGCTGTTCGAGGCTGGACAGGATTTTGACTGAACGATCAATATAAACGATGATTGCCAGTCAGGTTGCAACCAGAAGAAATGAAGAAAAATTGGAGGAAGAATGATGCTCATTAAAAATAGAATTTTTAAAAAATGCGTAGTGATTTTGCTCTTAGTATTTATAGTATCCTGCGGCGGGCCGGAAGAAAAAAAGGTTAAGTTTTATAATAAAGGTAAAACATTTTATGAAAAGGGTAACTATATAAAGGCTAATCTTGAGTTGAAAAATGCTATCCAGATTGATCCTAAATATGCCGATGCCTACTACATGCTGGGCATGGTTGCGTTGAAATCAGGGGATTACAGAGGAGCCTATGGGTGTTTTTCTAAAGCTATCGAACTTTCACCCCAAAATTGGGATGCACAGATCCAGTTAGGCAGATTTCTTCTGGGCATGGGTAAAACGGATGAAGCAATGGATAAAGTTGAACTGGTTTTGAAAAATGATGCGAAAAACGAAAACGCTCTCATTTTGAAAGGGGCTGTTCTGATAAAGAAAAAAGACAGCGATGGCGCGCAAAAATTTTTGGAATCAGTTGTAGGTGGAAACGTCCGCAAACCGGATGGTTACTTTTTCTTAACTGATATTTACATGCAAAAGGGAGATATACCCAGAGCGGAGAAAACTTTGCGCGAAGGAATCAAAGTCAATGATAAAGCCGTTTCTCTCTATCTTGCTCTTGCCGATCTTTATCTGAAGAATAAAAAAATAGATGAAGCGGTAAACCTTGTACAAAAAGTTATTGAGATCGAACCTGATGTAATTCAACATCGCCTCTTCCTTGCCGGGATTTACTGGGCTTCGGGCAAAGAGCAGCAAGCCATGGGGGGGCTTGAATCTTTTATATCAGAAGCGCCGAAAAAGGAGGAACGATGGATAGATGCAGCGTTATTTTATGTGGCAAGGAATAAAGAAGCCGATGCCGAAAAGCTGCTGAAAGATGGCATCAGTCAGAACCCCAAGAGCTTCCAAATCCGTTTTGCTTTAAGTAGCCTCTATTTAAGTACAAACCGTACAGATGAGGCAGTTTCCATTCTTAATGAATGTCTTGGATTGAAGAAAGATCCTGCTGATCAGAATATCATTAATACGAAGAATGCTTTAGCTAAAATCTATTTTGCGCGGCAGGACATAGATAAAGCGAAACAATATGTGGATGAAGTAATCAAAGAAAGCCCGAAAAATGTTGATGCTAATTATATCGGAGGAAACATAAATCTTATGAAGCGGGAAGGCGTCAATGCGGTTTCCGCTTTTCGCACGGTTACAGACGAAAGTCCACAATTCATCCGCGGTTATATAGGACTGGCGTATGCACACGCACTAAATAAAGAGCCGAACCTTGCATTCGATACACTCCTGAAGGCGTTGAAGATTGCGCCCGGTTCGCGAGATATTATGCAGGCCACTGCCCGTCTCTACATGGAACAGAAAGATTTCAAGAATGCTGAAAATCAGTATCTTAAAATTCTTGATGCCAATCCGAAAGATCTGGAAATACGGGCCGAACTGGGTGATCTTAAAATGAAAGCAGGCGATTTTAAAAGTGCTGAAAAGGAATATACGGAGATAAAGAAGCAGGCTCCAAAGCAACCATTAGGTTATGTAAAGCTGAGTTCTTTTTATATCGCGCAACAAAAAACGGATAGAGCCATTGCTGAAATGGACCAGCTTGTGAAGATTGATCCTGCTCTTTGGTCTTCTACCAACGACCTCGCGTATTTGCTGGAAGAGTATGGACATGGAGGGAAAGACCTTGACAGGGCTTATGTCCTTGCTCAAAAAGCAAATTCCATGAGTCCCGATAATCCGGCTATATTTGATACGTTGGGCTGGATTCTATATCGTAAGGGAGAGATGAATCAGGCCTTGGACTGGCTGATAAAGGCACAAACCAAGGTTCCGGGAAATCCTGTTTTCAACTACCATTTGGGAATGACCTATTACAAAACTGGCAATGCAGGAAAAGCGAAAAAATGTCTCCAGGTTGCCTTGGCGTCTAAAATTAAATTTCCGGGAAAAGAGGATGCGGAAAGGACCATGGCAGGGATTCATTAACTAGTAACATGCCTTTTCGGAGACAGGATGAAATTATTAACATTTTAAGTTGGGAGTGAAAGAAAAATGATTCGAAGAATATTGATTTTGTTTACAGTAGGATTGCTTGGAGTATTCTTGACGGTTCTGTCATGGGCCGGTAATAAAGACATTACACCTCTCACCACTACTCCGCCTGCGTCGGAAATGAAAGCGCCTGTTGAGACTTCAACTTTTGTGAAGGCGCAGGAAGAAGGTGATTATATTATCGGTCCAGGCGATGTGCTGGATATATCCGTATGGAAGGATGAGGCACTGACCCGCTCTTGTGTCGTCCGTCCGGACGGATTTATCTCATTTCCTCTGATCGGAGATGTCCGGGCATCCGGAAAAACATCCCAGCAGCTTAAATTGGAAATGGAGGGCAGGCTCATCCGCTACGTTCCAGGACTTACCCTTTCTTTGGAAATCAAGCAAATCAACAGTATGATCGTTTACGTTATCGGTAAAGTTAACATTCCCGGACGATTCGTTGTGAATGCCAATATTGATGTGCTGCAGGCTCTTTCCACCGCCGGTGGACTTAATCCCTTCGCGAAAGAAAATGATATCAAAATATTTCGTAAAGATAAAGACGAAACCACGATATTCCCGTTTCAATATGACAAGGTCGTTGACGGGAAACGTCTGGAGCAGAACATCCAACTCAATAGAGGGGATATTGTCGTCGTTCCATGAGGTCTTGTATGCGCTTATTTATAGGGATTATCCTGTTAATATCTTACCCATCGCTCGTATTGGCAAGCGACTTCAGTCTTGTTCCGTCCATCTCCTTCAAGGAGGAATACAATAGCAACATTTTACTTTCGACTGATAGTGCCGCTAAACGTGATTTTCTTACCACCATTTCTCCCGGTGTTGAAATGGTTAACCGTACTGAACGATTTGATACAGACTTGTTGGCTCGATGGGATCAGCTTGAATACGCCGATAACTCGGATATCGATGCAACAAATCAAATGTATGATGGCAAATTCCATTGCCGTGTTAATCCCCTATTCAATATCTCGGCTGAAGCGAGTTATGCAAGGATTTCCAATCCGACCCTGATGGATATAACGACAACCGGCATTTTTATGTCGGCCGTTCCATGGGACCATTTCACTTCATATTTGTCCGCCGATTACCAGGTTACAGAAAAAACAGTGGCAACTTTGTCCTATAACTATGACAGAGACTATTTCGAAAAACCTGGATATGAAGATGACACCTCTCATTCTGTTAATTTGGGAATTGTATACGATCTTGGCAAATATTTACCAAATGTAAAAGCAAGAATTAACGGCGGGTACAGTTATTATAATTTTTCCGATGATCGGACTGATAACTACACGGGCACCATCGGTTTTTCAAAGGATTTCAGTGAGACCTGGAGTATCATAGTTGATGGAGGCCTTCGTTATTCATCGTCAGAATTTTCTGTACCCGAGTATGAATATATAACGATATTGGGGGTTCTTATTCCTTATGGAACAATAATGGTGCCGGAGAAAAATGATGGTTGGGGCTGGATAGCAAAAGCATCTCTTGTTTACAAGGGCGAATACGGGAATGTTAACTTCAGTTTCTCGAGGAATGTCATAGCGGCCTATGGCCTTAATGGAGCGGCGGAGCAAAATGCCTTTACACTCTCGACTCAATATCGGCTTACGAAGGAGTTTTCAATTCTTTTTTCTGCCGGTTATTACACGTTAAAATCTGATCCGTCAGAATTTTCCGCGCAGGTTATCAACCAGCAAACGTTCGGCGTCGATCCGGGGGTCCGTTACGAATTCTCAAAAGACATATTTGCTGAAGTATCTTATGAATATTTAACGGTTGATTATCCGTCGGCAGAGAATATGGATGCGAAAAGGGATCTTTTCTCTATCCGCCTGTATATTCAATATCCGTTTTTTAGCAGAATTAATTAGGAAGAGAGGTACTTTTTTATGGACCAGGATAAAACGATAAAATTCGAAGATATCATCAAAATAATAAAACGGCGGCGATTGATGATTATAGTGACGTTACTTGCTGTTTTCCTCCTTTCGGTTTTGATAGTCGTGGTTTGGACGCCTGTTTATCGTTCTTCCTCCACTATTCTTATCGAAGATCAGGATATATCAAGGGACTACGTCACATCAATTATTACAAGTTACGCTGACCAGCGCTTGCAGACGATCAATCAAAGAATCATGAGCGCCTCGCGACTTCTGGAGATTATAAAACGTTTCAACCTTTATTCCGATAAGCGCGAAAGATGGACGACCGAAGAAATTGTCGATAATATGCGAAAAAAGGATATAAAGTTCGAGACCATCACAGCGGACGTCATCGATTCTCGCACGGGAAGGCCAGCCACGGCAACAATTGCTTTTACTGTGTCGTATGAGGGGAAGAATCGTTTAGAGGTTCAGCAGGTTGCCAATGTTCTCGCTTCTCTCTATTTGGAAGAAAATATCAAGGTTGTGGATCAACAAACTGGAGGCACCACGAAATTCCTCGAAGAAGAGATGAAATCCGTCCAGAACGATCTGGCTGAATTAGAGAAACAGATCGCCGCCTATAAAGAGAAAAATCCCCGTGCGCTGCCTGAACTCATGCAGTTCAATCTTCAGGTCATGGATTCAAATGAAAGGAATTACGACCAGATTAAAGATCATCTGCGCACTCTTCGGGAAAGAGAGAGTTATCTGCGGACGGAATTGGCGACAATCATGCCTGATGCGAAGAATCAGGACAAAGAACGTTTGAAGGAATTGAGGGTTACACTGGGCAGCCTGAAGGTTCGATTTTCTGACGAATATCCGGATGTGATTAAGACGAAAGCGGAGATAGCCGAACTCGAAAAAAGACTGGGATCTGCCGAAATTCAAAAGGCAGTAGCGGAAAAGCCGGACAATCCCGCCTATATAGCTCTAGCCGCAGAACAGGCAGGAGTCGAGTCAGAAATCAAATCGACCCAACGTCAGATTGAGGATCTTTCTAAGAAAAAAGATGATTACCGTAAGAGACTGGAAATGTCTCCAAGAGTGGAAGAGGGATATAAGAAGCTGTTGGTCGAAAGAAACAATACACAAGCTAAATATGATGATCTCATGAAAAAGTTTATGGAAGCCCGGGTAGCTCACGGACTTGAAAAAGGGCAGATGGGTGAACGTTTTACATTAATTGATCCAGCCAAGCTGCCGGAAAAACCGGTAAGACCAAACCGCCCTGCTATTCTCTTGATTGGGCTTATTCTGGGGATTTGTGCAAGTATTGGAATGGTGGCGGTTCAAGAGTCTACTGACCACTCAGCCCGCCGCTCCGAAGACCTGACGGCATCTTTTCCTTTCCCTGTTCTTGTTGAGATACCTGAGATCGTTACGTTGCAGGACGAGCAGCATAGCCGCCGTTATTTAAAAATAATAAGCGGGGTCGTAAGTCTGTCTCTTGTGATTGTTATTTTGATTATTCATTTTTTTGTGATTGATTTGGATGTCTTGTGGGCGCGTATTGCCAGATATTTAGTTTTATAAACGAAAACACTGATCAGAAAGGAAATTTTTCAGAATGATTAAGATAAAAGAAATCATGTCGTTTTTTAGAAAAACTCGAGGCAGTAAAAATAAAGTAAAACTTGTCTTGCCTTTGCAGGACAGCCCTCAACAACAAAACAAGGAAAACCCCGGATGGATCTCGCCAATCTATAGTCAATCCCGTAAAATTCATTTGAATCCGGGATTACTCGCAGCGAATCGGTGTCTGGCTTATTTGGAAGATATTACGGAGGCGGAAGTCTACAGGGTTCTGCGGACGCAAATACTTCAGCGAACAAAGGGTTTGGGAGGAAATACCATCATGATTACAAGCGCCCTGCCCGGCGAGGGGAAAACCCTTACGGCTATCAATCTCGCCTTTTCCTTTACCCGGGAATTCCAGCATACGGTCCTGCTGGTCGATGGCGATCTGAAAAATCAGAGCATTAAAAAATATCTGGGATGTGACAGTGAAAAGGGACTGATAGATCATCTTGCAGATGGCCGTTCAATTTCAGATATCATTATGTGGCCGGGGATCGAAAAAATGACGCTCATATCAGGAGGACGCCCTTATCATGAAAGCGCTGAAATTCTTGGATCACCACGAATGAAGGAGCTAATGTCCGAGATGAAAAGTCGCTACCCTGATCGCTATATACTTTTTGACGCTCCTCCAATTTTGACCGGGGCAGATGTTTTAACCTTATCCACTCTTGTTGACCACGTAGTTGTTGTAGTTCAGGCTGGAAAAACGTCAATGGATGTTGTCAATAAGGCTTTGCAATATATTCCCAAAGATAAGATTCTCGGCTTTGTTCTAAACCGCTGTGAGTCAGTATCTGAATCTGACTATGGTAAGCAGTAAGATCACATTGTTCCCTGACAGTTAAAAAATTATAAATTAAAACGTCGAATTATTTCTCTAATATCTTTTCGGACATTTATTTTTGAGGCGCAACTTTTTTTTCTTTAAGGTTGGCATCTGATTCTATTTCGGCGAATTTATAACCAATGCTTCTAATAGTAAAAATGTATTGCGGGTTGTTAATATCTTTTTCGATAGTATCCCGTAGTCTGCATATATGAGCGTCTACTGTTCTGGGTTCAACGAAGGTATCATCTCCCCAAATATAATAAAGTATTTGTTCTCTTGAGTAGACTCTGCCAGGATTTTTAGCCAGGAATTGCAATATTTTTAATTCCTTGGGACTAAGATTGATTCTTTCTCCTCTTAAGGTGACTTCATAAGTTCTATAATTAATTTTCAGGTCCTTGTATGTTAATAATTTCGTATTATCTTGATTTGGATTTATTTCTGTTCTCCTAAGCACCGCGCGGATTCTTGCGACTAGCTCTTTCACGTTGAAGGGTTTGACGATGTAATCGTCAGCACCCACTTCAAATCCTATTATCCTATCCATATGATCCCCTCTTGCCGTTAACATAATAATGGGCATCGTCTCCGTCTCAGGATTCTTTCGAATAAGCTTGCATACATCTAAACCTCTGATTATTGGAAGCATTAGATCCAGAATTACTAAATCAGGTTTTATTGATTTAATCATATCCAAGGCACTCTCCCCATCGTAAGCCTTGCTGACGGCAAATTTTTCCTGCTCGAGATTATAGGTAATGAGATCCACAATATCTTTTTCGTCATCAACAACCAAAATTCTTTTCTGTATCATAATTCAGCACCGCCTAAAGTAAAAACGTGTTTCATTCAAAAGTCAGATTGCTACATCCAGGGAGATTAATGGTAAATAACTCTTCAAAAAATATTTATTATCATTCTTTCTAACCGCCAACATTTTACATGCTTTCACGGCAAGATATTTTGTGAAGAGTGGTTTCAAGAGGAGTTTTTGCATTTGCCCAAGTCCCACTTTCTCTCTTGAGAGTCATGATAAATGTAAATTATTTTATCGACTCTCTGACATTATTTATTTGTAACAAATACCATGATATTGTTACGATATTATGTCATTTTAATGAAACATTAGAGAAAAAGGCTTCTTTTTTTAATAGGGTTAATATTTGATATTGTTAGATATTTTATTTATTAAAACATAGATACAGTCTTTTTTTTCAAAGCATACGGAAATTAACAATTTAGCAATTGAAATTCTCTGTAGCAATCTGCGGATAATAAGGGGAATAAAATTTTTGTATTCGCTTGCTACCCCAATCCTAACTTAATTACTGGATCGGTTTTCGGGGGGGCAGGTCAATCGATCATTGAATATTTGATTGATAACCTCCTCCACAAACTTCAATCTCTGAAATTATCCAACCTTTCACTCAGAAAGAAACAATTCTAGGGCAGCAATAATTCTCTTTAATCATATATTAAAGAACGACCGTTTCTGCTGAAGTAAGGATCAAGAGTTCACGTCATGTTGATAGTGTGGATCTTCAGTAGAAATTCTTTGAACTTTTCCTTCGTCGTCTCTTTTATTGACTCAAGTCGAACAATCACTTCTTTATTGTAGAAAGTATATCCATTTTCTATTATATCCGGATCATTATCGTCGTCAATGAAGCGCTTCATAAACTTCATGGTGAACATTTT
>JBEKMY010000081.1:0-11747 GCA_049523355.1 Smithella sp. | reverse complement strand
TTGGTCCAAAAAAACCCCATCATTGCCTATAAATATTTAGGAGATTATATATCATCTCATTTTACTTTAGAAGATCGTCGAAAAATCCTTGAAGATCATTATCACTATATCCACAACTATTTCCCGCAGAGGATGCTATTGAATCTTGTTGATGGTGTGGTCTTATGGCGCAATATGAATACGGAAAAGCCGATCCGGATCGAGCTGATGTTATCGGAACATAGTTGGATGGAGGGAGAATTACTTTTAAAATTGTTTTTTTGTGATCAGGTAGTTTACACATTGACCTTTACTGTAATACAAGGTCAAATGTTAGATATAGATCAAACCTATGTTTTGTTGGTGGGCGGACTTCAAGGAAAGCCGCATTGTATTGACGTGTTGCGGGAGACTACGAAAACGAATGAGGAAGTACACCCTTCTGCCATGTTATTGGTTGTTTTGCAAGCGATCGGACAATTCTTGGGGGTGGCCACTATTGCCGGCATTTCCACAAATGCACAGTATAGCGGCTCAAAGAAAGAAATCCCCGCAGGTTTTCACGGGGAATATGATCGTTTCTGGGTGGATCACGGAGGTTTTCAACATGATGAAAAAGTCTTTTGCGTTGCCACAACATTGCGGAAGCATGCATCTTCTGGAAGTCATCACAAATCTCTTAGAAAACGCCAATTGATATTTAAAACACGGGTGGTAGAGGAAGTCATTGCCATAATGGATAGAGAGAGGAAATTAAAAAACAACGACATCATCAAGTGAGGCTGCTTCAATACAATAATCAGGTGTGGGACAGTCGTAATGAAGTGATCCCGGCCGCCGAACCCGAATAGAGGGCATCCAACCGAGACTGGCGGGAGCAGCGAAATCTTTTAACGGATTATCGGCAATATAAACACATACACTGCAGGGCAATGATCCTTGAACCATTTTAAACACGTCAGGATTGGGTTTACTGTAGTTTGCACCGAGATCATCCGTCACAATAATTTTACCAAAATATTTTTCAATATCGAGAGCTTTGATTTTTGACCACTGGGCGATAGCAGGGCCATCCGTAATCAAGGCCAAGTTTTCTTTTTTATGATGATTGCGTAAGAATTCTTTAGCATCTGCTGCCAATGTAATTGATGGTATATGTGTCCTATATATATTGACAAGTTCTTTAATTACCGTCTCGTCAAACAAACCTTTGCTCTCCAAAACCATGTTAAATATGGTTTTTCTTTTGCCACTTTCAAACAGCGACCATGCCTCATTAAAGAAATCTTCAAAAGAACAGTGAATTTTAAGCCATTGATCCACTGCTTGAAACCCGCTTCGGACATAATAACGTTCTAAATACAGAGTGTCATCGAGATCAAGAGCGATCAACATTTTTCACCATCATGTTCCGGTAAAGAAAGCTTCATCGTAACGCAGCATCCGTACGCCCGCCCGCCAATCATCATTGTAATCAGGCGTGGCACGTATCAAATCCTGCAATAACCATCGCGCATATGTGCCTCCTGCATAATCACAAATAGGATAGCCGCCGCCGACTCTGGCATTGATTTCGAAAACCTTAACGCTGCCATCTTTTCTTTTAAAACCCTGAAAACAAATGCAACCCCATAGACCTTTGAATATTCGTGAAAACTGATGAGCGATTGATGTGAACTCAGGTACCCTTTCTGTTTGGGCAAAGCATACTTCTCCATCCCTGACAAATTTACGAAGATGGGGAACACATGATACACATGTGCCGGAACGATCAATGGCCTTCAATTTTATCATGCAATTCCTCAATGGATGAAACGACAGAGATACCTTTACTACTAGAACCGTTTTTGGGCTTTATGAAAAGAGGAAAAGAGATATTGTCTATTTTATCGAGAATATCATTAACGCTCCAGCTTTCGGGAATAGGAATATTATTGTCCCTCAATATACGAGATGTAGCTTCTTTATCTCTTGCAATAGAGACAAATTTATAATCTCCGATATGGATATCGGTCCCAATTTTTTTAAACAAAGCTTTGTTTTTCGCATAAATCAGCAGTTCCGTATCGATCGTCGGGATAATCAGTTTGACTTTGTGCTGCCGACAGATATCCAGCATCTGCGGGATAAAGTCGGCTGATGTACATCGAGCCACTTTGACAGAAATATCTGCTGACTGACACGCCGGACTCCACGTTGGTTCCATATCAACTGCAAAGATTTTGGTGTCGATGCCTAATACTTTTGCCGCATTTCTAAATGTATTCATTAATGCAACTCTGCGACCAGCGGATGAAAAAAGAATGTTTGCCTTACCTTTTAGTGTCATCTTTTATATCCCATGAATTCCTCCATCGTTGCCTGCCCCGGCTGGCTTATACCTTCTCTTTTAACGATTTTCCAGATTGTCATAAAAATAATCTTTACATCCAACCAGAGCGATCTGTTGTCAACATACCAGACATCCAGCTTGAATTTTTCTTCCCAGGTTATGGCATTGCGCCCATTAACCTGTGCCCATCCGGTAATTCCCGGCTTCACTTCATGCCGCCGCGCCTGCTCTGGTGTGTAGCGATCAAGATATTGCATGAGTAGTGGACGTGGACCCACCAGACTCATGTCGTCCTTTAGAACATTAAAGAGTTCGGGGAGTTCATCGAGGCTGGTCTTACGCAAGAAAGCACCTAGACGTGTTAATCGTTGCGCATCAGGGAGGCATTCTCCATTCTTGCCCTGTATATCGGTCATCGTGCGAAATTTATAGATTTTAAATGGCTTACCGCCAAGACCAGGACGATTTTGATTGAACAAAACAGGCGACCCGATAGACGCTCGCACCCCAAAGGTAATGATTGCATACACCGGCAACAAGACAATGATTGCCGGAACGGTTAAAATGACATCAAAACATCTTTTGAAACTCAAAATGTGCCTCACACATTTCAACTATAATTATATTAACTTAAGTGCACCCTTGCATCACATTTCTGTAAACTCGTAAACAACTACCAATCACTTCAGGAAAAGGATCTCTTAACCAAAATCCAATGTCAGTGCTGTCGAAATCCAGATCTGTATTCTTTCCTAAAAAGCGCTGAGTCAATATTTTGATTGCCGCATTACGCTTGATAAAACGGATGGGTTGGTACTCAACCTTCGGAAGGTTTACCTTCAATCCGGCAAGGTAGGCCAGATACGGAAAGTTGACGCCGGCAATCAGAGAACCAAGCAAGCTTGACCAGAAACGTGGGTTCATCTCGATCATTTTCACTTGTTTATCTTGTTCATCATACCGCAGATCAAAATTCGCGATACCTGTCCATTTCAAAGCAGCTACCAAAACCCTGATGATATCGTATGTACCGATGTCATAAAGGAATTCAACGCCCCCCGGCGGGCTGAAGGGACGAGGACCTTCCATAAAACCTTTTTGGATTGTATAAGCCAATAGCTTTCCTTCCTGACATAAGACACTGCAATCGATATCGTATCCCCTGATGAAGGACTGAACAATAAACTCTTCCGAACCAACATATTCATCAAAGAATTTGAGAAGTGCTGAGGGATTATCGAATAGCTTTATGCCTTTTCCGGCTTTTCCTTGGACCGGTTTTATCAGGACAGGAAAGGGAATAGCGGACAGACGCTGATCAAATTCCTGATCAGTCTGATACAAGATTGTCGGCGGACAGGGGATAGCGTTCTTTTTAAGGAACTCAGCCAGTAACCACTTATTCTCCGCTATATCGAAAGCTTCCGTGTCCGGTACGGGAGCAATAGCCGTCAACTGAGACAATGTGCCGCCTTCTACCGACAGCAAACGGATTGTCCGCTGATCAACCGGTAAAATAACGTCCGCCCCTGTTTGTTTTACAGCATAAAGTATAGCGGCTAACCGGCCTTCATCATTCTCACCTCCCTTCTGACTGAAAAATTGAGTCAGATGCCTGGAAAAACGAATTCGAGCACATGGATCATTTGAGAGGACATACAGACTGAGACCTTTTATCTGAGACAAGCACCGCAGAACCGATAGAGCAAAGTCACTTTCGCCATCAGGTATCAGGACCGAAAAATGATCTTTATTCGCGTAGCTTTCCATCCTATTATCACCCCACTTACGTTTCATTTCTTATTTCGGTCAACCTCGATAAATACTTTAAGGTCTTCATGCCTGCTTCTATCGTACCCTTTATTCCCACAGATGAGAACATAACTTATTCAAAGAAGAAGTTGTGTGTATTAGGCCAACGCCATCAATCCACCGCTGTCCTTTGCTTTTTGAACAACTCAGCAGGCTAATTTGAAAATAAAAAATTGGCATTGTCATAAATGCTTCCTTTCGTATTCCTTAATGTGTCCGGCACCTGTTTTACGCCGCTGAGTATATCCGTAGCGCGCCATGAGAGGAAGAGCAATGATTGACAAAGCGCTCATAAAAAAAGGCATCTTCCGACGCCATTCGTCATCTTCCTTTATTTGCACGGCACCACACCTTCTCATCCTGTTCCCCGCAATCCCATGCCCAACTTCGAAATCCTCTCCTTTTTCCACAGCCGCAATTAAGAATGTCATGTCTATTCCGACAAACTCCCCGATTCTCATTAACTCATGCTTAGGGTCTGCAACAAAATCCTCATACCTGATTCGAAGATATGGCGCTTTTGTTCTCCATTTCAGCAGTTCTACCATGACGTTGAAGAATATCCAGCTTAACAAGGCGCGGAATGCACCTCCGAAAACACGATGGCTTTTGGTTTCCACGATTCGTCTGTTAGACCTCGACCACATTAACGCTCTGGGGTCTTTCAGTAAATGAATAATAAAAAGCTTCACGCCAGCCTGCTCGAGGAGCATCGGCCTGCGGGAAGTATTTCTCATCGTCTTGGACGAGTCAACGATTACCTCCGCTCCACTTTCTTCGGCAAGCCTTTTGAGCAAGTCGGACCACATACGTAGATAGTCCGTACTGGGCTTTCCAAAACCTAAGATGTTCTCATATTTTCTCGTCAGTCGATCCAGCCGGTCGATGGTCCATTCACCATCGCCCCCCAAGAGATCCGAAACTATGCGCGACCAAAAAGGACATCCAATATACTTCCTGCCGCAGGAACATAATATCGGTTGGTCCTCAGCCATCATCTTGAATATGAAGGCCAGCTCGCCTGCACTAAAAAACGCAGGATGATTTCCAAGAACAACGTCCAAAAGGGTCGAACCACTTCTGCCGCACCCACAAACATACAGAATTTTAATGGGTATGTTCACGCATTAAATCCTCCTTAAGTCAATGCACCTGAGTAACGTATTTTATCACAACTAAAGCCAGCCTGCAAAACTTCTATTTCATCTTTTACTTTGAACAACCTCGATCAATATTTTGAGGAGCTTATCAAAAAGTTTATCCCTATTAAAATCATTTTCGGCCAGATTACAAGCAGCCAGCTTTGCCTTCTGCAGGCGGTCGCTATCAGTAAGGAAATCGTAAAGTATCCGCGCGGCTTCTTGAGAGTTATCCGGTGGAACCACGATTCCGGCACCTGTCTTTCTGAGAATATCAGCCTGCCATCCTTCGTGGTTGATCATCACAGGCTTGCCCGCCGCAAATGCATCGAAAATTTTGTTTGCCGAATTGTGCCAAAGCGCAGGCACATTGATAACAAAGGAGGTTGCTATGGTGCTAGCTGAAAGTATTTTTGGTATATCTTTTTTGGCAACAGAAGGGAGAATCCAAATGTTTTTCCCCAATACACCAAGTTTGTCAGCCATCGCCCTTACAAGTTCTTGCTGTTTTCCTTTGCCCACAATTAAAAATCGAACAGATGAATCTATTTTAAGCATATGAGTAGCTATATCGACAAGATAATGTATACCGTTTACCAAACCCATCGTGCCGGTATATGAAACTACGTACCCATTCTTTAAATATGACTGACAATCAAGAAATAATTTACCTTCACTTTCAGGAACTCTAAACAAATCATCACAACTGTTAGGGATGATTATCACCTTGCCGGCGGGAAAGCCGCTTTTTACTATGCCATCTTTCATTCCGGGAGAAAGGGCAACAATATGCGACGAATGTTTATAGGCGGTACGTTCCAGCCACTTTGCCATACTTTTCAGCAATGGATTACGAAGGGCGCCTATTGCTATGGGAAGTTCAGGCCAAAGATCGCGGACTTCAAAGACCATCGGTTTCTTGTGATAATACTTGCCAAAGATACCGGGCAGTGCAATCGTCAGTGGGGTGCTTGTCGCAAAGATTAAATCAACATATTTGACTTTACCGGTTTCAATCAGAGCCTTAACCGCGAAGATAATGAATGCCTTGATTCGCTGTGTATAGGAAAGCTGGTTGGAGTATGGTACATTAATAACTTTGAGCTTTATCCCTTCTATCTCAAGATTGGTCGTTGGTTTTGTAAAATTGTAATGTTCCGGGAAAAATGCGCTTGATGTGATCATGGTAACCCTATGGCCTGCCTTCACCATGCGGCGAGCCATTTCATAAGAACGTGTGCTGCCTGAGCCGTCAAGCGGAGCAAAATATTGATGCAGATAAAGTACATGCATTTTCTTAACTCACATGATAAATTTATTAATGTTTGTTATTTGATATTACCAATTGAGAATATATGCGGTATAAAGCCTCATATTCTTTTTCAATTTTAAGATTTTTTTTAACAAATTCAAATCCCTTGTGTTTTAGTTCAGAGGCAAAGGAATCGTGGTTAAGGATTTCTCTCAGCTGATAACTTAACATTTTAATATCACCCGGCTCAAAAGCAAGACAGTAATCCTGCATATCTTTCCATCCTCCGGTCCTTGTTCTTATGACCGGTACGCCCATAGCCATGGCCTCTGCACAAGCTATAGCAAATCCTTCCACATCGCTAGGCAAGACTAGTATATCCGTTATACCAAGCACATCGCGAGGTCTCTGATGTCCCACGAAATTAACATATTTCTGCAAACTGTTTGTCTTGATAAATTCGATGAGGTCATCTTTGCAAGATTTTACAGCATCACCTGCAAAAATTACTTTTAAGTTATTGTAATTATAATCAAAAACCAGTTCCTTCAGACATTTTAAGAAATCCATATGCTTTTTACAAGAAACAATTCTTGCCAGAATAGTGATAACGCGATCACCATCTGTGATATTGAACTTATTCCGAATAATTATTTTTTCGTTTTCCTGAAGTGGTTGATATTTTTCCAGATCAAGCGCATTATATACTACCTGAATACGATGGGGAGCAATACCATATTTAAACATTAACTCTTCTTTTAATTCGCTGCTGACACAGATCGTATATAAACCACAAAAGCGGAGATATTTATAATAACCTCTATGGGGAATGCCTTGTACATGACAAGTCCAAACATAGGGTATATTAAACAATTTGAACATCAACTCACTAAAGAAACAAGTTATACTCCAATGACAATCAATGATATCAATATCATTATCCTTAACAACATCATAAAAAGCTTTAGCAATAGGAATAAACAATAATGGATTTTTTTTGAGCCTATGGAATGGTATATAATAATGCTTAACGCCTATTTCCTGGAGCTGCAAAGCATATTCCCCGCCGCCGGAAACGACGATTACGTTGTGGCCCATCTTCTTAAATATTCTTGCGATCTCAAGCCTGTGAGTGGACACACCACCCGTTTGCAAATTCATATATTTTAGTGCAATCAAGATGTTCAAAACAAACTCCTTGCTATCCTCTCAACGTCCAATCATAACATTCAATCGTTTTCTGAGCGATTACGTCCCACGAATAGTTATTATTCAATTCATCTAAAGCGGCATTGCCTAGTCGTGTGCGTTCTTCAGGTGAATTTATCAGCGTCGTAAGAGCATCAGCCAAATCTTTCGCATTGCCATATTCAACCAATAGACCAATTTTACCGTTAAGGAGAGTTTCCTTTAAACCTCCCACCGACGAAGCCACAATAGGTTTCCCATAGGCCATGCCTGTTAACAAAGCGCCGCTTTGTGTTATATTTTTATACGGATAGGCAAGGATATCAGCAGCCTGAAAATATATTGGGAGTTCATTATCAGGAATATATTTGAAATCTTGCAGTACATTTTCATTTAAGTTAAGTTCCAAAATATATTTTCTTATCTTATCTAAATAAGCCGCCTCCCCATTGCCCGCTATGACTAACAATGTATTTTTATTCTTTCCGGTTATTATTTTTAAGGCATCCAACAAAAATTCTATTCCCTTATAAGGCCGGATTACACCGAAACAAAGTATAACAACCTGATCTTCACGGTAAGACAAAAGCTTTCGGGCATCTGCGCTGGAAGTATTTACCCTGTCGTGAAACATTGGTCCATGCGGAATAACCCATATTTTTTTGTCTGGTATACCGAATTCCGTTATAAGTTCATTTTTTGCCTGCGAAGTATGGCAAATCAATGCGTCCATAAATTTATAAGTTCTTTTGAAAATAGATTTGTGAGTTAATCCTGTGTCGTGAGGAAGAACGTTATGAACCGTATATACAATCTTTACTCCCATTGCTTTGGCCAGTTTCAGGAACAATAACCCAAGCGGTATCGGAGTTATAAGCGGAATCCACTGAACATGAAGTACAGCCGGACGATTATAAATCACTCTAAAAGACAACAATGAAAGATTAATAAGACATTCAGGTAATTTGAGCACTTGTCTTAACATTTTGTTGGTAATTTTGAGTCTGGAAACGATGTCAACTATTTTCAGTCTCTTAATGTTGTACTTCTCAAAATATTCCGGTTCGGGATGAAAGCTGATGGCTACTAAAATTACCTCGGAGAATTTCTTTGATAAAGCTTCCACAAGATACCTGTCGTAAAAGGGCGTCATGCACAGCAAGTCAATGACAAATACCTTACTCTTCTTTTGTAGTGGCATAGACGGATTCCTTTTATTTTTTGTCCGGACTCTGTTGCCTGTCACGTGACCGTACATTATTAATCAACATTGTGAATGCTTTTCTCAGAATAATTCTTACGGAATGAATTGCCGCAATAAAAAAATACGGCCATCCCAGATTCTGTTTGATGATTGATCGCTGCATTCTTAGTCTGGCCCTTAATGTCGAGATAGGTTCGGCTCTGTCTATTTTTGATAGTCCGGGTTCACTATAATAAACTAATGAGTTATTGGTGCCACCCTTGCCTATTCTAGCGACTATTCGTGTCTTTTGTTCATAGTCTGCATTTACAGGATACTTTAAATCATAATACCGGATATCCGTTTTTTTATAAAAAACACTTTGATGATAAGGTGTATTTCTGCACAAAAATATTTTTGTGAGCGGACGACGATTAATCTTCCCAAAACGTTCGTCGTAACAATAACAGGTACTGGTCTTTTGTAATGATTTCACATCAAGATGGAGAAGTCTATCTCCGGCATTGATAAAATTCAACCAGTCGCCGAAGGCAAAATCAATGCCTTTATTCATTGCATCATATACACCTTCATCTGGCTCGCTTATCCAAAAATCGATATATTCGTCATATCTTCGTATTATATCAAGAGTGCCATCTTCCGACCCTCCATCAATAATGATATACTCCAGATTATCATAGTTCTGCCCTAGTATACTTCTAATGGTTTCTTCCAATTCATAATTACCGTTGTAAACAACGGTAATTATGCTGATAAGAGGTTTGTCGGGAAAAGATTGTTTATAAAAACTTTTTTTTCTTAGTCCTCCATAAAGTTTGTTCTGCAAAATGCGATCTATCCGCTGGTAATCAATTGGCTTAACAACGCTCAGCCTTCTTGTTGTCGCATACCCATGATCAAGACAAATAATATCACTCTGATTTAAACACATGTCGAGGTTCCGCCTGATGAATCTAATTCTTCTTTGATATCTTCTGAAATTCTTAGCAACATTCCGAGAAAGAAACAACTCGTCGCAAAATACATAGGAGAAAAATCCAGTGCAGGTTCAATAAAAAATGTAGCGAGAAACGAAATAGATAAACATATTATCGAAAGAGCCATCGTCAAGCTTAAGGAAGATTTAAAAAGTTTTATAAAACGGGAAACATGACTTCCATGAAAAATCAAAAGCAGTGTAAGTGGAACAATACCGGTATCGTATACGACATCAAGCCATAAATTATGCACATAATCTAAATGAATATCAACAAATCGTCCCCCTGTGAAACTTGAAAATATGCCCTTCATCATTAGAAGCCAGGCTGTCGAACGTCCGGTAGTTTCAAGACCACGCAGCGCAAATCGCTTAAATATTGTAAACTGAGACAATATATCAGGGGGTATTATTACCCACACTAACAAGATAATTGATGATAAGGCAATTGCAAACTTTAACACATAGTAAAAGCTTTTCTTGCCGAAAAGAAAAACAATACATAACGCTGAAATAAAAGAAATCACCAGTGCCGCAAAAGGACCTCTGTTTTGCAGTGCCAAATTAGCAAAGCTTCCTATAAGGACTAATAACAACACTATCAAATTGAATGAATAATATTTAATCTTTCCTATTCCCTCTCTAGCGCTTAATAACAGAACAGGTGCAAGGCAGATACCCAAAGAAGCCAACGCGCCCAAGCCGGGACCGTTTATCAACTCGCTTCCTGTCCAAAAGCTTGGTACAGCTCGTTTAGCTATTTCCAATACATTACCACTGCTTAACACTTTATAGACACACAAGAAAGAAAACAGAACGGAGCCTATAACGGGGGCTAACATCATCCACAAAGTGCCATAGGGCCATAATGGTTTGTTGCGCTTACCAACCGCAAATCCGATAGCATACATTCCGACTATACATATGGTATATTTCATTGAACTTGCAATATCAGTATAGCCATAATAAGCCATAATAAAAAAATATGTTGCGGCAAATAACGACAGAACTATAATTCTTAAAAAGAAAGCTTCATTAATTGGTTGTTTTACGATTAACCCTTTTAAAACGATACTAATGAACATTAGTATCAATATTCCCGTAGATAATTTTGGTATATTCATAACTATTAATACAAGAGAGAGCCAAACTAAGAGATATTTGACAATCGGACTGTATTCAATATTGTTTCTCATATCAAAACCATAACAAGCATAGACATACCTTATATCTCTTTATTAACACTCGTCATGAAAAGGGTTATGCAGAGTAAATCCACGACTAATACTCTAAATTTATTCAATACAATTGCTTTAGTCAAATTATAATTTATTATCTCTCTGCAAAAGTTTTTTGGAAAACCTGTACATCTTTACCATGACATCACCGCCAGGCTGCTGCTTTAACCATGATTTCAGTGCTGGAATAAATGTAATGCCAAACACATGTCTATCAGACCAACGATCCACTTCGACGTTACGCTCAATACTTGTGGGATGAATAAGAGGGAACCCTATGCGCTGAACCGGAAGTTTTGTGAACCAGTGACCGTCATCTAAAGTATGGGTCGCATCACTGCTAAAACCGATGTTCTTTACTAAGTTCTTACTCGGTAAAATTGACAAGCCGTGATTTACCCAACATGCAAACGTAAACTGGTAATCCCAAATATCATCTCTGCCTGCATGCACCATATCGAATATTTTTGACCAGTAGTTTATAAAATATTTATCGCCATCAGCCAATTGACTTAAGAAGTTTGTTTGTTTTAATTGGGGCCACTGCTTCATTTGTTGATCAAAGCATTTCCAGGCTCGACGCCAAGTTGCCCAACCCCACATATGAAAGGTTCTGCTGAAATAGTA
>JBEKMY010000080.1:0-10621 GCA_049523355.1 Smithella sp. | reverse complement strand
CCATAATTACTACAGACATAATCAAACGAGCCCTTATTACGATAGAACCATACGATATAACAGCGAAACCATACGACATTAAAACAAATATTACAACAGATAAAAATGCTTAGATAAAATCACGGTGTTTGAAAAGTTGTAAAGTAAGGAAATTATGATGCTCACAAGAAAATCAACAAATTATCTTCCGAATATTATTTGTTGAAGCATTAGAAAAATGACGATGAAAAGTTTACTAGGTGCAGTGCTAGATGCAATATGGGAAGATGATACAAAAACTTTCGAGATTTTATTGCGCAGAAATCGAGAGATCTTTGCTGGGAGAATTGAGGATATGAATACTATGCTTTCTGTGGCCGCATGTAAGGGCAACCTCGATATAGTGAAAATGCTATTAGAAAATGGTGCAGAAATAAATTCTTGTGATTTAAAAAGCAAGGAATCTCCTTTGCACGATGCAATTATTGCCGACAATATTGAAACAGCTATCTACCTTATTGACAATGGGGCAGCTCTAAAAATGCAAGACATTAACAGACGCACACCTCTTCACGTTTTGGCAAACAAAAAAGCGCTTGGGTTTTGGAAAAAAGGTTGTGATCTAATTGTAAATAGAATTCTTGAGCAGGGAGTTAAATATGATTCGGTTACAATTGCCGCCGCTTTTGGAACTGTTGGGGATGTAAAAATGCTAGTTGATTCTGGTTGTGCTGTAGATGACTTCTTAGAATTCAGTCAGAGAAACTCTTTGCAGATAGCGGCATTTCTAAGCAATGAGGAAATGCTTAATTACATACTCTCTGAAACGAGCAATATAAATTGGCATGATTATGAGAATAAAACAGCCTTAGATATTGCCACAAATGAGAGAATCATTGCATTACTGCAAAATGCTGGGGCTGAATCGCATATTGAAACAAGGAGGCCGACATGAAGATGACCGATCATGCAAAAGTGAGACAAAATCAAAGGGGTATGTCTAATCTTGTTTTAGATATCATAGAACAATATGGAAGATGTGAAAAAGCAGCTGGCGGTGCAATCAAAATATATTTTGGAAATCGCGAATATCAAGATATTGTTCATGAACTTAAAAAAACCATACAGATGATGGATAAGGCAAAAGGTGGCACGCTAATAATTAATGAAGATAGAATTGCTACAGTTTACAGACACTAAATATTTTTAAAAGAACATAATGCGATAAACTGTAATAACTTGATATTTTTGTTTAATTTGTTTAGTGTTTTTAAATATTTTATTTAACTTTACTTTTTAAGCTATACATTCAATTTATGTTGGCGTTTTTTGGGAGAGTGCTCTATGTCTGAATTTTCTAGCAAAACGTTGGCTCGAATACGAAGTAAGCTACTTGATTTAACCAGAAGAAATCGACTTCTTAATTACAAGGAAAGCATAAGAAGTATAAGGATTGTTGATGAATTGCCTGACGAGACATTTAAATTGCTTGTCCTTGAAGGTAAGACGTTAGAGCTACTACCACTTTCTGAAAACAAAGAAGAACAGCTTCAATTAATTAATTTACAAGACAATTCAAATAAAAAGCGAGATTTTTCTACTGATAAACATATAGACAAAAATATCGAACTGCCACTTCCTTCAGCAAAAACAGCGAACAAACACAAGGACTCACGTCTTCAGACTATTTTTTCAGACCAGGTGCTTGAACGTAGATGTAAAAAACTTATCAACGAATCAAGAACAGCCATTGAGGAAACGGGTTGCAATTTTTTGCATTTGGCTATTGGTTTTCTTGAATGGTATGAAGATGAAAATTCCTCAGAAATAAATAGAGCACCGTTAATCCTTATTCCAATCAATATAGAAAGAACACGCATAGATCGCGGAATTAATTCGTATAAATACACAATTTCATACACCAGTGAAGACATAGAAACAAATCTATCATTGTTGGAAAAACTCAACATTGATTTTAATCTAATTTTACCACCTATTTGTGATGACATAATGCCTGAAGAGTATTTTGATAAAGTGCGAAAAAAAGTGTCCCGCATGCCAAGATGGAAGCTCGCAAGGGAAATGGTAATTGGATTATTCAGTTTCTCCAAACTTCTAATGTATAAGGACCTCGACAATGATCGTTGGCCAAAAGGAAATAAAATTGAAGAGCATCATAATATCCTCAAGGTACTTGTAGGGCGTCAAGATGGCGACGGTAGTGAAGATGTGATCTATGGTGAAGAGTATGCGTTAGATCATGATCCTAAAGTGTCAAAAGTTCCCATTATTTTAGATGCAGACAGTTCGCAATTATCAGTCATTGCCGATGCAATTTTGGATAAGAAAAATCTTGTTGTTGAAGGCCCACCTGGTACAGGCAAAAGTCAGACTATCGCAAACTTGATAGCAGCGGCACTTCACGAAAATCTTTCAGTGCTTTTTGTTGCTGAAAAGAAAGCAGCTCTTGAAGTTGTAAGATCTCGTCTTGATCATGCAGGATTGGGCGATTTCTGCCTTGAATTGCATAGTCACAAAACTCAAAAAGGGCAACTACATGCTGATCTTGCAAAACGTCGCAATTCGTTTTTTCATGATGCTAGGCATCTTGACAGTGAAATGGATGACCTTGTTAACGAACGTAAACATCTCCTTGAATATTCAAATCTCGTAAATAGTGAAGTTGGGCCAAATAGGGAAACTGTTTATGATATTTTTTGGGCTGTAGAAAAAAACATATCAGAGATAAAAGCAGAAAATGTTATTCGTTATTCTGTAACTAATGCTATGAAATTGTCACGACAGCAGATCAACGATCGAGTGCATATTTTACAAGACATTGCACGGCTGTGTAGCGAAATGCCAGTTGAAGCTATTAGTGTTTGGAGTGGATTAAAACCTAAAAGTCTTTCCCCTGGTGACGAACAAAATATATCGATCCAATTGAATAATCTATTAAAAAAAGTTGATAGCTATATTGAATTCCTCGAAAATAATAAAACGTATAGTGCTTTTTCTACTCAAATGAAGATGGATACAATAAGAAAACTTCATATTGTCAATATGGATGTATTATCGTCAAAACCCCAATTATATTTTGAATATCTCGCACCTAAATTTCTAGACAATATTAATATAGATTTACTTTATACGCTTGATTCGAAGATAGCTAAATATCGACAGCTAGTCAGTGAATCAACACTGATTTATCACGCCCTAGAAAATGATCTAGATTTCGAGAATGTAAAATCACTTTCTGAAGCTGCCGATTCGTTGAAATCCATTGGTTACGACGATAAAATTACAAGTGATATTGTAAAAATAATAGAAATTCATGATCAAGCAATAACTATTCTGCGAGAACTTGATGAAGTAGCAAAAGCGACAAACAATTTTATGCCAGAAGAAACAACATGCATTGTTGATTGTCAAAAGCTTATTGCAGTAAATAAAAATTATGTGGAGGGCCTTTCCGATATTACCTTGAAAGAACTTCATCCTCACCATGTTTTGGAATCAACCAAGACTTTATTCAATGAAGCACGAAAAGAATGTGAATTATTAGTTGAAAGAATGGCTGAATATGGCAGATTTTTTAATATTCGTTATGTACCAGAACCTACAAAGATAGATGCATATGTTTGCGGTCTCAGAAAATATAGAGGATCGTTATTTGCAATATTTGCAAAAGAATACCGTGAAATAAAACGATCAGTGAAAGCTATTCTGATAGATCCGAAATCTTTTAAGGTTAAAAATTTGCATGAGCGGCTTGAGTTATTAATGGATACAATCAGAAAAATTGAAAACATTCAAAAGAACGAACAATATCGTTCTGTGCTAGGTTCACTCTATTCAGGTATTGATACAGATTGGAATAAACTTGCGACATATATAGATTGGGGGCAAAATCTATCAAAAACCATTGGTTCGCAACGGCATGCTCATTCTTTAATGTTAAATATTTCTGAAGTATATAAAAAATTACCAAATGCTGCTAAAATAATTAACGAGAAACTTACAACCCTAAAACCAGTAATGGAACTGTTAAATATTGATGAAAATTCAAAAATTAATGAATCTGTAATACCTCTTGCAGAACATAAGAAGAAAATTGAAGGTTCTATATCGATTATTCTTAAGTATGAATTATTACATAATTCAGACATCAATGCTATTTATAATGCAGCCCGTTCTTTCTTAAAATCGGTGCAGGTAATTAATGAACTGAATATGAGTAAAGAAATTTATATATCACTTCTTGAAGATGAATATCGAGGAATCAATACTGATACAGGAAGTTTTCTGATAACAGCAAAATGGGTAAATGAACTAATTTCTTCAAGTAAACTCTCAAATGCATTCATCGAGTGGCTTGTTAAAGAAGAAACAGAAAAAAAATTATCAATATTAATTCAGACATTAAAATTCAACAAGGATTTTAGTGATATATGTGATAAATTTCAAGATGACGTTGCCCAATATGGTGATGTTGATAAAGAATGGCTTTTTGGTAACACTAATTCCAACACTGACCTGTCAATGGTGCGTAATTCAATATTACAATGCCTGCATAATCTCAACTATTTAATGACATATTGTGATTATTATCACGTGAAAGAAAAGGCTATACAGTTTGGCCTTAACGAGATAGTCGGAGCAATTGAGTTAGCGCGTATTAGCACAGAAGAAAGCGGCTCAATTTACAAATTAGCAGTATATGATAGTATGGCAAGGGAAATTATTGCAACATACCCCAAACTGAAATCATTTACTAGGTCAGCATATGAAGGTATGCGCAAACGATTTGCTGATCTTGATCGTAGCATCATAACCAATTTTAGTAATCGCATAGCATATAAGGCATCGAAGCGTGATATACCGCATGGTAATGGTTATGGACCGGTCAAAGATTATACTGATCTGGCCTTAATAGATAAGGAATTGCAGAAGCAGAAACGTCATATTCCTATTAGGCAGTTAGTAAGGCGTGCAACAAAAGCTCTCAAAGCAATGAAACCTTGTTTTATGATGAGCCCTATGTCTGTTGCCCAATACCTTGTGCCAGGAGAAATATGTTTTGATTTGGTCGTTATGGATGAAGCATCCCAGTTAAAACCAGAGGATGCTTTAGGGGCAATTGCCAGAGCTCATCAATTGGTCGTAGTTGGCGATCCAAAACAATTACCGCCTACCACGTTCTTCGATAGAACTGAAGGCATCGAAGAAGACATGGATGAAGGTTCTGCAATAGAAGACACTAAATCAATTCTCGATATTTGTTGGCTCAATTACGATAAAAGGAGGTTACGCTGGCACTACCGCTCCGAGCATGAAAGTCTCATAGCTTTCTCAAACTATCAGTTTTATGGTGGTGATCTGATTATCTTTCCATCACCTAAAGGTAAAGAAGGCGAATTTGGTGTGCATCGTCATTACATTAAAGGAGCGAAATACCTCAAGGGGCGTAATCAAATGGAAGCAGAAGCTGTTGCCATTGCTGTTACTGAACATTTCAAGAAAAATCCCCATACTAGTCTCGGCGTTGCAACAATGAACCGAGAACAAGCTGATCTCATACGTGATATTATTGAGAAGAAACAAAAAGAACATTCATGGCTCGAAGATAAAATGAAAGAATCAGAATCAACTGCTGAACCGTTTTTTGTTAAAAATCTTGAAAACGTTCAAGGGGATGAAAGAGATGTTATCTTTGTATCTACAACATATGGACCAGATCAAATAACTGGTAAAGTCTATCAACGTTTTGGGCCTATTACAAGAGACACTGGATGGCGGAGGCTGAACGTTATTTTTACGCGTGCTAAAAAGCGACTCGAGTTATTTACATCATTACATTCTAACGATATTATACTGTCAGAGAACCCAACACGAGGAACAAGAACCTTAAAGGAGTATCTTGAATATGCGGAGACTGGTAGAATCCCAGATTATGGTAAATTTTGCCAAAATGATGGTAAGGAACCAGACAGTGATTTTGAGATTGCAGTCTGTAAAATATTAAATGACCATGGTTATAGAACTATTCCACAAGTCGGTGTTGCTGGTTTCTTTATTGATATAGGTGTACTTCATCCTGAGAGGGCAGGTGAATTTATACTAGGTATTGAATGTGATGGTGCAACATACCATTCAGCAAAGTCTGTAAGGGACCGTGATCGGTTGCGTCAAGAAATACTTGAACGCAAAGGATGGAAAATCCACCGAATATGGTCAACCGACTGGTTCAAGAATAGAGAAAAAGAAGTTCAAAGGTTGATTGATTTGATTCAGCAAATTGTCAAAGACGAATCTTCCAAAATCTATACCCCATCTTTTAAGCAGAAGGAACTTGATACCATAATTGATGCTACTATTGTATCTAACGGAAGTTCAGATGGCGGCACCTTAGAAGAAGAATTGATACACTATCGACAGGCTAATATATTGCCTAATTTTCCTAATACTTCGAATGGTATTTTGCGAGATGAAATATTAGAAAAACTAGTTCGCATTAAGCCAACGACGAAGGAAGATTTCTATAAATTCATTCCAATTCATCTACGTCAGAATACAGATGGGAAACAAATGCAGTTTCTTGAAGATATTCTTGAGATTGTTGAATCTTATTCATCTTAGATTGTAATGGCACCAATAAATGATTACAAGAAACAATAAAAAACAAATTGATCGCTTAAAGCATAAACAAAAACTCCTTGAAGACCCTGCGACAATCCATGGTTTTGGGCAGATGTCCTTTGATGGATATGGAGTTTCACAGGATTATGCCAAGGCTTTGAAATGGTATCAATTATGAGAGATGACAATCCACATATCCAGAATACCGCAGATGACAGGTTCCAAATCCTCTCACTCGATGGTGGAGGAATCAAAGGTCTGTTCTCTGCCGCGATTCTAGCCGCGATTGAGGAAGACCTGAAAATCAACGTTGTTGACCATTTTGACTTAATTGCCGGTACCTCTACAGGCGGGATCATCGCAATTGGCCTCGGCCTCGGCATGAAGCCAAGGGAAATAGTAGAATTCTATCTGCGAGAGGGTCCGAAGATTTTTCCACGCTGGTTGGGAGCAAAGTGCCTTCAGCATTGGGCATATCGGAAGTTCTCACCAGAACCGCTGACCATGGCACTGCAATCATGCTTTAAGGACAAGCGATTTGGTGACAGCAAGAAGAGGCTGGTTATTCCAGCCTATAACTTAGGCGATGACGACGTTTACATTTTTCGGACGCCACACGCTGAACGCTTAAAGAGAGATTACAAGGTACCTGCATGGAAGGTGGCGTTAGCGACAAGTTCTGCCCCCACGTTTTTCCCTTGCACACGCGAGATTGATAACATTCGACTGATTGACGGTGGTGTATGGGCAAATAATCCAACGATGGTCGCCATCGTTGAGGTTTTTGGTACACTCAATGTTTCGTTGAGCTCATTGTGGGCTTTCAGTATTGGAACATCGGAGGCTGTATCCCAGCGGCGCAAACGTCTAAATTCTGGTGGTATAATTGCTTGGGCACTTGAGAATGCCGCTATTGACGTAATCATGCGTGGCCAAAGTATTGGGACAAACAACCAAGCCACTTTCCTTCTCGGTTGCGACCGGATAGAACGACTTAACCCAAAAGTTGCGGCCAATGAGTTTTCGCTGGATGGCGTTAACAAGGCTGATGACCTTATTGGCAAGGCAGCCTATTGCAGCCGCTCCTTCATGCCCATATTTGAACACAAATTTGCGAAACACATAGCGGCACCATATGCGCCTATTCACACATGATATTAAAAGGAGAAAGAATGATCATCACATCTCGACCGCATCTAGAGTTCGACAAACTACTGATTAAGACAGCTTCTGTTTTAGATATCCCCGACCACGTTTACGAAGACGCCACCCTAAAATATGAAGATGTAGGCAACTGGCTGGGAGCCGAAGATTCAGATCTGTTATGTTATGCGCCGGATATTTATGTCCAAGGGTCCTTCCGACTTGGAACCGTAGTTCGTCCGATAAAAAAGGAGGATGAATACGACATTGATCTTGTGTGCCATCTAAGTATCAACAAAGATCAGACTACACAAAAAGATCTGAAAGAGATGGTCGGGAGTCGACTGAAGAAACGTGTCGACTTAGCAAGAATCCTTAAGCCTTCTCGCCGTTGTTGGACGCTGGAATATCCGACCGAGAACCAGATGCCGCATTTCCACATGGACATTCTACCGGCCATTCCTAACATCGAAAGACGACCAACAGGCATCCTCTTGACGGACACAGAATTAAAGCTTTGGCAGAAGAGTAACCCGAGAGCTTACGCCGATTGGTTTTATGAACGAATGAGGATCATCCTTCAAGAGAGGCGAGCTGCTTTTGCAGAATCTATGCAAGTTAAAATCGAGGAGGTTCCCGAGTGGCAGGTCAAAACCCCCCTCCAAACGGCTGTGCAAATCCTGAAGCGTCATCGCGATATTCATTTTCAGGACAAGCAGCAAGATGTCAAACCTGCTTCAATCATCATTACGACGCTAGCCGCTTATGCTTATGACAGCCAATCAAGTGTTTACGATGCATTGATCAGCATCGTACAAAAAATCGAAAATAACTGGGGTAAGCCAGGGTTCGTGGAATATCGGAATGGAGAGTGGTGGGTGGCCAACCCAGTCGATGACGACGAGAACTTCGCAGACAAATGGAACGAGTATCCAGAACGTCGCGAAGCGTTCACGGCTTGGCTGAAAAAGATTCGGAGCGACTTTATCTCGGCCATCTCAATGAGAAACTTTAACGAGTCTGTTGATGCATTGGCGCCGGTGCTTGGCAGAAATACTATGACTAAGGCAACACAGGATCTCGACCTGTCGGCACCTTCGACGCTGCCAATAAAGGCACGAGCGCAGATGCAAGTGCCTGCACTGGGAGATTCGAGACATTGCCTACCACCTCAATGGCCTGAAAAACTAGTCTACAAAGCAAATCTCACTGCATCAGTACATTTTAAACAATACGCAAAAAAGAAACTTTGGGATCTCACCGAGCGGTCTGTTCCAAAGAATGTTTGGCTTCGTTTCTCAGTTAATACTAACGTACCGTTGCCCTATGATGTTAGATGGCAGGTGGTGAACACAGGACGGGAAGCGACTGAAGCCCGCCAGCTTAGGGGCGATTTCTACGAAAGTGATAAGAACATTAACAGTGTGCGGTGGGAGAGTACAGCCTATAAGGGTACACACTGGGTTGAGGCTTTCATTATCAAAAATGGAACATGTGTTGCCAGATCCGGACGAAAACATGTCAAGATTAGGTAGCAAAAGTTTTTTGTGCAAGGCATACGTCGACAAGTCACAAATGCCTGACGAATGAGGAGATAAAGTTAGTGTAGGGGAATAATTTGAGATTCCGATGAAACCAGCGGGGGATTCCGGTGGAAGCCAGCAGGTAATTCCGGTGGAAGAAAGCACCCTGCTGCATACTGAAAACTGACGATGAATAACTTCGCGGGTGGCCACCCAAAATCCCCCACCTGTGGCCACTTGAAAATCCCCTACCCGCCGGTTGTTTTCCATTAAGTGAGGTCTGAAAATCAGGATTTCATATCTCAACCCCCCAAATTTCGATGGAAATACATCAATAATTTCAATATATAAAGTGTACGAAAAATGCTTGGTGTGTATGTTTGTATGGTCATTCGTACACCCCGGCATATTTCTTAACTGCCTATTTAGGTATGTTTCTTGAATTTTAACCAGTACCTTAACAGTGTTTCTTAAATCTCTATGGGTTAAATTCCCCGCTGCTTGCGGCGGGGTTGTTCATTGGCCCACTTATCCCAATAATCATTTTGTTTTTCTTTTTTTACGAATGCACAATCTATTTCCCACCCTGCTTGATGTTGGTATAGACATGATAAGGCTGTGAGCATATTTGTGATTTTATCCGCTGAAAAAGTGTGCCGCTTATTCCGCTATCGCTCTGGGGCTTGCAGCACGTCGCTTGCCGCTTCATAAGCAACACACATATTCAGCTAATCACAAATACAGCCATATCACGCCTATCCCGTTTATTATTCCCACCCTGTTATTACTTTATTGCAGGGAAGGTATTTTAAGGGGATTGTAATCCCCGTTAATTCTTCCCTGCACCCTTCAAAATATCCCCCGATGTTCATTATTTCTCTTTTTCAAAACCAACTAGCGGTGCCTTCTACACGAAAGTTCTATTCCATGCCTTCGGCAATAAAGATTTTGTTAATTGTTTTTCATTATTTATTTTTTTCGGTGAAAATCTTTATCGTTACAAAAATATTCTTCTAAAAAGCGCGAACAATATTTTTGCAAGCCCCTCCGGGCATGGCATAGAAGCGCCTTCGGCTCTTTCGTGCTCTTTGCACCGCCTTTTTGTGAAGTTGGTTTTTCAAAATGTTTTTAGAGGGGAAACCATTTAACGAAAGGAGAAAAAAGAAAATGAAAGTTTACGAAATTATCACAAGCAGGATTATTGAAAAGTTGGAGGCGGGGATAATTCCCTGGCATAAGCCCTGGCAATCTGTCGAAGGTATGCCGAAAAACTTGATTTCTAAAAAAGAATATCGGGGAATAAATGTTTTTATGCTTGCGGTTCAGGGATATGAAAG
>JBEKMY010000079.1:0-11074 GCA_049523355.1 Smithella sp. | reverse complement strand
CCCAAAGACAATACCTGCCGCAAGCGCCGTGGGAGTATCAACAAATGGCAAAAGGGAACAAATTGAAAGAATAATGAATAATATTTGCGTCAAATATTCGAAAGAAAGGAGTTTTGCCAAATTATTGTTGCTCATATGAGTAATGCCTTTGGATAGAGGCTTTGTACAATCCTGTATAGTGTCCGTCTCACAATGAATATACCTGGTTGGAGAAATAATATGGCAACTTTTTCTATAAACAGTCTCTTCCCCGCAGTGAGTTCCAGATCCTTGATCATCCTTTCACTCTCGCCGAGTTTAAAAATGACATCTCCGTCTTGCCTATTTTTCTCTCGGATACGGCCAGGCCATAACACCGCCTTCCATGACCTTGACGTTTTTCCATCCGTTACCTTCCAGCACCAATGCCGCCTCATAGCCACGCAGTGAAATCTTACAGTAGCAGATGATTTCTTTATTTTTGTCTTCGGGAAGTTCCTTCAATCGCTTTCGCAGTGCGCCAAGGGGAATCAGTGTTTCGCCAATACCGAGACGCATCTGTTCAAATTCATCAGGTCCCCGCACGTCGATGAGGAACGGCTTTTCGTCAGCGGTAACTTTCTCTTTGACTTCTTTAGAGCTTATGCCTTTGAGCCTTCCTTTTATTTTGCATCAAGTGCGCTGTCGCAATAAAGTGATCGATAGCCAGCGAAAAAGGTGGAGCATAGGGCAGATCAGCATTGACGAGATCTTCGACAGTCAGTTTGCCTTGAATGGCCATTGCCCATTGGGCGATTTGTTTACTTACGTTGCCGGGTCCGATGCACTGAGCACCCAATAACTTACCGGTTTTTCGATCGGCTATGAGCTTAGTCACCAGGAGTTTACCCTCCATGTACCCTGGTTTGTCAGGACTGACGTTAATCACTGTAATGATGTCCGAATAACCCAATTTCTTTGCGATTGTTTCTGAAAGTCCCGTGGAGCCTGCGGAGTAATCAAAAACCTTGCAGATACCTGTTTGAATTGTTCCGGGAAATGTAACGCAATTTTCAGAAGCGGCGTTTTCTCCCGCCACGCGTCCCTGCAGATTAGCCAAATCGCCGTAGGGCGCCAGAACCTTTTTGCCGGTAATTCTATTCACCGTTTCCACACAGTCGCCCGCGGCATAGATGTCCTTATCAAAAGTCTGCATGTACTTGTTGACATTTATGCCGCCCAATTTACCGATTTTCAAACCCGCCTCTTTGGCCAATTTGACGTTGGGAGTAACACCAATTGCCACTACAGCCAGTTCACAGGCCAGTTCCGCTCCGTTTTGCAGTTTTACCGCCGTCAGTTTACCGTTTTCACCTAGAAATTCTGCAACGCCGTTGCTGGTGATGACATTGGCTCCTTTGCTTTTGACGTGGTTTTCCACAAGCTTGGCCAGTTCCCAATCTAGAAAAGTGAGCAGTTGAGGCAGAAGTTCAACAACCGTTATTTCGATGCCTGCAAGATGAAGCTCTTCACAGGTTTCAATGCCGATCAAACCGCCGCCGATGATGACAGCTTTTTTTATTTTCTTCTCGTCCCGGACTTTGCGCAGATAATCGGCGTCTTTCATGGATTTCAAAGTTGTAATCCCTTCAAGTTCCAGACCGGGCACTGGCGGCATCTGTGAGATGGAACCGGTGGCGATTATGATCTTGTCGTAAGTCAGTGAGCCGGTTTCGCCTGACACAATATTTTTGAAAGAAACGGAATGGTTTTTCCGGTCAATGGTCGTGACTTCCGTGTTAACTTTCGCGTCTATGTCTTTGACGTTCATATAGAATGCAGGAGTTCTCACAACACCCGTGGGCGTACTTAAAAGCATATTGCGGTCGTCGAAAGATCCAACGACATAGTAAGGATAACCGCAGGAAGCCATGGAGAGATCAGCGTCTTTTTGCAGGAGAACGACTTCTGCATTGTTGTCGATTCTTCTGGCCTTTGCCGCCGCTTTGGGACCGGCAGCCGATCCGCCGATAATTACGATTCTTTTTGACATAGGTTCCTCCTGTATTTAAAAAATTAAATGGGGAAGTTTTTTAAACATTCTCTCATGACAGATCACTTCCTGTTGTTTTATTTCTTAGCAGTCTGTGGATGCGATTGCATTGATTTAAATCAATGCAAAGATAAATTCTTCATTGATTGACGTTCTAGTCATTTATTTAATGCGTCGTTGATTCGAATTTTAGCCGTTATGACATTCATGCTCATGCTGAGCACATGCGATCCCGTTGTCTTCCAGCTTACCGTCAAGCCAACTCTCTGCGACTGCTTTCACGTCGCCGGAGCAGCCGCGCAGGACATCAATGCCATGACCGTTCAATACATTTACAGCGCCTTGTCCCATATTCCCGGCCAGCATCAGTTTGACGCCCTGTTGGGCCAGTGTCTGGGCGATGTTAGATTTGCAGCCGCAACCGGCAGGAGAAGCAATCTTCTCTTCCGCTGTTATTTTTTTCTGGCCGTCAATGGTGAATACCGTAAAGTGTTCACAGTGTCCAAAGTGTTCGTCAATCTGGTTCATACGTGATGGTAATGCGATTTTCATAAAATTCTCCTTTAAAAAAATATCAGTTATTCTTTCCTGCACTGCGTTTTTTAGCTTTGCAGCAGCGTTTTGTTTCGTTAAGAGCAACTTCCCCACCTTCAATTTTTAGAGCTTTTCCGTTAATTAGAACATCGGCTATTTTTTTTTGTGCCGCTTCTATAATCCTGCCGAACGTTTGGCGGGAAATGTTCATTTTAGCCGCCGCTTCTTCCTGATATAATTGTTCGTAATCCGCCAGACGAATAGCTTCAAATTCATCCAGGTTCAGAACAATCTCTTCCAAATCTACAGTAGGTATTCCCCGTGGCTTGAAATAATTTTCATCAGGTATTCCGCATATATTACGTCGACATTTAGGACGGGACATTTGTCTTAATTACTCCTTTTGACATATTATAAGCATATGCCCATAACTTGTCAAGGGATGAATTTGTTTTTAGGAGTTACTCGCCTTCTGCCAGTTGTTCCAGCGCTTTATGATCGAGAATGGTGATTACACGACCTGCTGTGGAGAGGATACCGTCATTGGCCATTTTTCTTAGGGCGCGGGAGAGGGCTTCCGGTGTGGAACCCAAAATCTTGGCCAGTTCCCGTTGTGAAATTGTCAATTCCACTGTTGTTTTTCTCTCGGCTGCGCCCTTGGGCAGTTCATGGCGCAGGAAAGAGGCCAGCCTTCCGGGAATTTCTTTTAAGGCAAGAGATTCAATGAGGGTCATGGAATCCTTGAGGCGTTGGGATAATATCTGAATGATGTTGAACAATAAAGCAGGTTCCTGCCTGGCGATTGCCTCCATAACCGTTCCGGGAATTAAAAGAACTGCGGCATCTTCAATAGCCATGGCTGTAGCTGGAAAGGAATCAGTTGCAAATGCTGTGCATAATCCGAAAGGATCTCCCTGTCCTAGCAGTTGGAGTGTCTGTTCTTTTCCTTCCGCTGAACTCCTGTAGAGCTTTAACTGTCCGGAGATAACCACATAAAAAGACCTGATTGGATCTGTCTCGCCGATAACCATCTCACCAGATTTAAACTTCTTTAAGGTTGCCTGCGCTGCCAATGCGCTTAAGTTCTCAGGAGAAACTCCCTTAAAGAGGTCAATATCCTTGATTTGCTTGGTGATATCCATTTGCAAAAAATATTCTCCTACGTTGATTTAGATCAATGAAATATCAAATGCCATGGTGTATTCATTCAATCAAAAGCATGTGATTTTTTATCACAGATGCAAAGGAGAAACAAAATATATTATTTATAAGGAGAGACAAAATGAGTAATTCAGAATACGTTAAACACGCTGATGATAGTAATTTTAGTACAATAGTATTAAAAGAAGAGAAATTGAGTTTGGTGGATTTCTGGGCGCCCTGGTGCGGTCCCTGCCGGGCAATCGGCCCGATTTTAGAAGAGCTTGCGGCCGAATACGGCGAACGCGTCAATATTGTCAAAGTGAATGTCGATGATAATCCGGCAACGGCATCTCAATATGGCGTGCAAAGCATACCGACATTGATTCTGGTTAAAAACGGTACGGTACAGGATACTAAGATTGGATTGTTATCTAAAAATCAACTTACTGCGCTACTTGATAAGAATTTGAACTAACCGGTGAAGGGTGGTGCGGTTTTGCCGCCTCCCCGCAATAGAAAAAGGAAAGAAAAAATGAACGATACATTGATTTTACTTTTTGTTCTGGCGGTGTGGGTTTTTGTACAGGCTTGGCTATTGCCGCGCATGGGAGTCTCTACTTGAGTGAGGCAAGCTTGTCCGGTGGATAAGAAGGAAAAACCTGAAGTGGAAGGCGATCAGAAAGACAGTTAATATTATTTTATCAAATTAAAGAAAGGAGAAGCCTATGAAAAAGAACATGGGAACAATAGACCGGATTATTAGAATACTGCTGGCCATTGTCGTTATTATCCTATATATAAACGGCAGCATTACAGGTATTGCCGCGATTATTCTGGGCATTCTGGCAATTGTGTTTATCATAACGAGCCTGATAGGTTTTTGCCCTTTATATGTGCTTTTGAAAATTTCCACGACAGGCAAAGCTAAATGAATCTAGGAGGGGATGAAATAAATACTAAAAAGCACAATTTCGATCAGGAAGCCTCTAGCTGGGATCAGGTTACTAGGCGTGTAAAAGTAGCTCAAGATGTCGCAAATAGCATGATTCAAGAGATAACCTTAACGCCTGATATTGACGTTATGGATTTCGGTTGCGGCACAGGATTGTTGACATTTTCTTTACAGCCTTTTGTCCGTTCCATAACCGGTGTGGATAGCTCCCAGGGGATGCTGGATGTTTTTAAAACAAAGATAAAAGAACAAAACCTGACCAATGTAAAAGCAGAATTCATTGATCTGGATAATGGTGATGTTCTGAATAGTTCCTATCATCTTATTGTCAGTAGTATGACATTGCATCACATTAAAAATATAGCTCCTTTGTTGGAACAATTTTATTCGATTTTACTTCCATCCGGCCAACTGGCTATTGCTGATTTGGATTTGGATGATGGCCAATTTCACAGCAATAATGAAGGTGTATTCCACTTCGGATTTGATCGAAAAGATTTACAACGAATTTTTATAGACACGGGATTTCGTGATGTACGGCATCGGACAGCCGCTCAGGTTGAAAAACCGGTAGGCGATGGCTGTACCCGTTTGTTTTCATTGTTTCTGATAACTGGCCGTAAATAAAAAATAGTTCAAGAATAACAGTAGAATTGTTATAATTATTTATAAAAGATCAACTTCTACTTTACAATCTTGCTTTTCATCGTTTTGGCAGCATCTTCAAGCGATCCAAGATTCAAAACATCTTTGTAGCCAATTTTTTCGAGGGTTTCCTTCGCTATTCCCGATCTCCGTCCACTTCGACAATAAAGGTAAATCCGTTTGGACTTGTCTTTAACAATTGTTCCTATTCTTTCCCCTATCAATTCGTAAGGAATCAGTATAGCCCCTTCTATATGGCCGTTGTTCCACTCGGACTCTGTCCTGACATCGATAATGAGCGGTTTTCCACCGTCAGCACAGAAAGATGAAAAGGCAACCCCTAAGACCATTCCAGTAGTTAGCAAAAAGAATATAAACTTTTTCATTTCTTCTTCCTATAATCTTCTACTTCCCTAATTAATTCTATTCTTGCCCGTCAAGTAATCAATCATCGGTTGTGTAACCAACGGCACAAGATCACCGATCATGTGCTGCATAAGACTATCCATTACTTTCGGCATCAGTTCCGGCATCTGCTCACGCATGTAATCGGGCATGGCAATCTGCGCGGCAACTCTGTCGAGCATTACCGGCATTACCTTCGGCATCATCATCGGCAGCAGTATCGGAAATAAAACCGGAAACATCGGTTTCATTAAATTGAGCACTCCGGGAATCTTGCCCATGACCCTCATCATAGGCCCCATACCGAAAGGCATGGCATCGATCAACTGCGGCCACATTGTTCCCATTAAGTTGGCAAAACCCTGTGGCGACATCAGCGATATAAAGGCATCAAAAATACCCCATTGACTGTGCACATCAGGATTGGGATCAGGAAAATCATATCCCAAGGCGTTACCTGCCAGGTGCGCTAAATCCACAACTTCCACCGGTATATTTTTCTTTTTCGCGGTTACACGCAACTGAACCTGACAGCATGGACACAGCGCCAATACCTTTTGGGCGCCGGCATCGACCGCTTCATCGAGTCTTGTTTTACCGATTTCAGCAGCTATCGGCGGCTCTTTAATCAAAGTCAGAACACTGCCGCAGCAATGGGCTTTCTCACGGTTATGTTCCATTTCCACAAATTCCACATTGGGAATCGCCTTGATCAAATCGCGGGGCGGTTCGTAAACACCGGATGCTCTGCCGATATGACAGGAGTCATGCCATGTTACTTTTACCGGTTTCATATTATTGGCGGGAAACACAAATTCACCGGATTTTATTTTCTCGGCGATCACCTCCGAGTAATGTTTTGTTTTGATATTGTAATCAATACCCAATTTTTTAGCCCATTCAGGATAAACAACACGCCACATCATGTCGCAGGCCGGACAGGAGGCAATAACCGTATCCGTTCCTGTTCGCCTTACAAGCTCTATATTTTTGCGCATAATATCTTCAAAAAGGTCCCATTTGCCGGCAACCAGCATCGGGGTGCCACAGCAATTTTCCGGCTTGCCGGCATATGTAAAATCCACTCCGGCGCGGTCGAGCAACCTTACCGTTGCCATGCCGATATCGTGCTCCACATAGCTCACCGTGCATCCGGCAAAATACAAGGCCTTCGCTTTGCGACCGGGACCGTGTTTTTCCTTCAGATCTTCAGGAAACCAGTCTGCCCTGTTTTTGCGGTAACCCGCCCAGATGTTGCCTTCATTCCGCAGCGCTTCCGCCATCATTTCAAACGGCGGGAACGTCATTCTCTTTTCTTTGTTGATCAGCTTGCCGCGCAGTTTCATCCATGATGGTTCTATGGGCAGGGCAGCGGAACAACGCAAATTACAAAGTTCGCAGGTTGTGCAGACTAAAAAAGTATCAATCTGTGCCTGAGTCCACTTGGCTCTTCCTTCCAGATATTCCCGCAGCCAATACCATTTGCCGCGCGGGCTCTGGCTTTCCCAGCCACGGCCGTAAAATTGGTCGCACTCCTCCACACAGTAACCGCATTGAGAACAACTGTAGGCATACCAGACCACATCTGATGGAATATCGCTCACAGGATAAGTTTTTCTTTCTCCGATATGCGTGATAACGTAATTGCCGAAAGGCCGGATCAACGGCTCAAAAGCATTACCGATGCTCACGGCGCTGTCCATAAGATTATAGCCCATGACTTTTCCGGGATTAAAAATATCCTTTTCGTCAATCTGTTTTTTAAAAGCCTTCAGTTTGGCTAATCGTTCTTTACCCAAAACTTTTTCGGCTTTAGACTTGAAATATAAACCGGTGGAATATGCCCGGCCTCCATTGGCTTCCGCAATTTTCATAATGGATAATGAAAGGCTGAAAACAAAATTGTAACTGAATTTGCGCTGATCCGCGGGAATAAATCCCAGAATGACAACCTCAGGCATTCCGTCTTTACCCTTGCGGATAACCGTGCCTTCTTTAACGACAGGCTGATTGATTTTATTTTCGACTTCCGCCATGAAGTGACCCAACCGGGAAAGAGGTATGACAACTTCGGCCGGAACCAGACTGGGGCCAAGACGTTTTACCACCATTATCTTAAAGCGATTTTTCCATTCATGTTCGGCAATGCGTTCACTTAATATTTCACCCTGACAGCGGCGCAAAATTTCTTTGAGCTTGGCTGTCACTTGCACCGTGTCTTTTTTATGAAAAGCTATCGTAGCGACATAGGAAGCAGGCAGAAGAACTCTTTCTTCGGTTGGATGACCGTTGTGTTCCATCAACGGCGAACGATTTTTCATTTCCGCCATTCGGGGATTGATGAACACCAGAGACCACAAAGGCAGTTCCGCTTTCACTATATCTTCCACAATCTGTTGGAGGGCTGGTGCTTCCGGACAGCCTATGGCAATAATTTCGAGTTCATCTTTAGGCTGAACTTTCATCGTTATATCTATTATAAAACCGGTTGTTCCTTCGGCATCGGCAATTAAATCCAGATCAGCACCGGCAAAGACGCGTACCGAACCATCGGGCAGCGCCACGCGGGTAGAAACCACATTTTCGCGAAACCAGCCATATTGATAGGAGCCGAATCCAGCGCCGCCCTGCGCCAGCCATCCGCCGACAGTAGAGCCGGGATAACTGGACGGATATAGATTTACGGTAAACCCCTCTTTATTCAGCGCGGCATCAACCTTTTCCCAGACAACACCGGCCTGGCAGGTCACTGTTTGCGCTTGCTTATCTATGGATATAATTTTATTCAGACGGAAGAAATCAACGACTATCCCTTGTTTAACGGGCAGCACTCCGCCATATCCGGAAGAAGCTTTCGCCCTGGGCGTAAGAGCAATATTATTTTGTCTCGCCCAGTTAATGAGATTGACCAGTTCTTCTTCACTTTCAGGCTGAACAACCGCGTCGGGAACTGTTTTGCCGATGAGCGGCGCAATGAGAGAAGGTATTGCCGCTATATCATGGCTGTATAATATGCGTTCCATTTCATTAAAATTAACGCGATTGCCGAATTGCCCTTCCAGATATTCTTTCGTCTGCTGGTTCATTAATAACCTCCTGTTTTCAGCAAAATTGCCGGATCATAAAAACTCTTTATATGTCGACTTGCACAAACAAGATTTCAAGTTAATTAGCACGACAGATAACCTCTACCGTGCCAATTTCAATATGTTTAAAAAGTATACGCAATGCCCATATCAATGGAGTACTGTGACATCTCTGTGTCATATGAGCTTATGCCCTGTGCCATATTAGAACCGGTAAGTTTTGCTGTCGGTGAATACATGCCGCCGATGTTAAGTGTAAATTGTTTGGTAATATTGATTCCAATGCCTGCGGTAAAATGTTGCTCGGAAACAGCTGGGAAAGCAATATTTTCGAATGCTCGGCTGCTATCGAGAGGCATTTTGCCGTAGTTGTAACCGGCCCGCAAGACCACAATTGGATTAACTGTGTACTGAACGCCTAGTTTGTAGACGAACTGGTCGCTCCAATCCATATTCCAGGGCATGGCCCCACTGGCGTTGGCCGTGTATTTGGGCAGATTTTGCCCATTGGTATCTGACCAGTTTATCCATTCGACATCAAAACCAATTGATAAATCTTTGATTGGTTTTATACCTAAGCCTATTGTCGCCACCTGGGGCTGATCAAATTCTATATTATCTACACCGGCAGTTGTGTTAAAAGAAAAATCTTGAAAATAGCTTTTAGTCTCGTAAGCCAATCCAATCTGAAGAAAATCTACCGGTTTCACCAACACACCGATCGTGGCCCCGTAGCCAAAAGACGATGCGCCCATATGTGGCTGCTGGTCTGCAGCACTGGCAACATTGAATTCCATGGTCGCATACATAATGTTGATTGCAACCCCTACGGACACTATATCGTTTATTTTATAGGAAAGAGCCGGAGCAAAGCGCATCTGTGAATATGCTGTATAGGTGGTGCTACCGTAAAGATTTGCAGGATAATCAACACCCATACCGCCCACTCCATATGCACCTACTCCAAACTTAAATTTATCACCAAGTGGGATGATCAAGCCAAAAGCAGGAACTGGTGATCCGTTCCGGTTAGATTCAATTTCAGCTCCATTAGCTCCTCCGGTTGCCTTATAGTCAACAGAAGGCTTGAAATATGAAGCCCCAAAGTCTATCCGTCCCGGAAGAACGCTCATACCGGCCGGATTGGTGAGTATTGATGCGGCGTCCAGTGGTAGGCCCACACTTACTCCGCCCATGGAATCCTGCACGGGACCAAAGCCGATCATCCGCATGCCGTTAGTTGCATTAGCATTGACAGCGATAAACATCCCTGCAACAATCCCCAAAAAAGAAAATGCAATATTTTTTTTCATAACTTCTCCTTATATTTCCGGTTATTGTAAATATCTTCTTCCCTCTGCCAAATCACTTTAATAAATAATGTTGATCCTCCTTTCTCCGACTTTTCTTAGCTAAATATTTATCGTTTTATAAATGGACAGTAGCCAAAAATAGTTTCTTGATTCGATTAAGCGCCGGAATAAAATGATCAGGCATTACAATAATTAATGGTTATTTGGCCGACATCCTTTCCATTTAACTTATTATTTTTTATTTGAGGCCTTAACCAGCCTCGAAGCGGTCTTTCCTTTTTCCATAAGCTGTTCCACCAATACCTCCCTCATCAGGCCGCATGCTTGTATGATTTTTGGATTGGCGATCCGGTAATATAACTGGACGCCTTCACGCCGTACGACAATGACACCCTTCGACTTTAAAACGTTTATGTGTTGAGACATACTAACCTTGTTCAGTCCGGTTTTTTTCATTAATTCGCTGGTAGACATTTCTGAATCTTTCAGCAAATTAATAATTCCCAGACGTTTATCATTGGCGAATATTTTACAGATTTCAGCTTGAAGTTTAAGAATTTCCATTTACCCTCCTTAAATTATAGATTTTTTAGATGTTCCTTAAATATCTTTTTATATGCTTTTTCATGACTACCGGCACTTGTGTATATGAGTTAATATATTTGCATACTATATAATATATATATTTATATCTGTCAATATAAATATTCCGATTTTTAAGATAGGACCACGCAAAGAAAAATCTCGTGTCTCAAAGTAATTTAACTATAAAGTGTGATTTGGGCGTTTGTTGTCGGGCGTGAATTGTGTTTATTACTGATTGAAAGCTTGCATTTTTGTTGAAGTTGACTTTTTGAGGATTACAGGAAGTTCTCCGCAGATTTCAGAGTTGGAAATATATCAATTACTCCATTGCACATTATAACCGTTAATCAACAAATAGTTATTACGAAAAATGTTATATGGACCATACTGGTGTCCACAA
>JBEKMY010000078.1:0-11163 GCA_049523355.1 Smithella sp. | reverse complement strand
AATTGTCCCGCGGACATTATAAAAGCGTTTCCCGAAAAGTTATTGAAAGTGCCTGTTGTCCATTCCAAGATATTCGGCTGGTATGACAATGAATACGGAAGCTATACAAACAGAATGGGCGACCTGACGGTCTACATTCATAAGAATTTTTATAAAAACTTTTTGCCGATTGCAGGTAAATATTGTTGTTTATCCCCACGGACGCTCATGACCAACGTCATGAGTGTCCGTGGTCATTTATTCAGTCCCGCTTTCATGCTGCCCTGCATAGACGGTGCCGCTCCAACCGTCTATGCTTATGAAATCTCCCGCTTTAATAGTATAGTTTTCTATTTTTGCGTATTCATCAACCTCATAAACCTTGAGTTTATTAAAACCAACAACTCCGACTTTGTTGAGTTGCGGGATTGTGACGGCGGCATGCGAAGTGCTTCCGCCTTTGGCTGTGAGAAGCCCTTCAACTTGCAGGAGAACTCCCACGTCATCAGGAACCGTATCGGGACGCACCAAAATGAGAGGCGTTTGTGGTTCAATGCTGCGGAAACGTTTGATGTCCGATTCCGAATAAACCACTCTACCGCAAAGAGCGCCGCCACTAACTCCTATACCTGCTCCAAGAACGGATGATTGCAATATCGCGGTGTCTTTAAAACGTCTCCATCTTTGCGTCTTTATCTGATTCATATCGCGTGTTTGCAGAATATACAATTTATCCCGGGTTGGTCCTTCAAAGGTAAACTCAATTTCCTGATGATTGAAACCTTTTTCGTAAATAAGTATTTCGGAAATCCTTAACAGCTCAGCGTAAATCTCAGGAAATTTTGCCTCCAGAGATATTTCCTGATATCGGCATTCCACCATACGCTGCTTTTCCGAAATAGGATATGTCTCCACTAGGCCTGACACAATATCGTCTCCCTGAACGCCAAATATAAAATCTCCGTAGAGGGTCACATCAGAAGACGAGCTTTTGGGTTCGCGGGTAAAAATAACCCCCGAACCGGAGTCTTCGTTGAGATTCCCAAAGACCATCGTCTGCACAATTACGGCTGTTCCCCATTTATCGGAAAGATGCATCTGGCGGCGATAAATTTCCGCCTGTTCCGAATACCATGAATCAAAAACCTGCAAAATGGCGTGCCGCAATTGCTCCAGAGGCTTATCTTTGAATTCAATGTCGTTGTCCGTTATTCCTTTTTTGTATGAAAGAGCTATTTGTTTCATTTGATCGGGCAGGAGCTGTATTTTTCTTTCCACGTTATATTTCTGCTTGAATTCGTCGATTATCGCGTCAAAAAAGTTTCGGTTCAATCCCTGGAACATACCCCACGTCTGTAAAAACCTTCGATATGAATCCCATGCCGCCCACTTGAACTTTTCCTTCTCGCCCAGATTTTCCGCTATGGATTCGTTGATGCCCACATTCAAAAAAGATTTCATCATACCGGGAAGGGAAACCGTGGCGCCGCTTCTGACTGAGAGCAGTAATGGATTACGGCGATCGCCAAATTTACGGCCTGTTATCTTCTCCAGTTTTCTTATTTCTTTGTTTACACGGACAGCAAGGTCATTAAAGATATATTTATAACCATACACCGCTTCATATCCTCTGAATACTTCCGTGGTTATTATAAATCCCGGAGGCACATTAAAACCAAAAGATACCAATTCTTTAAGAAAATATCCCTTGTTCCCGAGTAATATTTGATTATCCAGTTTTTTGTTCTTTTTGTGAAAGGATGAAACTGTCAACTCAGGGTTATAAGCCATGACAACTTTCAGAATTTGTTTGTTGTCCTTAAATTTTTCCGATTCAGCGTTCAGAGTTTTAATAACCGCGTTGACAAAATTATCCAACACCTGAATACCGAAAGCCGAAGATATTAATCCTCTGATAAAATTTTCCGAATGCTGATAGATTGATTCTTCATTTTTTTTATGCCCGAATTCTGTATCAGATTCAATTTTTTGCTGATTAAGCTGCCCGATAATAACGGACATATTTAAACTGTGGAGGTCAATATAATAATTGCGAATAATGTCCTGAATATCCTTGGAAATAAAACGGAAAATATCTACATACTGGTCTATGGAAAATTGCTTGATAGGCAAGGCGTTTGTCACGTATTTGACTTTAGTGGCCAGGCCTTCCGTGGCAATGCCTTCAATTTCCAGCGCGTCGATATAAAGCCACAGGTATGTGTGAATCTTGGAGAGAGTATGTTTGGTGATAAATTTGAGATTAAGCGATTGACCCAATTCTTCAAAAAGCATGGTCGCCAGAGTTTCCAGTCTCAGAGATAAGCCGATGGCCTCGAATTTCTTCTCATAATAAGTTCCGTACATCGAGGGAATGCCTGCGGCGATATGCCTCTTGTAATATATGTTTTCATAAAACTGCGTTTTCTTGGGAGAAATAATTTTTTCTTTCAATATGGATAAAAATTTCAAGATAATAGTAATGCTGCGATAATAATTCTTGACGCTCAGAGCGCGTTTCAGCGATATTATATCTGATTTGGGAAAGGCATTGGTCGATTCCAGATCTTTCAACAAATCAATAAACTGCGGATAATATTTCTTATAGATCAACTGGTAAATGCGTATCATGATTTTGATTCGTTCTTGATCTCTTTCATTAATACCTTTTATATGATGCAGTTCCCTGCAAACCCTGTCTTTGTCCCAATCGAGAAATTTCAGGGTATTATTATGAACCTTCGAAAAGAAATGTTTAAACGCTTTGTGCATCCCGTCGAAATATTCTCCGGAATTCACAATTTGCTCATACACTTCATCGGGAAGATGCGCGCGGAGGAAATCTTTATTTCCGGAACTCCAGTATTGAAAAATATCTTCAATAAATTTAAAAAGCAGACTATTGCTCTCGACATGCGATTGCTTCCGGAAAAAGTATACCAGTTTATCGTTACGGGAGGAAAGCTCATCAACCTTGGTGGAAATATCCCTCAATTCTCCTTCAGCGCCTATCTCGCTGAAGTAGACGGGAAAAATTCTTAGAAGCTGTTTTATCAGACTGTATGCCGGCGCGATATCGGTATTGAGCAGCTCGGAAATATTTTTCTGAATGAGGTCTGTATCACGAATAAAAATCCCTCCGATTTTCAAATTGATTATCAATGCTGAAATCAATCTTTTTGTCCATCTGGGCTTCATCCCGATAATCTCGATCCATGAACGTATGTTGATGATATGAGCCGGATTAACCTTTACCTGCCATTCTTCGGTTGAGCCTTTTATCTCAGGATATTGAAAACCGTAAGCAATCAGTTCATCAATAAGAGTATCCGCGAGGGGGTGGCAGTTTTGCGCAAAAACTTCCTTCGCCGTCGTGTTAATGCAATCAAAAATCGCGACGCTGAATTCACATTGGGATTTATTCTTTTTTAAAAAACTGAATATCTTGCGTACAAAGTCATTAAGATTTTCTTTTTTTTCCTCTTTAAAAACCATATTCAGAGAATGATTGATTTCCCGCAAGGCGCTTGCGTGAATATCGGCAAGGCTGGAAATATCCATTATATTAAACAGGAAGCGTAACGCTACCAGATGCTGGCGGCCCTTATGCGCCTGAGATTTCTCCAGTTGATCGGCGGCCAGTAAATATCCGTTCACTATCTGAAAATAATCCGGCATATCCAGGTAATATTTTATATTATCTCCGCTTTTTTTCTGAGTATCCGGGCGAAGAGTTTCCAGTTTTGCGATAAGAGTCTGGAGATATTCGTGGCTCAGGGGCTGGATTAATTGCTTGTATGCGTCAACTGATTCCTGAGTTTCTCCATTTCCTATAACAAACCAACCCGAGGGATCCGGCTGGGTAAGCCAGAATTGATATGTAATTTTAAAAATTTTGTAGACCAGGTCATCAAATAAGGGCGCTTGAATGTCTATATTGTTCTCAGTAATGTTCTTGATGATTCTTTTGAGGTAAGATGAACATTTCTTAAAAACAATCGCATCCTCATTAACTACATTCATAAGTGATTTTATGATTTCCGGAAATAGAGATAAGTTTCTCGGAAGAAATTCGCTGCTCTGAGTATATATAGTATCAATATAATCGAACAAATAATGTATCGCGCTGTCTTTAACGTCATTACTTGACGAAGATTTGATAACGTCGAAATAAATACGCAACATCATGGAAAGGGCGGAAAGTCCGTCTTGATGTTTATTGTAAACATAGAAATCCCCGATGGAAACAGATTTAAGTTCTTTCAGAACATATTCCCAGTTAACGAAAGGGTGATTTAACTCCGTTAGAAGTTCACGGGTCTTTTTCCGCAGGCCGTAATGATTTTCCACAACCTTGAGCAGCGGAGAATATTGTTCCGGGATTTCTATGGTTGCGGCAGTCCTTTCCAAATTCACTTTAAGGGCGGACGAACTTATCTCTTCACTTTTTTTAGCTGGATTCTTTTTATCTGTCATATTGGAAAACCTTTTGAAAAAGATTAATCAGAATTCGTGTAATTTTTCAAGTTAAGAACTTACAGGCTTGGAATAACAAGGTTTCTTATGTATGATTTTTCACTCGTATTCAGACAAAATGGGCATTCCCGGGGGGATAAGCTAAAAAAATAGAGCTCCACGCGAAGCGAGGCTCCATTTTGGTCAAAGATTTAGCGTGCAGCAAATTAATTATTTCTTTTTTGCCGGTTTTTTTACAGCTTTCTTTACAGGTTTTTTTGCTACCTTTTTTACAGTTTTCTTTTTTGCCACCGGATCTTTTTTCGGCGCCGCTTTTACTTTTTTCACTGCCACCTTTTTTTTCGGCGCAGTCGCAGCACTTATTTTCTTTACTTTTGCCGGACCAATATTTACCATCGGCTCTTCACAGCAAATAAGGTCAATCGTAGCGCAACCACATTCTTCATCTACAATTACAGCAAGTCCACATACTTCACAACTCAGAACATCTCCAGCCTTTGCTCTCGACATTTCTCTCCTCCTCGTTGTGAGGGGTTTTATATTCACCCTCCGGTATTTTCCTCATTCTAACCAAAAAAAAATAAATTTCAAGTTAAATTGCTGATTTTTTTAAAACATAGACGGCTTGACTTTCATTGATGATTTGATAGTATCCTCAAATATGCCATTGAAGAAGGAACAAAAATATCGCAGCTGGGTCGAAGTTGATCTTGATAATTTTATCGGCAATCTGAAAGAAATAAAAAGACTTATCAGGCCAAAAGTTGATTTCATGCCGGCTGTGAAAGCGGACGCTTACGGACATGGCGCCATAGAAATATCGCACGCCGCGTTGAAAAATGGAGCGCGGATGCTGGGAGTGGCCAATGCCGATGAAGGCGTTCAACTTAGAATAAGCGGCATAGAAGCGCCCATTGTTATTTTAGGGCCGTCAACCGCCGCGGAAATCGAACAAATAATCAAATACAACCTTACTCCGTCGGTCTCAGATGCGGCTTTCGCGAAAAAACTCAATAATGAGCTCGCTAAATCAGGTCATAAATTACCTGTGCATATTGAAGTGGACACCGGCATGGGGCGCGGTGGAACCATGCACAGCGAAGCGATGAAACTTATCCTCGAAATATCTAAATTACCCAATATTACACTGGAAGGAATTTTCAGCCACTTTGCTTCCAGCGAAACAATAATTTCACATAATGATAAACAATGGCGATTTTTTACGGATTTACTTGCTGAGATCAAGCGCTCAGGCATAGACATTCCCATCCGGCATATAGATAACAGCGGCGCTATTTTAAATTATCCCGGATATAAATTGAACATGGTGCGTCCGGGAATAATGACCTACGGCATTTATCCGTCGCCGGATAATCAATCAAAAGCCCGGCTTGCTCCGGTGATGTCTTTTAAAACCAGTATTGTTTTGCTCAAAGACTTTCCGCCCGGTTATGGCATTGGTTACAACAGCGCTTACGTTACGTCAAAGCAAACGCGTATAGCGACAATTCCGGTTGGTTACGGAGATGGTTACGCCTTTATTCTTTCCAATCAGGGTGAGGCATTAATCCGCGGCCATCGAGCGCCCGTAGTAGGACGGATTTCGATGGACATGTGCACCATTGACGTCACCCACATACCCGATTGCAAAGTCGGCGATGAAGTGGTTCTTCTGGGAAAACAGGGCAAGGAGTATATAAGCGCCAATGAAATTGCCGATAAAGCAAGGACCATCAGCTATGAAGTTCTCTGCGCGTTGGGGAAAAGAGCGCCCCGCATTTTTCTGCAAAAAGGAAAATCAGATGCTGTGGAACCCAGGCTGCGGCGGATATTTATTCCGGACGAAGAAAAATCCATCTCCCGCATCGACAACATTATCCGTCATTGCCTGCAAACACGGGCACGCGACGAGGAACTGGGCAACGCCATTTATTACGAAATGTTTGAAACCCTTTTCGGCAAGGAGGATCGCAGGCTCGAACTTCGTTCCGGTTTCCGCTACAACATTCGCATAGGGCAATTACCCAAAACACCAAAAAACGCCGTTCATGCCGAAAATTACTTTCGTGTCAGCACACATATCGAATACAAAAAAATAATCCGCGACAGCTTTTTCATGATCGGTTGCGCCTCTAATCATTCACAACTAGCCGCGTTGTTTGAAGATCCACGCTGTGAATACCGCTGGCTTTTGACTGACGGCAGGAATTTGTCTCTGGAGCGCGATTTTACCGTCGAACGGGTATGCATTGACAACAAAGATATTCCCATTGTCGAAACAAAAAAGACGAAACGCGGCTACGAAGTATGGTGCGGCTCGGAGAAACTAAAAAGAAAGATAAACAGCGAAGTCAAAATTGAAATAGAAATTGCCACCTGGCAGGCAAAGGACAACAAAATCTTTCCCGTGTACCTTGTCTATCCGACAAGGGGATTGGAGATTAACTTCAATTACGAAAAGGCAGATTTAAAGAATGTCAGGGAAGAGAGCTTTTTTTCAGGAAGGCATCCCCAGCCTTCCGTATCGAAAAGAAAAGGTAAGTCTATTGACATCAAGATATCCGATAAAGAATGGATTTTCCCTACAAGCGGTGTGATATTTATCTGGGACATCTAGCATACCAATTCGCTTTTTTTCGCCTAACTTTGTTGGCTGCGTCGTCAGCTTCCTCAACGTATATCCATATACGCCTCCTGAGCCTCCTCCTTGCCGCCTCGTTATCCAAAAAAATCGAAATGGTATTTAAGTTATCTATTCCTTTCTTTCAGAAGCCAGATGCCTAACACTGCTAAAACAGCAGAAGCAACCAGACTGGGCCAGAGAGGAATTTCCATCCCCGCGGCCACAACATTAACTTTAAAAAAGAATCGGCACAACTGAGCACAGGCCAGCAAAAGAAGTAAAATACCGATGACTAAAGACGCCGGACGTTTCATAATTTACCTCCTGAAAAATTGTATATTTTTTATTCAATTTTATTGGACTTCTGTAAATTATGCCTTGCACAAAGTATACGTACATTTTCTGCTGTAATGCTAGTACCACCTTTGGAATAAGGCAAGTCATGGTCAAAATGTAATTCATCAGATGAACCACAAATGACGCAACGCCCCTTATCTCTTTCCCAAACAATTTTTTTAATTTCACTGGGAATTATTCTTGTTCGTGAACGGAGTTTATTTTCAATAATTCCCTCAGCATTAAAATCTATTTCTGTTTCTTCTAAAAAGAAGCGAAAAACCTTACGGTCGCTTACGGTAACATATTTATAATCAATAAGATTATAAAAACCCTTTTCTGACCAAACGCCTGAAAAAATCTTTTCATAAGCGCGAACAACTTCCGGTCTTCTCTTCCCAAGTTTATAATCATCAATCGCGGAAGCAAATAATCCATTTTGAGTTAATTTACCCAACATCGTGGTTTTGGGTTGATCAAGACTTTTAGGGTTAATGCTTGATGATGTTTTTGGTATATCATGTCCTTCATATTCAATAGTAATTCCGTCAGATAAAATGCGATCTCTATAAGGAGCATTATGTCTTTGAGACATTAATATAACTGAATAGTTTGGATTAAGCCGATAGTTCATGCCACGCTGAAGTGTTTGAACGTTTTCAGCATCACACATTCGCCTATATGAAATTATTTCATCCTTCATTTCATTTATATATTTTCTGTTTTAATCTCCAACTTCTTCTTATGACGATCCAGCGCCAGCTCAATAAGCTTATCTAATAGTTCACCATATTTGATGCCGGTGGCTTCCCAAAGTTTGGGATACATGCTGATGCTGGTAAAGCCGGGAAGTGTGTTTATTTCGTTAAGATAAAATTCATTGGTTTTCTTATCCAGAAAAAAATCAACCCGCGCCATGGAAGAACAGCCTAAAGCCATGTATCCTTCAACGGCAGTCTTTCTGATTTTACCGGCAAGCTGCTTTTCGATTTGCGCCGGAATTAAAAGTTTTGCGCCTTCGGGATCAATATATTTGGCTTCATAGGAATAAAATTCGTGTCTGGGAATTATCTCGCCCAATATCGAGCCTACAGGTTTTTCATTTCCAAGCACGGCGCATTCAATTTCGCGGCAATCAATGGCCTTTTCAATCATGACGCGCGTGTCAAATTGAAAAGCAAAGTCAATCGCCTGCGCGAGAGCTTCTTTTTTCTTTACTTTTTTCACGCCCACGGAAGATCCGGTGCAAATCGGTTTGACAAAAAGCGGAAGTCCCAATTTTGCCAGCGTTTTTTTCATGACAACTTTTGAATCCTCCCGCCAGCCGGATTTATTGATAGTTATGGAAGGAACGACATTTATGCCTGCCTCGCAGAGCAATCTTTTGGCAATATCTTTATCCATGCCCACAGCTGAGCCTGTGACATCCGCGCCCACGTAGGGCACCATTGCCAACTCCAGCAGACCCTGCAGAGTGCCGTCCTCGCCGAATGTACCGTGGAGCACGGGGAACACAACATCCAGCACAACTTCCTCATTTTTATTTTTGATATTGTAAAGGTGCAGCTTGTTTTTTTGTTCAAAATGATTGAGAAGCCATGTGCCGCGCTTTTTCAAACTCATTTTCCTGCCAAAATCCTTATCGGGAATAATTTTGGGGTTATCCTGCACATACCAGCGGCCGTCTCTTGCAATGCCGATGGCCTTTACTTCATATTTCTTTCGATCAAGGGCGGAAAAAACCGACGCGGCAGAGCAAAGAGAAACATCATGCTCGCCTGACCTGCCGCCGTATAAAACGCCTATTTTTATTTTCGCCGCTTTTTTTAAACCTGTTTTTCGCGCCATATTTATCCTTAAAATATTATTTTGATATATTGGGGGGAATTCTTTATGGTGTTATTCTAATCAGATATACGCCTCAAGCGGCAATGATGTCAATTTAATTTTGGCTCTTTGGTATGTTTATCGTCCGCAAATTGGAATCAATATCTTTACAAAACCTCAAAATAAATTTATATGCTTTTTAAGGCTTTCAAAAGCTGGAACGCTAAAAATTCCGGCGTTCGAAAAATAAGAGCAAAGACCCGACAAGGAGATTCCTCAATGAAAAAGAATTTATTCGCTGTTCTGGGAACATTAATTTTATTTACAATATTTTACGCTCCATCAGTTTTCGCTTTGGAATTCGGCGCCCGCGCCGAATATTGGATTCCCACTTTCAATGGTGACTTGCGCGTGGATAAAGACGGAGTTGCCGGCACGGATATCAATCTCCAGAATGATCTGGGAATCGGTAACGAAAATATTCCGGGGGTGGAAGCTTTTTTCGGAATTGGCAATCACGAAATAAGTCTTTCGTATTCACAGGTAGATCTTTCCGGAGCCCGGAACATAAATAAAAATATTGTGTTTGACGGCAAGACATACAACGCCAGCGCCTATGTTGAATCAGAATTAAAAACAAGCATGATTGACCTCGAATATCAATATAAGCTTTTAAACTTTAAAAACATTTTGGCCGGCCTGTCTATTGGAATTATCGGTAAGGTTAAATACTTCGATGGCGAAGTAAGAATGAACTCATCAGCTACGGGAAATAATGAAGAAAATATCCACGTTCCTGTTCCTATGATCGGCCTCGGCGCTAAAATCGGACTGCTTGCCAATATTCTGGAGGCGCGGGCAAAATTTGCGGGCATGGGCTATTCCGGGAACTACTTTTATGACGGAATGGCGGATCTCTCTGTAACGCCCTTCCCATTTTTAAATATCTTCGGCGGTTACCGGGTAATGTCCCTGAAAATTGACAATGTAAGCGATATTTACGCCAAAATGGATTTTTATGGTCCTTACGCGGGTTTGGTTATCAGTTTCTAACAGCAAACTGCACCAATTTGCCGCAAATTGCTATAATTATACGACTTATTTAAAGCCCCCTTGTCTTGACAATGATTCTTTTCAGGCATATATTACGATCAAAGATGATATCGAGGCGGCAAGGAAGAGGCTCCGCAGACGTATATGAACAAACGTTTTGGGAAGCTGACGACGAAGCCAACAAAGATAACGCTTTGATTTAGAATCGATACAGGATTTGGTGATTTTATGCCTCTCTATTTTAACGCGGCACAGGTGCCAATGGCAAAAAGGGCTTTTAACGATGCCGAAAATCTGGTATCGCGTCACTTCAGATTGAGTGAGGGGCAATTTAAAGAAAATAAATATGACGTGATAACACTAGCTTATCTGGATAAGCAGGAAATAAAAGAGGGCGCTTTTGCCCATCTTTGCAAGTATTCTTATGAAAAATCCGGTGGATCAACGGCAAACCGCGAAAACAACTTTGATTTTTACCGAATTTGCCTGCAGGACAATTTCATTCTGGACGCGGTCCAAAGGGCTAATTCATTCATTAAGCTAAGTCCTTTGATGCTTTATATTGCCGTGCATGAATTGATTCATGTTCTGCGTTTTAACAGAGGCGAAATTGACTTTAACGCCGATTGCGAAGAAAAGGAAAAAGAGGAAGTTATCGTGGACAATTTGACCAGAGCCGCTGTGCAACCTGTCAAAGGCCATGATTTAGAAATAGTGTTGGATTGCTTCAGCAGCAATTTTTAAAAGCTAGATATACTTATTTTGTATAATTGGAAAGGATGTTTTCAGTATGCCTATTTATGAATATAAATGTAAGAAATGCGGCAGCCAATTTGAAGCATTTCAGGGAATTACCGATCCGGAATTAA
>JBEKMY010000077.1:0-23188 GCA_049523355.1 Smithella sp. | reverse complement strand
CAATAACTTTTCTATTTCATCCATTTACAAATGGTTTAGCCGGTGAAATGTCGATACCTGGCCGGTATAATGTCGATAGCCAGCCGGTGTAATGTCGATAATCGGCCGGTAAAATGTCGATGGATAAAACATACCGGGCTCGATTAAGATTTTATTGATTTCAAAGTTATGCTTATCCATTGGCCTCAACCGGTGACGATCGTTCAAAATAGACGGGATTTTCTTTGCTGAAGGGCCTTCTCAGCGCTCTTATTTGAGCCATCTCAGCCGGGTTCCTCCCTTTTCCGGTTAAAGCTGGATTTTTACCAAATCGGAAAGGGTAAATCAGGCAATCATATGTTGAGCATTCTTTAACGGCTGCTTTGTTACCGCCCATGCAATCTAAACAGAATCGCCTCATGATCTTTACCGAAGATCTTTTTCTGCCCATTCTGTATTCGTAAAACGGACAAGGCGCTCCAGTGGCAAAGACAAGGTGCCCGGTACAGTTTTTAACCTCTGAATCTTTTCTGCTTTGCACGCAGTAATGACAATATGACCGGATTGTTCCAGACGGTGTTTTGTGCTTCTTTCTTTCCGATGTCATTTTGTTTATTCCCCATCATGGTTAGCGTACCCATTATTGATGAGCGTCATAATATCAGTAACTCTCCATGCGGTTGTTCTTCTCCCCAGTTTGACCGGTTTAGGAAAACGTCCTTCCTTAACTCCGGCCCACCAGCTTGATTTGGAAATGGGAATTATGGCCGGTGTTGTTTTGTCTCCTACAATTTGATTAATCCTCAAAAATCCGGTTTCCGGTAATCTGTTCATCTTGTTTCCTCCTTGACAAAATTGATTCGCTGTTTTTCTTTGCAAATGTCCTTCAATAGTTTTTTTAGTCTTTTTACTATTGATTCAGGTTTGCTTTGTTTGCCTGCGTACAAAATAAAACAAAGACGCGTATATGTCAGTCACCGCGAATCGACACGAGTGTGGAAATGTTCTGAATAATTAAAGGCTTGACTTTAAAATAATATTTTATAAGAAGATGATTATATGGAAAAATACGGATGGGATAGGTATAGAAAAGAAGGTTTGCAAGAGCTTGGGAATATCAAGGAATCTCCCCTGTTCGGCAATAAGAATGCCCAAAAATCATTTCTGGAAATTTATTACCAAATCTATAACGACGAAAAAGAAGATCAAATCAAGGCAACAGCCTTCTATCCGGAAAAAGAAATCAAAGTCGTAGCGCAACACAGAGCCAGGACTGTAATTAAAGATTTGCGCAAGAGCATAGATAAATTTTATACGTCTCCTGAAGGAAAGGATTCAAAATTTGAAATTTACTTTATCGCCGAAAGCGGAGATTATAAGTTAGGAATACGGCCTAAAAAAACAAATGCACAATTGCTCTGCCCGGAAGAATCTGTATCCTATAACGAGCATCAGCATTTTATGATCAAGCACAAGCCTTCCGCAATGAACAGTCTTAGGGTTTCGCTTTTATTAATAGCGCCTCTTCTTTTTTTGATTAGTTTGCTTATCCTTTATGTGGAGAGATTTCATTCCTCCTGGTTAATCTTTTTTATCGGTTTCGGTGGTGTTATTTTAAGTCTGGTGATGGGATATATTGTCATTATATTGTTTAAATTCATGTCTCGTGAATTGGTGCATTTGTCGTCGAAGTATTTTCTGAAAGACGCCATAGATCATATTGCTCTTGTTTCCTTTTCGGCAAAATGCCCCGTTACAGGATGTGAAGGGAATGTGTTTATTTCCGACGAGTATGACGAGCGAGTAGAAGACAGCGGATATGTTGCTAAATGTTCAAAAGATCCCAAAGGACACAAGTTTTCTATTGATGCCAGAACGCTTAAAGGAAAAAGAATCAAGATAAAAACCCGATTCCCATTGATGAATATTTTTCGTTAGTTTACTTTGTCTTCTAAATCACAAAAAAACTTTTTTGCTTCGGAATTATTTGCTGTGAATACAAGCTTTGGAATTGCTGTTATCACAATAGTCGCAATGCTATATTTACTATCTGGAACCAGAACTGGAATTAAAGATATAATTGTTTATTTTTTACACCAGAAAAGTAATTGATAAAAATTAGATCATAAACTGTTCTGACATATTCTTGACTTGACAGACATTGTCCAATTAATTCTTATCTCAGTTGTGGACTTCACTTACCAATCCACAGTATTTGGAGACGGCAAAATTTGAGGATTACTGGTTGAAAGAGAGTAACAACGATTTCAGTGAATACTGCGATAGACGTATTCACTGAAATAACTAGCTACGTGGTGCGTTCCTATATCACCATCGACGGGAAAATCACATTGCTCTTTCAAGAATCTTTTGGCTTACATCCAATGTAAGATCCTGAGTTTCAGAGAGCGCTGTCATCCCATGAGCTTTCAGCTGTTCAATAACAGCCGGAATTTTATCGGCTGTAACTCCATATTGAGAAAGGTGAGTTTTAACACCAAGGCTTTCGAAGAATTCTCTCGTTTTTTTGATTGCCAAATCAATCTTTTTATCTTCATTGCCAGTCTCTAGTTGCCATACACGTTGGGCGTATTGCAAAATTTTTGCACGCTTTTGAGTACGTCTTATCTCAAGTAAAGCTGGATATACAATTGCTAAAGTTTGACCATGATCGATACCAAATAATGCGGTAAGTTCATGCCCGATCATATGCGTAGCCCAATCCTGAGGAACCCCTGCGCCAATTATACCATTCAGTGCCATGGTTGCGCTCCAAACAAGATTGGCACGCGCATCATAATTTTCGGGTTCTGCAACTGTTGTTTCACCGATTTCAATCAATGTTTGTAATATTCCTTCAGCTATACGATCCTGAACCTTTGCTTCGACAGGAAAAGTTATATATTGCTCTGCGGTATGTACAAATGTATCAATCACACCATTGGCAACCTGAATCCTGGGAAGCGTAAAAGTTATTGTAGGGTCTAATATTGAAAATTTAGGGAATGCCAACTCACACATAACCGGAAATTTTCCGTGCTCATAACTGATCACGGCTCCGCTATTCATTTCCGATCCTGTAGCAGGTAATGTCAGCACTGTGCCGAACGGAACAACTTTGCCTACTACATCAAAAGGAATAGGCGTAAATCCATATTTCAATAAGTCACGCGAATCTCCCTTGTAATGAGAAGCAAGTGTTATGAATTTAGTCCCGTCGATAACAGACCCGCCGCCAACAGCCAATATAAAATCAATATTTTTGCTGCGTACAATTTCTATGGCTTTTACCACTGTTTCGTAACGGGGATTCGGTTCTATACCGCCGAATTCATAAATCTTTCTCTTCCCAAGTACAGTTTTAACATTGTCGATAAGGCCGCTTTTTTTGGCGCTTCCACCGCCATAAGTTATTAAGACAGTGGCATCGGCTGGAACATACTTATCAATGCTTTCAAGTCTGTCCTTGCCAAATAAAATACGTGTTGGATTATAAAAATCAAAGTTCAGCATAATAAAACTCCTTATTTCGTGAGGTTAATTTTTTGCAACCACTCAGATATCTTCGTATTCGCAGAACCAGCATCGGCTCCATGGATAGCAATCCCATTCAAAACTGTAGATTTCGGACATAATTTTTTAATATCCTGTTCGCTGTGGCCTAACCCGCTTCCTTCGTGTGTGCAAAACGGTACAATGGTCTTTCCCGAAAAATTGTACTCCGATAAAAAGGTCCTTACCGGAGCAGGAAATGTTCCCCACCAGATCGGATATCCTAAAAATATCACGGCGCAATTATCCATGTTTTCAACATGGCCGGTAAGTTCCGGCCTGGCATCAGCACTCAGTTCAGCCTTCGCCACTTCTGTAGTTTCTGTATAATCTACGGGATAAGTTTTAACTGATTCTATGTGAAAAATGCCGCTTCCGGTTATTTTCTGAATCATTTTAGCGACTACTTCTGTATTTCCAATTGGTAAGTTTACAATCTTGCCATTAACGTAATTTTGACCTTTTCGAGAAAAGTAAGCCACCATAATATTTTTGTTTATACCTACCAACATACCGCTCCTCCCTTGTTTTCGTTGCTAGTAATTGTTTATCACGTACAGCCTTGCTTGATTTGTGCATGAAACTATTTATATTTTCGGGTATCCGTTCAGTAGTCACCCGACTTCATTTATACATCTTATTGCATTTAATGTTCTAGGATATCCCACATACGGTAATAATTGCGTAACAACACTCAGCAAGACCTCTTTGTCATTGCCAATATTTATGTTGCCTTGTATATGTCCTTTTAGCTGCGGCTCGCATCCCCCCAACGAGAGAAGCATGGAAAATGTCAACAGCTCTCGTGTTTTAATATCGAGTCCTTTTCTAGTGTAATAATCACCGAAACAATTTGCAGATAAATATTTTTGAATATGAAGCTGATTTGCCGGTGATTCCTGATACATTGTATCAATCATGTCTCCGAAAATTTCTTTTTGTACTGCCAATCCTTTCTCGAATCGTGTTTCCGGCGAAGTGGTGGATTGGCCTTCTAAAGGCAGCTTTATCCCCCTGCTTTCCAATATTTCATTCGTGGCATAAATAAAATCAAACGTTTTTGCAATGCCCACATACGGCACGGACTGATAAACAATCTCTTTCACTTCAACGGGTGTGACGCCAACGTTCAGCGCACCGCCGAGCATAGCCTTGTACTCGCTTAATGTCTGCTGGGCAATAAGTGAAGCTAAAATCATCATAAGCCTTGTTTTTGTATTAAGGTTTCCGTATGAAAGCACTTCATCAAAGGCAAAATTGTCAAACACTTCGATAAGTTCTGGATCGGTGACCTTGAGTGTTGATTTGTGATTCGTGAAAAGTTCATCGTGATTTTTCTGTGCTGTTTCACTGATCGCCATCGGAATGACTCCTTATTTCAATTTATTATAAACTTCGTCCGATACCGGCTCCAGCCATGTTGCCGGACCTTTTTCGGAATTGACCTCAACGGCTAGGTGTACAAGCCAACTATCCTTAGCAGCACCATGCCAGTGCTTAACATCGGCAGGAATAGTGACAACATCTCCTGCGTGAAGCTCCTGTGCAGGCTTTCCCCATTCCTGATAATAGCCTCTGCCGCCTGTCACAAGCAGAATCTGACCACCCGCGTGTTTGTGCCAGCTGTTGCGGCATCCCGGCTCAAAGGTCACGTTACCGATGGGACAGGCAGAGCCAAAAGGCGACAACATATTGAGCCATACCGTTCCGTTAAAATTATTGCTTTTAAATTTTTCTCCAATAGGAAAAATCACACTATGACTAAGATCGTTTGTGCTCATAATGTCCTCCATGATCTCCTCCTTATGCTTTCATATTGATGACGTAGCGATAACGGGCTTTCTTTTCAATCACTTTGTCCCAAGCATCGCTGATCTCGTTCATCGAAATTATGCTGATCTCAGGTCTGATTTTGTGAAGAGCGCAGAAATCAACAAGCTCTTGCGTTTCGCGGATGCCGCCGATCGATGAACCCGCATATGAGTTACGGAAGGGAAGAAGCGCGAATGGTCCAAGTTCATAGGGTTCAGAAACTTTCCCAGCGCCAACCATGCAAAATGTAGCGTCCTGCTTCAAAAGAGGAAAAAGTTTATCGAGCTTGTGCCTGTATGGCGCCGTGTCGAGAATGAAGTCAAGAGAGCGTTTATATTTCGAGAGGTCCACGCCATCGGGATTCACGATCACCTCTTTTGCGCCGAATTTCCTGGCGTCTGCGACCTTGCTCTGTGAAGTGGTAATCACTGTGACTTCAGCACCCATGGCCGTTGCAATCTTAACGCCCATGTGACCCAAGCCACCAAGACCAACGATGCCTACTTTCTTACCAGGTCCAACGCTCCAGTGGCGGAGGGGCGAATAAACCGTGATACCTGCGCACATCATGGGGCCGGCTTCTGCAAGGTCAATTGAGTCCGGCACTCGAATAATGAAATCTTCGTCCACAACATTGAAGGTTGAATATCCGCCCTGGGTCATCGTTCCATCGCGATCTTTAGCGCCATACGTAAACACCGCGCCGTTTTCGCAATACTGCTCCATCCCTATGTCGCACATAGCGCAATGGCGGCAGGAATTGACCATGCAGCCGACGCCAACGTGGTCTCCCACTTTGAACTTGCTCACGCTTGAACCAATGGCGGCAACGATGCCGGCCAGTTCATGCCCGGGAACAAGGGGAAACGTTTCTTTTCTCCAATCTTCGTGGCCATGGTGAATATCGGAATGGCAAATCCCGCAATAGTGGAGCTTAATGGCGACATCCTTCGGCCCCAAAGCCCTTCTTTTAAACTTGAAAGGTTTAAGAGGCTCGGTCGCCGAGTATACGGCCATTCCTTCAGTTGGATATGGTCCTTGTCCCAAGCTTTTCGTTGAATTGGTTTCTGTGGCCTGCGCAGAAAATGGTCCCAAAAGTCCTGCCGCGCCGGCACCGACAGCCGCCATTGCGCTCGTTACGATAAAATCGCGTCGGTCAATTCTGAGAGACTCCGAGTTGTTTTCTACTTGCTTTTTATCAGTTATTTCGTTTTTCATGTTTGTTCTCCTTGTTTCGTTTTAAATAAATGAATAACTCGCAATGAGATGGTTTTTTATGGAGCAAGCTCACCAAAGAAATACGAAGCTGTAACTCCGCCATCCATCAGAAAATCGCTTCCCGTGATAAACGTACCTTCCGGACCCATGAGAAGGGCTGCGACATTGGCAACCTCGTCAGGCGTGCCCGCTCTCCCCACGGGGCAAAGCTCAATCATGCGACGGTAACCTTCTCCGCGAGGACCGGTTAGCTCATCTTTCGCGAGTGGTGTGATAATAATCCCCGGACTAATCGAATTGATTCGCGCGCCGCGCTTACTCCATCTGACAGCTTCTGCCATCACCCGTAAAGCGTTCCCGCGTTTTGAAAGTTGATAAGCGTGCAAGGTATCCTTCACCTGATCAAGCTGAAGCATCGGAAGCGATAAAAGCTGATCGGCTGGGGTGGTGGCGAGAAGTTTATTTTGTTCATTCGTAAGAGCGCCTAAGCGGTGACCAGATTGCGAGGCGATGACCACACCGGAACCTCCGCGCGCTATGATATTTCCAAATTCCTCAAGTACGACTGCCGTGCCATACACATCAACCGACAAAATTTGCTTCGGAGATGCTTGCGATGGTGAAACTCCGGCAGCGTGGATGACTCCCGTCACATCCCCGAGTGATGCAGCCTTTTGAGCAAGGCTCTTAACTGCTTCACGCGAGGATATATCGACGGTCACAGTGCTGACTTCAAATCCTGCGTTACTTAAAACTGCGGCGGCGGCGTCCGCATTCTCTTTTCTTAAATCAGCAAGCAGGACGTGTTTTCCAGCGCTCACTCTGCGTGCGATTGCGATACCTATCAACCCAGATCCTATTAAAACAGTGACACTTTTCATAACAATCTCCTCGGCAAATTATTTTTTAACATAAGTTCTTACCGGCTGGTCATTTGCTCCAGTTCTCGTGAAGCGGCCTTCTCATTTATCCGTGCGATCTTGGCTCCGCAGTGGTGACAGGCCGTGCCCGCCTGCCGAGCTTGTTCCCAGATTGGCGCCAATGACGTGAACCTTGAGCAGTTCCTCGGGTGCTCGAGCGCCCTGTACCTTGATGCTTACGAACCCATCGTCGATCTCTTTGACGTCCGCTGTGCTCAGTTGTACCTTTAGCGCACCAAGGTTCTCTTCGAGATGTTTTAGCTTGGTCGTGCCTGGAATGGGTACGATCCATGGCTTCTTCGCGAGCAGCCATGCGAGCGCGACTTGTCCCGGTGTTGCATCTTTGCGCCTGCCTATGCGCTCAAGCAGTTCGTCGACCGGCTGGTTCGCACGTCGCGCCTCCGGAGTAAAACGCGGAAACTTGAGACTTGCCCGCAGGTCCGAGACCTGATCAAAAGTCGTGGAGGGAGTGATGTTGCCCGTCAGGTAGCCCATCCCCAGCGGGCTCCACGGCACGAGTCCGATCCCAAGCTCTTCGCAGGTTAACAGAACCTCGTGTTCAGGATCGCGCGTCCAAACCGAATATTCGTTCTGCACCGCGGTCACCGGCAGCACTGCATGGGCACGGCGAATGGTCGCTCCTCCCGCCTCGGACAAGCCGAAGTGCCGGACCTTGCCTTCTTGAATTAAATCCTTCACTGCGCCCGCAACGTCCTCGATCGGCACAGTGGGATCGACGCGATGCTGATAGAACAGGTCTATGGTGTCGGTCCTGAGACGCTTGAGGCACCGCTCGGCGACGCGTTTGATGTATTCCGGTCGGCTGTTCAAGCCACGGCGCTCTTTTGTGATCGGATCAACCTCGAACCCGAACTTCGTCGCGATGATCACGCGACCACGGATCGGTGCCAGCGCCTCGCCGACTATCTCCTCGCTGAAAAACGGCCCGTAGACCTCGGCGGTATCAAAGAAGGTGACGCCGCGCTCGTACGCTGCTAGGATCACCTTGATCGCGTGCTGCCGATCTGTTGGAGGGCCATAAGCCCATGCGAAATTCATGCAGCCGAGTCCCAGAGCCGAAACTTCTAAGCCGCTTTTTCCCAATTTACGTTTCTGCATTTTTGCCTCCTATATTGCCATCTATAATTGTTTACGACCGAACTGTTTCGTAGATTTTACCTACATCTATTTGCCACCTTGTTGAGGATTATAATCCTAAAAGAACAAAGGCGGTATCCCAATTCTGTTAATTTCTTGCCTAATCGTCCTAGCTATTCGATAAATATTGTATCGTGAGGTAAAGTCTGGTAATATAAAAATAAGGAGAGATATATGAAAAAACAAGTCGTCAAAAAGGTGTTTGAGAACAACAATATGGGAACTGCGCTCGAAGTGTTGGGGAAGAGCATTGCCCGATGGACTGACAGGGGCGACCAACTCGTGACCGCAATACCGGGCTTGTCACTTTTTCAGCGGAATGAGCCGACCCAGCCGGAAAGCCGCATGTACGAGCCGCGCATTTGTTTGATCGCACAAGGTGCCAAACGCGTGTTACTTGGTGACGACACGTATGTGTATGGCGAACGCCATTTTTTGATCACGTCCGTAAATCTACCCACGGTTGTGCAGATTACCAAAGCAAGCAGGGAAAAGCCTTGCCTGGGGCTCATATTGAAACTTGATCAGCGCGAGATTTCACAACTGATGGTGGACAGCAATCTTCCCCTTTCGCGTCCGCAGCAATCGAGCCGCGGAATGGCGGTAGGCGAGGTTACATTACCGCTGCTCACTGCTTTTCAACGGTTGGTCGACTTGCTTGCTGAACCGAAGGATATCCCGATTCTTGCGCCGATCATCCAACGGGAAATCTTTTACCGTTTACTGGTAGGCGATCAAGGTGCACGTTTGCGCCAGATAGCATCGGCGGGAAGCCAGAGTCAACAGATAGCGCGGGCAATCGATTGGTTGAAAGATAATTTCACGCGGCCTTTGCATATAGATGACCTCGCGACACAAGTCAATATGAGTACATCGACCTTTCATCATCATTTCCGAACATTGACGGCCATGAGCCCGCTGCAGTATCAAAAATGGTTGCGTTTGAACGAAGCGCGGCGGTTGATGCTCATCGAAAATCAGGATGCGGCAACCGTTGCCTTTCAAGTCGGTTATGAGAGCCCATCCCAATTTAGTCGTGAGTACGGACGCTTGTTCGGCGCACCGCCATTACGGGATATCATTAGTTTGCGTCAAATGACTGCTAATGAGATGATCTAATCAGTATTGCCAACTTTGATCAGGCTGCCTGATCGCTGCCAAGGCATCAAGTTTACTGTATCCTAATCTTTATAATTAAAAAAATATAGTTAATGATTATCATTTGAAATCTTGCATCTTTGTCATGGTTGACTATTTGTGGATAACAGGAAGAAGGAAATGCCCTGCCATTTATAAAAATCACGTACCTAAATATCACTATTTCATTCTGAAATCAATAAAATGGGGAGTGTGTTTTATTCTATCTTAGTATTTGAAGACTCGATTTTCATAAAGACAATATGTTGTCAACTGAAGTAATGATCTTGCATCGTCTTTGCAGTTGATGTCAAGAAAACTCTGTCCACCGACAGTTAATTTCACACTGTTGTTTTCTTAAATGGCAATACTTTGGCTCCTACTTTTAATCCATCAAGATAATCCGCCCAAGTCTGCATCATCTTCCGTCTTTCGTTTAGGTGTTGAGTTCTGTTATAACTGCGGCCTAGTGGGTCGCTGACGCGGTGTGCTAATTGTGCTTCAATAAAATCCGGTCTTATTTGTAAGACTTCATCAATAATTGTTCTAGCCATTGCTCGGAATCCATGGGGTGTCATTTCGTCTTTTGTATATCCCATGCGGCGCAGTGCGGCTAAAATGGCATTATTTGACATTGGCCGGTCATAAGTTCTACCGGAAGGAAAAGCATATTGACTTGTGCCTGTCAGTTTTTGAAGTTCTTCTAGGATTTTTATTGATTGCCTTGATAATGGTACAAGATGCGGTTCTCTCATTTTCATTTTCTCTGCCGGAATACTCCACAGAGCATTTTCAAAATCAACTTCGTTCCATTCCATGTGTCGCAATTCTCCGGGACGGACAAAAACAAGCGGTGATAATTGCAAGGCTAATTTTACAACATAACTGCCAACGTAACCGTCAATGGCTAGAAGTAATTCTCGCACTTCTTTAGGTTCGGTTATGGCGGCTAAGTGTTTTTCTTTTGCCGGTGGTAATGAACCGATTAAATCTTGTGCCGGATTTCTTTCAGCACGTCCGGTGGATATTGCATAACGGAAAATCATATTGCATATTCCTCTCACACGGTGCGCTCCTTCCAATACGCCCCTTGATTCGACACGTCTTAACACTGTCAAAAGTTCAGGTGCTTTGATTTCTTTAATCGGTCGTGTGCCAATCCAGGGGAAAACGTCACGTTCTAAACAGCGCAATAATTTATCCGCGTGACCTTCCGTCCATGTTGATTTAAATTTTTCATGCCATTCTCTGGCTATGACTTCGACGGTTTCAGTGTCTTCAATTTTTGCCTGTTTCTGCGCTTTGCGGATTGCACCGGGATCAACGTTGTTTGCCAGCAGTCTTCTAGCATCCTCACGCCGTTGTCGTGCATCTAGCAGGCTTATTTCCGGGTATGTACCAAAAGCGAGAAGTTTTTGTTTGCCGTCATATCGGTATTTGAAACGCCATAGCTTACTACCCTTATCAGTGACGTGAAGATAAAGACCGCCACTGTCTGACAGCTTATAAAATTTCTCTCTGGGCTTTGCGTTACGGACTTTCATTTCAGTCAATGGCATAAAGTCACCTCATAATGAAAATATTAAATTGGTGGTATCCATTTCTTTATGGTGGTATTTTTATCGTATTATACCACCATAAGCCACCGGATTTTGATAAACCATATAACACGTCTTTGAAAAAACCCGCTATTTCTAACGGGTTTCTGGACTTTATTGGATTGTCTTGGATTATGTTCTGGTGGAGATGAGGGGGATCGAACCCCTGGCCTCGGCGTTGCGAACGCCGCGCTCTCCCAGCTGAGCTACATCCCCAACCTTAAAATTCCTATTAGGAAAAACGTAAGGGAGCATATATTATTGATTGTCTTAGTGTCAAGAAATTGTTAATGTAATTCTTGGATTGACAAAACAATCAAGTTTTTCCTATATTCGCAAATAATTTGTGAAATAAAACTTTATAAAAAATACATACACGGTAATAAATTTAATATTTATTAAATATTTTATTTTTTTCCAGCAGAAAAAATGGTAAAAGATGAAACAATTCGTCACAAGGAGAAAGTAAATGGCAAAAATTGATGCTTTTTTTCATCTTATGCACGAGCAGGGCGCATCAGATCTCCATCTTATTTCCGGTCAACAGCCTGCTATTAGAATCCGCGGTGATATTGAGAGAATTAAATATGATGTTCTCACTAATGACGCTCTAAAAGTTCTTCTTTACGAAATTACGCCTGAGCATAAAATTAAATTTTTCGAAGAAACGGGTGACGTTGATTTTGCTTACGAAGTCCCTGGTCTCGCGCGTTATCGCGTAAATTACTTCCAACAGAAAAACGGCATAGGCGCGGTTTTTCGTGAAATACCCGATAAAATTTTATCTTGCGCAGAATTGGGACTTCCAAGCGTAATATCAAAATTAGCGACTCTACCGCGCGGCCTTGTGTTGGTCACCGGTCCAACCGGCAGCGGCAAATCCACAACGCTGGCAGCCATTATTGACGAAGCCAACCGCCTTCGCAGAGACCACGTTATTACAATTGAAGATCCCATTGAATTTGTTCATAAAAGTCAAAACTGCATCATTAATCACAGGGAAGTGGGACTTCATACCAGAAGCTTTTCTGCAGCTTTGCGCGGAGCATTGCGTGAAGACCCGGACATCATTCTGGTTGGTGAAATGCGCGATCTGGAAACTATCTCTCTGGCTATAGAAGCCGCGTCCACAGGCCATCTGGTTTTTTCCACCGTCCATACAACCAGCGCGGCAAAAACAGTTGACAGAATAATCGAGGTTTTTCCGGCATCGGAACAATTGCAAATCCGCTCTACACTGGCAGATGGTTTACGCGCGGTTGTTTCGCAGGTTCTTTTTAAGAGAATTGACACGAAAGGCCGTTGTGTCGCTCTGGAGATTTGCATTGCCACACCCGCGGTTCGTAATTTGATCCGCGAATCCAAAACCTATCAGATTCCTTCCATGATGCAGACGGGCAAAAAATATGGAATGCAGCTTTTGGACGATGGAATTATGGATATCTACAATCGCGGCTGGGTAAGCGGCGATGAAGCTTATATCAAGGCCAACGATAAAACCAGATTCCGTCCGCTTTTAAAACATCCGCCAACAGACTTCACTGAAGCATAAATCATCGCGGGGATAGCTTATGAGAAAACCGGAAATAGATTATATACTGACAAAAATGTTAGAATCTCACCCGAACATTTCCGACTTCATATTAACCGTGAATAAACCTTTGCAGGTATATTCCGCCGGTCAATTAATCAGTGTTGATTTAAGACCATCTTTCGAAAAACTCACGCCTTTTCAAACAGAAATTTTTGCCCTGAACCTGATTAATCAGGATCACCGGCTGATGCAAGCTCTAATAAAGGAAGGCTCCTGCGATCTGTCTTACGAGTTGCCCGGACTTGCCCGTTTTCGTGTAAATATTTTTTCTCAACTCGGCAACTATTCTATAGTCTTAAGAAAGCTTGAATCGAAAATTCCTTCATGCGCCGACTTAGGCTTGCCCCCTGCCTTTTACAAAATTGCCAATGAAAAATTCGGAATCGTTTTGATAACAGGAGCAACCGGCACCGGTAAAACGACATCACTTGCCGCGATTATTAATGAGATAAATGAAAATAGTTCCGTGCACATTATTACTCTGGAAGACCCTGTGGAATACACGCATCCTCAAAAACAATCCACTATAAATCAACGCGAACTTGGCAAGGATTTTGATACATTTGTCAATGGTTTACGGGCAGCTCTGCGTCAAGCGCCAAAGGTAATTTTTGTAGGTGAAATGCGCGATCGTGAATCAGTGGAAATTGCTTTGAATGCCTCGGAAACAGGCCATTTGGTTTTAAGCACCTTACATACAGTAGATGCCGGTCAGACGATAAACCGTATTATCGGCATGTTTCCCATAGAAGAAGAGAATCAAATGCGCGTGCGTCTTGCCGATTCTCTCCGCTGGATAGTCTGTCAACGTTTGTTGCCAAAAGTCGGCGGCGGACGTATCGCTGCTTTTGAAGCGATGAGCACCAGTCTGCGTGTTAAAGACGTCATCCTGCATGGCGAATCGGAAGGGAAAACATTTGCCGATATTATCCTGCAGGGAAGACCTTTTGGAATGATGAGCTTTGATGATTGCATTATTGAGCTTTTCGAAAAAGATTTGATCACAGAAGATACGGCTATCACTTATGCTTCAAACAGAGCTACTGTTGGACGCGGGATAGACTCTATAAAAAAGACCCGCGGCGAAAAGACCTCAAGTATTGGCAAGCTGGAAGTTGACAAATTATATGGCAAGCCCCAACAAAATGATCCATGGAAAAGATAATTTACATACTCCGTAAATAATTAATTATCAGGGAATTAACATGAATAAAGAAAATTCAATGCCAGACGAAATCGATTATTCCGGACGCCCTTTTGATTATCGGGACACGGATAGCAACACTTCCATGATTTGCGAACACGATCCTGTCATAGGACAAAAGATCAGAGATGCTTTGGTATCACTTAATTTTAACGTAGTTGAGGCGGCCACATCTAAAGATGCACTAAGGTATACGACTTTTCACACCTTTCATGTCATTGTTGTTAATGAGAATTTTGGCACCGAAAAAGATGGAGTTAATAAGATTCTTATATATTTAGAACACTTAGATATGTCTGTCCGCAGGAATATTTTTGTTGTCTTAATCAGTCCAACTTTTGCAACAATGGATTATATGAATTCTTTAAATAAAAGCGTAAACTTAATTATTAATGAAAATGAAATCTCGGGGGTAGGTCTGATTATTAATAAAGAAATAGAGGAGAACGAGTATTTCTACCATGTATTTAAGGAATATCAGCGCAAACTCGGAAAAATGGATTAAATTTAATTTTATTTGATTTTATTTATTTCGCGCAAAATCATATCAGACTGATCAGTAAATCCCATCCCTTTATAAGCCGACGCCAGATTTAGATAATAAAGCCGTACAGGATCATAGGTTATGGCTGATTTGAAAGCCTCGGCTGCCTGTGAAAAATTGTTGGTCTTCATGAGCGAATTGCCCAAACGATTATAGTAAGCTCCTGCCCCCGAATTATCACATTGCACGGCCGTTTCATAGGCCGTTAGAGCTTTCTGAATTTGCCCCAAACCGACAAAGGTATCGCCTAATGAACAGTGATACAGAGGATTAGATAAATTTACAGCGATACACTGATTTAATAATCTTTCAGCTTCTTCATAATTTCCGGCTTGCTGAAATAAAACGGCTATTTTAAAGTAATAACGATCAGGTTGATCAGCGTCGATCTCGCTGGCCTTCAGATAGGATTTTTCACTCTCATTACTTAATCCGGCGGCAAACAAAGCTTCGCCCAAATGGCAGTAAAAAACAGGATTATCGCTTTCGATTCCAATGATCTTTTCATAAATTTCACAAGCCCTCTTAGCTTGGCCTGATTGAAGATAAGCATTTCCAAGTTCAGCTAAAAGTCCTATATCGTCAGGTTGCGCGCCAACAGCCCTTTCACAAATTTCCGTTAACTTTCCGAAATCTTTATTTTGCCTATATATGCGCACGAGTTCATCAAAGGCAAAGCCTGTAAAAATCTTTCGCTTAAGCTCCCTTTCCAGCAGTATATTTAAATATTTTACAGCCTGATCTGTTTCACCGCTGTCATAATATGCCCATGATAATATCAGAACAACAGATTCTTCTTCCGGATATTCTTTGTGAATTTTTTCACATAGAACAATCGCTTCACGGAATTTGCCCTGCCGGATAAGATTTTCCGCAATATCAACTTTTCTTTTTATTTTATTTTCTTCATTCATAATAATAAAAAAAAGGGGCGGAAAATTCCTCCCCCCGAAATTCTAGCAACTGCAACATGAGCCGCAAGAGCCATTACCGGCGGCTTGTGAGAGGCTGGAAGTTAATTTAAATCCGGAACCGTGCGGAGTATCAATAAAATCAACATTGATTGGCTTCGCTTGATTATAAATATCTTTTTCAATAACAAATTTTGTTCCTTTTTCTTCAAACACTTCATCATTATTCCCGGGATCATCCAAAGCCATACCCAAAGCGGGACCTGAACAACCCATGGATAATGTAATACGCACAGCGGAATCCGCTTTATTATCTTTGATAAAGTTTTTGATTACTTCCAATGCCTTTTCTGTAACTGTAAACATTAAATGCCCTCCTTTTTGATGAATACTTCATCTGGGGCTTAAAATAGCCATCCTTAAGAATATGTCAATTAAATTCTGGAAAAAATCTCCATCATGATTTTTTGTGTTTGCATAAATAATTTCCCGGTTAATTTTATTGCCAGTAAAAACAGTGCTTTGAGTTATAATTGACATAAGAATCTCCATGGAGCATCCCTATGTTCTTTTTGGGCGTAATCAATTCCAATCCGGGGAGTTTTGATTATTGATTCAACCGGAATTCTCTTATAGTCCTCAACCCATAATTTACTGCCGCGAGTTAAATCCCAGCCATTTAAAGATTTATCTATCGACAATGCCTGACAGAGTTTTGCGGGACCGTTAGTTAATTGAGCGCCTTTCCTCTTCCGGCGTGATTCCATCTCTTCTATTCCGGTAAGAGGCACCAAAGCGCGGATAAGAACGGCGCATGGATTTCCTTCTTCCTGGGTCACCATGTTGAGCATGTAGTGCATGCCATAAGTAAAATAAACGTAAGCATGACCGGGGTAACCGAACATTACAGAATTACGCGGCGTCTTGCCGCGGTGTGCGTGACAGGCGCTGTCTTCGGAACCGCAATAAGCTTCCGTTTCCACTATCATTCCGGAAAGCTTATTGCGACCTGTCTGGCGCACTAATTTTTTCCCTAAAAGAGCGCGGGCAACCTTTAGTGTATCGCGTTCATAAAATTTTCTGTCCAATATCATCATAAAAATACTTGGCGCTTATTACCATAAAATGTCTAATGGATAAAATTGAATTATGTTGATTTTATTAAGATGGAATCGCTTTCGTTTTCCATCATTTTCTCCCATCTGTGAAATCATCTTTTCAAATCATAAAGAAATCAAAAACTTAATTCCTTCCAGACAATTTCATTTGAAAAATAACACCTCCGGTGCTACATTATCCGCCGCTATGCTTATATAAATTTCTTTCAACGGATAACGGTGCCCACGGCACGGTTGCCTAAGAAAGCGAAATGGAATTACCGGAAGGAGAACTAGTTATATGGAATACACTCATGAAGTTGAGCAGATGTGCGTGGTTGCCAAAGGTCCTAAAAACGGTCCTGCCCCCATACCTCAGGAAGGCAAATGGACACAGGCGAAAGAAATAAAAGATATTTCAGGCCTTACACATGGTGTCGGTTGGTGCGCGCCTCAACAGGGAGCATGCAAGCTTACCCTGAACGTAAAAGACGGAATCATTGAAGAAGCGTTGGTTGAATGTATCGGTTGTACGGGAATGACTCATTCCGCGGCAATGGCCGCCGAAATTTTGCCGCGTAAAACAATTCTGGAAGCGTTAAACAGCGACCTTGTCTGTGATGCTATCAATGTGGCCATGAGAGAAATATTTCTCCAGATTGCTTACGGCCGCACGCAAACCGCATTTTCCGAAGGAGGGCTTCCTATCGGCGCTGGACTTGAAGATCTGGGTAAAGGCCTGCGCAGCGTGATCGCCACGATGTACGGCACAAAAGAAAAAGGCCCCCGTTATCTGGAAATTGCTGAAGGCTATGTTACCGAAATCGGCCTCGACAGCGATGATGAAATCATCGGCTATAAATTCGTTCAGCTGGGCGTCATGATGGATAACATATCCAAAGGCATGGATGCGGCAAGTGCTCTTGCTAAAGCAACCGGAACTTACGGCCGTTTTGCCGAAGCCGTAAAAGTTATTAACCCCCGTAAAGGATAAAGATAAGGAGTTTAAAAATGGCTTTATTTGAAGGATACGAAAGAAGAATCAAACAGATCACTCCTTTTCTCGCGAAATATGGCATTTCCTCGCTGGAGGAAGCCGAAAAAGTATGCCTCGGGAAAGGCGTTGATGTCAGAAAAATTGTCAAGGATATTCAGCCGATTTCATTTGAAAACGCTGGATGGGCCTATCTTGCCGGCGCCGCTGTTGCTATCAAGAAAGGTCAAAAGAATGCCGCCGATATCGCTGAAACTCTCGGCGAAGGACTTCAGGCATTTTGCATTCCAGGATCAGTAGCCGACGACCGCAAGGTAGGCATAGGTCACGGTAATCTTGCTTCCATGCTTCTTAGAGAAGAAACAACCTGCTTCGCCTTTTGCGCAGGACATGAATCATTTGCCGCTGCTGAAGGCGCCATCGGTCTTGCCAAATCAGCAAACAAAGCAAGAAAGGTTCCTCTGCGGGTCATTCTAAATGGATTAGGAAAAGACGCCGCTCACATTATCGCCCGTGTTAACGGATTTACTCACGTCGCGACGGCTTTCGACTATAAAACAGGAAAAGCTTCCGTGGCAAAAGAGAAAGCTTATTCCAAAGGTGACCGCGCGGCTGTCCGATGCTACGGCGCCGATGATGTTCGCGAAGGCGTAGCAATTATGCAGCTGGAAGGCGTTGATGTCGCCATCACGGGAAATTCCACCAATCCGACCCGTTTTCAGCATCCGGTTATGGGTATTTATAAAAAAGAATGTCTGCTGGCCGGAAAGAAATTTTTCTCCGTGGCTTCAGGCGGAGGAACGGGAAGAACGCTTCATCCGGACAACATGGCCGCGGGACCTGCATCCTATGGCATGACCGACACTATGGGACGAATGCATTCAGACGCACAGTTTGCAGGTTCATCATCCGTTCCTGCCCATGTTGAAATGATGGGATTAATTGGAATGGGCAACAATCCAATGGTGGGAGCTTCGGTTGCGGTTGCGGTTGCGGTAGAACAGGCAATGAAGTAAAGCATCTCCGTCAAAGCGCTATTCTCGATTTAGAAGTTTTATGACTTATTCATTAAATATCAATACTACCCTCGCAAGCGGGCAGTATTGATATCATCATGTCTTGGAGACAGTTCGATGACAGTATTGCGGGCGCTTCAGGCAAATATTGTAACACTTTCAGTTGACGCAATTGTCAACGCGGCTAATTCATCGCTTCTCGGCGGCGGAGGCGTTGACGGCGCGATTCACCGGGCAGCCGGTCCGCAGTTGCTTGAGGAATGCCGAAAACTGGGTGGATGCCAAGTCGGCGAGGCAAAGCTTACAAAGGGATATAAATTACCCGCTTGCTTTGTTATTCACACTGTAGGGCCGGTTTGGAGAGGTGGAGAAAACGGCGAACCGGAACTGCTTGCTTCCTGTTACCACAACAGTATGGCCATTGCCGTCAAGAACAAAATGAAATCAATTGCTTTCCCAAGTATCAGCACGGGAGTATATGGATATCCAATTACACTTGCGGCCGGAGTTGCTGTCAAAACTATCCGTAACGCAATTGGGCAACCATCAAATATTGAAGAAGTGCTTTTCTGTTGTTTTTCGCAAAAAGATCTGGAAGTTTACGAATCTCTTTTGCCTTAATGGGGAATGCAGAATATTTTATAAACAGACATTATTTTAAATGGAGGGCGGCATCCATTGAAAAATGCCGCCGTCCATTTATGCTTCTAAACTAATTTTAGATAATTTTTCACCAGATACTCCGCAGTTTGCAGAGCGCCTTTGGCCGCGCCCAGTTTGGTGTTGTGAGCCAGGCAAACATATTTAATTCCGTTTTCAATAATCGGATCTTTACGAATACGCCCGACAGTCACAGTCATACCGCCGCCTTTTTCCCTATCCATTCTCGGTTGCGGACGGAAAGGATCATCGGTAACATCAATCAGATGTTTAGTGGAACTGGGCAGATGCAGTTCGGCAAAATCTTTGCCATAATTTATCATGGCTTTTTTGACATCTTCCGGCGAACAGGGTTTTTCTGTCTGCACAAATGCGCAAACCATGTGTCCGTCGATCACGGGCACACGGGTGCAAGTTGCGGTAATGCCGAAAGCGGCGTTCTGAATAGACGAACCGGTAAATTTACCTAAAATCTTCTGAGGTTCGGTTTCCACTTTGGGCTCTTCGCCCGGGATATAAGGAACTACATTTTCTGTCATATCCATCGCCGATAAACCCGGAGTTCTTCCCGCGCCGGACATGGCCTGAAGTGAAGTCATCACCACCTGCTTTACGCCAAAAAGATCCTGAATCGGTTTTAAAGAAACAACCAGACCGGCGATCGTGCAATTAGGTTTTGGAGAAACAAATCCCTTCCAGCCGCGCTTTTTCTGCTGAACGGAAAGCAACGCCGCATGATCCATATTTACCCCTCCGACAAGAATGGGGGTGTCATCTTCATAGCGGAACGCCGAAGCGGTACTGATAACAGGCGTGGTTTTAGCGTACTTCGGCTCTAATTCTTTGGCGGCTCCCGCGTCCATTGTAGAGAAAATAATATCAACCGACGTGGCATCGAAAGATGCGGCCTCTTCCACAACCATATTGGCGATATCTTCAGGCAGTTCTTCGGTGCACCACCAGCGCGAAGAGCCATTGGCGTCTTTAAGCGCTTCTCTGTATTTCTTTGCCGCTGAACGTTCCGAAGCTACCAGTTTTGTTATTTCGAACCATGGGTGTCCAATTAGACTAACAATCGCCTGCTGACCGACAATACCAGTCGCGCCGACAATAGCAATTTTCAACATTGTTTACTAACCTCCTCTAAATTCCTTGAATTATTTACTTTCATTATTCTTAAGCAAAACTGACCTTGCTTTTTCCACATCCGCCGCGATTTGTAACTTCAACTTTTCAGGACTATCAAATTTGATAATGTCCCGCAACTTCTCCACAAACTCAGTATTTAGTCTTTTGCCTCTGAGATCGCCGGAAAAATCAAGCAGGTGAACTTCAAAAGTAAAAGTATAATCAGCAAAGGTCGGCTTACCGCCTATATTTAAAGCCGCCATAAGGCGTTTTCCTTCGACATCAACAAAGGCGGCATATATACCCGCCGGCGGCAGCAATTCTTTTTCCGGCTCTATGTTTGCAGTGGGAAAGCCAAGCCCGACACCGCGCCCTTTTCCTGAAACGACAATACCGGCAATATTATAGTATCTGCCCAGTAAACAAGTTACCGTTTGGAAATCACCATTGACAATCAATTTTCTTATAAGAGTGCTGCTGATGATATCATCTCCCACTTTAAAAGCATCAACAACCTCAACCGCGAAGCCCATTTCTCGTCCCGAGGAAATCAAATAATCGCTGTTGCCTTTTTTACCCTGGCCGAAAGTGTAATCATGACCGATAATAATTTTTTTTATCACCAGCTTTTGAAAGAGAAATCCCCGGACAAATTCTTCGGCAGTTATACGGGAATAGTCCAAAGAAAAAGGGATTACCAGCACGCCGTCAATCCCGCATTTTTCCAGCAATTTCAGCTTTTCTTCTAAAGTAGTAATAAGATAAAAAGGCCGTATATCGGGATGAATAATCATCTTGGGATGAGGATCAAAAGTAATAACCAGCGATTTTGCCCCGGCATTTTTAGCCTCGGATGCAAGTTTACGGCAAATGAACTGGTGGCTTAAATGTACTCCGTCAAAATTGCCGATCGTGACAAACGATCCGCTAAAATCTTTTGTTATGTTTTCTATTCCTTTAATTACAATCATAATCTTTACTAACACTTAAGATAATTGGCTTGCTACCATAACATTTTGGGCATTAAATTCAAGCTCATTTTATCTTGACAAGAAGATGTTGATAGGTATAGTGCACTTTCTCAAGTGCCGAAGTGGCGGAATTGGTAGACGCGCTAGGTTCAGGGTCTAGTGGGTGTATGCCTGTGCTGGTTCAAGTCCAGTCTTCGGCACCATAAGAATAACAAAGGGATAGCTGATTCATCGGCTGTCCCTTTCTTGCTTTTTGGGGACTTGGTCAACGTTTTGGTCAACATTTTTCTCTGTAGTCAAAAAATCATCCATTTTACATACAGCATGTCGCTTATCGAAAGTATCAACGGTGTCATATCTAAGAAACATTTCCCGTGTACTATGACCGGTGATCTTCATGATAACACTTTCCGGCACTCCTGATTTACGCATGTTGGTATTGAAAGAATGTCTCGTATCGTGGAACACAAAACCGTCTTTGATTGATCTACCGTAAGGTATGCCTATTTGCTTACATGCCCCTTCTAAAGCCGTCCGTATATCCCTGACAGGTTTACCCTTGAAAAGAAAAACATGGTTATCATGAATTGCATGTGGAATAGCATTCAGGATTTCATACAAAGATGTGCAAATCGGGACTTGCCGCTTTTCTTTGTCCTTCGTATCACAAGCGTCAAGATTAATAATCCGGTCTTTCATGTTCACCTTATCCCAGGTCAGACCAAGAATTTCTCCACGCCGCATACCAGTATAAAATCCTGTAGCAACAATGCCCCTTGTATGCGGTGGAAGATTATCAAGAAGCCTGTCTAATTCATTTATGGTCAATATTCGGTCACGGGCATTTGCATTATGTTTCAAAAGTTTTTTAATTTTTTTTGATGAAAATATACGGACAGCATAACCACCGATAAGGTCATTATAAAAAGCCTTAGTGATCATTGTCCTAGCCGCGCCGATGTGTTGATCGATATAGCTATCTGACAAGCCTTCTGACTTTCGTTTAGCCTGATAGTTCTCAAGGTCGACAGGTTTTAATTGATTGATTATCGTGTCGCCAAATACCTCATTAAAACTTTTCAGATTATATTTTATTGTTTCGTAATAGTTCAGTCGCTTCACACCTTCAAGGCCAATGTACCACTTGGCGAGTTCATTGAAACTCATTTTTGAATCAGGTTTTATATCAAAAAATCTATTCTCTCTGATTTGAACGTGCCGCTTACCTTCCGCGTCTTTTGCTACTGCAAGTGAATAACCTACTGCTTCACGTTTTGCCTTGCCATCCGGCTTTCTGTAGTTTATCCAAAACCTAACCCTTTGTGCTTTTTTTGCCCGGTCAAGATTTTCTCCACAGTTGCAACGCTTATTTCTGATGCTTTGCTTTTTGTGGCAACCCGGACATTCTGCTAAAATTGCCATTTTTGTAACCTCCTTTCTTCTTATTTCGTTTTAAATTATCCAACTTTTCCTTTGTCTTACCGCACGATTTTTTAAACAGACACTGCATCCATATTTTGTCAAGAATATTGTTCGCAGCCGCTACAATTAATTTGTTATGTAGTTTGCAGTTTATCAAGATAGGCATCTAAATCTTTTATATCAAAAAGGACCCTGCTGCCAATACGCTTAGGCTTAATTGGAAAAGGCTTTGTTGCTTTCCGTCCGATTCTATTGCGGATCGTTTTAGTTGCA
>JBEKMY010000076.1:0-11849 GCA_049523355.1 Smithella sp. | reverse complement strand
CAGATGGACACTAGCCTCGTCAATGTAAAAATTTTATAATAAATATTTGTTGATTAACGATTATAAGATGCAACGGTGGAGTTAACGGTTTCCGGTCTCCCAGACTTGTGAAAAACTTCCTGTAAGTTTGTTTTTGTCGTTTTCATAATTCATGCAACATTTCAATCAGGAATTCTTAGTTATAAAAATATTAACTTCAATAAAATTTAAATCGAATGTAGCTTTGCGACAATTATATTGACTAAATATTCTTTTTCGAATAGGTTTATAGCCAAACATTTAATATTATAGAAATATGTATCAATGTCTATGCCATGTGTTTCAATTGTAAAAATATGGATAGTAAGTCTAATATTAATAGAGGAGAAGAGAATTATATGGAATTATTGACTGAACACAATATTCTTAGTTTTATTGTTATTTTTCTGCTGGTAATAGTGATAGCAATGCAATTGCAAATGAGTAATCTAAGCGGTAAAATAGAGGAAAAAGAAGATGACATAAGTGGAAAAATAGATGAACTGCTAATGAAAAAAATTAAGGAAGCATTACGCAACAAATAATTTTATATTCTTTTCACCTCCAAGTAAAAAGGGAAACATAGCCAATTTTTACATTACTCCCTTTCAATCCATAATCCTCAATTTTGGCAACTGCCCACTATATTAAAACTAAGTAGGTGAACACCAGCATAGGCCATGTAACATTTTTCGTAATAAATATTTGTTGATTAACGATTATGGGGAAATAGGGGACAGCTTGTCCCCTATTTTCCCATAATCGTAATTTTCGATACTTACTATCAAACCCCTGTATAGCCGAAAGATTTCATTGACACTCAAGGCTGTTTTTCTTATGCTCTTTGACAAGCAATATTTTACCAACATACAAAGGAGAATCCCATGAAGGCAAAATCAAATATCTTTGAAGGCAAAAAGTTGTTTCGCTCTGCGGAGCCTGCAGCCGGCGCTCTGCGTGCGGCGCTGATTGTTGTTCCGGTCTTTTTCCTGTTACTTACCTGGAGCAATAATGCCTTCTGTGGCAATTTTGATGAGGCGATACGGAAGAATGATGTGGCAAAGGTGAAGGCGTTACTGCAAGCCGATCCCGGTTTGGCGACTGTCAAATCCTGGGGTGATACGACGGCTTTGCACCTGGCGGCGCTCGAAGGACGCAAGGAAATTACGGAAGTGCTTTTGGCCTATAAGGCGGATGTCAATGCCAGATCTTTTGATGGCGGGACGCCGCTTAGCGACGCGGCCAGCAAAGGTTTCAAGGATGTTGTGGAAGTGTTGCTGGCCAATAAAGCTGAAGTGAACGTCAAAAACATGTTCGAATTTACCCCCCTGCATCTAGCGGTCCTGTCGGGCAATACGGAAGTGGTCACGCTGCTTCTTGCCAACAAAGCCGATATTGCCGCGGTCGATGGAAACGGTTTGACCGCTCTGCATCACGCCGCCAACAGGGGCGATAAGACCATGGTCATCCTGCTTTTGGACAATAAAGCCGATATCAACGCCAAAGATAAAAGCGGCCTGACGCCGCTGGCTTATGCCGCATCCGCCAATCACGAAGAAGTCGCCGAACTTCTCCGAGGGCGCGGGGCAACGTCAACCGGGAATGTGGAAATTCATGCTGCCGCCCGAATCGGCAACCTGGAAAAAGTCAAAGCCCTGCTTAAAGCGAATCCGAACTCCGCAAACGCCCGTGATGACGGCGGTTACTGCCCCCTGCACCTTGCGGTTTTGTCCAACCACCGGGATGTGGTGGAAATTCTCATCGCCGGCGGAGCCGATGTCAACGCCAGAGATCTCAACGGCAAGACTCCCCTGTATTACGCGTCGGACAAGGGCTTTAAGGATATAGTGAAATTGCTTATCGCCCATAAAGCTAACGTCAATGCCAAAGACGGAATGGGCGGAACAGCGATGGAAAACGTGGCGTGGTCAAACAATATTCCGATCATGGAAATGCTTTTGGCCGCCAAGGCGGATGTGAATGTCAAGAACATGTCCAGCATGACGCCTCTGCATGGGGCGGCGGCCAACAGCTCAAAAGAAGCAGCCAAAATGCTGGTGGCCCACGGCGCCAATGTAAATGCCGTGGCCATCGATAAGAAGACACCGCTGCATCACGCGGCGGAGAAGGGTTCCAAAGAAATCGTGGAGCTGCTTTTGGCCCACGGGGCCGATGTCAACGCCAGGGAAATTTCCTTAGAGACGCCTTTATCCATTGCAGCATTTGAAGGCCACAAGGATGTAGTGGAAGTGCTCCTTGCCCATGGCGCCGACATCAATGCCAAAGATGACTACAACCAGACACCACTTCACGAAGCAGTTACAAAAGGCCGCAAGGATGTAGTGGAAGTTCTGCTGGCACACAATGCTGAAATCAACGGCAGGGATAACGCCGGAAAAACGCCGCTCGGCTACGCTGTGTCGAATAACTTCACCGATATCGCGAAAATGCTGCGCGAGCACGGAGCCACACAGTAGCGCAACCGCGGCATACGGAAAGCCTGTGAATTGGGAATGTGCGATACACCGGAAGAAGCCACTACGCGGGGAAAATCGTCTTTACTGTTTTTGCCGCGCCTTCTTCCTCAAATCGTCAATATTAGTTAACACAAGCAAATAAAGGAATTTCAGGAGAAACAAACAATGAAAAGACTGCTAATTATGGTTGTTGCAGGATTGCTTCTGGCGGGCCAGGCCTATGCGGGAAGCTTCACCGACAACGGGAATGGAACAGTGACAGACAAAAACACGGGCCTGATGTGGCAGAAGGAGGATGATGGCAATACCTACAACTGGTATGTGGCAGCTGGTGTCAATGATACAAATTATAATCCAACGACTAAAAGCGTCTGTGGAAAACTCACTCTTGCCGGCTATTCTGATTGGAGACTTCCTTCCAACACTGAATTAATGAGCATAGTGGATTCCACGATTCCGGAGCCGGGGCCTACAATTGATGAGGCATATTTTCCGAAGACTAAACCGTCTGTTTATTGGTCATCATCTCAGGATTCGGCCGCGTATGGCACAGTCTTTCGCAGCGGCAATATCTTCGTCGGCTGGAGAGGCAACCTCTGGTATGTTCGCTGTGTGCGGGGCGGGAAGTAAAAAGAAATGCAAATATGATGAGTACGCCCAAACCAGCAAAAACCATGTTATGAATGCGGAAGTTTTTTTACAAAATACCAGTTGTCGGTTTACACGAATTATGTATTGACGACTGATCTAAATAAACGAATGAGCGCTTAGACTTATACGGACAATAGCCTCCTAACCCACCTGTTACAGGACATGTGAAAGGGGATAAGATTATGGGATCATGGATCAAATGTATGTGTGGGGGTCTTATTCATACGAATATGTTTACCGGAACAAAAATATACCAATTGATAGAAGATGCGGATTATGACGCCGTAGAGGATCCGGTTGACAGGGACAAATTGGAGGATCTTTTTTTCAAAAAAGGGGTTACCGTCTATCGCTGCCATAATTGTGGACGCCTCCTGATAGAATGGGATAACAACGGTGTTCCCACATTTTATCTGCCCGAGGTAAAGCTTAAGAAAGATATTTCGTCTGACAAGAAATGCTGCCTGCCTGACGAAGAGCCGAAATGGGAGCCTGTGCAAGAAAGACCCTTGCCGGAAGATGCAACCAATGACGAGCGCCGATTGAGAGAACTGGAAATTATGGCCGATGCCGCATACAAAGCCATGTATGATTCTATAACTCCTGCCGCACATTATTCCGATGTTAAGGCCGCATTGGCCGAAGCTATCGGATTAGCCAATAAAATGGGCCGCAAGGCTGATATGGAAAGGTTGTTGCAAAAAGATGAACATGTGAAAGCTGTATACAGGAGCCAATTTTATTCGGTTTAATAATTACTTATTATTCATGCTCGTTTTTTCGACCGGAAACTTGAGATAGGCCGATCTGTTCCTGATTGATGATATTCGCATAGGGCACGGGATCCCAACAGACGCGAATGAGCGGAACCTCTGCTCTTTTTCAACGAAGTACGTTATTAATTGACATGTGATAATGATTTACTTATACTTTCATAAAATTATAATTATCTGGTGGTTTAACTCGATTCAGGATTAAATATCCATCGTTTGATCTAAAATGACAAAAGAGGAGATAACTGTTTATGAAACAACTATTTAAAACAATATTAGTTATAATTATTATGGTAATATTAACAACGATTACTGTTTCTTGCAGCAAACCATATATAGAAGAGCATCCTTCCAGTGCGAAAGCTATTAAAGATGATCGTTTCATTGATCATGGCGATGGGGTTGTTTTAGACACTAAGACGGGATTGATGTGGGGAAATAAGGATAATGGCAATGATACAAAATGGCATGATGCAAAGTTTTATTGCGAAAATTATCACGGAGGCGGTTATAAAGATTGGCGAATGCCGACATTACAGGAATTGGAAAGTTTATATGATGAGCATAAAATTCAGCCGGTAGCTTGTTCTAATTCTAATAACGTTCATATCGTAACTGACTTTATTAATATCACCTGTTTAAATCTATGGTCGTCAGAAACAAGTACGACGACAAATGAATGTGCTATTTTTAATTTCGGTTCCGGCACACGGTCCGCATATGCATGTCAAATGACCTTTGCTCGCGCACTTCCTGTGCGATCTGTCAGCAGATAATTATTTGCGGGTTCTGACGGGGTTAGTAAATGCTTTTTTATATCAGGATATTTAAAGAGGCAATCCGGTAAGCGCATAGAAAATATTGCTTATTAAAGATGAGAATCCTTATCAAATATCAAATTCAAAAGCGGAGGTGGTCTAGTGAAAAACTTAGTATGGATGTTTGCAGTCATGGTCCTGCTTTCTGTGCCGATGAGCATTCCTGCAGCCGCAACCGCGCGCGAGACCGATTTCCTGACCAAACAATGCAATATCAATGAGGATGATGTGGCGGCTATCGCAACGCTCCCGCGGGGAGGTCAGGATAAGCTCGCTGCGTTGATAAAGGCGCAGAAGTGCGGCGACCTTGCAGCTTTCAAAACTACGCGACAATATCTCAAGCAATTCCAAACCCAACCGCCGCCCTCTATCATTTCTCGCGTCCCTAAGGATTACGACAGGGAGTTTGTTTCAGACAAGGAATTTGAACTCATGAAGTCCATCGTGAACGACTTCGCCAGCGATCTGTCGCGTGTCGTGATCGCTCTTCCGGCTCAGGAACTAGAGGCTATAAGAAAAACGCTGAACGCGCTTGAGCCGCCTGCAACGCTGGAGGAAGCAGTCATGTATAACAGACTCAAGAATGATCCGACTGAGGTTAACGGGTTCATCGCTACCCGTAGGTATCTACGGCTTCTCGGCTTTCCGGGTGCGATCAAAAACGTTCCCTCTGAGGCTCCGAAGGTGCCAAACGGAGTGGACTACAAGTACACGCTGAACTTTGACGAAGAGTTTCCCTTATTCCAGATATTCTTGTCTCAGGGAATTTCTCAGCCGAAAAGTCCATCGAAATGAGATGTCAGATACCAGGCTATCACAACGCAGCCCGATTGACGGATAGCGGAAAACCTTCTCCTTAAACCTTCTCCTTTTCGCGTATTGCCGCTGGGTCGAAGCGCAGCCTTCAAAAGCAATTATAAAATTTTATTTCCTGCTTCCTGTTATCCTCAGTTTTCAAAATGTGAATTTTGTGCTAGATTACCAATAATCATCAAAAAAACACAAAAAAGTAATCTTATGAGCAATAAAACACTTCGGGTATTAATTATTGAAGATTCGGAAGATGATGCCCTGCTTTTAGTCCGTTTTCTCAAAAAGGGCGGATACAATCCGGTATATGAACGGGTGGAAACCGCCGCAGAGTTTAAAAAAGCCCTTAAAGAGAAGCAATGGGACATCATCCTTTGCGATTATAGCCTGCCGAATTTTAATGCCCCCTCAGCCATTACCTTACTAAAAGAATCAAATATCGACATCCCTATCATTGTTGTAACTGGAACCGTTGGCGAAGAAACCGCCGCAGAGTGTATGCGTTTAGGTGCCCAGGACTATATTCTGAAGGCTAATCTGTCCCGTCTTTGCCCGGCCATAGCCAGAGAATTAGAAGATGCGAAAATTAGAAACAAGGGAAAACATACGAAGGAGAAATTACGTTATGAAGAAGAACGGTTCCGGGCTTTCGCGGAGAATTCTTCGGATATCATTGTTGTCGTAAATCGAGAGGGAATCATCACCTATGAAAATCCGGCAGTAGAGAAAATTTTAGGATTCAAACTTGAGGAAAGAATTGGCGCTGGAAGATCTGAAAATCTTCATCCGGATGACATGAAGCATGTAACTGATTCATTCAATACATTATTCGGGAATAAAAACGCCCCTGCTCAACAATCTGAAGTGCGTCTGCGTCATAGGGATGGAAGTTGGCGTAACTTTGAAGCTATTGCAAGCCATTTGGTGCATGATAATGTTGTTGAAGCCATAATTGTTAACCTACGTGATATTACTGAACGCAAACTGGCAGAGGAGGCTTTGCGCGAGAGAGAACAGAGTCTTGCCTCAATCTACAACACCGTTGGAGATGTTATTTTCCATCTGGCTGTCGAACCCGCAGGACAGTTCCGTTTCGCTTCTGTTAACTCAGCTTTTTTGAAAGTTACCGGATTGAGCACAGAAATGGTAGTAGGTAGGACAGTGAACGAGATCATCCCGGAGCCGTCTTTAACGATGGTTCTGGGAAAGTACCAACAGGCTATAGTAGAAAATATGATCGTGCGTTGGGAAGAAGTATCTGATTACCCCACGGGGCGGTTGACTGGCATAGTCAGCATTGCGCCTGTCTTTGATGATAAAGGCAATTGTACCCATCTAGTTGGATCAGTTCAGGACATTACCGAGCGCAAGCGATCCGAGGATGAACTTAGACGGGTGAACCGCGCATTGCGTATCCTCAGCGAAACCAATGAAGCGCTGATTCACGTCGCAGACGAAGCAACTCTGTTAAACGAGGTCTGCCGGATCACAGTTGAGGTTGGCGGTTATCGCATGGCGTGGATCGGTCTTGCAGAGAAGGATAAAGCAAAGACTGTGCGCCCTGTAGCTCATGCAGGCTTCGAGTCAGGATATATCGAATCTGTCAATGTTACCTGGGCGGATAACGAACGCGGCCGCGGTCCGAGCGGTACCGCAATCCGCACGGGACAGCCGTGCATCGCACGAAATATTCTTCTGGATCCAGTCTTTGCTCCCTGGCGGGAAGAAGCGATCCAGCGCGGCTATAAATCCAGCATTGCCTTGCCGCTTATCACTGAAGGTCAGACTCTTGGAGTGCTGGGAATCTATTCCGTTAATACGGATGCATTCGATGTAAAGGAAGTTGAAATTCTGAAAGAAATGGCGAACGATCTGGCCTTTGGCATCAACGCACTTCGGACGCGAGTCAAGCGGGATCAGGCAGAAGTTGCGTTAAGCGAAGGCGAAGAACGATACCGTTTAATATCGGAAAACACAGCTGACCTAATATCAATCATGGATATGAATATGCACTTTACCTATGTCAGTCCGGCCAGCATGCGTCTCCTTGAATTAACCGTCGAGGAAGCAATGGAGCGGACACTTGAACAGGTCTTGACCCCTGAATCTCTGCGGCTCGGTCTGAGTGTCTTTGAAGAAGAAATGGAATTAGAAAACAGTGGAACGGCTGATCCCGACAGAATGCGTATCTTGGAGTTGGAAGAATACAAAAAGGACGGCTCCACTATCTGGATGGAGGTTAGTCTTACCTTCTTGCGCGATAAGGATAAAAAGCCTGTAGAAATTCTTATGGTGTCCCGCGACATTACCGAGCGCAGGCAAGCGGAGGAGGTAATCCAACAAAGTGAGAAACGTTTTAAAACATTGTATCAGGAAAGTCCCATTCCAACATTCACCTGGCAGAAGAAGGGAGATGACTTTTTCCTTGTAGATTTCAACCGCGCCACTGCCGTGCTCACAGAAGGCAAAGCAAGAAACTTTATGGGAACGAGCGCACATGAATTATACCGGGGAAGACCGGAGATTTTCAATGACATGCTCCAATGCTTTGAAAAACAATCAACCATTAGCAAGGAACTGGTTTCCCAGGATTTTGCGCAGGGAAAATCTCTGTCTGTTTATTATTCCTACATTGCCCCGGATTTGGTTATCACTCATGCTCAGGACATCACGGAAGTAAAGCAGGCTGTTGAGGCATTGCAGAGAAGCGAGGAAAATTTTCACCTTTCCCTTGATAATTCCCCGCTGGGCGTGCGCATATCATCAATAGAAGCCAAAACGCTTTATGCCAACAAGGCTATTCTGGATATTTACGGCTATGACAGCATTGAGGAGTTGAATAATACACCCCTGAAGGGACGCTATACGCCGCAAAGCTATGCCGAGTATCAAATTAGAACGGAAAAAAGAAAGCGAGGCGAACTTGGCCCATCTGAATATGAAATAAGCATCGTGAGAAAAAACGGTGAAATTCGTAATATTCAGGTTTTCCGTAAAGAAGTTATTTGGAACGGTGCAAAACAGTTTCAGGTAATCTACAAGGACATCACCGAGTACAAGCGGGCTGAAGAAAAACTCAAGGAGACATTAGAAAGTTTACGAAAATCTATTAAAACAACGATTCAGGTATTGGGCACGGCGTCGGAAACTAGAGACCCTTATACGGCCGGTCACCAGAAGAGAGTTGCCGATTTGGCCCGCGCCATTGCCACAGAGATGGGATTAGATCAGGATAAAATAGAAGGAATCCGCATGGCAGGTTCCATCCATGACATCGGGAAATTATCTATACCTGCGGAGATATTGGTCAAACCTACCAAACTGACAAATATTGAATTTTCCCTGATTAAAGAACACCCTCGGATTGGATACGAGATGCTGAAAGATGTGGAATCCCCCTGGCCGTTGGCGGAGATAGTTTATCAACATCATGAACGGATGAATGGTTCAGGCTATCCAAGAAATCTGAAAGGAGATGAAATTCTTATAGAGGCACGAATTATAGCTGTAGCCGACGTCATGGAGGCCATGGCTTCACATCGTCCCTATCGACCAACCCTGGGTATTAAGGTAGCCCTTGAAGAGATCGAAGAAAATAAGGGGATTCTTTATGACGATGTTGTCGCAAATGCCTGCCTAAAATTATTTCGGGAGAAGGGCTATCAGCTTACATAAAATGGAGAAACCAATCCCGTAGAAAAAACAGGATTACAAATGGTAATCCTCAATCCTTCATGTGCCCACCTACTGTGGATTCCTAGGTGAAAGAAATAAATTTGACTTTCGGAAAATATTTTATTTCTTACTTCCTCCTGTAACAAACAAAACATCAGTCCTGATATTTATTCAACCTTTCAAGTGGTAAGTGCGCCACGAGGCTGCACAAGAGATGAGGGTAGGTCCCTCGAAGCCGGTTTGCAGGAGCAGGCTTCAAACCACCTTAAGCTGCATTGGTAAAGAGCCATTGTGGTGAGCGTTAAGGAAAAGGCAGGGCATGACCCTGTCAGGTAAGGATCAGGGAGGCGAGCGCAAGCGAACTATTGATGAGGTGTCGAAATGAATTGGACGATGTCAAAACTGGAGGTCTTACTATCTTCCAGGACAAGCTCAAGGGAAATCTGTTTACTGCTTGAGCGGCATCCGGCATAAAGATAGCGCGAACCTGATTCAGGCTCTTGTGGGGAACGTGGGAACCTGTCGTTCCGATGATAAGGGAGAAATTCAAATGGAAGAAACCATAAGAATGAGAGTACCGATGCGGGGCACGGGGACGGAGCAGTCAGTAGTAGGGAGGAAGGTTCTGTAATGGGACTGGATCGAAGGGACTGCGTTGTTCAGCTTTATTTTCAGGTCAACCAGAAATGGGAGGAACTTGGTGGATAAAGCAAAGCCATTTAGTATTTCAAAGTGGGAGGTATGGGAGGCATACAAAAGGGTAAAGGCTAACAAAGGAGCGGCTGGAATAGATGGGCAATCCATTACTGATTTTGAAGAAGGTTTGAAAGACAACCTTTTCAAAATCTGGAATCGGATGTCCTCAGGCAGCTATTTTCCACCACCAGTACGTCGGGTCGATATACCAAAGGACAATGGGGGAACGCGGCCGTTAGGGATTCCAACGGTGGCAGACCGTATTGCTCAGATGGTAGTCAAACGATACCTGGAGCCGATCTTGGAAGGACATTTCCATTCGGACTCTTACGGTTATCGGCCAGAGAAGTCAGCGATTGAGGCCATAGGAGTTGCACGTCAGCGGTGTTGGCGATACAACTGGGTACTTGAACTCGACATCAAGGGTTTCTTTGACAATATCGACCATGATCTTTTGATGCGGGCGGTAAGGAAACATACTGATTGCAAATGGGTGCTTCTATACATCGGAAGATGGCTGAAGGCATCGGCGCAATTGGAGGATGGCAGCCTGATTCATCGGGATAAAGGGACTCCGCAGGGAGGGGTGATCAGCCCCTTGCTTGCTAATCTCTTTTTGCATTATGCGTTTGATATTTGGATGCAGAGACAGTATCCTCAGATTCCATTTGAGAGATACGCCGATGACGGGATTTGTCACAGCCGGAGCAAAGCCGAAGCAGAAGGACTTCGGATAGCGATTGAACGGCGCTTTGCTGAATGCAGATTAGAACTGAACTTGCAGAAGACGAAGATTGTTTACTGCAAGGACTCAAATCGAGGAGGAGACTATCCAGATCAGAAATTTGATTTCTTGGGCTATACATTTCGGCCACGGGAAGCGAAGGATCGCAAGGGTAGATACTTTGTTGGATTCAATCCTGCAATCAGCAACAAGGCCACAAAATCGATATACGATACCATGAGGCAATGGAATTTGCATCGACGCACGGATAAGTCTTTGGACGAATTAGCCCAGATGATCAACCCGGTAATAAAGGGATGGATCAACTACTACGGACACTTCCGCAAGTCAGCCCTTTACCGGACCTTTCAACCATTGAACAATACTCTTGTTCGATGGGCATGCCGGAAATATAAAAGTCTTAGAAGGTATTGCCATAAGGGGCGACTATGGTTGCATGGTGTAATGCACAGGCAATCGAAGTTATTTGCCCATTGGCAGCTCTCTCAGATTAAGGCTGGACAATAGGAGCTGGATGACGGGAGACTGTCACGTCCAGTTTTGGGAGAGCGCGAGGGTGAGATTCCATCGCGCCACTCGACTCCACAAATTTTATAAATCTCAAAAACTGTGGATTGGTAGGTGAATACCAGCATAGTCCATATAACATTTTTCTAATAAATATTTGTTGATTAACGATAGAAAGGTGTGACGGCGGAGTTAATGTTTCCCGGTCTATCAGACCTGTGAAAAACTTCCTGTAAGTCTCAATATTCAAATCTTCGTTTTTATGCTAGGTTACAAACAGTAATCATTGGCAGCTGCAATATTAGCTATAAGTATAACAAGGAATTTAAAATGTTGAGGCGTATTTTAAGTGTCATCGCTTTTACGGAAATATTATCTATATTATTTCTTATAATAATATTTGCTGTATTTTCGTTGCCAATAGCATTTATCTATCGAACAATCATCGCTATCTTTGTATTTTTTTTATACTCACTTTTATTATTTGGCAGAAATAGATGGAATAAATAACGTAATTAAGGACAGCACCCAACTAAAAAGAAGCAGTAATTAAATATTGAACTAGTATAGATGGAGTCGACTCGACATGTATTAAAGTGGAGGAGAGTTTTATGAAATGTTTCTATCACAACGACAGAGATGCTGTCGGGGTTTGCCGCGCTTGTTTAAAGGGTCTGTG
>JBEKMY010000075.1:0-12515 GCA_049523355.1 Smithella sp. | reverse complement strand
CTACGAAGCCCGCCAGATAAGAGATATAACCAAGAAAACCGCAAAGGGCGTAGGCAGCCGTTGCCATGAAAAAACGGCGGATGCGCAAAGCCTGTTTTGGATCATCCTTGGGAACGATGGAAAAATTGATGAGAGATTTCCTTTTCATTTTGTAATCATGTTTTTCCTGCTGGATTGGTTTTTCCATCTTATGTAAGTTGATACCCTTTCTCCCGGAATAATCTCAGGCAGGCGTCGGCGACTGTAGCATCATAAAGGATACCTCTGTTCTTCTCAATTTCTACCAGAGCCGCATCCATTCCCAAGCCGGGACGATAGGGACGGTGGGAAGCCATGGCTTCCACCACACCGGACACAGCCATAATGCGGGCCTCCATAATAATTTCATCCCCTTTCAGATTTCTTGGATAGCCGGAGCCGTCCATCCGTTCATGGTGTTGGTAAACAATTTGTGCCAGCGGCCATGGGGATTCCACGTTCTTCAGCATCTCGTATCCACTCAGAGAGTGTTCTTTAATCAGGGAAAATTCAATTTCCGTCAACTTGGTAGGCTTGGACAATATCTCCGCGGGTATGGATAATTTCCCGATGTCATGAATAGAACCTGCCATGTGGATTCCATCAATTTTCTCTTTGGGCAATCCCATCTCCTCGGCAATGGCACAGGCCAGATTTGCAGACCGTAACTGGTGACCGGCTGTATAGGGATCTCTCATCTCTACAGCGGATACCATGACCTGGATGGTCGCGGCAACGGCATTATTGAGGCTGTCAAGGGTCTGTTGAAGTTTCACCTCCGCTCGCTTGCGCTCGGTCACGTCGCGTACAATTCCTCTAAACCCCTTTGGTTTATCTGATGAATCTTTTTGTAACGATACAGATGCTTCAACGTATCTTTTAGTCCCATCTTTTCTTATAATCTGACAATCTAATCCGTCGGTGGGTTCCCCTGTGTTGTAAACTTTATTAAACGTTTGAAAAAGTTTTTCTGAGTTCTCTTTATCTGTATATTGCCGGTTATTCATGCCCATCAATTCCTCTTTGGAATAGCCAAGGGCTCGGCATAATGCATCGTTGAAAAAGGTAAAGTTACCGGCAAAATCAACCTCAAAATAACCTTCCTGGATGTCTTCAAGAATGGTTCGATATTTTTCTTCGCTCTTTCGCAGTTCCTCTTCTTTCCGCTTTCGCTCGCTAACGTCGCGAATACTGCATTGCACCAATGTTGCCCTGTCGACCAAATATATATCCGTATCCATTTGCTGTCCGGACTTTGTTCTTACCGGAACATCAGTGTAATTAATAAATCCGTTCCTGTTCAAATGTTGTATTGTCTTTTGAAAATCACCCATATCGAGTGAAACACCGATATCTTGAAGCTTATTTCCGATGAGTTCCTTTTTAGTATAGCCCAACATCTTCTCGCTGGCAGGGTTCGCATGGGTTATCTTCCCTTCGCGTTGTTCAAGAAATATTATCCCATCGCTTGCAGTTTCAAAAAGATGCCTGTAGCGCTCTTCAGAATCCGTTAATAAGTTTTCCAGTTGCTTGCGCTCGGTGATATCCTCGATGGCCAGGAGGATGATCCGCTCTTTTCCCAACGCTCTTTTAATTTGCCGGGCATTCAAAAGCATGACGCGTTTGCCGATGGTAGCAAAATCGTGTTCCACCTCATAGTTGTCAAAGGTTGTCTTTTGGGGAAGAATTGTTTCCAGCAGTTCCCGCAGTTTTGGGATATCCCACTGTTCATTGCCCAGGTTATAAATAAGTTGTCCTTCGGTCTCGTCAGGTTTAACCTTGAAAAATTCATAGAAGGAACGGCTGGCGGTGACCACTCTTAAATCATGATCCAGAACGATTAAGGGTTCACGGACTGTGTTGATGATGCTCCTGGCATATTCGCCAGCTTCATTTAAAGAAGTCCTTTCTTGAATCAGGCCCTGCTTTGTTTTGGATTGATCATTCATGGGATTACTCTCCAAGTCATGTTGTTCAACTATTATTAAAGTGCTTCCTCGTCCGTTAATTTACTACTTTTAGGGTTTGGATGAACAGTTCGTCTCGTCGGGCAATGGTCATATCGTGCCATTCTTTAAATTTTCTCTATCCTCGTCAGGTGGAAAAGGTGTGGATTGTCTTCTCATAGGGTTCTTGGAGAAGGTTCCTTGTTCCCCTGATTACCTTGAAATTGTCTGACTTCAGGTGGATCATAAAGTCTTTCTTGGTATCCCATTCTTCAAGAAGAACCAATCTATTTTCATCATTGACACTCTTCCAGAAATCACAGTGCAGGCATCCCTGCTGCATCCTTGTGGAAACGGACAATGAGGAAATCGTCTGTGACAACTCTATGCGTTTCTCAGGAAAGACATTCATTCGTATGATTAAAAGAGTCATAAAAAAGAACCTCCATTTTTATAGTTAAAAGGATCATCAAAATAACAAGAGCAAATAGTTTGCCAACAAGCGAAAGAGATTCATAAGTTTTGATTAATTCTTTAATAATAAGCTGTTAGACTAAAAGGAGAAAACGGCGGAAAGTATGCAATTATTCATTTGGCCTCAGTATTTAGTGGAGCCTCAGCATATTGAGGGCTACATTGATGGGATGTGGATAGTCCGGCCGGATGTTTGTCGTCTGGTGAGAATTGCGTTTCTTACGGGTTGAAAGCTAGCATTTTTATCAAGGTAGATGCTTTGTGGACTTCAGGAAGTTCTCCGCAAGTCTGATAGACCGGAAACCGTTAACTCCGCCGCTGCACCTTATAACTGTTAATCAACAAATATTTATTGCGAAAAACTTAACATTGGCGAAGCTTGACTGCATAGGTGGATCTCGTTAGCCCCCTCACAAGAAATATATTGTTTTTGGAAGGGGCTTTTTGTTTTTTATCATTATAATCGGGGGCCTGACAACAAAGGTTCTTGTCACGGTCTTGTGTTGTTACAAGGTGCCTATTCCATCGTTCGCCTTTATCCTTTGACTATAAGAGACCCGCTTGGCAAAAAATATAAATGCTATCAAAATAATGGACGCAATAAACGCAAATAACACCCAGACAGCCCTTTCAAACAGATTCATAATTTCCCCCAATTTCATTTAAAGGTTTTCTTCCTATACAAAGTCACACATGGCAGCATCACTTAAGAATTAATGATAACCGTTTGAAATCAGTTTATGCCTGTCGAAAGGATTCGCTCTCTTGTTATATGATCTCATGGTCTGGGGATACGGAAAAAAAACCAGGAGAGCAATGCCGCCATCGAGAGAATGAACCCCACTACGGCGAACCATATGGGATGAATGACACGTGTGCCCTTTGACTCTTCGAGCTCTTGTGTCTTCTCACTTTGTTTCTTATCCTTGTTGTCCCGCTTTCTTTCAGTCTTCTTCTGCAGGTCCTTTTTTTGTTTATGGTCCACGGATTCACCTACCCAAGGAACGTTCTTAGTTCACCAGAGAACATGACTTCGGGCTTTCGTTGCTTTCCTTTTGTTTAAATTAGACTATGCGTAAGGAAACTCATTTGCCGCATATAATTAAGCGGTTCTATCTCTCCCTTCCGTTTAAGTAGCATCTCGTAAAGTTTTTGATGATCTTTGCCGTCCATCCAGGATAAATATACTTGAGCATAGGATAGATAATCCCTGTAGTCTTTAAATCCCTTTAATCCTTTTCCCATTTCTTACCCCTTTGTTGCTTTATAAATAAGTTCTCTTGTTTCTTTGAGTAATTCCCTGTTTAGAAAATCATTTATTCAGATCCTCGCCCCTGAATGACTTGTATCACTATAACTATAAGAGCAATGACCAGCAGGACATGAATAAAATTACCTAGCGTATAGCCAGACACCAACCCGAGCGCCCACAAAATTATCAGTATTACAGCTATTGTCCACAACATAGTATTCTCCTTTCAGTTTATTTTATCTCTACTGCCGCTAGCGCGTCGAGTACCAGCCTGCAAAGGGGGGGGGGCAGATAAAGGCCACTCTCCGCGTTGGATCAACTCCACAATCCTTATTGTGAAGAGCTGGCTTTCTGATCTTTAACCTGCAAATCATTCACGACCTGCATCACGTTGGGCACTTGCGTCGCCACCTGAGCGGCTTGGTCGCGCTTATTCTGCGAGTTCACTTCTCCGGTTAGCGTGACCACGCCGCTCTTCACTTTGTATTTCACGTCGTCGTGCATCTTGTTCTGGATCAACGCAGCGTCCAGATTCTTCTCGATGCCTTGGTCTAGATCGGAGTTCACCGTCTTGGCATTTTTTTCCATGCCTGTGGGAAGCACGACAATCTGATTCGCGACAACCTGAGCGCCGGCTAAAGACTTTGCAAGGGATTCAGCTTGTAACTTGTCGTTGTCACTAGCAACTGGTCCACTGAGAGTTACAATGCCCTTGTCCCGATCCTGACTGACGGTAACATCTTTGAAGCCTGCTTGATCGAGAGATTTGCGAATATTGTCGGCAATATCTGGTGATTTTGTGGCCGTCCCGGAACATCCTGACAGGCCCCCGATAGTGAACAATGCGAGAATTACTACTAACATTATTAACTTTTTCATGTTTCTTCTCCTTTGATTTCGATTTGACTGTTGGGCTGGCATCCCTTCTCCATCATTACTGAACCGGACAGTGACGCAATTGTCTGTGACTACTCGATGCGCTTCTCAGAACGGACCTTCATTCGTATGATTACAAGAATCATAAAAATAGTAATAGCAAATAACCTGCCAATAACCGAAGGAAATTGAGAAGTTTTGATTTATCCTTTAACAATAGATGATTAGATTAATAGAAGAGAATAGTTGAGAAGTGTGAAATGATTCATTTGGCCTCAGCATTTGGTGGAACCTCAGCATGTTGAGGGGTACTTTGATGGAATGTGGAAAGTTCGGCCGGATGTTTGTCGTTTCGCGTGAAATTTGTTTATTATGGAAATCTTGCGTATTCAGCAACGTTAACGTTTTATCGATTACAGTCAACCATCATGAGTTCCTCATAAACAAAAGCTGTTCCCCTATCAGTAGGGTTATGGTTATGCCTAATACCTACAAAAAAGGTGAAAAAGACCGGGCGACAACTCCGCAATAAATTACGATTCCCTTGTCCTTGGCGGACTCGGCAACTTTCAGTAGATTGTCCTTATCAGCCTAAATAAACTCTTTTTCCGTCTTGGACAGCGGGGTGCTGAGTGCGCCAGGAAGAGTGCCAAAACTCATAGTAGTGCCAATACTGAAGAAGTGAAGATACAGCCTTTGAAATAAGTCGAGGATTGATTTTCCCTGCTGCTTTTAAGACATTCCAGAACATGTTTCGGACTCTTGGAGGAACACGGAAAGTAAAATGGTAGAAAATCTTTATAATCAAAATAATCCGAAAGATGTTCTTTTTTCTCGTGGAATAAAGATCGGTTAAGTATTGCACATTTTTCAACCAACCGATCATGCGTTGCTCGAAATATTCAGGTTCATATATTTTTTTAAAGAGAGTTTGTTGACTATGATAAATCTCTTCTAAGTTCATCTGTTTTGGAATGATATTTGACGTGAGGTGCCAGGAACCGTGAAAATCATCAATAAGGCGGCCTTCTTTTTTCATCCTTTCGTGTAATGGTGTTCCATTAGGGGCATTGAGTATACTAATCGATGCAAATGGGCTCGATGTTATATTAAGAAAATCTTCAATCTCCTTAAAGACGGCAGGTGTATCATTATCAAATCCAACAATAATACCCATAAACGGTAGAATACCATAACTGGATATGCGTGGAATGACTTTAAAAGGATCATATTGTGCCATTTGCCCCTTATTCACTTCCTTAAGACAATCCTTATTGATGCTTTCCAATCCGAGGAAAATCACACTGAAACGTGCATCTGCCAAGAGCTTCAGCATTTCCACGTCTTCACCGATTATAACTGTTGCCTGAGTTGAGAAAGACAAGGGGCTGGCGAGTGTCTTATTCCATTTAATGATTTCATTGAGTAGTTCCATCGTAAACTTTCGGTTCACAATAAAATTATCATCAGAGAAAAAAATCGTTTCTGCTCCCCAAGATTGAGCATTCTTAACCTCAATCATTATTTGATTAATTGATTTGTTTCGATACTTTCGTCCGGAAACGCTAATCACGTCGCAGAAATCACATTGGTTGGGGCAACCACGACTGGTTTGGAGGGAGAAGTAATGGTAATCTTTTGAAGAGATATAGGATAGGTCAGGGGCTGGCGTGTCTTTTATATCGACAAATGATTCCTGCTTGTAGACAGATTTGGCACATCCTTGAAACCAATCTCTTAAAAACTGGGGCCAGGTATATTCCGCCTCGCCGATAAATAGATGATCAGATATTTTTTCAGCACACTCCGGCTGAGTGGTAGCGTAAATGCCTCCAATGACGACTGGTATGCCTCGTTTTCTAAAGCAAGCACTGATCGCTTCCATCCTTTCTGATTGGAGAGTAAAACCTGTAATCCCTACAAGATCGCAGTCGATATCCCAATTAATAGGCATGATATTCTCATCACAAAAAATGTATTCCACATCTAAATTTTGGGGTGTCAAGGCAATCAAAGTTAAGAGGGCTGAATTTTGCATAAGGGTCTTATGCTTATCTATAATGTCGAGGGCGCCCCGCATGGCCCAAAAATTATCAGGTGTCTTTGGATTAACGAGGAATATTTTCATCGGCGTTAAAATGCTCCTTTAAGGAGTTGTAGGATTCTGCCGGCAAAAGCAAACGATCTTTGAAAAGTTTAACCAACCTTCTTGTGAAACTAATTTATGATTTTATGATTCTGAAAATTGAAAGGATATTACTTTTAACCATAAGAAGTAGAACAAATTTAATTTTGTCTGTCAATGGGAATATAGCTTCGTGAAATGAAAAGTTGACCACAAAATGCATGGTGTGGTGGCAGTATTTTTCATCAGTTGGAAATTTTGTTTATTACGGAGGTAAATCTTACATTTTCGTCGAGGTTGACGATTTCCTGACTTCAAGACGGAAGAAATAGAAATACGATTCCCAAGGCGGCAGAATTATCTGTTTTACATACAAAGTTTTAGTAGCGGGCAATTATCAGAATTGAAGATTACCATTCGAAGTGTAGTATCTGACATCGCCAACCATTGCTTTTCAATGCAAAAGATTCCTTGACAACCCAAAACGGCCTTTCTATAATTCTTTTCACAGGAAGCAAGTTCTTATCAAAAAAATAGTGGTGTTTTCCATGAAATAAATTGCTGCTTGTTTCAGGATCTCCGGCATCACCGGATTTTTCCCTTACGATAGATTCTTGTAAAAATAACTTATGAAGATGTTTTGTTTTCGTTCAAAGTGGCAAATAAGAAAGATGTAGTATGCAGTAGTATATAGCGGTTTGATGGTCGCGAAAAAAATAAACAGATAATATAAATAAGCATAGAAGGAGGGTGGTAATGCCTGCAAGTCAAGATATAAAAGGCGTTATAGTGCACGTGGCCGAAATCATTATTGATGAGCTTAAATTAAAAGATGTTACGGCAGATACATTTAATCCTGATATGGATCTGGTGGATGAACTGGGCATTGACAGCATGGATCTGGCCACTATCGCTTTAGTTCTGCAGGATGAATACAAAATCACGATAGACGAAAACGATTATCCAAAATTAAAAACCATTCGCCTGATTGCCGCTTATATTGAAGAAAAAATTACCATGAAAAATTAAAAAGGCTAAAATCTATGCGCCGACAATATAGATATACCGCGTGCGGCGACGTGATTAAAATAATCGAGGATTATAGATGGAAAAGGAGCAATGTCACAAATTGGCCGTGTTGTTTTTCCATTTATGGACAATTTATTAATACTGTGGGGAATAGGTTTTATCCCCCACAGTGCTCTACACTATTTTCTAGCTCTTAAAGTTTTGAGCTCAGCTTGTTCATCTGCCGTTAAAGACTTCTTGTCTTTAGCTTCTTTGGCTTTTAATTCCATCAAATGATTTTTCTCTTGCTGAGTTAGTTCCATTTTTCCTCACCTCCTTTTCTCGTATTTAGTTTTTGGTCGCATTGAATGATCCATCCCGCAAAAGCGGGAATCCAGTATTAATGTTTTCGATCTCTTCAGTGTTTCATATCCTTTATATTACCCGCTGTTTTTTTATGACTTTGATGTTTCTTGATGTGTTTAGATTTATCCATCTACTTTTCGCGTTCTTCCTCACCCGTCTTCATCCACATCTTATGCATATTCTTAAACTGTTCGTGCGTCATAATAGACCGCATATCTTTCATGGTTTTTAACATTTCCAAATGCCAGGCGGTTTTTATATTTTCAATTTTCTTAACCACGGTTTTGGCCTGATCCAAATCAAAATCTTTCACTTCCATAATTTCTTTAAGTTCGATCTCCGCAATCTTAAGATCAGCTTCGGATCTTACTTGCTTTCTCTGCATTTCTCTATGCAGTGGCTTCATCTTCGCGATCTGGTCATCGGTAAGCCCCATTTGCTCCGCATGCTCCAGGCACATCATATCGCCGCCCATCATGTCCATATGGTCCATTTCCATCATCTGTCCATGCCCTTCTCCATGACACCTCATGGGCATATCCCTCATCTCTGAAAAAGCGGGCACGGCAAAAACAACTGTCAACAACAATGTAAGTAACACTTTTTTCATAATCTTCTCCTTTTTTGTCCGGTTTAAATTCTTTGTTTGTCTGCATCGGGATAGGATACGTTTTCTTACTACTGCCCCCAAACCTTCTTGACCTGACCGACCTTTTCTTGAATCTGGCCGGTTACCTTTTCAACGGTACCTTCAGCTTCCAACTTTGGATTATCGCTTACTTTCCCGGCGACTTCCTTGACCTTACCCTTCACTTCGTGAAACTTACCTTCTGCTTTGTCTTGTCTGCTCGATTTCATAATGTTCTCCTTTATCTTTTTGATTTATCTGCTGGACTGGCATCCCTTCCGCGTCAGTATGAAACCTGACAGTGAAGCAAGGATCTGTGACAATTCCATGAGCTTCTTAAGTAAGGACACTCGTATTATGACCAACATCATATGGGCATTAGTTGCAACTAGCCTGCCAACAACTGAAAATAATAAGAAATTCTAATTCATCCATTAATAGTATGTGGTTAGATCAATAACAGGAAATTATGGGGATTATGAAATGACTCGTTTACCCTCAACATGCGGTGGAACCTCAGCATCTTGAGGTATACTTTGAAGAGAGGTCAACAATTAAACAGCCTACTAACCTGCTTTTTTTGTCGAAGGCCGTGCTATTTCCAGCTTATGCAACCGCGCTCTTAAGGTGCTTGGATGGATGCCCAGGATCGCTGCAGCTCCGTCCTTTCCCTCGATGCGCCATTTGGTTTCAGTAAGGATCTTTAGAATTTGGCTTTTCTCCGAATCTTCTAATGTCCTCACAATGGATGAAATTGTGGATGATGAAATCTCCAGTTTATCTGCCAGATGCAGAGCCGGTCCGGAAGACAAGATCACAGACCGTTCAATTATGCTTTCAAGTTCCCGGACATTTCCGGGCCACGGATAATCCTGCAGCGCCTTCATCGTCTCTTTCATGATCGTCGTGATCTGTTTGCCCATTTTTCTGGAATACCGTTCCGTGAAAGCCTGAACCATCAGCGGAATGTCATTTTTGCGCTGTCTGAGTGGAGGAACTGTGATGGGGAAGACGTTGAGCCGGTAGAAAAGATCCTGCCGGAACCGGCCTTTGCGAACTTCTTCTTCAAGGTCTCGATTGGTTGTTGCCACTATGCGCACATCGACTTTTATGGTTTGGGATGAGCCCAGGCGCTCAAACTCGCTATGTTGAATCACTCTCAGCAGCTTTCCCTGCAAGTCCAACGGCAGTTCTCCGATCTCATCCAGACATAGGGTGGAACCATTAGCAACCTCAAACCGGCCCATCCGCCGGCTGTCGGCCCCGGTAAAGGCTCCTTTCTCCCGGCCAAACAATTCGCTCTCTATTAAATTACCCGGCAGAGTGGCACAGTTGACCGTGATCAAAGGCCTCTCCTTACGAGGACTCATGTTATGGATAGCGAAAGCAATCAATTCTTTACCGGTACCGGTTTCCCCCTGAATAAGCACTGTTGCGTTCGAGGAAGCAACTTGCTGTGCGCGATATAGAACATACTTGAGACCATCGCTTTGCCCGATAATATTATCAAATTTATTTTTCGTTTTGTGCTCTTGGCGTAAGTAAATATTCTCGGCCTCGAGATTGTCTTTCATTCTTTTGATTTCAGAAAGAGCCGTCTTAAGTTCAACCGTCCGTTCCTCGACCTGCTGTTCCAGTTCGTTGTGAGCTTTCTTTAGAGACTCTGCTAAACGTTTGCGTTCGGTTATATCGCGGATGTTGCACTGAATTACTTTATGATGATTAACAAGATAGACATTACTGACAAATTCCACGGCCATTGGACGTCCGTCTTTTGTTTCCAGCGGTAAATTCTTGTAGCGAACATATCCTTTGCTCTGCAATTCCAAAAAGGCGGCCTTTGATGCTTTAATATCTTTAAATACTCCTATTTCCCAAAGACTCTTTCCTAAAAACTCTTCCTTCGCATAACCCAGCATCTCTATCAGGAATGGATTCACGTCTTGTATCTGACCGGTGTCTGCATCAAGAATCAATATCCCATCCTGAGCCGTTTCAAAGAGACGCCGATAACGAGTTTCAGATATTTCCAGTGCATCTCTAACCTGTTGGTGCTCACGGCGTATTTTTACCTCGCCCAATTCGCGTTTAATTGCCGGAACCAAACGGAACAACTCCCGTTTTTGGATGTAGTCCCGTGCGCCCTCTTGCATCAGTAAAACAGCCAGATTGAGATCAATTTCTCCGGATACGATGATGAACGGCAAGTCCGGACGTAATTTTTTAGCCAGTTTCAAGGCCTCCGGAGCACTGAAATGGGGCATGACGTGGTCAGAAATGATCACATCCCACTCCTTACTTTTCAATGCAGCGCTCATGGCAGCAGGAGTATCCACTATCTCGTAGACAACCTTATAGCCTTCACGACGCAGGACGCGTAACAATAAAGTGGCATCATCTTCTGAATCTTCGACTATCAATATGCGCAGAGGCTGATTCATAAATTAACCGTGATTAGTGCATCATCAGCGGAGCTTGTTCGGATTTGCCTTCATACCGAACGAATAATTAAGAGAAATGAAACTTAATTCAACTGCTTTTTCAAGTTCTTATTATCAAAATTCGCACTTAAAATCAACAATAGCAATGATTGTTGATTTTAAGTACAAATTAGCCAGTTATTTTAGGTGTAATAGACAAAAAAAGAAGGGACAGGCATTTTACCTGTCCCTTCTTTATAATCATATAAACTTTTTACAAACTTATTTTGCGGGTGCTGCTTCTTCTTCCATTTTCTTCTCATCGGCTTTTTTTGCGGCTTTTGCTTTCTTAGCTTTTGCTTTCTTCTTAGCTTTTGCTTTCTTCGCATCAGCCTTTACTTTGGCTTCATCCTTTACAACAGTAGCCTTATCGGCGGCTACAGCAGCCTTGTCATTTGCCTGCTGAGCAGCCATGGGCTCAGCTGCCATAACGGTGGTGCAAAATGCGAAAACCAATGCGATAACAAACAATCCTAAACGCTTCATTTTAAAATCCTCCTTGTTAAATTACTTTTTTATTTTAATAATACCCCTTAAAATTAAGGGACTCCAACTAAACTACAACTATTTTTTATCTGAATCAGGCTTTACCTCAGCCGGCTTAGTTTCTTTTTTCTTGGAAGTTATTTTGGCCACTCTTGAGGCTATTAATTTACCATCTTTTTCAGTGTATGCTATTTTCACGGAATCATTTACAATCATATTTTGTACAGGTTTTTCTAAAGCAAACTCCATGGTTTCCACGACACCTTTTACGGTACGCTCAATCTTAATGTATTCATCGGAAATCTCGACAACTTTTCCTGTCGCATGCATTTTGGTGGCCTTGACGATATTTGTTTTAATAGGACCGACCGTATCAGTGGAAGTGGCCTTATCAGCGGCAAAAGCTAAGGTTGACAAAAGAAAAATCGTGCCAGCTACATACCATAAAGCTTTTTTCATTGTGACCCACCTCCCTAATATTTCTGGAATTCATAACCGCAACATACATGCCAACAAATAAATTCAAATCAATAATATCTATGTTATTAAAATAATTGACTAATATTTTTTGTTAAAATTGCTTGTAATTTTTTCAGACACTAAGTGGGGAATAACTCTCCAGCAATGGGGAATAATTCATCAGAAATATCTATATAAAAAGGCTATTATGATGCGCTTTTTAGAGTTCAGCCATTTTTTGATTAGTCGGGTGGCGCAGGGGAATTTCACCCCTACGGTCGAGTAGCCGCGCACCTCACGATGCGCAGCCCTCACAGAAGCCCGCCTGCAGATTTCCTGCACGAGCCTCTTCAGCAGTTGATTCACAGTACGGCGAGGGATTGCATCCTTGCAAAAG
>JBEKMY010000074.1:0-17467 GCA_049523355.1 Smithella sp. | reverse complement strand
TCGCTTGAAGGGGAAGTGCAGCTGGGAGCGCACATTTTAGCGGTTGCCGACTCCTATGACGCCATGACTACCGACAGACCCTATCGTTCGGGCATGCAGCCGTGGAAAGCTATTGAGGAACTGGAACAGTGCACAGGCACGCAGTTTAACCCCGAGGTTGTAGCATGCTTCAAAAGAACGCTTTTTCATCGTGACGGCACCCATCAGATCCTGTCAGGAGATCAAGCATCTGTATTTGAATAGCGATGGCCGTATGTAACCTGTCCTATTTGTAACATATGGTACAAATAGGACAGGGGAAGTCAAAGCTTTTGGGACAGGGCAATTGTGGCCAATATTAAATTGATATACAAAAATGATTTTCCTATATTTGAACCATGAAAAGATAGTGTTTGAAGAGAAAAACCTGAACATTCTGAAAGGGGTTAAAAGATGGAAGAAAGAAGATCGCCAAGAATAAATGAGGTGGATGAGGTTACCCTGAGGGTCGTCTCCGGCGGAGAAAATCTTCCGGAAGAAGAAATCAACGATAACCACATTAAGGATATATCCGTGTGCGGTGCCAAAATTCAGACCAATATTCTTTTGCCCGTAAATACCCTCCTAGAATTAAATTTCGCATTAAAAGGTGCGCACCAACAGATAAAAATCCTGGGGAAAGTACAATGGAATAAAGTCACCAATGAAAATGAGTCTTATGAGTTTGGTGTGGAATTCTACCCCAGCAAGGAAATGGAGAAACTTTATTATTATATCTCACGGCAACTAAAATCTAATAATCCTGAGTTTATCAAAAATGAAGTTTCACCAAATAGGCATTTAGGGGAGGTTTCGATATGAACGTAAAAGGCATCATTTTTCTTGTAGGAAAGACTGCTATCATTAAAGTTTTCGGCGAGGAACGCTGGAACTCTTTTATATCCAAACTTATGGCAAAGGACAAATTTTTCAGCAATACAATTTGGGCCATTACTCCCGTTCCGATGGATAAATTCATTCTTTTTCTTGACGAGATGATTAAAGAATTTTTTAACAACGATATGACGCAGTACGTGACGTTCGGGAAGGTAGCCGCTCAATTTGCCCTGTCGCCGGAAGGCCCATACACAGCTTATCTGATCAAAAAGGATATGAAACTCTTCGTTGAATCGGTCCTGACTAAACTCTGGTCGACCTACTTCGACAAAGGTATAGTAATCACAAAATTCGAGAACAATGTCGTTCATCTCAAAATCACCAAGCTTCAAATCAGACATTATTACTTCGAGAAACTTCTCATGGGTTACTTTCAGAAGGCCATTAAAATTTTCGGGAATAAAACTATTGTAAAACAGGTCAGGAGTATTTCATCGGGCAATAATGATATTTATTTTACATATGAATTACAAGACTCTTGATTATAATGTAATTAATGCGGCGATTTAAGATGAACTTGCATGGTACACCTTTCAAATTGCGGAGGTCGAATGTCAATGGCAGTCAAACCGGAATCAATAAGCAAACCTGACAAGAATAATCACTCCCAGCAGGACGATTTATACCATCTGCAAATAACCATTATTTCAAATGCCGGAGTCGGAATATATATCCTACAAGATGGTAAATTTGTTTATGTCAGCGAGTTGTATCAAAGGCTCTCTGGTTATACAGACACAGAGCTTATTGGCACATATTCCCTAAATAATATTTATCCTGATGACAGAGAAATGGTCAGGGATGAAGCGATAAAGTGCTTGAAAGGGGAAAGCTTTGAACCTTACGAATACAGGTTCGTCAAGAAGAATAATGAAATAATGTGGGTTTTGGGAACAATCAATCCCATCGTTTATAAGGAGAATCGAGCTACTCTGGGCAGTTTTATGGATATTACGGCGTGCAAACGGATGGAAAAAGCGCTTTGCCATAGTGAGGAAAAATATCGAACCATTCTTGAAACCATCCAGGAAGGATATTTTGAGCTTGATCTTGCTGGCAAATTCACCTTTGTTAACGATTCAATGTGCCGGCTCTATGGCTATTCCGAAGAGGAATTGATCGGAACAGACAACCGTCAGTATCAAAAGGAAGTAAACGCTAAAAAAACTTACCAGACCTTCAAGGAAGTCTATATAACTGGCAATCCGGTTAAAGCATTCGAAATGGAAATTATCAGAAAAGACGGTACGATTCAGATTTCCGAAGTTTCGATATCACTTATAAGAAATACAGAAGGCAATCCAATAGCATTCCGAGGCATTTCACAAGATATCACCGAACAGAAGCAAATGGAAGAGACGATAATGGAATACAGAGAAAAATATAAAACCGTTATTACGGATATTAACGAGCGCCATCGGATGGAAAAAGCACTTCGCCAGAGTGAGGAAAGATATCGAAGCATTCTTGAAACCATCCAGGAAGGCTATTTTGAGATTGATCTTAAAGGTCAATATACATTTTTCAACGATTCAATGTGTCGAATCCATGGCTACTCCAAAGAGGAATTGATGGGTATGAATCACCGGGAGCATACAGATAAAGAAACAAAAAATAAACTCTTTCAAGTGTTTAATAAAATTTATAACACGGGAGAACCAGCCAAAGAAGTCGATTGGCAGATTAAAAGAAAGGATGGGACCAAAAGATACATTGAAACATCTGTATCGCCAAAAAAAGATTCATCAGGTAAACTAACGGGGTTTAGAGGAATTATACGTGACATCACCGAACGTAAACAGGCGGAGGAGCGGATTCAGTATCAGGCCACACACGATGCTTTGACGGGATTGCCCAACCGCTTGATGTTTATCGAACAGCTGAATCAGGCAATCCGGTCTGCACAGCGTAATAAACGGCAGTTAGCGGTTTTCTTCATCGATCTTGACCGTTTTAAAGTTATCAACGACTCTCTTGGTCACGATGCAGGAGACCAATTGTTGCAAGAAATTGCCAAGCGGTTTAAACAATCGCTGCGAGCAGTAGATGTTGTCGCTCGTCTGGGAGGAGATGAATTCATTATACTGATCGAGGACGTGGATGAGTTGAGTCAGGTGGAAACCTTCGCCCACAAGATACTTTCCAGCGCTATAAAACCGATGATTCTTTTGGGTGAAGAATGCCGCGTAACAGCCAGCATCGGCATCAGCATATATCCCAGCGATGGAGAGGATGAACAAACCCTGATGAAAAATGCGGACATGGCAATGTATTTTGCAAAAGAAGAAGGCAAGAATAATTATCAGTTCTACTCAAAAGATATTCAGTCACAATCAAATGAACGCTTATCTATGGAAATGGCCAAATAAATTCTTTGAACAAAATATTTATAAGTAAGAGTTGCTAACCAATTACTGGTGCGGATGCAAAAGCAGCGCAGCAAAGTTTAGCCGTTGAATCTTTCAACCTGTAATGCGCAAACTTTTATTGATGGTCGCATGCTTGATAAGTAGGTGTAACAAACAATTTTTCCGGTTTGATAATCGGATTTTTATTTCTTCCTTCCTTAAAGTCTCAATTTTCAAAACTGGAATTTTGTGGGGATAGTCCGGAGATAAGAAAGTCAGGTAAATGAGTTGCCTGAATCGCCCTCAACATATTGAGGCTCCGCCAAATACTGAGGCGAATTGAATTACTTTATTTTTGTCCGGTATTCCTTCCTGTTAATTTAAGATACTGTTATTAAAGGATGAATCCAACCTTCTGATTCTTCTTTGGCTATTGGCTTACTATTTGCTTTACTATTTATATTATCCTTTTAATATACATATCAACAAAATATAGAAAAAAGATACAGGAGGCAAGGATGGACGAAATATTTATAAAAAAAATTCGAACTGCGGCAGTGGCTGGATGGTGGACTTTTCTAATCGCTTATTGTCTCGTGCTGATTTCATGGTTTGGTTATCTGCTGATTATGGCAAGACAGCCGGAAGGAATGCTTTGCCTCTTCGGTAAGGATGCTACATGGGCGGAAATTCGTACTATCTGGCTGTGGGGAATAGTGGCATATAAACTTGTCGTTGCCACGATGCTATTCATCGTCATCTGGCTGACAATCTGGGCAAGACAATTAGCAAAAAAATAGAATGGACATTCGTGGCTCAGTAGCTGTTTTAAGACTATCTTCCTCTTAGATTAAGATTTAATTTGCAATTAACTAATTAGTTAATTAATATATCACAATGAGTTCATACACCATTAAAAATCCAGCCTCTGGTCATACTTCTGAAAAGGCCGATCACAATACGCGTGAGCAACTTCTCGATGCCGCTACAGCTCTGTTCGCGGAGCGGGGCATTGCAACCACCACAGTGGCTCAAATTGCGGCACGTGTCGGTGTAACCTCAGCAATGATCCACTACTACTTCAAGACCCGCGATCATTTGCTGGATGCGATCATCGAAGAAAGGATCATCCGTAGCAATGTTTTTGTCTGGCACTCGATCACTGAGAGTGAAGACGATCCTCTCACATTGGTACGGAGTCTGGTCAGCCGGATCATTCAGGTTTGCGATGAAATGCCATGGCTTCCGCCATTATGGATACGGGAGATCGTTAGTGATGGGGGGTTGATGAGGGAAAAGATACTCAGGCGCATCCCCACCGGGAAGCATAAAAAGTTCGGAAAGTGCATTACCTTAGGGCAGAAGCAAGGGGTCGTGAATCCGGATATCGATCCGCGGTTACTCTTCATGTCCATCATAGGGCTGACGATGCTTCCCCTGGCTACGGTGAAAATCTGGAATCGCGTACCAACTCTGGCAGGACTTAAAAAAGATGCTCTCGCCCGTCATGTTATCGCATTGCTTATGCATGGTCTGGCTAACCCGTCTTTAGGCGACAAAACAAACAGCGGCTGACCAAACTGGAGGAAACATGATATATCCTATTCTCAAAGCGAAGATAATATTTCAATATATCGCCATCGCTTTAGCGCTCATCGTGATGATGGCCTGTTCAGATCGGAAACCGAATACTTATCAGGGATATGTGGAGGGAGAATTCGTCTACATATCGTCATCCGAAGCGGGACGTCTCGATCGGCTGCTGGTCACCCGGGGACAACAGGTCACTGCCAGGACACCATTATTCGCGCTTGAATCGGAAAATGAAGCCGCGGCACAGCGTCAGGCACAGCAGCAACTCAGCGCCGCGGAAGCTCAACTCAATGATCTCCGCACGGGCAAACGTCCGCTGGAGCTCGATGTGATCCGGGCGCAACTTGCGCAGGCTATCGCTGAAGAAAAAAAATCTGTTGTCAAACAGGTCCGTGATGAAGTCCAGTATAAGGCCGGGGGCATTTCTCTGGCTCAGTTGGATGATACACATGCCGAGGCCGAATCCAATACTGCCCGGGTACGTGAGCTCAGAAGGCAGCTCGATGTTGCAAACCTGTCTGCCCGGGACGAACAGATCAAGGCACAATCAGCCAATGCGGCTGCGGCCCGCGCCGCTCTTGAACAGGCCACGTGGAAGTTAAATCAAAAGGCTGTCACTGCCATCCGCTCAGGTCTTGTATTTGATACCATGTACCGGGAAGGTGAGTGGGTGCAGGCAGGCAGTCCGGTTGTATGCATGCTGCCGCCTGAAAATGTGAAGGTGCGCTTCTTCGTGCCTGAAACGCTTGTCGGTTCAATGTCTTTGGGCCAATACGTTGTCCTGCACTGCGACGGATGCCCGGAGGATATCCCGGCCAGGATAACGTATATCTCGACGGAATCGGAGTATACGCCGCCGATCATCTACAGCAATGAGACTCGATCCAAGTTAATATTCATGATCGAGGCCCATCCTTCCGCAGATAAGGCTCATGGACTCCATCCCGGCCAGCCCATTGAGGTGAGGCTCAAATGAGTGACGGTTATGCCATCGACATCAGCGGGCTCAACAAGAGTTTCGGCGATAATCATGCGGTAAACGATGTTTCTCTGCAGGTAGAGCAAGGAGAAATCTTCGGTTTCCTGGGGCCCAATGGCAGCGGGAAAACCACAACCATTCGCTTGATGTGCGGGCTTCTCGTTCCTGACTCGGGCAGCGGGACCTGCCTGGGCTATGACATTCTTCGCGATAGCGAGCAAATTAAGCGTCACGTCGGATATATGACACAGAAATTCTCATACTGGGAGGATCTGACTATCCGGGAGAATCTGGATTTTGTTGCGCGCATGTATGAGATGCCTGATCGCCCTGAAGTGGTAGAACGCGCGCTGGAGGGGCTTGGCCTGACGAAGCAGGCCGATCAATTAGCCGGTTCGCTTTCCGGCGGCTGGAAGCAGCGGCTGGCCCTGGCCTCCTGTATGCTGCCCAATCCGAAGCTGCTGCTGCTGGACGAACCGACGGCAGGAGTCGATCCGGGAGCACGGCGCGATTTCTGGGAAGAGCTTTTCCGGCTCTCGGCCCAGGGTATTTCAATCCTGGTAACCACGCATTATATGGATGAGGCGGTACGTTGTCATAAACTGGCCTATATCGCTGAAGGCAGATTACTTACACAAGGCACTCCGTCAGAGATAATCTCATCCCAGGGATTGATTACCTGGGCGATCTACGGAGAAAACCTCGCCGATTTATCCGGGAAACTGCAGAATCAGCCGGGCGTGGAGCAGACTGTTCTGTTTGGAACCATGATGCATGTGAGCGGGAAAAATGGGGAAATGCTTGAGAATACCGTCCGTACCGTTACTTCAGGCACTGACTTGCGCATGGAAAAGATGGCTACCGGCCTCGAAGACGTATTCATCTATATGATGAAACAGTCTTCCAAAAATTCAGGAGCCAAAACATGACATCTTTTGCAGGATTTTCCTTTTCCCGCTGGTGGAGTATGGTGCTCAAGGAATTCATCCAGCTCAAGCGCGACAGCCTCACCTTCGGCATGATCATCGGATTACCCATTATACAAATGGCCCTGTTCGGATTCGCCATCAACAGCGATCCCAAACACATGCCCACGGCAATCATCAGCGCCGACCAAAGCGAAATGACCCGCACGATTATTGCGTCGATGAAGGCATCAGAATACTTCGAAATTGTGGGTGTTCTGCCGAACGAGGAAGCGGGTCGTGCAGCGCTTGCGCAGGGCAAGGTTGGGTTTGTTCTGAATATACCTGCCGGTTTCACCCGGAGCGTACTGCGCGGCGAACACCCTGCCCTGCTGGTCGAAGCAGACGCCACGGATCCGGTGGCAACAGGAACGGCCCTGGCTTCGGTTAGCCAGCTTCCCTCATCCGTGGCCGCGAAGGATTTGACCGGTTCCCTGAAATCCCTCGTCGGCGGCACGGCGCCTTTCGAAGTCCGGGTTCATCGTCTATATAACCCCGAAGGTATAACCCAATACAACATCATCCCCGGCCTCATGGGCTTAATACTCACCATGACGCTGGCATTGATAACAGGTCTCGCAATTACCCGGGAACGTGAGCGCGGCACGATGGAAAACCTGCTGGCCATGCCGGTGAAACCCATCGAGGTCATGACCGGAAAAATCACGCCTTATATCTTCATCGGCCTGATTCAGGCAACTATCATTTTGCTGGCGGCGCGCTTTGTATTCGGTGTTCCCTTTGCGGGAAGCATCATCACGCTGTATCTGACCGTGCTGCTGTTCGTAGCTGCCAATCTGACAATAGGGATAACCATGTCTTCGCTGGCAAAAACCCAGATGCAGGCCATGCAGATGACCCAACTCTACTTCCTTCCGAGCATGATGCTTTCAGGATTCATGTTTCCGTTTCAAGGCATGCCGAAATGGGCACAGTACATCGGCAATTTGCTGCCATTGACCCATTTCAACCGGTTGATCCGGGGAATTTTCCTCAAAGGCAACCAATGGTGGGATCTCTGGCCAGACATTTGGCCCATAATAGTGTTCACCCTTATCGCCATGACGATTGCGGTGAAGATATATCGCCGGACCCTTGATTGAGGAAGAAACGATGATTAACCCCTATATGCTCTATATGAAAAAAACGTTCCAAATAATCGTTCCGGCTGCCGTTGCCATATTGCTGGTCGGCTGTGCGGTAGGTCCGAATTTTCACAAGCCGAATCCATCCGCCTCACAGACCTATGTATCGGACACTCAACCATCAAAGACCATGGAAGCAAAAGGCCCCGGTGGCAATGCGCAGCGCTTCAACACAGCAATGGACATACCCGCGCAGTGGTGGTCGCTCTTCCACTCCGCTTCGCTCGATCGTCTGGTCCGTCAGGCTCTTACTGACAGCCCGACTCTTATGCAGGCTCAGGCAAAGCTTAAGCAGGCACAGGAAGATTTTAATGCCCGGAGAGGGGCTACGCAATATCCCGCAGTGGATGCCGGGCTGTCAATCACACGCCAGCAGGTGGATCTATCTTCATATGGAATTTCGAACTTTCCGAATCCCGGTCCTTTCACCTTGTACAATGCATCAGTGTCCGCTTCGTATACTCTGGACCTCTTTGGGGGAAACCGGCGCGCACTTGAAGGGCTTAAGGCAAAGGTCGATTATCAGGTTTTTGAGCTGGAAGCGGCAAGACAGACGCTTGTGGCGAATGTCGTTAGCACAGCCATCAGGCAGGCGTCCCTCCGTGCGAAGATTGACATAGTTCAGTATCTTATGGATGCACAGAGCCGGCAGATGGCCATTACCGAAGAGCGGTATAAGGCAGGAGGCGTATCGGCACTGGATGTTCAGAACCAGAGCATATTGCTCGATCAGACAAAGGCTTTGCTGCCTCCTCTTAAGAAACAGCTTGCACAGGTCAATGATCAGTTGGCCGTCTATTTAGGCAGGGAACCGGCCGAGGTAAAGATTGATGAGTTCGACTTGAATAGTCTCCATTTGCCCGAAGAACTGCCGCTTAGTCTGCCCTCATCACTGGCCCGACAAAGGCCCGATATTCGCGCAGCGGAAGCGCTCTGGCACCAGGCAAGCGCCAATATAGGCGTAGCTACCGCCAATCTATTCCCGCAGATAACACTGTCAGGGAGTTTCGGCTCGCAGAGAACAAATTCCGGCGACATTCTGAGCGGAGTGAATATCTGGAACATTGCCGGTAATCTCATGCAGCCGATCTTCCACGGCGGTGAATTATTGGCGAAGAAACGCTCGGCCGTCGCGGCTTATGACGAAGCCGCTGCTGCTTATAGACAGACGGCCCTGAATGGGCTGCAAGAGGTCGCCGATGCTTTGCATGCTCTTGATGCCGACGCCCGGACGCTCCAGGCCATGACCGATACCACTGACCATGCCAGAGCCGGTTACGAAATTGCTCAGCGACAATACCAGCTGGGCGGTATCAGCCATCTGGCTCTTCTTGATGCACAGCGCCAGCTCCTGCAAACGGAGATGGATAGGGTACAGGCCCAGGCCGACCGGTATGCCGATACGGCCGCCCTGCTGTATGCTCTTGGCGGCGGATGGTGGAAACCATTATCAGAGAATCTCCCTGTCGATTCAACCTCAACGACCCAGATACAAAAATGATGAGGGATTTACTTAAGTCCTCGCGGGTGTTGACAATGGCTATGACGCTGTCGCAAATCTTTCAAACAGTAATCTTTAATTTTATTGATTCCATTCCGAAATATTACACCATTTTTTTGTCCTCCGCTGGCTGTGGTGTCACGTAAGTGACGGAGGAGTATAAAAAAATCATGTAGTGCGTTGCTATAGCTGCGCTTGTTTCGCGGGCCTAAAGGCCCGAACTACGAAAGCCTCAAAGTTAATTACGCAGAATAAAAGAGTCAGGTAAATGAGTTGTTTGAATCGCCCTCAACATGTTGAGGCTCCGCCAAATATTGAGGCGAAGTGAATTACTTTATTTTTGTCCGGTATTCCTTCCTGTTAATTTAAGATACTGTTATTAAATGATTAATGAAAACTTCTAACTTTCCTTCAGTTATTGGCAAGCAACTTGCTATTGCTATAACCTGATAGTCACACAAATGAAGTTTTTTTCTTAAGAAGCGCATAGAATTATCACAGACGATTACTTCATTGTCCGGTTCCACTAAGATGGAAACGATACGATACCGATCATCGTATGAGTTACGTTTCGCGTAAGCCGTTTTTTTGCTAAAGCGAATCACCTTTTGGCCGATTCATCTGTCAGAAAGGTATTTTTTTAGACAATAAATTGAAGGATAAAAATGACCGGACAAGAGATTCTAAAGTAAAAAAACTATATCATATATGATATTGAGAAATATTTAAAAAAAGCATAAAATTAGCCATCCTGATGACTTATTGGTACGACAAGCATGGTTAAGTTCAGAAATCAAATAAGAAAGCGAGGACATAAAATGGCCAGAATTAAAGTCAGAGACACATTTAAAGATTTTTCATTAGAAAGCCACACCGACGCATTGATTGATACGGCTGCGCTTGCGGGCAGGAAATTGCTGTTGTCTTTTCATCCTTTGGCATGGACATCGGTTTGCGCCAAACAGATGCAGTCATTAGAGGCCAACTACAAGGCCTTCGAATTGCTCAATACCGTGCCGCTTGGATTATCGGTAGATGCCGCCCCCTGCAAAAAAGCGTGGGCAAAAAGTCTCGGCATTGAAAAAGTTAATTTACTGGCCGACTTCTGGCCGCACGGCGGTCTTGCTGCGAAACTCGGCTTATTCATCGATAAGTATGGTTTTTCAAAACGGGCCAATGTCATCCTTGACGAGCAGCGAAAAGCTGTATTCGTGAAAGTCTATCCGCTCAAGGAATTACCGGACATCAAAGAGGTTCTGGCTTTTTTAAGGAAATAATTATCGCTTTTCAACAACAATTTCAAAAAGGATTACAGGGTCATAGCTTTATAAACAGAAATATAAACTATTTGGTGCATTTGCTTAATATGAAGCCCTATATTTATACAGCCTGGAAGACAATGATAAAAATATTTTCATGGTTATTTGTTTTTATATTCACCCTGCCTTTTGTGTTACAAGCCTATGCATTAAGATCCTTTCTCGGGGAAAAAAGAGCTATTCGAATTGTGGGAAAGCAACTGACATCAGCAGCGGCATTAGGAGCGAAATTAATTGTTCCGCGCATAAATTCAAAACTGGATTTTGCAATTTTCAGGGAAAAGATCAAAAGAAACTTTTTATTTTTTGATAAATTTCTGTGCTTAAGAATTGAAAATGAAACACAGGATAAAATTGAATTTAGATTTCAGTTTTGTCCTGTCACAAAAATGCTTACAATATTCGGACTCTCGGAGATATGTAAATACTCATGTGCGGGAGATTGGATGCTTGCAAAGGAAAATAAGGAATATTGGACGTTCACCAGAAAACAAACAATTGGAACAGGCGGGTCATATTGCGATCATACATACTCAAGGAAGCCATAAAGAATAAAACAAAAAAAAAGAACCGGCAATGCATTGGAACACGACCGGCGATCGCCCGGTAATATGCCAGGTTGCATGCAAAGACTGTGGTATAGGTATCGGAGCGGGTCCATAGCGATTTTATTAAATTGATCATAAAATATTCAAGGAGATGCTGTATGGAAAACCGTCTTAATGCTTTGGAAGTGGCGCTCAACAATGAGATGAGGGAAAGGGAATTTTATCTTAAAAACGCCGAACGAACCAATAATCCGGCCGGGAAGGCTATGTTTCAGCAAATTGCAGCCGAAGAACTGGAACACTACGAGCGACTTAAGCAACTTGCCCAAATATGGGGTAAGCAGCAGAAATGGCCCGAAACCATTCCCCTGAAAGTGAAAGACACGACAGTTTCTACGATTCTCAAGGATATGGTAAAAAAAGCATCCAATTTACCCAAGGGGGATGAAGATGACCTCAAAGCTCTTGAGACAGCTATTAATTTTGAAGCCAAAGGTTTTGAATTTTACACTAAGTTGCAAAATGATTGCACCGATTCCGTAGAAAAGGATTTCTTTAAGCTACTGGCCAATATCGAACACGAGCACTACCTTTCCCTAAAGGACACCCAGGAGCTGATGACTGATCCTGTTTCATGGTATCAGATCAAGGAGAGGACAGGCCTTGATGGAGGCTGAAGGGCTGTTGCAGGTTCATTAAATATCATTTCGATGGATATAATGAAGTCATCATTGATACTAAAAAATCATTTTACAATCTTTTCATCTGCAGACGCTGCGTCCGGAGTATATTTATGGCAGTAAAAAGGCCTCATAATTATCCAATGATTATGAGGCCTTCGTTTTTTAAAACATAAATGCGATATAAATTTACTTTGCTTCCGCTCCTTTGATAAATATTTCGACTCTGCGGTTTTTCTGGCGTCCTTCTTCCGTGTTATTGTCGGCAACAGGTTTACTGAATCCATAACCGAAAGCGGCAATGCGGGCCCTTTTTATGCCAAACTCTTTTACCAGGTACAGCTTTACGCTGTTGGCGCGAACTTTTGACAGACGCATATTATAGGCTTTTGTGCCTGGGGTTTTCTTTCATTGAATCAGCCACTTTTTTAAGACCATCGCGATATTGTTCTCTTACAAAATGTTTCGCAAATTCAAATTCAATGGACGCCGCGAGAGCAAGATTCTCCTGTTTGAATTTATCGGCTTTGGAAACCTTATCCTTTTTAGAAGTCGCGGCCGGTTTTTGTGCGGACGCTGAGTCGTTTATTCTCTGGTCTATAACTAAAGCCGGCAGGTCACCGGGCCTGTCCACTACCTTTGTGGCAGCCGACCCGTCGCTTTTTGTCCACTTTTGGCCGGAACATCCGGCGATCATTGTAACGCAAACTGCAATTAATAAAATAAGTATCAAATATTTTTTATGCATACCTCTTCTCCTTTTATAATAATTTTTTAAAAATCCATTTGTTTAATTCAATCTCTAATAACAATTAATTGCAATAACTTTTTACTTGCCGTTAGGGAATACTTGCCTTTTTATTTATTGCGTATCACACTAATTGTCTTTTTACAAAAGTCAACGGCAGACCTAATCCCCTTTCTTCTTTTACGAACCATTTCCATTTTCAACTTTTTTATTTTTTTAAATTAATATAGGATTGTGCAAAAGTTAGGAAAAGACGAACTTGATATATTGATTATTGGAGTAAATCATGCGAATTGAGATGCCATTTTCCAAATGGAGCGAATATCCACTTTGGTTTCGAATGCTTTTCATTATAGCTTTAATAAATTTCTTCACGTTTATATTCGTGGATATTTATTCAGGTGGCAGCGCAATGAATGGATATCAAAAGGACGGTCTTTATTACATTGGAAGTCACGGTTCCTACAGACAAGTTGGCAAGGCGTTTTGGACATACAGTTATATCCACGGAATTACGACGTGGATTACGCATTTATCAATCTTCGCTGGTTTAGCACTCATCTTGAACTTAAAAAGATATCAACGTAGCGCCGAACAAAATGCTGCACCTAATCGCGAGGGCGGATCTCACGATTAGTGAGTTGAATAAAGGGGACAACGTCCCCTTTATTCATTAACTTACAATTTTAAGGGTGTCCCCCCTGTGGCCCAGCCGATTTTATTAATCCTACAACTACATGTAAAAACGTGCCTATTATAATCAATGATATAATCGTTATTACAAGTGATATTATCAATGGAATGTAATTCTCCTTTGTAAAATTTGTTATAGCTTTTCCTCGAGGAGGCGGCTTGCTCATCATAATTTTAACTTGTTCCCAAGTATCTCTTGAAGTTATTTCTCTTAAAAAAGATTTAATAAAACGTTTCATAACTACCTCCACATTATTCATTTATCTTTAATGGAGCCAATCATAAATTAAATTACCATAAAGGGAAAGAAAGGTTGTCCCCTTTATTTGGCGGTTGACGAATTACTTTTCTTCCTGCTTCCCATGCTCATTAATTTCCCGATGATGAAAATGAGCGGCTTAGTCATGGGCCCTTCAAATTCGTTGCTGACCTTCGCAAGTTCGGAGGAAATGTTGATTTTCTGCGGACAGTTTCCCATGCATACAGCACAATCCTCGCACAGGCTCGCCAGCGACGGATCGCGGCCAAGCGTTCCGCCCATATGCATAATATACATCATCTTGCTCATTAATCCCTGCCGGAAAAGATATTTGTTGTTGTACACCGAAAAGCAAAGCGGAATATTGACGCCGTTTGGACAGGGCATGCAATACTGACAGCCGGTGCAGGGCACCTTCATGATTTTCCTGAACGCGTCGGCGACCCTTTTCACAACGGCCAGTTCTTCGGCCTTGAGGGATCCGATGCCCGCGTCCGAGGCAATTCTGATGTTTTCAGCAATCTGCGATTCCTCATTCATCCCGGAAAGCACGGTGACTACGCCCTCGTGGTTCCATATCCAGCGGAGCGCCCATTCGGCGTTGGAGCGCTTCACCGGGGCGGCGTCGTACACTTTCTGAACTTCAGGGGGAAGCGGAGCGGCCAGTGTGCCGCCGCGAAGCGGTTCCATGACAATCACGCCGATATTTTTCGAGGCAGCGTAATTCAGGCCTTCGATTCCGGCCTGATCGTGTTCATCGAGTATGTTGAACTGAATCTGGCTAAATTCCCAGTCGTATCCGTCAATGATTTCCTTAAAATCGTCGCGCGGACCGTGAAAGGAAAAACCCGCGTGGAGTATTTTGCCTTGCTTTTTGGCGCCCTCCAGAAAATCGGCGACGCCCAGTTCCTTCATCCTGCGCCATGTGGCGCCTTCAAGGGAATGTATCAGGTAATAATCTATGGTTTTCATGCCCAGGCGTTCAAGCTGTTTGTCGAGATAATAATCCATGTCCCCGCGGGAATTGCAGAGCCAGAAAGGAAGCTTATCGGCAACCTTTACTTTTTCGCGGTAGCCCTCCCCCAGGGCCTTTGCGACAATAACCTCGCTTTTCCCTCCGTGATAGGTCCACGCGGTGTCGATATAATTCACGCCCTGATCAATAGCGCTGCGGATTTGCGCGATGGAGCGCTTTTCGTCCGGCCGCATCTGGCCTCCCGGCAACCGCATGCAGCCGAACCCGAGAATCGAAAGACTGCCTCCGGTTTTGGGCATCTTTCTGTAGAGCATCGTAACCTCCCTGAAGCAGGAATTAATGAACTAACATGCATCTGTATGTCTTTAAAAAAGTTTTGGACAAATTGTGCCAAAAATTAAGAGATGGTTTCGGTGTTTATATAAACCTTCCCTTCAATTTCAGCAAGTCTAAAACAACGTTGTTACTTCCTTCGTAAAGCATGATTTTTTGTTTAATCTGAAATTTTTTTAAATAAAATTCCAACTGCTTGTGAAAATGACAGTCATGAAAGTCAATCGCTTTGAATGTTTGGGGCAAAATTATTTAGCTTGTTTTGACTTGACATGGTGTACCGTAAGTGTTACACTCAGAACATAAGGAGGGTAATTATGCCTACCAAAAATCCGAGAGTAAACATTGTTATTGAACCGCCTCTGTATGGTACTATGCATGACCTTGCAATAAATGGCGGTATTTCCATGTCCACCCTTGCCCGTGATCTTATCCGGGAAGCGATAGAATTGAGGGAAGATGTTGCTCTGGCAGCGCTTGCCGACAAGCGAATGAAGACTTTTAACAGAAAAGTTGCGCTTTCACATAAAGATGTATGGAAATGATGCATGCCTTTTACATTACGCTATCATCCTGCTGTTAGTACCGAGGATCTGCCGCGAATAGACCGAAGGACAAAAGACAGAATTCGTAAGGCCATAGAAGAACGCTTGCAGACCGCTCCTCATGAATATGGGCTGCCTTTACGAAAGTCGCTTAAAGGTTACTGGAAGCTGCGCGTGGGTGATTATCGGGTCGTGTTCAAAGTAGTCAGGAACGAGGTGTGGATTCTCGGCATTATGCATCGGAAGTTTGTTTATGTTGACATTAGCGCGAGAACGTAAATTCAGTTATTTACGGGAGGTGTTGATACATGGGGTTAAGTAATGCTTTTTTGTTTGTTCTCACCGGTTTGGCGGCCGGATTGTTAAGCGGTCTCATCGGCATTGGCGGCGGGATCATTATCATTCCGATTCTTGTGTTTTTTTTCGGCTTTTCCCAGAAAATGGCACAGGGGACAACACTGGCGCTGATGGTTCCTCCGATAGGAATCCTTGCCGCGTGGACTTATTATAAAGAGGGCTTCGTTAATTTGCCGATTGCGGCTCTGATATGCGCCGGTTTTTTATTCGGCGGATTAATCGGCGCGAAATTTGCCGTCAATTTATCCAACCAGACACTGGAAAGACTCTTCGGCATAGCCTTATTGATTATTTCTCTAAAAATGATTTTCGCGAAATAAAGATCGGCAAAAGAATTCCTGATTTACAACTTAAATCTCATAAGATCGTAGGGTGGATGAAGCAGAGCGCATCCACCGAATATTCAAGTAATGGTGGAACCGCTACGCTTGTTCCACGCTACAAAACTGCGCCGGATTAGCGGGCCTAAAGGCAAGGCCTTCGAAAACAATGCAAAAGATAGATTGCCACGGCTCCCGAGGCTCGCCTCGCAATGACAGCGTACCCCTGTTTGTCATTGCAAGCCAGCCTTCGGCTGGCGCAAATAATGGGGTCAGGTCTTGAAATATCAGTTTCTTTCTGTATTCTTCAACAGCATTGCAAAGCTTAGAAACTTTTTAATATATTATGGTCACCGTCATCAAGCGGTATCACCTTGCGGGGATCGGGCTTAAGACCGGCCGCGGCCCTGCCGTCTTTTCCCGGCATACCCGGATTGTGCGGCAAATGACCCTGTCGGCTGCCGCTGTGCGTCCGGGTTAACTCAGCGCTGTCTGTCAACGTGAACCCCGCTATCATGCTCCGCATCTGCTCGGACTGAGAAGACATCTCCTGGGCGGCGCTGGCCGATTCCTCAGCATTGGCGGCGTTTTGCTGGGTTAGCTGATTAAGCTGCTCCACAGCCTTGGTCACCTGGCTTATGCCCTCATCCTGCTGCTCGGATGCCACCGCGATCTCCGCTACTACATGGCTGACCTGGTTGGATTTCTCAACAATATCGTGAAAGTTTTTCAAGACCTCGGCGTTGATGTTCACCCCGTTCTCGGAATTCTTCACCGCGTCTTCAATTAAAGCGGCCGTGTTCTTAGCCGCCTCCGCGCTGCGCATGGCCAGGTTTCTTACCTCGTCGGCCACTACCGCAAACCCCCTGCCGGCATCTCCGGCGCGGGCTGCTTCCACCGCGGCATTGAGCGCCAGTAAATTGGTCTGGAACGCGATCTCGTCTATAGTCCTGACTATCCTGGCTGTGGAATCCGACGACGATTTGATCCGGTTGATGGCCGATGACATCCGGCTCATGCTCTCCACGCCCTTATCAGCGCTTTCTCTGGCCTGCTCAGACACGCCCTTGGCCTCCCTGGCGTTTTGAGCATTCTGCCTGGTCATGGAGGACATCTCCTGGAGACTGCTGGAGACTTCCTCCAAAGAACTTGCCTGCTCGCTTGCGCCCTGCGACAGCGCCTGCCCGCCGGTGCTCACCTGAACACTGGCCGAGGCCACCTGCTCGGCCCCGATGGCCACCTG
>JBEKMY010000073.1:0-13089 GCA_049523355.1 Smithella sp. | reverse complement strand
CACCAGCCTCAGTAAGAGCACCAGTTCCAATACCGGCTGCAAACGTACATACGAACGTTACTACATTGCTGGCTCTAGTTATTGAGGAGCAGGCTGTCCGTGAACCCGAAACATAAGCTCCAAGTATCGTAGTTGCCGGAGTTCCTGTTCCAACTTCCATCCAGTTTGGTTTTGCTGTGTAGCCAGTTCCGGTAGGCGTGGCAAGAATGTTATCCATGAGTCCATATCGACCAGCATTGGTAACTGTATTATGGATTTCTCTTGTGTCTTTTAGATTACCGTTCTCGTCACGTAATACAAGAGATACGTGTCCGGTATATTTAACTCCGTCACTCATTCCTTTTCCCAACCCAAAACTAACATCCTCTTTAAAATTCAAAGAATCTTCCATTGTCTCTCTCCTTTATGTTGTGATAAGTTTAGGTATATCAGCAACGTATAGTCTTAAATTATATGTATCATCTGGTATGGGTTCTATTCCTATTGAACTTCCCAACTCATACCAATACTGCGGCGTTGTCCCGTCTATATTATAATGACCTATTCTTAGTGGGTCTATCTTTGTGAGCATTAGATTTCTGGTAGAGTTTAAATACTCTACGTGAAATACCTTATAAGCATTAAAAGGTACTTCTCTTACCCCTATAGTAGTCTGGTAACTAAGTATTCTTCTTACGCAAGTTGTCTTCTCGGCTATATCCTTAGCTGCAATAGTGAGCCAGTTATATATTTCAGCCTCCGAAAAGAAGAGGCTATTTTCGTCATTCAGATAAGTTCTAACTCTGCTTTCTAGGTCAGAGGCTTGCATGTTTGGGAATGTCATTCTACACAAAACCTCTTACCGGAGAAGCTGTTGATGGTATTGATTCATATAAATTATTCTGTTTCTTCTGGTCTAATATGAAAGACCTAAAGTTTTGTCCATGTATTACTGAAAGGTTTGCGTCGTAAGTATCTTCTCCACGCTTCTGATAGGCTTGCCAACAAACCCCCTCTATAATGGTATCGTGCCACTTTGAGTTAATCTCAGGTGTCTGTACTGTCATATCGGTTGTATAGTCCATCTTAACCAACGGATATCTTATAACCGTCATATCTATGGGATAGTAATTGTCGGGATTTGCGTACAAAGTAATATAGCCACCCTGATAATCTAAAATGTATCTAAGTGGCTGTGTTTGGGGTTGTGCTCTCCAAGAGGCAAAGTAACCATCCATGTCTCTCTTGGAATATTTTATTAGTCTGTTTGTATTGGTTGTGGTGTCAGTAAAGGTGGGATATCCAGAACCTTGCGTAGCTGGATTTGAACCGTCTGTAATTGTTCCACCTGAAGTAAACTGACCACTTCTGTATTGTATTGAATAAGTAAGCGGTGTTAAGTAAGATATAACAACACAGGTGTTTCCAGTGGTTGTATCGGTAAGTGTTGCTCCATTAGCCCATTGTGTTGCCGGTGATACATTGAGTGTAATTGTTTCTTGACTTCTTATCTTTGCTGATTTTATATATATAATCTGCTGGGGCAAGAGATAGTCCATAGTTCCGGCTTTCGTAAAGAACTGGCATATAGACGGGGTCATACTATCTTCAAGACATTTAGCATCTCTACAGATTGTATCAATGGCGTGGTTTATATAAAAAACTATCTCTCGGTCTAACCAGAGGTAGGGACGTTCAAAATTATTAAGCCTGTATCGGCTCAGATCTACTAAGTCCTGTAGAGTCATCTTTTTTCTCCGAGGTCTCTTCTTTTATCCGTGTTAGTTTTCCGAACTTATTATATTTCCACCCCTTTTTTAGACGCTCTTTTTTTTCTTTTACCGGGGTTTCTGTTTGTTCGTTGTCTTCTTGAGGTAGTTCGTCTGTTTTCTTTTTTGGGGTTATTTTAACTGCTTCCGCTATTTCTTCGGCATCCATCATTACTTCCACCATTCCATCTACTGTTGCTGTATTAGGATTCCACGGAAAGGGATAGCCGGTTGAATGTAGTCTTAACATTCTAAACTTCATAAATTCCTTTCTACCCAACGTTGGGTAATTCAGGGGGTTACTTAAATTTCGCCCCCTGAATATTTAGTTGTTACGGATTAACTGCTAACAAAGTAGCGGTTCCGGTTGCGGTCTGAGGAGCAGCAGCCTGTAACACGTAAGCCGTGCTAGAGGTAATTGCCGTTACACCAAAGAACTGACAGTTGGCATCAACCATAACACAGCAGGTATCACCACCCGTAAACGAGAAGGCATCTGCTAGTTTGGTTGCCATGTTGACAGAAGTTGCAACAAATCTACAATTTCTAAACTCAACGAAAGTTTGACCTGGGGGAGAGTTGGTGTTTGCTACATTGAGAAACACTGGGGCCGTCGAACCGGCACACATCAACAGTGTACAATTCTCGAATATGGTATAAGAGAAATCGTTAGAAGGCGTATTAATCTGAATCAAAGGGTAAGCTCCTGTAAGAGTTACCGTGTTCGCACCGATAACACAGTCCTTAAAATAAGTACCTGTTGCGGTAATATCAACACCAATGTAGCCAGCCGTAGATTGAAGTGTCGTCATAGGCGTGGCAAAATTTACGTTTTGGAAGGTATTGTAATTTCCTGTTATATTAAGGCCTACAAGGTCTGTTGCGGCAGTTCCGTGTGTCAAGTAAAGATTCTGGAAAAGATTTCCATAGCCCGATACAGTTAAAAACGGAGTAAACGTAGTAGACATTGAAATCCTAGAACGCATACCCATTTGTGCGAAGCCAGTGCCAATCAATGCACAGTTGTTTTTTGCCCAATTAAAAGTTGAACCAAGGATTACAGAAGAAGAACTCTGCTGTAAAACTATAGCATCGTTGTAAGTTCCTATGGAATTATAGGCATTGGTAAGTGTTTTAACCGGCTCAGAAGCATTAGGCACATCTGTTGGATTACCGTCAGAACCTACTGCTCCGTTAAGATAAATAGTTTTCTTGAAAGAATTAAGGATTCCACCGCCTATAATATTACCAACGGTGAGTTCATTAATACTCATTTGTTCTCTGTCCATTTTAAAATTCTCCTCGAATTAAATTCGGGGCAGGCCTTACGTTCTTTGCCTGCCCCTACTTGTTAGTTATCGTGCGTTAAGGTCAACGCATATTACGCATAAATTATACTTACCGTTTGTGAACGCTGCAACAGCAACCAATCCGCAAATCATATCGGCAGACGTATACATTCTAGCCGTCTGAGCACCCGCTGTAATTGCATACACAGGAGTACCCGGAAGGGTAGACATATTCGCTGTGGGGTATGAAACGGTGGCAACAGTTGTACTAGGAACAGCCGCAGCAGAAATGACATTACTGGATGAATCCGTAATAGCCATAGTTGCGGTTACACCCGTAGTTTCTGCGGTAACGGTTTCAAGATAAGCACCAAGTACATAAGTACCTGCCGGAATCTGAACCGCACCATAGAGGTCGCCAGTCGCATTAGTGACTCCAGTCTTAGCGGTATCTATTACTCCCTTGGCAACATAGCACCTAGGGATACCATCGTAGGAAACACCAGCCGCATTTACCTGCGTAGATGTTTCTGTGGTGGCAAAAGTAAAACCGGTAAAAACTGTCGCATAGTTACTGAAATCGACTTTTGAAGACATAATTCAATCCTCCTTATTTTCTTACGTACAAATAGCCGAGACCTTCAGCCTTGGTTACTTTGTAACCCCAAACCATAAGACCACGAACTATTGTATCGAAGGACTCTGTTGACCTCAGAGACTCTGTTTTAATAAACTGGTTCGCATAAGAGATGGCATCTTTGTTTCCAAAGAGTGCATAGAAACTTGTGAAACCAGAAGACTCGCTCGCAGCCGGTACATACCCGCAGGAGTTAGATGAATAAATTACAAACCTATCAATCATTCCCAAAAGGCCGGTGCGAAGAGTTGATTTCGGGTCGCCCGACAAGGAAGCATCCTTCAAGTCAGAACCCTTAATCATAACAGCCATCCAGCTAGGAATTACCATCCAACGACTTTCATCAGGTACATCGTTCTCATCAAGAACACCACCGCAGTAGGTAATGTAGTCTATGATGTTGGTTTTGGTAATCTGAACCGGAGCACCTGTAGCTCCGAGATTATAACCACCGGAAATCTTTCCGGATGTAGCACCGTAGTTGTAGGTGCTGGACTGAGAAGCAACGCCGCCTAAAAGCTGTGCGTCAACGGCGATTGCCATTTGTTTCAATATAACTAAATAGTTATTCCGACTATCACTTCATCCTAAGCAGCTTTTCTTTCTCGTTGCCAGCAAGGATTACAAAGACCGAGTGCATAGTATTTATCAGAACCACATATAGAACATTTCTGTCCGTGGTAATGACGATATCTTTTATCGGTTTCTTTAATATCCCTTACTTGTGACAAATAAGAAGAAACATCTACTTCAGATGTTAAATCATTTAGTCTGTGCGGGTGAGTTTTCATGGCACGAAGAATTTTTGAAATATTTTCACCATCTCTAAAGTGTCCCATCTTTGCACAACCAAGAACAAAATAAGCCTGTTCTCTTTTGTTGTTTAAACGTGGGGCAATGTATGATAAAAATCTTTCTGCATTTGATGGATGTAATCGAAGAACCCAAACTGCTTTATTTCCTCTTACAGTAATGTCTCCACCAAACACTTTCTTAACTAACTCTATACCGTCCATTTCTTTGGTGTGTGTAGTGATACTTACTTTGATACCAGCAGTTTTATTTCCTTTGCTGTTACAAGAATAAATACAACCATCTCCATCAAAGTATCCAGCAAGCCAAGACCTGCTAGGCTGAATAGGAATAGAATCAGTGCCAACCCTCTCGGTGAAACCTAATTCACTCAGGAGTTGATTGGCTTTCTTTCGTTTAGTAACCATATATGGCTTTAGTCTACAAAGTATATCTACTGCCGCTTGCCCCTGAATAATCAAGTCCCTGCGGTAAGATGTAGTACCCCTAGTCCTTCCTTTGCTTTCACAAAGAGAACCCTTTCCTAAAGCCTCGTAGATACGTTCGATGACTCCATCATTGGATAGTTTTTGTGTAAAGACCATTCTTAATCTACCGTTTGTTCCAATAGATATAGAACCGTCTGCGTCTAAAAAACCAGCAATGTATTTGTCACTCAGAATACGCATCTTGCTCTTCCCTCTGGTTAGCTTTCGCCTTCCAGTTATTTAGATTTAATTTTAAGCCGCCAAACAAATTATAGCGGCATCCTCAGTAAACTTGTTCAGCAAATCAATATCGCTCTGGACTTTATCTACGTCATCCAGAAGGACATTCCATGCTCTTCCTTGATTCACCAGCAATTCGATATCAGGGGACTCAGGACGCTGTTTCGGCAGCACCATGCCCTTCTGATAATTGAAAGTGTTGATGTCGGCGATTGTGCGGATGTATACTTTATCGCCCTGCTTTTTGACTTCACCTTCCCACAAACTATTGTTATCATTGAAGTTTTTACCTTCAATATCTAACGGTTTTAATTCCCGGTAGGTCGGACTATCTCTTCATCCACTTGGGATGTTCGGCACTCGTGGAGACTTAAATCTGCTACGTGAGATAACTTGTATAACATACTTGGAATTATGTATGGCTGAACTAACCTAGCAAATTCGTGAGAAGCCTGTGTGTTCCACTTAATGCAATATTTACCTTTTGATAAAAACAGTTTAGTATCTAAACCGTGTTTTTCTTTAAACCAGTTAATTATTGTATTGGCTTCTTCGTATGTACAATATGTAGAAATCTCTGTTGAGACAGAAGAAACAAAACCATCTTTATTAAAGTTTCTTCTTGCGTGTCCATCATCCATATACCAGATTGCTATTCCATGTGGTGTTAGCATGTTTAATACTTCGCTTGTTATGCACTTAGTTTTATCTTTATATATAAACTTCTTAAGTATCCTGAAATATGAATTGCTTTTCATAAAGGCACACATTGGATAAGATTTATTTGTTGCTTTTAAAAAGGTCTCATAATAATAAATGTTACACTTGCCACCAAACATCTTCTTTATTAAATTAGCTTTATGCTGTGCATAGTCTAACTGTTTAGTAGAATGAGATACCTTAAGTTCAGATGATTCGTATTCATACCCTTTAGGCTTTATCCTGTGTCTGACGTTTAGATACCCATCACCTATAACCATTCCTACCAATATTCCTCTGTCTTCTGTATTCATATCATCCTCCTAGCATTTAGCTTGATGATTCTATTTAAGTCTCTAGTCTCTGAACCTTCCAACTCTAGTTGGCTTGGCTGCTGATTACCATTTCAGGCTTCCAGCAATTCACCGAATTTTCACTAACCTGTTGCCAAGTTAGGGGACTGGGTTTTTTAATCCGTATTGGTGATGGCGGTCAAAACCGTCTTTTTGTAATATTTCTTGGCCAGCTTGCTAGACCATACTTCCTATCACGAAACATCGTGACTCGACTATCGCACCTGTGTTATCTCTAACACAGCCTTCTCGCTTAGTCTGTGCGGGTCTCGCTTCATGGCTTTTAATTCGTTATGGATGCTCTCACGCAATACTTCATCTGTGTGCTTACCCATCACATTATCAATTATCCAAATGCAAAATTTAGCTTGCTCTTTTTTAATCAATAAGTGATTCACGATATTTTGTAAAAAAGGTCTAATCTTTTTTCCTTGAATAGTCCATGTTACTGCGTTCTGCCATACTGGATTTTCAAAGTTACGGTCTTTTATTTGAAAACTTCCACCGTAATTATTTTGGAGCATTTCTAAAACAAATCTACAACTCTCAACTAATGTTACTCTTACTCTTGGAGTGTAATAATGTTTGTCTGGATACTCCCGATGGTAAATGTGTTGTAAATCTATACAGCCCTCGCCATCAATTAAACCTGCCACATACTTCCAACTCAAACGCTTCATGGATACCTCCGAACTGCATAAGTTGTATTTTCGAGTTCCCTCTGGTTTAGACACCCGAAGTTCTATTCCAGTTATTTAGAGAAGGTTTTATATCCCCAAATTATCGGCTAGGGATGAATTTGGAATTCCCTGCACTTGAATAGTCCGGAAAGCCAGCGACTCTCGCTGTGCTCATTTATATTCTCCTTATGACCTACAGGAGGCTACTGCAACTCGCCTGCGGCGATTGCTTTATCGAATATTTCATCCATCTGCTCTTCGGTTTTGCCGCCCCATTGTTTAGGGTTGTACTTGCCTCTGGCAGTGTCATTCATAAACTTAGTGTAACTCTCTCTTGTAAGTCCTGTTGGTTGCCCCGGTTTTACGGCTGGTGCTGAAGAACCGCCTTTGGGCGGGGCAAGATTTTTTGTTAGGTTTCCTTTGTTATCCTCTTTTACGGGAGGCAAGGACTTCTTGTAGTCAAGAAAGAATTGAGCAGCTATCTTTGCGTTCCTTTGGTCGGCTGCTGCTTTAAGGTGTTCGAGTTTTGTGTGTCCAGTATATGCTAGTGGCTCAGAAAGGAACTCTGCGAACTTAGGGTCTACGTCTATCTCTTTCCAGTCAGGGACTCCGAAGGCTTTCATCTCTTCGTCAAAACGCATTAGACGAATACTGTCTACGTCTGTTTCAACGGAACGGTTCTTTTCTTCGATTCCTTTTCCGACTTTCTTTTCTAGGTTCTTTACCTTTTCGTCGTAATCTTTTTTAATCTTACTGACTACTGTGGCAACCCTAGGGTCTATTTCTGAGAGGCTTTGTAGGTCGGCATCAATTTCTTCTGAAGCCTTAGCTGTCTGAGAAGAGTTTATTTTCTCTTGCAGCTCGGCGAGTTGAGTGTTGGCGACTCTGAGTTTTTCTCTTAAGTCGCTTGCCTCCTGTTGGTAACGAGGTATCTCTGCCTTGTACTTGCCTTCTAGCGTTCTGTACTTCTGTTCAAAATCTTCACTCTTAACAGGGGGTGTGACTTCTTTTACGGGAACTTCTTTAGTCGGTTCTACAACCACGGCTTCGGGTTCTGGAGTAGCCAGCTCTTGAGTTTCCTCTACCTTGGTTTTGGTTGTCGTCTCTTCTGTTCCTTTATCTTCGTCGCCCTCCGGGACAGGGTTTAAAAGTTTTTCTGCCTCTGCCTCTGCTCTTTCTAACTGTTCTAAATTCATGTGACTTCCTTTCTGTGGGCTAATTAGTCTCCACTGTTTTAGTATGCCTTTCGGCGTCAAAACATAATACACCTATGTGTAAATGTCACCATATTATATATACAACAAAAATCAATATTTATCAAGTAGTGTGTCATTAATGCCACGAACCCAGCTCTGGCTCTGGTTCTGCTGTGGTAGAAACTCTCTTTCTTATTGAGGAAATGGCGTGTGATAAAGCCGACACAGCATAAAAGCTACCCTTACTTTTATAACTAAGTTCCGAGAAAATCTTTAATTGTTCCTTTATCTTAGAATCTTTAGGGAATCTCAACTTGTCTTCTCGTATAAAGTCCTTTATTCTCAATATGCCCGACTCGAAAGAAGAGTGTACCGAGGGTTTAAACTGAAAGTGATATCCCTCTTCCCTGCGCCAAGTATTAAAATCTCTTATAAAGGTTGTATACTTAGCGTCGTTAGGAGCATAGATTAACTGCATCTCGTCTTCTATCTGTTCTGTGAGTTCAAGGATAGTCTCGCCCTCTATCTCTTTTATTATATTAAGATATTCTGTTTGGGGTTCAAGACTGTCTTGGGCGTTCTGTTTTTGTTCTACAAGTAGGCACAGGAAATTTGGATATCCTTCTTCTGCCCATTGTAGTCCACCGATTACTTTTTCTATCATGCTGTTACCATATGAATAAAAGGTTTAATAATCGCCCACAAGTGAGGTAATCCCCACATTGCCAGTGCTCCTAGCAAAAACGCTACTATTACTAAAACTATTATTCCAAACAAAATACTTTCTGCTACTGCACTTCCAAAACTGCTATCCATAATTCCTCCTTACATTAACTCTGGAAATAAGAGCCGGGGCGCATCTTGTAATCCAATCATCATGTAATTAAATGAATGACGAAAGTGGTCTGGCCCCAATCTTAAATATATATAACGTTGACTTCCGGTCTCTTCATCCTCTTGCAACCGCTTCGCAACATTGTGCATCTGTGTAGCAAATAACTTAATCATATCGCTAGGTCTTGGTAATAGCACGTTCTGCTCTACGATATCCTTGTGAGTAGAATCTAAAGACTCTGTCCTGTTTGCGTAAACAGTCATGTCTTTCTCGCTCCACTTGTAACATCCTTTTTGGTACTCGCTGTAATAATTAAGGAAGACTCGCCCCGGAAAACGTTCAGCAAACGACCTAGCGGCTTTAGTGTTTGGCTGCGCATCAACGACACAGCGCATGACTTTAAACCTTCCCATAAGCGCATCCAGTTGTTTCCACCCACTATCATCATTACGGTCAAGACTATTATTCCCACGCAAAACATCAGCATATATTAACTCCGCTTTTCTTTTCTCTCCACGTTTACCTATAGTTACATGAAGGTGATTTCCTTGGTCAACCCCCATAAATGTTCCTTCGTCTGAGGAACTGGACATTCCTTGGTCTCCACAGCAATCAAGAACCTCTTCTACTGAGAGTCTGTTCTGTGCGTCTACATAAGCTATTCCTACCTTAAGATTATAGAAGTCTGTAAGATTATTAGTAGTTCTGAATTTATTTAATATAAACTCAGGCGAGGTAGTTCTGGTGTTCATATATAGCTGTGAGAACTGCCTACCCCTTCGTTCAGTTATAGAAGGTCTCTTGGCTACCCACTCGCCTTTAGAAATATCCAGTTCTTTCCCGCATTTGTGACAAGCCCTAAAGGTTCTCCCTCTGTACTCCACAAAACAATCTGGAAACAACTCTACTAAGTTATTGTATTCGTTACAATGAGGACACTTCAATAACCAATATTGCATATCTGTACTTTGGAATAACTTATCTATTCCGTAGTCAGGTAGGGTAGGGTTTGAAAGAAAGAGAAGGTCTCCTTCTTCGGAGTGAGCCATACGTTCAAGAGCCATATCAACGGCGTTCTGTGGGGCTTCGTCAAGCTCGTCGAACACTTCAAAGTCCACCGGAATGCTCTTTAAGGAAAGTTTTGAACGCATCCCACGTAAGTATACGTAAGAGTTCCAAATTTTCTTTACGTTGGCTGCATCGGTCTCTGTTACCCACTGACCTATTGTATTTGGATTATCTTCTATTAAAGGAGTTAGTCTTGTTTTAGAAAGGTCTGTTACATCTGACCTTGAAGGGAATAAATAAAGAATACCCCTATAGCTCCCGTATCTAGCACCATAGATAACTCTAAGAAGGGCTTTTGAAGTCAGCCCTAGCTGAGTAGCTTTAATCTCAACCTGAAATGGGTGCTTGTCTTTATAGGGTTCTATTAGGTATTCATGTTTTTTGAAGGTGAATGGCTTGCCGTCTAGGAGGATGTTTTCGGCGACAGGCCACTCACCGAAGTCAATTTGGCCTATTGACTTATGTTGTGTTTCCTTATCAACAGCGTTTACAAGGCTGTCAAGCATTTCAAGTTTGCGCTGCGATTTAGATATCATATTGGTTTTACAAGACCCCGGATTGCCCTATGTTCCTTCAATTTAGCTATCAACTGCTGTGCGGCTATCGGGTCTACACCCTTAATGATATTAACTACTTCATTCTGAAACTCAGCCATCATCTGTAGATTATAAAGAGACTCTGCAATCTTGAGCTGTAGTTCAATCTGTTTACGAACCTCGCTAGACATTCCTAAAAGATTGGTCTGAATAGCTAGGACATTCTTTGTATTGTTATTCCATATCTTATCCATTATCTCTTGCTTATCTACATTGTCCTGTTCTTTCTCCAGTTTCTCGGCAACCTTATCAAGAGCCTCCATTTTAACTTCTTCACGAAGAATCATCTTGTTGCAACGCTTCAAGATATCAACCATTGAGTTGTTGATACTTCTAAGCTGCTGCATAGCGTCTATGTTTTCGTGGGAGCTTTCAATGGCTCCAGAGTTCATGCTGGCTTTGATTCGTTGTTCGGCTGCCTTGATAGCACTCTCTGAAACCCCAAAGTGGTCGGCACAGAACTTACGAGACTTAGTTCTCCTGAGAGACATAAGCTCTACGTCGTCTATTAACTGTCCACCTTTAGGTCTACCGACTTCGTTCACGATTTCACCAAATGGATAGAAGGTTTCTCTGGAAGAATTATTCCCTCCTGCACCATACTTATCTGAGCAAAGCACTTGTTATAAAGGTCAAGGATTTCTCCTTCCTCTATATTATACTCGGCTCCTACCATCTTAACTCTCTTGGGGTTTCCCGGTAGTCTTATGAATCCGTGCTCAACTCCAGACGGGCCTTTCTGTATAACGTAAGCAAGTACGTTGTCTAGGAAAAACTCTCCGTGTTCTTTTATTTTAGTACCAGCTATAAACTGGTTTCCTATGGTCGAAAAAGTAATCATGTATCCTCCTTAGATTCTTTAATTAACTTAATAAAGTATTCGCTGTTAAAGAGTAGTTCTAGCCCCTTGCGAACCAAAAAGGACTTAGACAACCCTTGAGTGCTTAAGTCCTTTAATTTACTATCTTGTTCCTCTGTTATATAGAGGTCTATTCTTTTCATTATATCCTTTTTAATTCTGCGTGAACCATATGCGCAGCCCATGTAGGAATGTGGTCAATCGTTTTCTAAAGAAGGAGCTTGCTTTAACCGTCGGCTCCGGGTGCCCGTATTTTGATTACGGTTTGTGTGTGGGTCAATCCCTTTATTCTTAAGAATGTGATTTCCCGTTTTCCTAATAACCCAACGTTGGGTATCTCTTCGTACCACGTTGGCTAGCAGGATGATAACCTGCCGCAAATTATTGGTAAGTAGCTAGCCATATGACCTAGCTACCATAGTCTAGGGTATGTTACTAAAACAATTCTCCATTTTAAAGCAGGTCAGATTAATTGTCTTGCCTGAATCTCAGGGTCGAAGAATAAAAAATGCCCACCTTAAATATATAGAAGAAAGCCTTTCGCACACAAACAAAGACTATCCAATATAAAGACCCCGAATGAGGCACATAACCTTTAGTCTTTTTTGGGTAGACATTATGGTTGGAGGTGTTCGGGGTAACTATCTATGAAGACTGTTCACAGGCTGCCGTGCTTGCTATTCTAGGAACTGAATTAACAGCACAATCCGGCCCTCTATTAAATTCCATAGAGTTCTTAAGTAACTTCTGTTCTGTTCCAGATGGGTCGTCCAAGTAAACAGAGATAAGTTTCTTTAAAGACTCGGCACTCTCGGCTACTACCGTCTGACAACCAATCGTAATTATAAACCCATTAGCTACAACACTAATAGTAGCTCCACGGTATCGCTTTACTGGAACCTCTTGTTTCTTTGTGTTATCCATAACATCCTCCTTTTATTTTAGGTGCCCCCAATGGTGCGCTTGCTTATTAAATCCCTTTATTAACTTAGCGGGAGGCAGAGGCGTTGGGGGCGTTAACTCTCCGTCAACATACATATACACCATTATACAAGAAGTATCAAGCCGTATGACAAAGATAGGCTGTAGAAGATAGCGTTGTCCCTTGGACTATAACCGTTACCCAATGTTGGGTAAGAACGTTTTTTAGAATGGGAAAATTACCCAAAGACTTCGGGGGCAGGTTGCCAACCAGCCGACCATCCCATACGACTCCAATCCTGACTCCCCCTTGTACCCCACCTTTATATCCTTTTATAGTCCAGTAACTTATCTCTTGACAGATTGCTTTATATGCTGTATAAGAATATCAAACTATAATGAAAGGCAGGTGATACTATGAGAGATAAAGACGATATAGCTGTGGTGGTGTTGTGGTGGTTAGGTGCAATAGCTGTAGCGATAGGCCTGGCGGTTCTGTTTCTAATTCTCTTGAGCTTCTAATGCTGTATAAGAATGACAAAATACTTTTAGTGAGGTGAACTATGAAGCATAAAGTTTTGTTTGTTGAACAAGCAAGGAAAGTATTATCAAAAAGGTATAACTGGTTTACGCTTGAACAGTTAAGGTTTGTGTCTACGTTTCAATTATTACATACTGAAATTAAACT
>JBEKMY010000072.1:0-14154 GCA_049523355.1 Smithella sp. | reverse complement strand
GCATCGCTGCATTTTTCCGCGGTTTTTTTATATTCATCTTTTGCTTTGACTAAAAGCTTATCTGTATTGCGGGCAATATCTTCACGCATCTCTTTACCGCTTTTGGGCGTAAACAAAATCCCTAAAGTTATCCCAACCAACGCACCAATAAAGAAACCTGCAATTAAATTCCCATTATTATCCGACATGAAACACCCTCCAAATTGTCGCGTTTATGATGTCTATCTTTTTACGATTTTTTTAATCCCTTCGATTTTCTTGTCCATGATCCTTAAACGTCTGCTGATGGTCTTTAAAAGGCCCATGAGTAACTTTGCCGCTATGCGCGGGTCTGATTGAAGCATCTCATCGAAATTTTGTTTTTTTATCACCAGCAGGACAGAGTCCTCGCTTGTTACACCGGTTGCACTGCGCGGCTGCGAGTCTATCAGTGACATCTCTCCGATTATTTCGTCGGCTCCCATAGAGGCCAATACTATTTTTTCTTTGTCTATGGTCTCTTTTACGATGTCGACCCGGCCCGACAAGATGATATAGAGAAATTCTCCCGGCATGTCTTCCATAAACAGCATAGAGTCTTTTTTAACATTTTGTTCAAAGATATGTTTTTGGATGGTCTCAAGTTCTTTTTTGTCAAGGTCTCTAAAAATGGTTAAAGAGCGTAACTTGCTATAATCCATCTGATCGGACATGTGGCCTCCATCTTGCGTAATATATTATTACTACTGGAGTAAATTATAACAATCAGGTTTTTATTTCAAGTATTATAAAATCATCTTGATCGTTTGAAATATCGTACGGAGTCCTACGGTGAATACTTCCATCCCCTTAATCCCCCGCCGGCGGGGGACAAGAAATATGAGATTGCCACGTCGCCCCAGAGGCGCCTCGCAACGACAGCGGAACGGCGGGGGACAAAAAAGTGTAAACTATGTATCCGGTTTGTTTTGAAACTATGTTGCCAGTTTGTACCGCCTTTTTATCCCCCTCGAGAGGGGGTGTCACGGCTTCCAGGGGACGACCCTCCTTTATTCCACAATATTTTTAAATTGAAATGAATGAGCGAAAAGGATACAATAAATGACGAATAAGATGGCGCGGTTTAAACTTAAACAGTGATAAAAGTTTCGCGGCCAAATCAATTGGTAACGCATAATCCTGGTAGAAATTATGGAGGTATTTTATGTCAGAAAATAATGGAGATTTACTTGCAAGTTTTATTATTGGCGGATTGATCGGTATAACTTTAGGTATTTTGTTTGCGCCTAAAAGCGGCAGGGAAACGCGTGAAGATATTAAGCGTAAAGCAGATGAACTTGTCATCAAAGCGAAAGAGGAGTATGAAAAAGCCGCCCAAAAGTATGAAGAGGTTTCAGGGGTCGAGTCTTTCCGGGATTATCGGGCAGGGGAAAATGAAGAACTCGTTTGATGATCATTAACCATTTAACCATACACAGGAATACAAGATACTGATTGCGCAAAACCCCGTTGCTGATAAAGACAACGGGGTTTTGGGTTTATACAGAGCAGCCCTGAAAAAATTATTTTAGCGTCAAAATCCGCAAAGTCCGGGAACACCATGTCGGCTTTGTACGGGCGTCCGGCCGGGTTTTCGGGACCAGGCACGTAATGGATCCATTATACTCATATTTTATCGGGCGTAAGTTTTTCGTTTGAGCCTCATTTGAGCGCACGCCCTATTTTGCGGCCAATCTCTTCTTGACACTCAATCTTCTACTTCATATACTTTTGCCGGATATCTTATCCGTTTAAATTATCGAATCAAAGGAGATAGCAATGATTGACGAGAAACATATTTTCACTGCCAGCCGGTTAACCTCGGGCAACCGGATTTTCCCTGTGCGTATCGAAGTAAATCAGAACCGGGTTACGCGAATTAAGCCGCGTCTCTTTGGTTCCAGCGAAGAGTCCATCGCGGTCGCTAAAGTTGCTTCTGTCAATATCCAAACGGGCTTAATATGGTCCGAAATCCGAATAGATTCGACGGGTGGAAGCAATCCTATTGTGAGCCATGGGCATAGCAAAAATAACGCGCGTGCCATTCGTGATCTGATCGAACGATTTCAGCAAATATCGCGTGACTAAAACCTTAGATTACAAAGCGATGGTGATATTGTTCTAAAATGTTCTGATTTGATTCGATAAACCGAAACATTCTGTTTTATACCAGAACACCTCTTGACATTAGTCATAGGCATGCTTAGTTTAAAAGTGAAGACTGTTGCAGGATCCCCAGTGACGTGATTGAATTATCCACCATATCTTCGGGATGCAGTCTTGGAAGTATCTTTGAAAATGAGTAGTAATTGAAAAGAACATTGCAGCTGTCTTCGACGCTTAAACTTTGCAAGCAAGATACTGCTGTGTTCGAGAATTTGAAACGGCACAAGCGGTTCTCGCTTAACCCCTCGCAAGAAATAATGCATTTCACGAGGGGCTTTTTTTTACCATACGACCCTTTCCTGAAATTCTTATTTCTCCATTCCATCGTTTTATGCTATAAACAACATATAGTATAAATTTCCTGAGCAGATTAAAATGAAATATGGGGATAGTTATGATTTGGGCTTTTAAGAAAGCTTATTATACGACATCTCTATTTTGCGCAGTGCAGGAAAATGAAGGAAAAAGGATTTACAAAGGTTCTTATGGCTACCGGCTCCGGTTTTACCCGGGACATAACACTTGATTCAAAATCATTCCCTGATTTCCGAGGAAAATAAAAATGATGAATGAAAGTTGCAAATCACTTAAAAATATTACGGAACCCCCTGATGCTCTTCCTGACACTTCAGATGATGTTTCTAAAGGTAAGCATGCCCTGGATGCGTATCTGCGCTCTGAAGCGGATTATAAATCGCTTTTTGAACAAAGTGTTGATGGCATAATGATCATTGCCCAATCCCGTATCGTCATGGTCAATAATGCTTACTGCGGTATCCGCCATCTACCTGCCGAAGAAATAGTGGGCAGGAACCCGCTTGATTTTCTTCACCCTGACGATAGGGAATTAGCCTCGGAAAGACTGAAAAAAATACAATCAGGCGAACAGTGTTCCAAAGGTAACATTTATCGCTCCTTGCGTTGGGATGGTTCGATATCGTGGGTGGACTTGCGAACAAGGATGATCCAGTGGAAAGGAAAGCCGGCGTTTCAGATCGTTGTCCGCGATATCACCGAAGGCAAGCGGGCGGAAAAATTGATCAGTGAAAGCGAGGCAAAATACCGATTGCTTGCGGATCACATGAAGGACCAGGTATGGATCATGGATCTGAACTTAAAATGGATATACATCAGCCCGTCCGCGGAGAAGTTGTGGGGATACACGCTCGAAGAGCTTAATGCGCTCCCGTTGAATAAGTTCCTTACGTCATCATCTTTTGAGTCGGCAATGAAGATTTATGAAACTGAAATGCCTGAGAATATGGCGGAACCCTCAAACTATTCGGTAAAGGTTTCAACGGAATTCACATGCCGTTGTAAAAACGGCCAAATCGTATGGGCAGAATGCACGTTAAGTCTCATTCTGGATGAGAACGGAAAACCCGTGTCCATATTGGGAGAAGGCAGAGAGATCACCAAACGTAAACAAATGGAGGAGTCTCTGCGAAAAAGTGAAGAGAATTTCCGCCGCTCATTCGATGATTCTCCTCTGGGCGTGCGTATAGCAACTCTGGCAGGCGAAACAATTTATGCCAACAGCGCCATTCTGGAAATGTATGGCTATGACAGTATCGAAGAGCTGCAAAACATACCGTTGAAAGAGCGTTATACCCCGGAGAGCTATGCCGAGTTTAAGGTAAGAAAGAAAAAAAGATTGCGTGGGGAACCTGGCCCGTCCGAATATGAAATAAGCATCGTCAGGAAAGACGGCGAGATTCGCCATCTTTATGTTTTGCGCAAGGAAATCTTCTGGAATGGACAGAAACAGTCTCAGGTCGTTTACCAGGATATCACTTTGCGCAGACAGGCCGAAAAGAAGCTCAATGAGACCCTGGAAAACTTACGGCAGTCCATTAAAATAACCATTCAGGTATTGGGCACGGCATCGGAAGCAAAAGACCCTTATACGGCGGGTCATCAGAAGAGGGTTGCCGATATTGCCCGCGCCATTGCCACGGAGATGAGACTTCCTCACGACAAAATTGAAGCCGTCCGCATGGCGGCCGCCATTCATGACATTGGCAAGATTTCAGTTCCGTCGGAAATACTTTGCAAGCCGGCCATGTTGACGGACCTTGAATTTTGCTTAATCAAAAATCATCCTCAGTTCAGTTACGACATTATAAAAGACGTTGAATCGCCCTGGCCGCTGGCGGATATCGTTTACCAGCACCATGAGCGAATAGACGGTTCAGGATATCCGCAGGGATTAAAAGACACAAATATTCTCATCGAAGCCCGTATTCTTGCCGTGGCGGATGTGGTGGAAGCCATGATGTCCTATCGTCCCTACAGGCCGGCGCTGGGACTTGAAATTGCGCTAGCGGAAATTGAAAATAACGCGGGAATTCTCTATGACCGCAGGGCGGCGGAAGCTTGCTTAAAGGTGTTCCGGGAGAACGGTTATCAGATTACATCATAAGTCGGGATGTTGACAGGATTCGGGTTGGGGATTTGGAAAATAGATTTGCTGATTAACGCCGATGCGCTAAATGGCCATACATTAAAAAATAAAATTGTTTGAAACTGGCGCAAATTTAATTTAACATATGATATAAATACATGGTATGTGTCAACCATTGAAAAAGAAATAATTTGTATTTTATTTATCGAAAGGAAAATAATTATGACGTTAAAAACATTCCGGATTTTTTTAATTGTTATTGTCTTCTCATTGCCATCTCTTTGTTTTTCAGCGCAACCGGACGGTAAAGTATGGGAGTCTTTTGATAACGATTGGTATTACAATAAAACAAATATTGATAAATCATCCGATATTATATCAGTCTGGGTTTACAAATACGTAACAAATGAAAACAGGAAAGAGAAAATTGAGATAATAAAGAAATCTGATTTGGATAAATCTATTAAATATCAAAAATTTGACCACTACCTGAGTTTGTGGGAAATTGATACTGTAAATAAACAAAAGAGATTAAAGGAATTAAAGGATTATGACGACAAGGGAAATGTTTTAGACAGTAACGTATATAAAGATCGCGAATGGAAAGAAATCAAACCAAACAGCGTCTTCGATAAATTATACATCAAATTAGGTTTAACTCAGAAGGAGCAGCAGATAAGGGAACAGCAGGCAAAGGCACAACAGGCTAAAGAACAACAGGCGAAGGAACAGCAGGCAAAAGAAGAACAGGCAAAGGAACAGCAGGCGAAGGAACAGCAGGCAAAGGAACAGCAGGCGAAGGAACAGCAGGCAAAGGAACAGCAGGCAAAGGAACAGCAGGCGAAGGAACAGCAGGCAAAGGAACAGCAGGCAAGGGAACAACAGGCGAACGAACAGCGGGCGAAAGAACAGCAGGCTAAGGAAACACCGGCACAGGAAACAGTGGTACGGGAAACAACCCGGAGGGAATCATCGGAAATATCCGGAAGACCAGTGGGTAAATCCTGGGAACTTCTTTCGGATAATGTTTATTACAATAAAAGAAATTTCACTAAATTAGCCAACATTGTATCGGTCTGGACTTATAATATTGTAACAGATGACTTCAGGGAGCAGAAGATAGAGGCCATTAAGAAAAATGATTTAGATAAATCCAGAAAATATGAATACTATGACCACAACGTTGTTTTATCGGAAATTAATTGCCGCAAGAAACTTGCCAGAACGAAAATGTATGTAGATTATGACGATGCGGGGGAAGTTTTATACAGTTATACCTACAACAGCCGTGATTGGAAAGATATAACACCGGGCAGCTCCTGTGACAAATTATATCAAAAACTTTGTATGACCCGGAAGGCGCCGTTAAATCAGAAAAAATTGAAGAAATCATTGAAAAAGAAAAAATCCAGGATTCATTCATCAAGACAAAAGGTTGAGGATGAAGATGCCGGGAACTAATCTGTGTAAATAAAAAAATATCATGAACAAACCTGGGCCGACCGTGCCCGCCCCGGTTATCAGCGTCACACATGTCGTATCTTCCGGCAAAGCCGGCCGGATGCATATGACCTGGAAAATCAACTGTCTATTCTTGAAACCCCAAGGCCGCCCTAATGCAGTCTGTTGCCGGGAAATAACGCAGATATCCGCCCGCTTCGCCCGATAACATCGGGGCAAGTGTGTATTCATTAACGCAACTTTTTTACTGGAAATCCATGAATGTTGAGGATATAATTCCAAATTACAAAACAGCCTGATTCTAACTTAACATAAGGAGGCGGTATGACTCTGAAGACAAAGCTTTCGCTGGGGCTTGGATTTCTATTCCTGATTATTTTCATTCTCATCGGCTTTTGCTCCTATTATGTCGGAAAATTGGGGCAGGAATCTGATAATATCCTGAAAGATAATTACAATTCAATTGTTTATGCCAACAATATGCTCTCCGGTTATGATGACATGAAAACGTCTGTAAGCAGTATAATGCATAACACAAATCACGCGGGAAGAATGTCTGATTATTACATGAAGCTTTTCGAATCGGGAAAAAATTTATTTGAGAGCAATTTAAAAGAGGAAAACAATAACATAACGGAAATAAATGAGAAACAATACGCGGAAACACTCAACCATGACTATGATGTATTTTTAAAGCTTTGTCTTGTGATGGAGAACGGAAGGGATGGAAGTTCAGTGTTTAATGACTTCCTCGCCGCCTCTGAAAAACTAAAGCAATCGATCAATAGTATTAATGACGTAAACATGCAGGCGGTGGTACGGAAGAGCAATTTGACAAAACATGATTCAGCCCGCTTCAAAAATTCCATGGTTATGATAGGCGCTATGTGCTTCATGCTGGCGCTGGGATATTTCTGGTATTTCCCGGTCTATATCTCCACCACGATTAGCTATCTGGCGGACAAAATGAAAAATCTGCTAAAGAGCAACGGCATTACTTTTGATATAAAAACAAATGATGAGGCGTATATAATTCTGCAGGCTATCAACTTACTCGAAAACAAATCGGGAGTAAAAAAAGAAAGCTGATGTAGAAATGGTCCATTCAACGGATGCAACATTTTGATTTTTTAAAACATAAAACAGATAGTTTTATATCGCGTTTTTTGCTTATCAATAACCCTGATATGTTGTGATTACCTTCGCTTGCCGGTATTTTCAACTATTGACTGGGCGAGCATGCCTTTGGCATAGAGACGGCCCGCTGATTCAAAGAGAACGTATTTTGTGGTTAAAAGGGGAATTTTAAGTTGGTTGGCCAACGCGATAGTTTCGGCCGAAGGCTTCTTGTTCCTCACAAGCACTATAGCAGGAATATCTAAAATATTAGCGGTTTGGATAACTTGAGGGTTGGTTAATCCGGTGAGAAGAAGGCTGCCGGCTTTGACAAAGGCCAGCACATCACTCATCAAATCGGCCCCGCACGCCGTTTTTATTTCCATGTCCAGATTACCTTCACCTGCAAGCACTTCGGCATCCAAGATATCTATTACATCACGTAATTTCATGGGAACACTCCATAATGAATATTAAATTATTTGTAATTTGTTTTCAAATAAAATTCATTCCTGATACCTTTATAATTTTTTTGCAATGAGTATATCATAAAATATGACTGATAGTCAATAAAAAATATGACTGACGGTCAATAAGGCAAATCAGGGACTTCCGTCCCTAATCACGATGAAAACGAAAAAGGTGGAAGTTCAATAAATATCGTCTTTTATCCCTCACATTTTGCGTTCATCATTTCCTTTGACACGCAGGACATTTATATATTACATATTACAATATAAAAAAGTTCCAATACATAAAATCATTTAAACACACAGGCGTCATTAATAATGAATAATCAGTCACTCCGCGTATTAATAGTTGAGGATTCGGAAGACGATTTACTGCTTTTAATACGTAATCTGCAAAAAGGCGGGTACAATCCGGCGTATGAGCGGGTGCAAACCGCTGCCGCCATGAAAAAAGCCCTCAAAAACGGGCAATGGGACATCATTCTTTGCGATTATACCCTGCCGAAATTCAATGCCCCCTCAGCCATTGCCGTATTAAAAGAAACAAATATCGACATCCCTCTCATTGTTGTAACTGGAGCCGTTGGTGAAGAAACTGCCGCAGAGTGTATGCGTTTAGGCGCCCAGGATTATATCATGAAGGAAAACCTGTCCCGTCTTTGCCCTGCCATTGCCAGAGAATTAGAAGATGCAAACGTTAGAAACAAGGAAAAACAGGCGGAGGAGGATTTGAAGGAAAGTGAAAACAAATATCGCCTGAATTTTGAGCATGTAACAGATGTTGTTTTTACGATTGACAATGATCTCAATATTTCAAGCGTGTCTCCAAGCGTGGAGAGGCTTTTGGGATATAAGCCGCAAGATTTCATTGGACAGCCTGTTTCTAATTTAGGAAATATCCTTGCGCCGGAATCTTTAGATCAGGCTATAGCCGATATAAGTTTCGTCTTAAAGGGTGAAACAATTTCAGCTACGATTTATCAGTTTATCGCAAAGGATGGAACCATAAAGTATGGTGAAGTTAGCGGATCCCCCTTGATGCGCAACGGCAGGATTATCGGCATTATTTCCGTTGCCCGTGACATTACCGGGCGCAGACAGGCGGAGGAAGCGCTGCGGGAGAGGGAAGCTATTCTGGAAATCACCATCGATGAGGCGTCCATCTGCGTAGCGATGATCGATCTCGACAAACGTTTCCTCAAATGCAACAAGGCGTTCTGTACCTTCTTAGGTTACAGCGAGAAAGAGATACAGCAAAAGACCATCGCCGATATTACATTTCCAGAGGATTTGGAAGTCGGTATGGCGGATTTGCGCGCCATCGTAGCGGGCGAAAAAAAGAGCACCATAGTACAGAAGAGATATGTGCGCAAGGATAACGCGGTGGTTTGGGGCGAAACAAACATCAATCTGATCCGGAATAATCAGGGGAAGCCGATGTATTTTCTGCCCATGATCATCGACATTACCGAGCGCAGGAAGGCGGAGTCCGAAAGGGAGGTTGCGCTCGATGCATTGCGGAAGAGCGAAGATAAATACCGCACATTGATTGAAACAACCAACACGGGCTACGTCATTATTGATCAGAATGGTTTAGTGCGAGATGCAAATTCCGAATATGTACGCCTTACCGGACATCATGATTTGAGTGAAATAGCAGGCAGAAGCGTCCTGGAATGGACTGCTGAGTCGGAAAAAGAAAAAAATGCAGAAGCAGTGAAGGCCTGCTTTGACAAAGGATACATAAGAAACCTGGAAATTGACTATGTGGATGCAAAAGGCAATATAACCCCTATAGAGATCAATGCAACATGTATTGAAATAGAAGGGAAAACACAAACGATAACAATATGTCGAGATATCACCGAACGCAAGCAGGCGGAACAGACACTGCGGAAGAGTGAGAGCAGGTTCCGGGCATTTATGGACAACATGCCAAGTATGGTTATGATCAAAGATAACGAGTTGAGACCTCTGTTCTTTAATCGAAAATTCAGAGAGATGTTTCCCGCGGATGAATGGCTGGGCAAGATGCCGGAGGAAACATTCTCCTCGGAAATCGCAGGCACCATGCGGAAAAATGATCTCAAGGCTTTGTCGGAAGGTTTCGTAACGTACCAGGAAGATTGGCGCGACAAGAATGGTTGCTTACGAGTTCTTGAAACCAGGAAGTTCTCTATTGACCAAAAAGATAATGCACCGCAACTTGGTGTTGTTATTACCGACATCACCGAACGCAAGCAGGCAGAGGACTCGTTAAGAGAAAGTGAAAACCGTTTAAGAGCGCAGTATAATGGCAACCCAATCCCTACATTTACCTGGCAAAAACAAGGAGATGAATTCATACTGACAGACTTCAATGATAGCGCAAAGACCTTTACAACAAACCAAAGAGACTCTTTCCTTGGAAGACAGGCTTCCGAGATGTATAAAGATCGGCCGGAAATATTACAAAACCTTCAGAGATGCTCTGATGAAAAAGGAATCATCAGGATAGAATCCAAATCAGAACATTTTATGCCCGGCAAGTTTGTCGTGATAACGTTCGTTTTCGTTCCCTCTGATCTGGTCATGGTATACATGGAAGACATCACCGAGCGCAAGAAGTCGGAAGAAGCGCTTAGGAACAGCGAAGAAAAATATCGTAACATTTTTGAAAATTCCGTTGAAGGCATTTATCAGTCGACAATAGAAGGCAGGATTATTACGGCCAATGCCGCTTTTGCCCGGATGGCCGGATATGACTCACCTGATGAATTAATCGAGTCTATCAAAGACATAGGAACCCAGCTTTATGTTCATTCCGAAGACCGGAAACGATTCATGGAAATCAGAGAAGCAAAAGGCTTTATAGAAGGTTTTGAGGTTGAATTTTACAAAAAGGACGGAAGCAAGTTTTGGGTCGTCATCAATGCCCGAATTGTTAAGGATGAACAGGGGAAAATCCTGTATCATGAAGGACTCATAGAAGATATCACTAATCGTAAGATTACCGAGAAACAACTTCACCAGACTCTTGATAGTCTCAGAAAAGCGGTTGGCACAACCATTCAGGTTTTGGTGTCCGCCGTAGAGTCCAGAGATGCCTATACGTTCGGCCACCAGTCCCGGTCTGCGGATCTGGCAGGTGCTATCGCCACGGAGATGGGATTAGCTCAGAATAAAATAGAAGGGGTACGTATGGCAGGTATCATCCACGATATCGGGAAATTATCCATACCCGCAGAGATATTGTCCAAGCCTACCCATCTTACAAATCTTGAATTTTCTCTGATTAAAGAACACTCCCGAAGTGGATACGAAATATTGAAGAATGTGGAATCGCCCTGGCCGCTGGCGGAAATAGTCTATCAACATCACGAGCGAATGGACGGATCCGGCTATCCGAGAAATCTGAAAGGGAATGAAATTCTTATGGAATCCCGTATTCTGTCTGTTGCAGACGTGGTGGAGGCTATGGCTTCACATCGTCCCTATCGTGAGGCTTTGGGTATTGAGGCAGCCTTGGAAGAGATCGAGAAGAATAAAGGCATTCTTTATGATATTGCTGTTGTAGATGCCTGCCTGAGATTATTTCGGGAGAAAGGCTACAGGCTTTCATAAAATGGAGTAACCACGTCTTTACATCCGATAAACATATACAACGCACCCCACATTTTATAACCAATATTTCCTTGACATTCTATCTAAATAATTATAGTGCGACCATACATTTGTAAGGTTTGCAGTGAAGCACAAAAAACGATGATTCTGGAGTATAAAAAGAAGGAATGTATCGTTATGGACGAAAAAAGAAGAGCGCCAAGACTGAAGGAATTTAGCGAGATCACCGCAACTGTCATTTCCGGAGAAAACAATCTTTTTAAAGAAAAAATATTCTATAATTACAGCGAGGATATCTCTGTGTCCGGCGCTAAAATCAGAGGCAATATTCATTTGCCTGTCGATACACTCCTAAAGATAGATTTCACATTAAATAATTTGCGTCAAAAGATAACCGCCTTCGGAAAAGTAAAATGGACCAGAATAATCTTAGACAATAAGTGGCATGAGGCGGGTGTGGAATTCTTCGATACACCCGGCGAAATTGTCAAGAAACTTGATGATCACATCTTCGGGAGACAAAAGTGCACAAGTTTTAATTTGTTCAGTTTGCCATTTAAGAGTTACGAAAATTAACTAACCACAATCTAAATCGACGAATCGGATTATTTCCAGGATAGAGACTGTAAATTAATCTGTGTGATTGTCCATTTTTCCATTACAATAAATGATTTAGTCATCATGCCGTACGTAGATTAGTTTGTCCGTGTCAAATCCCAGATGGGCGGCTTTATCAATCAGACGTTTTTTCAAATGATCATCTATTTTCGGGCTGCGGGCCAAAAGCCAGAAATAAGACTTATCCGGACCGCATACCAGCGCGTATGAATAATTTTCACGATCCAGATCAAAGACAACATACGACCCATAAAAAGGGCTGAAAAAAGAAACTTTCAGAAAGCCCTTATCTTTACGATCAACAAAATACGCCTTGCCTTCAATCTCTTTCCATTTATTTTCTTTTTTAGAATAACCTCGATTCATAACCCGCAAACCGCCATCGGATCGCAGAGCATACTCAGCACTGACCGACGTGAGCCCCCGTTCAAAGGAATGATCAAGCCGGGCTATTTCGTACCAGTTTCCCTGATACCGTTCGATATTAAAATTATCAACCGGTGATATATTTTCCGGTACATTGACGCAACCGGATAATAATAAAACAAAGGCCATGAGTATTTTTTTCATTTTAAATTGTCCTTTCCCTTTACAATCAGGTAAAGATGCCTTAATTTACCTGAAAAGAGTTGAATTTAAAAGGAGGAAGTATGAAGCCCGACGACTATTTTGAAAAAACTAATGGCGTCGGCGTTCTTTCTACCGCCGATGACAAAGGAAAGGTAAATGCGGCTATCTACGGACGTCCGCATTTTATGGATGAACACACTGTTGCCTTTATTGCCTCCGATAGACTGACTCACGCCAATTTGAAAAAGAATCCTTCCGCGACATATCTCTTCAAAGAGGATGGCTCTTATAAAGGGTGCAGGCTTTATCTTACAAAGACGCACGAAGAAAAAGACAGCGCTCTGATCGAAAAAATCCGTCGGAAGAAATATAAAGGAATCGAATGTAAAGATAGTACGGAATCAAAATTTCTTATCTATTTTAAAGTGGACAAAGTATTGCCGCTAATCGGCGATGGCAAGTAAAAAACGCTTTGACAAGGGGACGAATATTACGGTGCGGGAATACTGCAATTCCCATTGCCTCCGGAAATTGTAAACGATAAAACATTTGGCAATATAAAATTGAAGGATTCTGAAAGGAGAAAAAATGGTTAAATTATACAGATGTATTATTTGCGGCGATGCTTATATCGGCGCTAATCCTCCGTCAAACTGCCCTTTCTGCGGCGCCCACACGAGTTACATTATGGAGGCAAAAGCGGCTATTGTGAACTTTGATATTCCTCTTTGCGCCCAGGATAAGACGAATGCCGAACACGCGCTTAAGGTGGAAATAAGCAATTCGACATTTTATGCGTGCGCTGCGGGTAAAACAAATGATCCTGAGGGGAAAATTTTGTTCAAAGCGCTGGGCAAGATTGAGGCGGAGCACGCGTCCATATGGAGAAAAATCCTTAAAATGAAATCCATTCCTCCGGGAAGCGAGACATGCCACTTGGAGAATGTTGAGAACTTAAAAGAATCCCACGAAAGGGAAGAAAGGGCGATCGCATTCTATAAAAAGTCGGCGATGGAATCGGATCATCCGCGGATAAAGCAGCTTTTTGAAGCATTGGTGGAAATCGAAACAGACCACTTGCAATTATCGGAAGAAAGGCTCAAATAAAAGCCATTTCATGTGCCGGGGGGTCTTCCCCCGGCTCGCGCAAACCACTCTGCGTGCTTATCCGCATCAGTGACCACCATGCTATCGATAAAGTCCTGAAGTCCTCAAATCGTCAATCTTGATATTTATACAATCTTTCCCCTGAAAATGTACCTTTTAAAGCAGGTTTATTAAAGAGCTGTATGTGATCAACAGGCGGCCGGGCAGATCGTAAAAATTTCCCCTGCGTGCTCGTGGCAACATTCCTTTGTTCTTACGCCTGGCCAGGTCAGTTTCAATCACGGGGTCGTAACCACCAGTAATGTCCGACCTTTGCCCTGTTGAATCAATCTTTTTTTTTACCAATGATTAGGCCAAGGCCTTCTTCAACTCTACCTGATAACCGAGGTCTTTCAAACGCTTGATGTGGCCTTTTACAATCTTGTCTTCTTTTCTCCGGCTCAAATAATCATGACCAAGCTCTTTATAAGGAATCCCGGTTTTCAAAATCTGATAAGCCATAATCAATATCTTGTGGCCAACGGCAATCAAGGCACGTTTCTTTCCTCGTCTCCCGACAAGGCTATAATATTTAGCGCTCAGATAAGTGTTCTTCATTTTTGTTGCAACCCAGGCACATTG
>JBEKMY010000071.1:0-15453 GCA_049523355.1 Smithella sp. | reverse complement strand
ATGTGGTATAGAATAGATATCAGCATATAATAATCAAAGAAGGAGAACGAATAATATGAATATTAATGATGTGCAATATCTAACAGTAAAAGAGCTAAGCGAAAAAATCAAGTTTACCGAGCAGAGCATTTATAACATGATTCACAGAGGTGTTTTTATTAAAGGCACTCATTACATAAAACCAAGTCGAAAGAAGGTCCTTTTTTTATGGACCGCTGTTTATGCATGGTTGGAATCACCAGGAGAAGTAACTGTCGAAATTCAAAAGACCGTTCAAACAACCAAAACAAATAAAAGTCTAATCAATATTTAATCAACGGTCCCAAATAAGAATGGGTAATCTACAATTCGCCCGATAGAACCTATTTCTGAAACCAAAGCTGCTGTCCTTGTTCTCTTGATCGCGCGAGGTTTTCATCTGTAGAAAATGACACTCGGATTTTAACCAAATTGTCACGTGTGCTAAATTTGTGCTAGAAACAATCGAAAAGTGAGAACTTCATAGAATTAACAGGAATAGATAGAAAAGAATTTTTTATGTTATTTTAGTTGGTTACGGGAAACCAGATATATTTCAAGGGGTTAAATTTTTACTCATTTCGAACTGAAAATCCGAGTGTCGACAGTTCAATTCTGTCCTGGCCCACCATGAAAAATCAATGGGTTAGCCATTTACGGTTAATCCTTTTTTTATTTTAAAAATGATTCTCTCCCCATCCTCTCCCCATTTTTTTTATTTATTCAGTCATAGAAATATTCTATAAATCTTCACCGAAACAGACCACTTTCTTGTCAAACTATTTACAAATTTCCCCTACTTTGTTGTCAAAACATTACTACAAAACTGACTTTTTCATCACTCAATCATCCATTCAAACTCCATCGTTTTTCATTAATTAATATTACCTGTTTACGTCACGAAAACAAACAGTTACAACTATTTATCTGCAACCCATGGGACATTGATTATAGCGCTACGGGTGGCTCTCTGCGCATGAAGGACCAATTTCTGTGAAAATTTGGAAATTTAACCTGGCGCAAAGCTGCCAAGCGCAAAATGATCGCGCATCCTGCTGCAATGCTCGACCTAACGGATTATATCGGGCGATGGTTATTGAATATGGGATGAAATGCGCAAATGCGTGAGTGCTTGGTTTCTGTATCTGTGGAATATTTCCTTCTTCCTGTAACATTGTTTTTCTAACCACGCTTTTTCGTGCGACCTTACAAATAGTAATCGTTAATTAAAAAACCGAAATCCCCTCTTTAGGGGGATTGATAATATTTTATTTTATGAGTACACTGTCTCCACACATTCAGATGTGTGCAATTTTTGTTTCTGAGAAGCCTGAAAAGGCGGCTCTCTGACTTAAGATAATGTGCAAACACTGAGATATGTCATCAGGCAAAACAAGAAAATAGCAGGCCAAGTGCGATAGACATGGAGGTTTGTTGCAATGCCATCCTTATCATACCAACAATATAAGGGCAAAAATATTCTTTATATTGACTTCAGAAATAAAAAAAGAAATCAGACCATTGCAACCATTTACGAAGCGGCAAAGGAAGTGCGGGCATGGACCGAAAAAGGACTCATACTTCCTGATTTCCGGAATGCTATTACAACACCGGAGTTTCTGACCTACGCAAAACAACTTGGTTTGGAAGTTTTCGCGCTGAAGTCGCTTAAGAGTGCGTGTATTGGCATTACAGGTACTAAAAAGAAACTTCTACAGGAATATAATACTTTTTGTAGCCGTTCAGTTGTTTCATTTGAAACTGAAGAAGAAGCAAAAGAGTGGCTGATAAGGGATTAAACAAAAAGGTTTATCTTGACATAAGGTTTATTTCTTTGCTTTCTAAAGTCTTTAAAACTTCAGTTTTTATAATCATTCACCCTTTCAAACGAAAATAAGCAAAGAATAAATTACTGAAAATTTAACAGTTTCGGGAAAAGTTCGTTGCGGCTGTGAATACCGATTATATGAAAGATTTCTTTCTGGTGGTCTTTTACGGTATTTGGAGAAATGAAAAGCTTCTTGGCAATTTCATTAGTGGAATGTCCTGTCGCAGATAAAAGAGCAATTTCTTGCTGTCTTGGAGTCAATTGGTATTGTTTTAGTTTTTCCTTAACAAACTTATCATCTTTGAGTGTTATTTTGTATAATTTATTATCACTAAACTCCCCTATGGTCGATTTGTGATTGGCAATTCCTGTTGCACAAACCATGAAGAAGATTTCCTTTCCCATCTTAATCGGATGTATTCTAAACAACAAATTGGGAATTTCCCTTTTAGAATTTTAACATCCAAATTCATGCTTATTAAATTTTCAAGATAGTTTGTACCGGTGTTTCTTTCCGCATATATTTTTATTAATTTTTTCACTTAATTGATAAATTAAACCTCTCTTTTGTTTAGAAAAAGAAAATAAATTTTATTTTTTATTCTATATTTACTGCTATCATAACTTCAATATCTTCTTATAAACCATTTATAAAAAAGATAATACACCTTTAAGAATAAGCCACTTCGCAAGTATGTTAAGTATTTCTTCCATTCCCTGCTGATCCGTATTGACGGATATTTCCGGATCTACCGGTGTTTCGTAAGGTGAACTAATACCCGTGAATTCGGGAATTTCTCCCAGTAGAACTTTTTTATACAGTCCGTGCGGATCACGTTTTTTACAGGTTTCAATGTCACATTGAACGTAAATTTCGAAAAAGCTGTTTTCTGGGAATAATTTTCTTACTATTTGTCTATCTGCGATAAATGGGGAAATAAAGGTACATAAGACTATGTGTCCTGATTCAAAAAATAGCTTGGCTACTTCGCCAGCCCGGCGGATGTTCTCACTCCGGTCCTTTGCAGAGAAGCCTAAATCACCACACAAGCCATGTCTCATATGATCCCCATCCAGAAGCATGGTTTGACAGTCTGCAATAAATAATCTGCTTTCCAGTTCCTTCGCTATCGTTGATTTACCCGAACCGGAAAATCCTGTAAACCAGAGCACAGCCGCCTTGTGTTGGTTTTTTTGTTCCCGAACGTCACGCGGAATATTCCAGCCACTCCATACTGCGTGCGGAGATTTGAGATTGGCAGTGTTTGTTATTTCACTATCTTTTATGGCCTTTATTATTGGTCCTGAAGTTCCACGGATCATACCAGCAGCAACGGTGTTATTGGTCATTGGATCGATGAGGATAAAACTGCCCGTGGCATGATTGATTTTATAAGAATCAAAATAAATTGGAGCGGAGGTACTGATTTCCACCCGGCCAATCTCGTTGAACAGGAAAGTACCAGCCGGTTTTCGATGCAATGTGTCAACATCTATTTTATACACGATCTTTGTTATATAGGCTTTCACAGATTTTGTCGTGTGTTTCATGATGTACGGCGTTGTCATAGCCATGGCTTTTTCATCCATCCAGCAAATCATCGCCTCCAGACATTTTTCAATCTGTGGCAGATTCTTCTTCCTTACAATCATATCTCCGCGACTGACGTCGAATTCATCGGTCAATGAAAGAACCACCGATTGCGGGGAAAATGCTTCCGGCAGATCACCATCACAGGTTATGACAGATTTGATTGAGGTTGAATTTCCAGAAGGCAGGATAACAACTTCTTCCCCAGAAGTGATCGTCCCCGAAACTATTTTCCCGGCAAACCCCCGAAAATTAAGATCTGGACGGATGACATATTGAACAGGAAAACGAAAGTCCACCAGATTTCGGTCCGCTGCAATATGTATATTTTCGAGATAGTGCAGAAGAGTCGTACCGTCATACCAAGACATCTTTTCGCTCTTGCCGACAACATTATCACCTTTGAGAGCGGATACGGGAATATAAACGATATCGTGAATGTCAAGCTTTTGAGAATAGTTTTCATATTCTTCAACAATGCGGTTGAAAACATCCTCCGCGTAACCAACCAGATCCATTTTGTTAATCGCGACAATCAGGTGCGGAATCTGTAAAAGAGAAATAATGAATCCATGCCTCTTCGACTGGGTCAAGACGCCATTTCGGGCATCGATCAAAATTATAGCACAATCAGCTTTAGACGCGCCCGTCACCATGTTTCTCGTATACTGAACATGACCTGGCGTATCGGTGATAATAAATTTTCTTTTCGGTGTTTCAAAATAGCGATAAGCGACATCAATTGTAATACCCTGTTCTCTTTCGGCGGCCAATCCGTCCAAAAGGTATGCAAGATCGACTTCCTTGAAACCTTTTCTTTTTGAGGTTCTTTCAATGGCCGCATATTGGTCGTCATAAATAGCTTTCGTTTCATATAATAATCGGCCGATCAGCGTTGATTTCCCGTCGTCCACGCTTCCGGTGGTTGTGAAACGCAGCAATGATTTTTCACCATACTGCATCAGAAATATCCTTCTTTCTTTTTTTGCTCCATTGAACTATCGCTGGTCAGATCAATCACGCGATTTTCTCTTTCCGATTTTTTTGCGGCCCGGACTTCGTCGATGATTTCGTCAATTGTTTCTGCCTTTGAAGCAATGGCCCCCGTACAGGGAATACATCCCAGGCTGCGAAAGCGGCAGAGCATTCTTTTTACTTTTTTATAATCATCTATTGAATCGGATGAAACAGGAATGAGAATATCGTCACGAATAATGACGTCACGTTTAAGGGCAAAATAAATCGGCACTATTGGAATTTGTTCCAGTTTTATATACTCCCAGATATCGCGCTCTGTCCAGTTGCTCAAGGGAAAAATCCGCATGGTTTCTCCCTCATTGATTCTGGTATTATATATATCCCAAAGTTCCGGCCGTTGATTCTTAGGGTCCCATTGACCTAGAGAATCACGCAATGAAAACACGCGTTCTTTGGCTCTGGATTTTTCCTCTTCCCGCCTTGCCCCGCCAAAAGCCGCATCAAACCCGTATTTACGCAAGGCATCCAGTAAAGCGTCTGTTTTTAAATGGCTGCAACACTTATCGACGCCCTCTTTAAGAGGATGACAGCCTTTAGCAATCCATTCCTCGTTTCTTTCAACGATTAAACGGGCTCCGATTGTTTGGCAAAATTTTTCCCTGAATTTGTACATCTCGGGAAACTTATAGCCGGTATCGATATGCATAAGCGGAAAAGGGAATTTACCCGGATAGAAAGCCTTCTGAGCCAACCGCACCATCACACTGGAATCCTTGCCGACCGAATAAAGCATCACAGGATTCTTAAATTCCGCCGCGACTTCACGCATGATGTGGATGGATTCTGACTCAAGTTGTTTTAAAAAAGATAGTGTAAAAGAACTCATGTTAGCCGTGACACCTTTTTTTAGAAATGCTGATTTTCATCTAATCCATACATTATAGAGAAGAAGCAAGCCTTCAATTAAGACAAGAGCACCCAAACCTTTTTTCAGAATTTTTTTAAAGCCTATTTTACTCAAAACCATCGGACCGAAAAAACCGCCAATCGCCGATCCTGCACACAGAGACACCATTAAATAAATAGAAGGCAGGCCGTTGAACAACAACCAAAGAAAAAAACTTAAAAGACAAATCGGGGCTCTGGCAAAGTCTGACGATCCTATCGCGCCTTTTTCCGACCTCTCCTTGAAGATGAGCTGTCCTCCGGTAACAAGTGGCCCAAACCCGGCACCCGATAAAGCCTTGTTAAAGGCGCTGATAAAACCAAGAGCATATATTTTTTTTGATGTCATGATTATTGTTTTATCCGATAAAATCATTAACGCGATCGCAATAAGCAAGATGGAAATGTATGTATTCAAAATTTTCGGCGAGATTGATACGGAAATAAAGACTGCGATAATGCAGGCAAATACACCAACCCAGATGATTGTCGTTGTGATGCGGTAATCAATTGTACCGGTTTGAAAATCGGCATTTTTAAGCCGGTGATGTTTATAAGAAGCAATGAAACCGCCAACGGCCTGGGAAATTAAGATAGCAGGAACGACGCTTTTGACATCATATCCGATGAGGATTAAAAGAGGCGACAGCACCGTGCCGTACATCATGCCCAGCGTGCTGTCCACAAGCTTTATGACCATCGCAAAAACAACTAAATAAAATAATTCAAACAATATGAAACATCCTTGTTAATAAGATCGTTTTTATCTTGCTTCTCAATTAAAGAGTATGTGTAGCAATGAAAAATAATGTTACTCCATATCTTCCGCACGCAATGTTTCAATCAAAACAGTCATCATTGATGAAAATTTTGAAATACTTTTTACCCTCGCAAAAAATCAATTTGATGATCTGGACTACAATATGAGGGCAAAAAATGCTCCCGTATAAATTGCGTTCTTTTCGGCATACTTCGTCTTGTTTTAACAGTAACAGGAACACCGGAAGCCACTGCGGCATGAAAAACGAACGTGTCAAATGTAAACACCCTTGCAATTTGTCCTGAGTTAAGAATTTGCGCAAACTGACAGGGGCTGAATCGTCCACGCCAATCTTCGAAATGAGTCCCGATTGCGGCGGGTATTCTAGAATCAACATCACCCTTTCCTCCAACTAAACAAAGTGAAAAACCGGATTGTTCCGCACATTTTTTGGCATGAATAGATAATTGATCAACATCAAGACTCCATATCCTAAACCAACCGGAATCTACGTATGGCGCTAAAAGAATCTTATCGGCATCAACCCACCGTTTTGTGGCAGAGAAGTGCCACGGCGCAAAATCAAATTTCTCAGGAATTTCAATTTCAAAAAACTGAGCAAGGTTATACGCGATTGCCTGGGAAACCCTGTGTTGCATATTGGCTGAAAGAGTATTAACCGATATGATGTCTGCTTTGGTTTTAGGTAAAACGTCAGGAAGCAATTCCACCCGCGTTACAATTACATCACAGTCAAATATTTTTTCATCGGTCATAACTTTTGTGCCGGATTTTATAAAATACTCCGTCATGTCTGGCGTCGGTCTAACACAGGTATCAAATTCCTTCGAAATCAACCTGAGAGCTGGCTCAAAGAAAAGTTGATCGCCTAAATGTATAAAAAGAGGATTATCCAGATAAAATCCGACTTTTTTAGGACTGGCAGGCTTCAATTGGCGTTTCATAACTTTTATAAATTTAGAACCATCTGGAAGCAATGCCTGACGAAATTTTTGTTGTGCCCTCTTGGCCAAATATTTTATGCGACTCATCTCATTCTCTTCAATCCCTTCAAGGCATTAAGCACGTATCCATAAGTTTCATAAAATTTTTTTATACTCAATCAATAAATGTGACTTTATTTTCTCCGGTAATATAAGGTGTTGCCACATAATTTTTCACTTGCTTTTTCCACTTCTTAGAAAAACCAGGTCTTAACATAACATAACTTTTTTTATTATACATATTAAATAAATGAAGCCAGAACGCGTCAAAACCGATATAATTTACTACATTGTCCAGTGATGCTAAGATAAAAGATTCTTCGACACTCGTTTTCCCACGCAAATCCAAATCAGAATTTCCGTAACTAGCCGCATCCCTATTTTTCTCATTCCCGGTTCCGGTATGAATTAATTTTACACCCGTCTCCTGGTTGTATTTTTCAGCAAATACCCATATAATCTTAGCAGTTTTACGAAACTTGGCACTACTCATTCCCAATTTGAGAGAATCAATATAATTATTAAATATGGCATAATTGCATCCGGAAACTATGCCAAACTTCAACGCCACAGCATCTTTCTCTGTCTGACTAAAATTTAATGCCCCGGGGGTTGCGTCATTTAGATTTAAACCTAAATAATCAGCAATATTATTTAGCACCACATTAATTACAGGTTGTGATACTTTAATGTAATTAAAATTAATCCAAAGCACATCTCTGTCTCTCAAATGATAAGCCAATTCAGTTCGTGCGACTAATAAGTCATCCTGATTGATCAATGATTTATCAATCACTTTATATCCAAGATGCCGAAAATAGAATTCCATTTGTGAGCTACAGCAAATTGCCAGATTAAAATCAGCGGCAATTAGCCTGGCGATTGGTTCACACCACAAAGTATCGCCTAAATGAATGAATTTGGGATAATCAAGATATAACACGACGCGCTTTGATTTATCTATGGCTTTATGCTTATAAAAACATTTATTGATTCTATTGAATCTGATGAATAATTTATAATATATTTTTTCCAGAATAGTCAGATATTTTTCAAGCACAAATTTATCCTTAGATTTTAATAAGACACCTCTTCACCTTTAAGGCAAGTACAGAAAAATCTATTTTTTACCGGTTTTAATCCAGTCAATCATCAATCTAATGCCATCCTGTAAAGATGTAGATGGATCCCAATCCAATTTTTGTTTAGCTTTAGATATATCAAGACAGACTTTATGAATATCAAATGGCCGCTCAGGAAAATAACGACAAGCCACCTTCCTGCCCAATAAAGACTCTATACATGCAATTACCTGATTCAGGCTGGCGCTTTGGCCGTATCCTATATTTATTTCTGTTCCCGAACAGTCTGATAGCATAGCTTTCGTTATAGCCTCTAAGGAATCTTTCACATAAAGAAAATCGCGAACTACAGTTCCATCTCCCCAGATGTCAATTGGCTTTCTTTGCAAAGCTTTGTGACAAAATACAGCTACAGCGCCCTGATTTGTATCAACACGTTGATATTCTCCGTAAAGGTTGGAAAGGCGCAAACTGCAACTTTTCAATCCGTAAAGCGCGCTATACATACGCAAATATTTTTCTGTAGCCAATTTGATTATTCCGTAAGAACACAGTGGATTCACAGGATGGGACTCCGGTGTAGGAAAGACACTTGGGTTTCCGTATACCGTCCCGCCGGAAGAGATGAAAATAATCCTTTTTACGCGGTGTTTAACCGCAAGATTAAGAAGGCCTATCGTTCCCGCAAGATTGGAGATGGCATCAAACTGAGGATCGTCATTGGATGTTTCAGGCAATGTCGTTGACGCCAGATGAATGATAACATCAATATCCTTAATAGCAGGGGCCAATATTTGTGATGAGGTGAAATCACCTTCGATAAATTCAATATCGGAAGTTATCCACGATGGTTTTACAAGGTCGAAACAGCGTACGGCAAACCCTTTATTCAACAAATCAAAAAGCAGATGATGACCTAAAAAACCCGCGCCGCCTGTAACTAAAACGGATTTATATTTCATATTCTTCATATATTAAGCGGCTCCCGAAATTAATTTCACTATCTTTATAATTTGCCATACGCCATTTCCAAATAATCAATATATTTATCTGCATCGTACCGGTATGATGATAATAGCGCGTTTTCAGCGATTTTGCGATAAAGTTCAACATGATTCTCATTAAGGAGATTAATAACAGCATTAGCAATTTCTTTCGGATTATTCGCATTAACTACAAAGCCATTATAACCGTTCTTGATCAATTCGGGGTTACCTCCCCTGTTCGTCGCAATAACAGGTTTCCCAAAAGATAATGCTTCGTAAATGACAACAGGAGAATTTTCCATCCAGATTGATGGAACAACAACAACTGAAGAATCCAAGTAGTACGAAGCGATGTCCTTATGCGGAACACTGCCCGTGAATATTATATTTCCATCCAAATTTAAAGATTTGGACAGACTTTTCAGCTTAATTTCCTGCGATCCAAAACCCAGAATTGTCATCATTGCAACCGGTATACTTTTAATCACGATGTTAAAAGCATGGATAAGTGATTCACACCCCTTATTTTCCTCCAGCCTGCCGGCAAAAAGAATTTGTTTCCCTTTGGCATTTCCCGGGATATAATATTGCTTAGAGGCAAAATACGGGGAAACTGATATATTGTTGAACCCCTCATTCTGCATATACTTTTTCAGTAATCTTGTTGCCGTTGTAAAACCGTGAACCCGCTTTTTCTGAAAATAGTATTTTATTTTGAATAAATAATAATAAAAAGGGTATAAAAACGGATTAATACATCCGTGCTTTACGCACTTAATCCCGATGCCCTGTTCACATACTTGCAGATCATCCTTACAAACTCCCCATAAAGAAGGACAAACAATGCCAAAGTCATAGATTGTTCTAAATGTTTTGTAATTCTTAACAGGCAATAAAAAGGTAAGGATATGTTTATCTATATTATGAAGATGTATCACATCCGGCTTGAAAGATTTAATCGTTTGTTTGAGCCTGGCATATCCTTTTGGATTAACTAAAAATTGATACACATATTTGAGAAAATCAGATTCCGGTTCTTTAATGACTATAAGATTTTTTTCATCTATATCTTTGTTACCGAAACAAAATAATAATACTTCATGGCCTCTTTCCCTAAGACCTGCTATTTGATTATTAATAACAACCTCTGCGCCTCCGATATCGGAATAATGACCGTGCAGCATTAATATTTTCATTTTGTTAATTACCTTTTCAATTTTCTAATAGCATGGAATGATTAATTAGAAGAAAAAGTTTCTAGCGCTTCTTTTAGATCGAATAATGAATCTGGCAGCCTTTTCTATCAATTGCCGAATATTTGTCAGCGCCATAACCGCAAAGCACAAAAAAAGTCTCGCAATATTCTTCACCTGAAAATAATTACTCAAAAATTCGGGTTTTTCATATCTGACGACGCGCATAAATTTTATTATTTCTGCTAAACTGTGTTTTCGCATTACATTATGCCAGACTTCGTTAAATTGGCCTTTCATGATAGTGTCTATCATGATTTTTTCCCACGCTGCCAGCAGGACTTTGTCATGGCCTCTATTCAGCGCATATTCAAGCGGTTTTGCAATAAAAGCAAAGTTGGCGGCAAATTGATTAAAATCCATGGCTCGCGACAAATTATTACTATGCTTGCGCCATACTCCGGCTATTCTTTCGCTCAATATTACATTCCCGTGCAAAACCAGCCTTAATAAAGATTCCCAGTCGGCACTGGAAATATCAACGCTGTAAAATCCAATCCGGCAAGCCGTTTGCCGGTGATATAGACTTGTAAGATGAGGGATTTTATAGCGATGCCAATTAAAAAATAATTTTTCCCCTTCTATAAAAAGCTGTTCGTTAACGATATGATGTGTTTCAGGGGAACGAAATCCCTGCTGCCGGACACTCATTACACCTGCCGTAAAAAGAACAACATTTTCATAACGGCTTATCTGCTGCATAGCAAAGGAAATATAATTCTCATCAGTCAGATAATCATCACCATCCAGATTTAAAACCCAGTCGCCACTGGCAAGTTCATATAAGGAGCGCCTGTAATTTGCCGTTTTGCCCAGATTGATCTCGTTTCTGTAATATTTTAATCGCCCGTCGCTTACAAACTTCAGCGCAATTTCTGAAGTATTATCAAAAGAACAATCATCGACAACGATAACTTCGAGATTAGGATAATCCTGATTAAGCGCGCTTTGAATGGCAATTTCCAGATAAGCGGCTTGATTATAAGTCGGGATCATTATTGTAACTGGTAGTTTCATAATATGACTTTGTTTCTATTTATTGTAAACGAGTTTCTTAATGGTTGCCTTCAATCCTGTTGGTAATATTCTTGAAAGAAATTGACGCACCATACTCTTGGTTTTGAAAATAATAATATGGAGCTCATTTACATTTTTGCAATGCCTGAGCCTGATTATGGAATATAACTTAAAATCATCGAGATTCTTCTCGGCAAAAATAAGCGGTTTGCGGGCCTTAACAAATATCCCAGGCGCCGAGGGATCTTTTTCAATCGTCTCGATTACCAGATCCATGAATATCACATTCATATCATTCACTTCATATCGCCAGAAGTCGAATGGATAACCATGGTAAGCAAACCCCCTGGACCTGGTTGTCAATAGCAGTATACCGTTTGGCTTCAGAACATTCTTCAAGTTCGAGACCGCGCTACGCCAGTCGCGAACATGTTCTAACAGCTCAGTACAAATAATCACGTCAAAGCTTTCTTTTCCGTAACGGTTAATAAGACCACTGACATCGCATATTTCATCGACGCCGGGACCTATAGAAATATCAATACCCAGGTAACTTGACGGTTCGAAATCGCAAACAAACGCCCTGAATGAACCATTGATGTTAAGCGCTCCAACTTCCAGCACCTTTTTATTTATTATTTCTTCGCGGAAAAGATGAGAATGTCCAAATTGGATGCATGATGGATTGCACATGCTAACGCCTTATTTTTTTATTACTGTTATATTTGATCTTAAAAAAAGAACAGGTGTTGATCATGGCTTAAAAATCCGCAATGCTATGTCTCACTCTTCTTATGAGTTTTTGGTAGAAGGGCATATCTGAATCATAATCAGGCGTCAAACGCATTACCAGAGGCACTTCCAGCACCTTTTCATGATGCATCCCATGACCCCAGAGATTATCCTCGCCCCAGCAATCGCCATGGTCGGCGCAGATGATCGTGTTGCTTTCGGTAAAATATTCCAATAATGATTTAAGATTTGCATCCACATATTCCAGACACGCCTTCTGACGGATCCGACATTCAACAGCATCGTTTGTCTCTCCTGCCATCGGCTGACAGGGATTGATCTCCCTGCTCCAGGGAGCTTCTTTGAAGTAATAAGGGAAATGGGTCTCTCCAATGTTAAGAAAGAGAAAAACCGGATCATCGTTATTTTTAAGTTTTTCGTTTATCCAGTTCAGTTGCTTTTCCAGAAACCAGACATTGCCGGGGAAGTAGAAATCGTGAAAGTCGCGGGTCAGGACACGTCCGGTTTCGCGGGAGGAATCAAACCAGAAGAGAGCTCCTGTTCCTATGCAATGATAACCTCGAATTTTAAAACCATCGACGATATTCTCGCCGTCCAAAATAAAGCGGTGTTTCCCGGGGCCGGAAAATCCTCCCCCCCGCATCTTGAATATTTTACCAAACATTGGATTGACAAAGGATTCGGATGCCTCAGCTACTCCGGGCGTGAAACCCATAAACATTGCGGCATGAGAGGAATAGGTGAAATTGCCTGGCGCCATGCAGCGGTAAACCGGACCGACGGCGCGTAAATTCGGAATCTCCGCACCAATGAATGTATCATAACGGCAGGAATCCAATGTGATAAAAAGGACTGATTCAGGTCGGGCTTTTTGAAACACAGCTATATCCCCTCTTTTTCTAAAAAAGCATTTGGGTCGGTTGAGATAATCTTGTTTTAATTGGCACCCTATGCCTATTTTCGCTGGCGTGTTACACTATGTAATGGAAAAGTGCTTCTCCAGTCTTTTTCGTCGTTCTTCAGCACTGACATCATATAAATCTAACCGGTTTGGGCTGGTTTCTAACTTTGCAAGCACGTCAGTGGCCTTGCCAATGATCTTGGCCGGATTGCCAATGACAAGGGAATCATCAGGGATCTTGCCCCTTACTACAGCTCCGGCACCAATAATACAGTCCTGTCCAATTTCAGTGCCGGGCAAAAGGATAGCATCTTGACCTATAAAAGATCGGGATCCGATTCTAATTCGCCCAAACACTTGAATGCCAGGATACTTATCTCGTATCATTGAGGCAAGCCCGTTATGTGTCAAAAATTTTGCACCGCCGGCAATGGCCACATTGTCACCAATGTCTATGAGATAGGGCTCAGTCGAAAACTCCGTCGCGTAGATTCTGCAGGATTGACCGATTCTGACGCCTCGACTACGAAGTTCCTTGATTTTTTGTTCGTCAATCTGTATCTGAGTCCTTTTAAACAACCGCCAGAACATACTGACACCACCTTTAAACATTTGATAAATACTTGCTTTCATGGGAAGAGAGTGTAGGAAGTTTATAATTATATGTCAAACGAATTTTGGATAAAAAATGTAAGGGTTGGTGCCGATGTTTATCAGACGTGAATTGTGTTTGTTACGGATTGCAATGTTGTATGAATTAGGAAAATAAGAAGAACCGGAAGAATGAAAAATATGGCTGAAATTGCATCAAGGGACGGTGTGGATAAAAACTATGTTTCCCGAGTGGTGAATCTTGCCTTCCTTGCCCCTGACATCATTGAAAGTATCATAGCAGGGCATCAGCCTACAGATTTCAACGTGGAAAAGCTCATCAAACGAACTGATTTGCCTCTGGAATGGGCGCAACAGTGTCAGCTCCTGATCCCATGAGTTGACGACGAAATAAACGAACAGAGAAAAAAGCGGATATTGAGGTATTGACATGCTTGAGGCGGGTTTCTCCGGTCAACACATTTAGTTGAGTCGCACACATTTAGTTGAGTCGCGCCAACTGCGGGCATTAGCGCGCATAGACTGGAAAATTTATGCAGAGAGGAAATTAATGGTGGGCCAGGACAGAATTGAACTGTCGACACTCGGATTTTCAGTCCGAAATGAGTAAAATTTTAACCCCTTGAAGTAAATCTGGTTTCCCGTAACCAACTAAAATAACATAAAAAATTCTTTTCTATCTATTCCTGTTAATTCTATTAATTCCATCTTTTTTTATTACTTCTAGCACAAATTTAGCACACGTGACAATTTGGTTAAAGTCCGAGTGTCATTCTTTCCCATTATTTTTTTCACAATGACTGTCTTTGATTATGATGCAAACCTCGCGCGATCAAGAGATCAAGGTCAGCAGATTTTATTTCCAAGGTAGCAATCGTGGATCGAAAATTCTATGGTCGAAACAATATTGGGATAGCTTCTAAGGATCGTTGATAGTTAACAGGAGTAGCTTTATCTGGTGATCAACGGAAGCTTCGAGGAGCTGTTAGTAACTTGGCAGAATAGCCCAAGCCATCAGGACCATCTTGATTGTTGCGTCAGCCAAAGTGCATAAACGGGCAGTACTGGAAATTTTAGAATAAAAAATGACGGACTTTATTTGACAGTAACAGAAAGGCTTTGGCGATAGTCTCTTATCATAAACCAAGCTGGCTGTGCGAACCGAGACGCACCAGATCGAGATGCTCATCGTCGGGTTTGCGGTAAATAAGTATGAGATCGGGCTTGACATGGCAGTCACGATGATCTGACCATTCACCAATAAGCGGATGGTCAACATTGCTTTTTGGTAAAGGCATATCGGCGGCGAGTAAATTCACGATCTTCATCAAGGCGGCGTTGATGATTTTGCTGTGCCGCCCTGATTTTTCCCGTTTGTAGTCACGCTTAAAGCGGGCCGTGTATCTAATCTTCCGCATTGAGTTTCTCAAGCAGGCGGTCAGGGGTTCCTGCCGTAGTAAGCTTGCCGCGACGAGCGGCCTTCATGGCCTCAATAGTTTCGTCATTGGGGATGAGAGGCTCAAAAGGCAACGCCTTTTCTTTTGCAATGCGAATCATCATCATGCGGAAAGCATCCGAAACGGTAAGCCCGATAGAAGCAAGCACCGCTTCGGCTTGCGCCTTAACGTGATCATCAATACGCGCACGGACAACTGGGTTTGTAGCCATATATAATTACCTCCATTGGGCTACAATGTAGCACAACAAGGAGATAAGGTCAAGTAT
>JBEKMY010000070.1:0-21337 GCA_049523355.1 Smithella sp. | reverse complement strand
CTGCTGGAGACTTCCTCCAAAGAACTTGCCTGCTCGCTTGCGCCCTGCGACAGCGCCTGCCCGCCGGTGCTCACCTGAACACTGGCCGAGGCCACCTGCTCGGCCCCGATGGCCACCTGCTGAAGGGCCTTATCCAAATTTTCAGCAACCTTATTTATAGTTTTTTTGACATCATTGTAAAACCCTTTATAATCGCCATTCATCCGAACGGACAGATCCTTTTGAGCCATTTTTACTAAAACTACAGACGATTCACCGATCGGGCCCATCATTGCGTCTAACATTTTATTTATACCCGCTACGATATCCTTATAGGCTCCATTAAATGTTTCGGCATTACCTCTGACATCGAGAATGCCGTCCGCGGAACTCCTGGTTAACTCAGTTATTTCATTGATCAGATTCCTGATATTCTCCGTCATCTTTTGAAGCGCCGGTCCCATTTCATCCTGATCGTCTGTTATAACCGGCGTAGTATCGATATTGCCTTCGGATATCTGCTGCATATTAAATATCACATTTTTCTGAAGGTGTTCGGCAAACTGATCCATGGCATGGGTCAGCTCGCCTATTTCATCCCGCCTGTTTAAATGCAGACGCTTTGAGAGGTGGCCTTTCTTCATCTCCCTCATCATCAGCACTCCCTTCTTCAGCGGTTTGGTGATCGATTCGGTGATAATGATCCCCATAACGATTAAAAGAATACCCTCCAGCGCTAACAATAACCACAGTATACCCGCCCAACTTCCTATGCCCGCGGCATTTGCTTTAATGGCCGCCTCATTAAGGATTGTGTTATAATCATAGAGGCTACGGAGGGCCGTAAGCGCGTTATTCCGGGCTATGATAAAACGGCTTGTGTCGGCCAACAAGAGCTGGGCCTCATCCTTTTTGCCTTCATCGGCGATCCTCATTATTTCTTCGCAGCCCTTTTGCGTTTCAGACCAGGCGGAAATGAAATCGGAGAGCAATTTCATTTCCGCCGGAAGCATCTTTTTGCCTTGATATGCCCCAACAATTTGTTCTATTGAAGCGATTTCCCCCTTAATGCCTGCCGCAGTATTATTGCGGTCGGCGGGCGCCGCAATATATTGATAAAGATACCCCTCCATTTTCCCGATGCCGACCTTCAACTCTGCGGTTTCTTTGATGGCCCCTGTATACTGGCGATAAATCGAATCCTGCCGGCTGACATATTGACGCGCGCACAGCGTCAACGCCAATGCAACTGTAAAAATCAAAGCAAAACATCCGATGACCTTTAAACCGATCTTAATATCGTTAACTATTTTTATTTTTATCATGACTTTTATCCCCTGTTTAAGCAATTTTCTATTTAGTCTATATCTGATTCGTTTCGTCCTTCGGCCCGGTTTTGCTGCCTTCGGCAGCCTTTTTCATGTTGATGATGTCGGAGGCCGTGATAACCTTTTCAATGTCCAAAAGCAGGCAAATCCGCCCTCCGGTCTTGCCCATGCCTAAAAGATATTCAGGATTCACATCCGTCCCGAAGGACGGGGTATCCTCAATGTCCTCTGAAGCCATTTTGATCACTTCCGAGACCCTGTCCACCAGAATCCCCATCATTAAACTGGAGGTTTTAATGATGATGATGCAGGTCTCGTCGGTGATCCCGGTCCGGTCCATGCCGAACTTGACATTGAGGTCCATGACGGGATGTATCTTGCCCCGCAGGTTGATGACCCCCAGAATATCTCTGGAGGTCAGTGGAACAGGCGTGACCGGCATCCGGCCGATGATCTCCTGAACCTTAAGGATCTCCACCCCATATTCCTGTCCGGATAGAAAAAAAGTCAGGTATTTACCGGCACGGGAATCCATCCGGGAATCAGCAATGTTAGACTCACCGGCTCTAACTGCGGTAGCGTTGTACATGCTTTTTGCCTCCTGTATGGACTGTGTTTATTCAATTTACCACATGTTCGGTCAGAATTTAAGCAATATTTTTAATCATTTCAACTTTGAAATGCCGCGTGAATCGGGAATGGAAGAAAAACAGCATTTCAAGGAAGGATTGACAATCATCCGCGTTTTCATATATATTGTCAAAGAAGAAACGTTAAAAACACTATTGGAGGTAAAACGCATGACCAAGGAGATAAAGCAGGAAGAACCCATAACCCTGACGGAGAAAATAGCCACGGTAGTCCTGATAGCTTATTTGATCTCTCTGATCTGGCTGGCGGGCAGCTCACACTGGTTCGGAATCTGGTAAATCTTTTTGTTATGCCGTGTCATAATTTTGGCCGGGTATTTTCGGCCGGGACAAAATAACAGGCTTTAAAAACCTTTTTTCTTGATATTTTGGCAGGTATTGCGCTTTTGGGCAATCACCTGCCAATTTTTTAAACGCTGATCTATTTTACAATAATAATCGGAAAATATTTTATTTCTTACTTCCTTATTTTTCAAATTTATAAATTTATGCTATCTTACTTAAAAAGCGTTGATGTTTTGAATATTAGCAAGGATACACATAAGCATCGTTAGGCAATCATAAACAATGAATACAGATCAAAAGGCGCCGCGTTGAATCAAATGTCCCCCGGAACAAATAACACGGAGATCGCATAACATTTAAAGGCTTGTTAAGCAGAAAGGAAAAATGAGAGAAAAGAAATTGAATAATCCTAAAATCAGCGTGATTATTCCCGTATATAACGGAGAAATATTTCTGGAAGACACAATAAAAAGTGTCTTGAACCAGAATTACGATAACTGGGAATGTATTGTAGTCGATGACGGATCGATTGACGGCAGCGCGGCTATTGCCAAAAAGCATGAACAGATTATCTATTTGCATCGGGAACATAAGAATGTGGCGGCAGCCAGAAACCTCGGGATACAGAAAGCATCCGGAGAGTATCTGGCATTTCTCGATGCTGATGATATCTGGGATACCAATAAACTGGAAACACAGATAAATTATATGGAAGAAAATCCGGATATTGACTATTCCATAACCAAACACAGTTTGTTTCTGACGGAAGGATTAAAAGATATTCCCCAATGGGTTAGAACAAATCATTTGCAGGAAGAAACACTCGCCTATATTCCCAGTTCCCTGATTGTTCGTAAATCAGCTTTTGAGATAGTAGGATATTTTGATGAAAGTTATCAGATTTCCGACGACAGTGACTGGTTTTTAAGAGCCAGGGACGCCGGCATCAAACTGGGAATCATCGATAAAAACCTGCTTCATAAACGTGTTCATTCCCAATGCCTGATGAGTCAAACCGGTGTGATAAAGAAAGAATTAATGAAATCGATCAGAGCTTCCCTGTGGCGCGTCAAGTTGTCCGGCGATATCAGCGATGGGGAATTTGTTGCAATGCTGAAATCCGCTGTAAAAGAAAACAGGCTTAATTCAATTTCCGGCAAAGATTTACTTAAAATCTGTGAACGGGCAAAGTCTGTAAATGCTTCAGGGAATATGACGGATACCGGCTTATTGGAAGATATCAATACTAAACTGGAAGAAATTAAGAGAAGAAGATTACCGTTGTAGATACTTTATTTTCTAAAACCTGTTTCTAATCGTCCTCTGCGCCGCAATGAACCGCTTTGGAAGCCAATATTTTATTGACACACAACACTTAGAACTACTATGTTTTCCTATGCAGAAGCAATCCCTTATTAAAAACTGGAGATGTTACCGGACAGGAATAGTCAGTAGAAAGATTATTCCGTCGAATTTTTGCGAGATCAATGCGGTAGATCACTGCAATATTACATGCATGGATTGCAATCATGCTTCGCCGGCTGTGAAAATGCGTATTGCCAATCCGGATTTTGTATTCAGAGATCTTTCGACCCTTTCACGATATTACAGGTCTCCCATGATAAAGATCCTCGGCGGTGAACCCTTGCTGCATCCCAATATACTCGCGCTGGTAAAAGAGATCCGCCATAGTGGTATAAGCAGGAAAATCAGACTGGTGACTAACGGAATATTGCTTCCACAGATGAAGGATGAAGTATGGAAAGAAATTGATGAAATTGAAATTTCCGTCTATCCGCAAACCCAACATCTGCTGACTTCGCACATGGCGGATATTTACCAATCAGCCAGGCTGCATCAGGTAACAATAATCAGATATTTCTACGCAAACTTTCGTGCAGCATTCTCGACGATCGGGACTACAGATCATGCGCTGACGCAGCGTATTTACAACACGTGCCGGTTTGCCAGACTCTGGGGTTGTCAGTCCATCTATGAAGGTTATTTTTTTAAATGTCCCCATAGTATATATATTCCGGATATTCTGGATAGAGCGGTTTCATACGATCGCAGGGAGGATGGTGTCAGGATCATCGGCACGTCGGCTTTTTCAGGCAAACTCAAGAAATTTCTAAGTTCCCGAAATCCTCTCCGGGCCTGCCGTTACTGCCTGGGCAGCGTCGGCATGCTGCGACCTCACAAGTTAATAAATACTGCCTGTTTGAAATCTGTATACGCTGTTCCGATTGAAGAGATGGTAGATTATGAAAAACTTCTCCGTTTAGAAAATGGCAGCGGAGCATTTGACAGCGACAAGATACAAATACAATAGTTGTCGGGCAAGCCTCCTTCAGGTATTTATGTTTTAACGGACTAAATATACCATGACAAAGTTGAGACTTGCCTTGTATTTTTTTAACATAAAGTCTTGATTACAACCGTAATCGTTAAAAATTCAATTTAAATTTTTGTACTCGTCTATTAACTTTATGCATAATTTGTTCAAGACCACTTGAAGACATACAACAACACATATTTATATTATTCTTATTTAACATATGTATGATACACCCTTTTTACGCATCTACTAAACGATTTTGATTATACAAAGTGAATAAGGCTTAATCTTTTTCCACCATATTTAGTTGATACACCATATTTGGTTGATCATTTGAAGTCATAAAAAAATGCTGCCAGAAAATGTGTAATTATATCAAGGTGATAATAATTATTATCATATTATCTATTATGGCCTGCATTTTGCTTTTATTGTTAGCTGACAATGCTTGCCATTTAATAGCAGTAATCATTAATGAGGGAATTGCATGCATATATTTTGAATAATGATTTAGAAATGCGATACCGTATCTCCTCGCCATTTCAAAACTTTCAGAGAGATCCGGAATCGTCCTGAAGTCATAAACTCATAATGAACCGTTAAGAGGATATCTTGCGAAACAAACAAATGCTGATAATAGATATGAACTTTGGAGTACGCATATCACGATAAAGGCATGGTGTTAGAGCGAGCAGGTCAAACCCCTAATTATTTATTTTTCTCATTCGGAGACGAACATGAACAAAAGACAGATGAAAATTTTTAAAAGATTATTTAAAGTTGACAGGGAACTTATCATTATCTTCCTTCTCGTTGTCATAACAGGTTTTATTTTTTTCTTCATTGCCAATCAAAGGGCTTTCTTGAATTTCTTTTATCTTCCTGTTCTGTTGGGCGCGTATTTCTTCGGTAGGCGATATGCTACTTTAGCCGCATTTTTCTCGATTACCCTTATCTTCACTATGGCATATACGTATCCATTCTCTTTTAAGTTCGAAATGGATAGCGAACTCTATCGCTGGCTGGATTTGCTGACATGGGGAGGTTTCCTGATCATAACGGGCTACACCATGGGGCTACTCTACGAAAAGAAAGATGCAGCATACAAACAAATCAACAAAACGTATCAGGGCGTGATAGAAATGCTTGTCCTTATTATAGATTCTGTAGACAGCCAAACGCAGAGTCATTCATACCGTGTTTCAGTTATATCGGAACAAATCGCGCTAAAAATGGAGTGTACCCCTTATGAAATAGAGAATATCCGCTTAGCTGCTCTCCTGCATGATTTGGGTAAAATCGGTATTAGTAGTGAATTATTACAAAAGATTGGACAATTGTCCGGTATTGAAAAAGATACGATTAAGAATCATCCTCAAACCGCTGTGAATGTAATTGCGCCTGTAGGAGGAAGAGTGCTGGAAATTCTCCCCCTTATCCTCAGTCATCATGAAAAATGGGATGGCAGCGGCTACCATTCTCAAATAGGTGAGAACATTCCCCTGGGCGCTAGAATAATTGCAGTTGCCGATGTCTATGATGCCTTAATTTCTGACAGGTCCTATCGTAAGGCGCTGTCACCATTTCAAGCAAAAAAGGAAATCATGGACAACGTTAATAAACATTTTGACCCTGACGTGGCAGTGGCATTTGAAAATATATTCCCCCAAATGAAAGATATTGATACATTCATTTTCCCCAGAAGGATGACGAGAATTAACCAAACGTTCACCAGTCCCGGTAGAAGTTCAATATTCAACCGCTATATTATTACTCAATATTATTGTATATTTCTTCCGGAAATCATTATTTTCATTTCCGTAATTTTATGCTAGATAACAACCTATAATTCTTAAGAATCTTCTTTATAAATTTGTCTTTTCGAGATGGTGAAACAATGAATATCTATTCAAAGAGCAAGAATACAAAGATCCCATCCGTGAATGCCAAAAGAAATAGTGTTGGATGGAAGCAAATACTTAATGGGTTTCCATGGTTCTTGGGTAAGGGGCATTATCCATTACCAGCATACTCGGAATTTATGCCGCCACCGAGGCTCGGTCGCTTACCATATGGCGCCACTGATAAGCTTCTCTTCTCCAAAGATGACCCGTACGGATGGCATATTTCTGAAATCGAGGAAGAATATGAGATCAAACCAGGATTGCAGAACATTGCCCAACAGATCATCGAGCTTTTGGTCAAACTTGGTGAAGGTAGGCCAGCCTATCATATATTGGGACACATGGGAGTAAATCTCCAGGATAATCCTTATTGGCCATCCGAACTATCCGCCCATTGTGGCCATCTTGCTCATGAGCGCTATCTCGTTCTTTTGCCGTTGGCTCTTTCCCGAACGCAGGACGACAAGGGCCGGCTACGTTGGACATTTTTTGGCAGCAGCGAACAGGGACCGGAAAAAGGATTCTGGAAAAGTTTTTATTCAGCCCCCGGTCAAGAATTGTCCGAAAAAAAATCGTTAGCATTTATTCAACAATTAATGTCCTCGGTCTATGGAGAAAGTACTAAAAATGCATCACAATTATTTCGGCAGGGATTCCGTATCCTACCTGCAGAACAAAATTTGAAATTTCCTTACTGGAATCAAGATTTTCTTCCTTCATGGACTCAATCCTTCCTTATTGACGACAGGACTCCGGTCGAAGATGTCCGATACCTGTTAACTTTCAGGTCATTCAGCCACCTTCCTGAACAGGTGCGGAAGCGATATCTGGGCGGGAAACTGAATCTTCTGCCATTTCCGGGCAGTCTTGTCGCATGGGGAATGCCAACTTACGTACACTTGCAGCAAGAATTACCCTTTGCCATGCAAATTGCCCTGCAGAGATGGGCGGTCCGCTACGATGGAGCGGGAATCCGTATTCCACAATCAGGATGGCTGAGCGAACCTCATCCGAGTATAAAGCCAGCGCAAATCCAGCAAGAACTGCTGCTCCATACCTACCAGCGAACGAACCGTTGGAATAGAGTTCATCGTTATGATGACCCGCTTGTATTGAATCCTCGTCTGGATAACGTGGCCCAAGTACTTTTCAGTACAGCTCTTGATTCCATCGACCTCTATGACAAACCGATGGCTAGGAACTGTCAAATATGGACTAAGGATTTCAAACTGATTCTAGATGGCCCCAATGCAACACCTCTGGAACTGCGGAAAGCAGAAGCAAGCTTGGTTGAAGGCGGGCTCTTTGGATACAGATTCCTTTTCCCGGCGATGCGAATAGGCCAGCATGAGGTTTTCTGGCATAGGCCGCTGGCAGCCTACTGGTCAACCAAATCAAATCAGGCGGAATTGCTGCCTCATGGACCTTTGGGGTATCTGACAGCCTATAGAACAGATTCGCCTGATCTTAGTAAACCAGTCGAACTATGGCCGCGTTTGCTTAGGCGTGACTTATATCTGTCGGCATTAAATAACTTTAATAATGTTCATGACCACTATGCTCATCAGACTTCCCTTAATATTCTTACGCTTCTTGACAGTTGGCAACTGGGCAACCGGAAATTCCTACGACGAAGCTTTGCTCAACACATGCTCAGAATTTCCAAGAATGAAACCCTTGATGAATGGCTCTCTTCACTGCCTCAAAGGGCCCATGATTCTAAGGAAGGCCGCCGTGTTAAGAGGGAACTGGGAAAAATTCTGGAATTACCCAAGAGAATGAAAAAACTGTCTGAACCTTTGACCTACGGAAAAACGGCGACGCGGGCTTTTGAGGAAGCATTTTGGAACGGTATTCTGACTCTATCGCATGGACATTTCATCAACAAGGACAACGCTGACTGTGTGCAGGATCAAATCACTCAAAGCAAGGTTAGTCATCATCATCGCGACCTGGAACCCCTGGGCGATTATCTCATCAGCTGCCATCGCCAGTCCATCTCCGAGGCCGGCATGGTTGACAAAGCCTTTTGCGGCGAGTTGCCGTTTCAATGGAAAACAGATTTTGATTTTTCACTGTTTGGTGGTTGGAAGAACAATCAGGAAGGACATGCCCATGAACGCAATATTTTAGTTGTGATTCCGGGGAAGAATCGTAACCAGGCTGTAGTCATGGCCGATCACTATGATACGGCATATATGGAGGATATATATGAAAAGTCACGCGGAGGCTCGGGTGCAAGGTTAGCCGCCGCCGGCGCAGATGACAACCATTCGGCGACAACTACACTTTTGCTGGCTGCTCCAATATTTTTACAGCTTGCAAAGGAAGGAAAACTGGAACGTGACATTTGGCTTTTGCACCTGACAGGCGAGGAGTTCCCGTCTGATTGCATGGGTGCACGTCATTTTTCTCAGGCGTTGATAGAAAAGAATTTCAAGTTACGGTTGGAAAACTATAAATGGGTAGATTTATCCCCGGTTGAAGTTGTCGGTTTGTTTGTGATGGACATGATAGCTCACAACCGGGACAAGGATCAGAACGTGTTTCAGATTTCACCAGGCAGAAGCCGTGAGTCTCTCGAAATCGCTTACCAGGCACATTTGGCCAATATGATCTGGAATGCCAAGACGAGAGAATGGAATAAAGTCCCGGAACGTCTAGGAAAGAAACATGGCGAGCGCAGCAAAGATGGGCATAAGATACCGGAAATTGCACTGCATCCATGTCTAGATGGCGAGGTTCGTACCATAGATGATCCGGCCAGTTCACTCTTTAACACCGACGGCCAGATTTTTTCCGACATAGGTCTTCCCGCAGTATTGTTTATGGAAAATTATGATATTAACCGAACCGGCTATCATGATACACACGACACGATGGAAAACATTGACTTGGATTATGGATCAGCAGTAGCCGCAATTGCAATCGAATCTGTCGCTCGGACTGCAATATTTTTATAAGTTTAATTTTATAATGCGTCTTAATAAAAGGTAAAGTTAGGCGAAAGACTTGCCAACCATTAAAGGCAATCAGGTATATATCGGGCAGATGCCTGATACGAATAAATTCTATGAAACTTATGCCTCATGGTTGAACTCGGGAAGAGTTCGATTAGGCATCGGTGATGATTATCATACAATTGATGATGTTAGGAAACTCCTGGATGAGTGGAAAAATAATCCCGATAACTGGACATTCTGTATTTATGATTCAGCATCAGATCAGCCTATCGGAGATTTCTGCATCAGATATGGTGTTGAAAAAACCAGTACAACAGCGCCCTATTAAAAAGTATCCATAATCGAACATCTGGTTTTTTATTGATAACTTCCTCCTGAAAGTCTCAATTTTCAAAACATTAATTTTATGCTATCTTGCAACCAGTAATCGTTAAAAAATTCAAAATAAGTTATTGATTCATCACTTAACTTTTAAAACGATTGATCCAGGACATTTGATTACCTATAATTCATGAATAAGATTCAGAGGAGGGATTGAGGATGAAGGTTATCGGTTTCAACGGCAGTCCAAGAAAAGAAGGCAACACCACCACGTTGATGGGCTATCTCTTACGGGAGATCGAAAAAGGCGGCATTGAAACGGAACTAGTCCAACTCTCGGCAAAAAAGATTCACGGATGTATTGCCTGCTACAAGTGTTTCGAGAATCAGGATCAGCGATGCTCCGTTAAGAATGATGCGGCAAACGATTATATCGAAAAGATGACGCACGTTCAGGGTATCGTTTTGGGATCTCCTTCTTATTTTCAGGATGTCACAGCGGAGATGAAGGCATTGATCGACCGGGCGGGCTTTGTCGGCCTGGCAAATGGAAAGATGTACAAGAACAAAGTTGGGGCTTCATTAACCTGTTTCCGTCGCAGCGGAGGAATGCATACCATAGAAACCATGAATCATTTCTTCTTTGCCAATGAAATTATCATAGCCGGTCGGGCAATGAGCGTTGCCAGAGATAAGGGTGAGGTGGAAAAAGATGAGGAAGGAATCCAGAGCGCACAGACTCTGGGACACAAGATCGCCTGGTTAGTGAAAAAGCTCTATGGCTGAATCGGAACGTGCTTTTCCACCGTGTTTCAACCATGCCGGGTATCTTGCCGTTACTCTCTTGCTATTCGTAATACTCAATTCGGATAACTGCTCACAACTAAACAGTAGTAGGCGTACGTTTCTTCCAGTAATCGTTAAAAAATATTTAGTCAAAAATCCCTCTTTCAAGGGATTAACAATTTTTGTTTTATGAAAAGATACGGTAATCTTAAAGGCAAAGTGAGACGCACTTTGCGGTATTACCCTTGTGTGGCGAAAGCGGCGCGCAACTCAACAAAATCGCACCACCTCGGACAGTGAAATCTGGAAGGTTTTGGATAAACGATTTTTAATTGGCTTAAGATAAATCAGAGGGAACATGTTTTTATATGTCTAAGGTATCAGCTATTATTGTTAATTATAACGCAGGTCACTTATTAAATGAGACGGTTAATTCGCTGTTGTGTTCATCTTCTGTAACTAAAATAATTGTTGTTGATAATGGTTCCAAAGATAGCAGTTTGAAGTACATTGATAACCTCGCCGAGTTGCAATCCCGTCTGGTTTGTATACGCAATAGTAAAAATTTAGGTTTCGCTAAAGCCTGCAATATAGGTATCGCTGCCGACGGAGAAAGCGATTATCTGCTTTTTCTTAATCCGGATTGTGTTATTGATAAGGATGCTCTGGAAAAGTTATTGTCCTGTATTAAATCATCACCCCAAGCGGGAATGGTCGGGCCGCTGTTGCTTAACCCTGATGGCACAGAACAGGCCGGGGGAAGGCGGGCAATACCAACACCGTGGCGGTCTTTTGTAAACATATTTGGCCTGTATAAGCTAAAGGAAAGATATCCCCGCCTCTTCGCTGATTTTCTTCTGCATCAACAACCACTACCGGACGGGGATACTGAAGTTGAAGCTGTTTCAGGCTCCTGCATGCTGGTAAGGCACGACGCGCTGATGGACATCGGCACAATGGATGAAGGTTATTTTATGCACTGTGAAGATTTGGACTGGTGCATGCGTTTTCGCCAGCGGGGATGGAAGATCATGTTTGTTCCCGATGCCAGTGCGGTTCATTACAAAGGTACTTGCAGTAAAATACGACCGCTTTTTGTGGAATGGCATAAACATAAAGGTATGATGCGCTTCTACGGTAAATTTTTCCGCCATCAGTATCCGGGTATTTTGATGTGGATAGTAGCGGCGGGAGTATGGTTGAGATTCAGCGCTATGGCTGTTTACTATGTGGTGCACATCAAATCAGACAAAGGCTGAACCATGTATTGCTTTCTTTCCACCTCTAATACTCAATTCAGACAACTATCCACAAACATGTGGTGCAAGTATTTGGGGCAGATCATTCGAAATATAGTAAGAATTGAAAACAACATTCAGATGGACTGAACTCTTTATCTTTGTGATTCCGATTTTAAACGAAATTTTGGTCGTATTTCATGACTTGTGAAAACTAAATACTTGGCGCAGATCTGAAAAATAGGCGTTCTCGACACCCTCTGGCAACAAAAAAGATAAGAAGTCATCATATTTCGCAATAATGTTTTCGTCAGCACCGCGGAGTTTTAACTCGAATTTCAAATTCTCCTTTAGGCTTCGCCCATCCTTTTTGATGTAAAGCTTTGCACCAATATTATCGGCAAGCTCGAAAAGGTCGTAGGCAGAAAAAAGGTATTTATCACCTGAGCCAAGTTGTCGCAGGAAGTGTACATCCTCTCGTAACGACCCAGTCCTTTGGAGAATGTAGGTCTCAACAAATTCGATTTCTTTGGTCAACTTTTGTGGTAAGGTTTGGACCCTCGAGAACATACGAACACTTATCAGAAAAAACAAATATCCTTCTAAACAGGGTTCACAGAAGACGATGACACCAGGCGAGGCTAGGTGATTATAGAGGGCACGCACTGCAGTCCTATAATCAAGAACATGGTGAAGGACCGAGTGTGATTGGATTACATTGAAATAAAGTGACCTAAAGAGGAAAGGATCTTGCGGATCGAAGAGAGCAGCGGCTGTATCAGATTTGGTCCACTTCCTAAGATTGTCGGAAAGTACTGTCACAAGCTGCGGAAATATATCAGTTGCGACGTAGACTTCTGGATTGATAGTATTCAGCGTTCCATAGGCAAGCCAACCAAATCCACTGCCAATTTCGAGGATGCGACAGTCGTTGGGTTCAATACCGGCATCTCGAATTATGGGAAGATGAAACTGTTGAAAGAAAGTAATGGCCCAAGGCTGCTCAGAAGCGCTGATTTGGTTTTCTACATCAGGCGTTCCACGAAGGAAACTGCTTTTAGATAGAGCAGGAATTCCTTCTGCGAAAAAAAAGATTTCATCTGAAACTTTTGACCAATCGAACTCTTTACTCAGTATTACCGCCGTCTTCATAAAAACCTATCCTTGAGATAAACCAAGTTTGATATTGTTCAAGCTCTATAATATCAACATTAACAGTCATAGTGCACCCATAACTACGAAATACGAAACGGTGACTACTGAAATATCCAGCCATGTTCTCTTGGAACATCACTAGATGCCTTCTGGAACTCCACTTGAATGTTGGGGTTTAAACAAAAGGCTTACAGTAACAAGATGATATCTCCCGCAAACCAACATGAATTCTAAGGCGAATTCCAAAAGTTAAAAAAGGTAGTGTTACAATTCTACCATATTATCCTTGATTTCATCGAATATATTCATCTATAATTCTTTAGTGTCCTTGAAAGGAGGCCACCTCATGTCCTTGTTTTACACTGAAAAATATTAATAGCCACATTAATTTATGATAATATAATGTAGTTGTAATTGTCGTTATTCAATCATAATTCGCGTTAATGAAAATACAGCCTTAATATTGCCCTGTTAAACTTACCTTTTTATAGATAATCACCTTATTTCTTGGTAAACTTATATTTTAAAATCATGTTTTGCTCTAGGAAATCATATCTAAAACTTTCGATTTTATCCTTGGAGAAACTCATTAATAGTAAACTCAAATCTGTCCATATCATGAGACACCCGATAAGTACGCTTGAAACCTAGCGATATATATAGATTAATGGCTCGCTCATTGTTGCAATACACATCAAGAAACAGGCTCCTTAATTTGAGCTCTTCAAACGCGAATTTTATAAGGAGCTTACAAGCTACCTTCATGTAGCCCTTCCCGATATATTCGGGAGCGGTTATAAATCGGCCTATCTCTGCGACAGATTTTATATTGTCAATCCCATAAATCGAAACCTGCCCTATGGGAGCGCCATCGGACATCCTTTCAACTATGAAAACCAGATCAGTGTTGTCCTTTTCTCTTCTGTTGAACCAGGCCCAGTGTTCTTTTTCGCTTATTACATCAGAGTTTTTAAACCATTTTCGAGTCTCCGGGTGGTTGCGCCACACTAAAGTTTTCAGCAAGTCACACCGATGCATCTGACGCAACTGCACTTTATCACGAGTTGGATTAGCGGGCAATCTATGTATCTCCATGTTTTTCGATTAATCGGAGAAATCTTTGTTTTATGTTCATTCCCAATTTTGTTTTTGTAATAATTCGGAAAAGAAAAAGCCCAATCCTAGAAGAGGATATATATATCCTGATGGCCTCTCTAAGTTTATTGGTATAAAATTTGTCGCAAACGCCATCATCATTCACCGCAAAGAGTTCTAAAGTGTTTATAATCCTATGATGACTTTTGGTGTATCCCGAAAATTTTTCACATTCATTCGTAATTATTTCCTGGAATTTTCTCAAGGATATAGTTCCGTCAAAAGCTTCCATAACTCGCCTGTGCCCATTCACTCTTATTCTCTCCACAAGAGGGTATTCGTCCAGCAAGGCCTCCATTTTATCAGCCAAATTTTCGTAATCCCCTGGCCAGAATAACAAGCCATTTACGCCATCATCAATAATTTCAGGAATTCCTCCCGTTTGTGAGGCAATAACTGGTGTTGCGCGTGACATGGCCTCAATGGCTACCATGCCAAAAGGTTCTATGTAAGATGGAAGAAGGAGTGCCCGAGATTTATCATATACCGCATTGACATCGGTTGTTCTGTCGAAAAACAAAATGTTTTCTTCAAGTCTTCTTTCTTTTACCATGGCCTTAAGAGGCTCTTTCTCTGGTCCATCGCCATATAAACATACCCTAACATTTTTCCCACGGTTACGTATCCGGTCAACAGCCTTGATAATAACGTCAAGCCCCTTATGTTTCTCGAATGTTGATAAGGCTACAAAATCTTTCGCTGAATTGTCTGGCTTTCTAATCATCGCGTCAATATGTGTCCAATTATGGATAACAGCGATTTTATCTTTATCACACATATGTTTAAAACCATTTGCTGTCCATTGCGAACAGCAAATCAATTTGCAAGTAAGCTGCAGCGTTATGTTCTCACAAAACCGCGCAAGATATTCAGCTCGGTCAAGCATGCTGGCATCAAGGATGCCGTGACCCCAAACAATATATGGCAAATTCGATTTTACCGCCGCAAAAACGCCCTCCATCGACGTCAATGTATTACTGATAACAATATCCGCGTTGACGGCCTTCAGGTACTCAGAATAAGTTTCGGCATTTTCGAGAGAACGGGAAATATAATTCCGTGCATTTTCAGATCCGACATATACGTAGTGGGTCACTGCGGGAGTACCGTACCACTCAATTTTTTCTCGATCAAGAAAATCGGATAGTGGTCCTTGCTCCGCGCAGGGAACAAAAACTACAGGCTTGAAAATCACAGTATCCCGCAGAGCAATAGCGAGATTCAAGAGCATGCGCTCAGCTCCACACAAATGCGGAGAGTGGGATATAATAGCAATATTCAACACTTCTACCTCACGCCATCTTGCGGGATTGCCGCATTAATTTTGTATTCCGATATTAACTCCGTAATCAAATCGCGAAATTGTTTTGCTACGACGCAAACATCGTAAGATTCTCCAACCCTTTTGCGGGCAACTGTGTGCATTTTTATTAATTTATCACGATTGAGCAAAGAGCAAATAGCCTGCTTCCATTCTGAAACGCTATTAGAATTAATTACTAATACGCCATTAACACCATCCTCAATATACCACCTATACGGTTCGCAGTCGCTGTAAACTCCCACTGCGCCAGCGGCAGTTATTTCAAAGTACTTATTGGGGCATTTTGAACGCGATGTGCGAGAATTATCTGCCGGAGCAAGAAGTATGTCGATGCCCAATGAACGTATGTTGCGAATATACTGATCGTATGATTGCATGCCCACTCTAGTTATGCTGACATTAGAAAACAGGGTTTCGTGTTTTGCTGGCAGCTCCCCCATGAGCACAACCTCAATGTCGCTTCTTTCACCGGCAAGCGATGCCAAAGCTTCGAAAGGAGCATTAATGAATCGTTGCGATCCGGCGTATCCTACTACAAAGTTCCGTCGTTCTTTCGGACGAGGTATCGCTTCAAACCTTCCAAGGTCGACGCTATTTGGCAAGGTCACTATATGTTTGGCATAAGGGCGCAAATCCTCCACCATGAGAGGATTGTAGGTAAGGACGACATTACAGTTTTTTACTGCATAAAGAAAATATTCATAAATTGGCGCTCCGGGTTTAAAGGTGTCCGCGTATTTTTCAGGCCAATCGTGTCCAATACACAGCCAATTGTCATCAATCATATAAAGGGTGAGGATGCGATGTTTCTTGCAAAAGGATATGATACGTTTTATCTCTTCACACTTTCCTCTTGAGATGATGACGAGATCACTCCCTAAGAGGTCAATGTCAGTTGTTACGTTGTCCAGTACAGCCTTGTATGTTGCAAACCCGGATCCAGCAAGAAAATCAAGATATGAATAAAAGCAAAGGACATTATGATGATATTCATAAAATCCCCCTGTTATTGTGATGTGGAACGGCTCCGACGTTTTTCTTCTGTTAACTGGCGCGGTGGGTGCAATATAACCGCAAAAACGCTGGTACTGTCTAATGATATAATCTGTTTCTGCCTGCTTGAAATCGCTCAAAAACTGTGCGGAATGAAAAACCGGTTGGGTAAGATAGAAGCTGTCAGAGTGGAATGAGTTTCTCCATATGATGTAACGTCGAACAAGATCTTTTGAGGCTGGAAATGGTCTTGGGAATAGAGACGAGGAAAAACTACTACTCAGATGTTCATGTCCGCGTTCATCAATTCCCAAAAGTCTGCAATCATGCCTCTTCATCAATCGGAAGATAAACTCCCATCCACAATCTTTTTGCAGAATAGGGGTGACATCAAATCGACTTTCATCTCTAAACAGATCGGCAGGGATAATAAAATCCGACAGAGACAGAACATTGCCATAAAACAACCACGCAAACATGATGCCTTCCTCCGGTACTCCGGGATAACTGTAAGACGCAAAGCGAAGCTGTCTGGCGAAATACATTGGTTGGTGAGTTGTGTAACATTCCACGGCATTAGTCACGAGTCTTTCAAACGTCTCCGCACACCAAGACACGGCAGGATCGTAAAAAACCACCCAATCTCCAGAAGCTAACTCCGCACCTTTGTTGTAAAGAATGGCCGGAAGATATGTTTCGGTTTCAATAATGCATCCCTTGACGTTTTTGAAATCTCTCAAAAGGCGCTGAATGCCCGGCAGCCCACCCCAATGCGCCCCATCGAAAACAAAAACATACTCTACGTAAGGATGACCTTTCTCCGCTTCAGTAAAAAAAGAAAAAAAGTAAGACTCGACTCTTTCATAAACACCAAAAACCGGAATAACTAGCGAAACAACTTTTCGTGTCTTCATGTCAAATTGTCCTGTGTAAAATGCGACACAAGCTCACATACTTGTACAACGTCATCACGAGTCAATCCCATGTGCAAAGGAAGGGAAATAATCTCCTGACTGGCGTTATGTGCATAGGGGCATGTACCCTTAGCAAAGGCATACATACTATATTCTGTGTTGTCGCGATAATGAACACCCGGATAAATCTGGTGCTCGTGTAAGGCAAGCATAAGCTCATTTCGATTGGCCACGCGAATCTGAAAAAGATGACGCGACGACTCGCAATCTGGAGCGGTCGGCACGATTTGTACCGCAGAGGTTCCAGAAAGCGCGGTCATGTACCAAGAGGCCAACTGGCGGCGGTATGCGTTGTCATGATCTAAGTAGCGCAACTGAACCAATGCTATGGCGGCCATAATCGAATTACCGTGATATTTGAAGCCGATATCTTCGACGTCATATATCCATTTGTATGATTCCTGACTTATCGTTCGGGTATACGTGTCTTTGCTGATACCAAGCCATGATAGCTTGCGAGCGCGAGCGTCATCTTCGGCGTTCGCAAAGCAAACCATGCCCGAATCCGCCGTTGGCAAATTCTTTACGGCATGATAACTGTAAATTGCTACATCCGCTTCGGGACCGACATGTTTCCCTTTTAAGCGCGTTCCCGACATATGGGCGGCATCCAGAATGAGCGACAAAGAACGCGTACGGCACAATTCGATGATCTTTTCGTATTGTCCAGTATTGCCGCCCAAACCGACAAAAATCACGCCACGTGTGCGCGGCGTGATGAGCGAGAGCACAGATGCAGGGTCAAGGCAGAGATAATCATCGACATCGGCAAAAATGGGTTTCAAATTCTCATAAAGAATAGAGTGATTAGTGGAAACGAAGGTTATCGGAGTTGTAATGATCTCATCGCCATCTTGCCATCCCAAGCGATCTTTTAATATTTTGAAAGCAAGGTGCAGACCGACCGTATTGGATGAGAGGAAATGCGCATGATGATGACCTGTGTAGGCTTTCCAATCGTTCTCGATCTCGATAGTTTTGAAACCAAGTCCTGTCCAACCTTTTTCCATACATTCCTTGATTTGTTCAAGGCATTGTGTAATTCGAAAGTGGGGCGCAAAAAGTTGAATGCTCATGGATGTCCTCTATGTTTTGTTAAAGAAATATCCGATACAAGGTGTTAATAACCACGTAACCGTACCGCAGTTTTTTTTAAATGCAAGGAATTAGATACAGCAAAATCATTATGCATTAATAAATAATCTCATATTATAAGAAAATTGCGGTGTGCGATTTTCTAGCAAATGTGTTGTCCATTGTCAATCTTATCAATCATGATAGGGGCATTTGTCGACATTTTTTATAGGTATCACATAGTTTTTTATTAATATTTATTTTGAATCACGTTTCTTGAAATTTCCCACTTAATAGAATGTTCGTCCTACTATGCATTATTGTTTCAGAATGGTACAAGCAGCCAGATCAGTTAATTATGTCGTGAATTGCGCTACGACTCAGAGATCGTTTAATGCTACGACGCACTTTATAAGGTATCCTTTGGCTGATCCATTGCATCCACGGGTTCATATACAGAGGCCAAAGAATGCGAAGCAGCGCTTCCCTCCACGATGTGTTTTTGCCATCTGAGCAATTTAAAATTTTCATGGCATTAAGTACGATCGGCATGGTTTCATATGCTTTAAGAACTTTCAAATCTCGCGACACGATTGGTATATAGTCATTAAGGTAGAAATCATGTTTCGATTTGTCACTCTCAAAAATTGACGCCGTTATTAGAATTCCCTTTGACAGCTTTTCAATAAATGAACTGATTTGATCGATAAGTTCAGATGCTGGTTTCAAATGATTAAAGAGAAGCACGTTTTGGCGTCCAGACAAACGCTCGGGGAAAGCCCCAATGCTTGGGGCAATAATTGGCAGACCCGAATTTAAAGCATGACTCAACGTATAGCTGTATGTTTCGGGCCATTGTGCAGGAAAGAAAATAATATCTAGCTCGTGTTTCCGGATCAAATTTTCTAAGTCTCTATTTTTATATTTACCTGTAGTTTCAACTGATTGAAGCGATTTATATGCGTAACCAATCAATTTAAATTTAATAGGTAAGCCTAAACTTTTTGCTTTACCGGCAACCTGTTCTAGTACATCTGCTCCTTTTTCTCGGCTAATCGCACCCAACACACCAATGGCATAATGGTTTTTTTTCGTAAAAGGTCGTTGCTTTCTATCTATCGCTAGTTGCGCTTCTATATGTGGTGCAACGACTGCATTGGTTAAATGATAAACATTATCGAAAATTGTCTTTGTTGCATTGGATGGAAATACAACGTAACTAGCGGTTTCAATCATGGGACGAAACTGCTTTTGCCAACTCTCTGGGGTCAGTCCCTGTGGCAGCGGATACAATGGATTGCGTTGTGTATCCGAATAGAATCCCGCGTATTTCCCCGTTTCATCAGTAAGTGTAGGATTGGCATTAAGCCAGTAATAATCATGGACTGTAAGAAGGTGTGTAACACCGAGATCTACTGGCAGGTTAAGGATTATCGAATCAAGATCGTGTGTGTGGTGAAAGTGGACGGCACTAACTCCGATAGCCTTTAGCAAGCTAATCAAATCTGAATAACCCGACGGTATGGCAAAAATTAGCTTATCCGCAAATTGACTCGATAAAAAGCTTATACTAACTATGCCGTTTTTTTCATGTGGCGCCAGCAAAATATGAGCAATACGTTGACTAAAGTATTGCGATAATTCATCAATATGTTGTGCAACTCCACCCCCTAAAGCGTGGGAAACGTGAAGTACTTTCGGTATGGGAATAGTGGACAAAAGTTGTATGTAACGTGCTACTCGTAATGATTTAACAGGATCTCTCTTTATGAATAGCTGAATATCATTATGATAATTGGGGTGTAACTTGTCAAGTACGCACATAGCTTGATCAACTAAAGGCTTTTTATCTGATGAAAAACTAACACCACCTTCATGGTATACATAAATATTCGGGGAAATTATGTTCAGCCAACCATTTTTAAACGCACGTTGACATAAGTCGTTTTCCTCGCCATACCCTTTACTAAATTCCCTCTCGTTCAGATAGCCAATCTTGTCGAGACAAGCACGTCGGATATACATGCAAAACCCAACCCCTGTAGGTGCTTCTAAACATGGAAGCTTTTCATGCCTGAACACAGCATCTATAGAATCAACGTCAAGACCAAATGGCACAATATTCTCTTTTAAGAAATTAGGAAAGCTACATAACGTAGCATTATTGGAAAAAGGAGTAACTGTTCCGATATTGGTTCTTGAGTAAGCCTCATCAATTAACCTGCTCAGCCAATCTTTAGGTACAATGACGTCGCTATTTAGTAGTACCGCATCATGTTGTGAAAAATATACAAAACCACGATTAACTGTACCGGTAAAACATATATTTTTTTCATTTTTTATCACTACGAATACATTCGGCCATTGTGCAGCAAATTGTTCTAGCATTTCTTGCATACCGATATCCGTGCTTGCATCATTTATCGCCAAGATACGTGATCCCGGAATAGCTAATATGTTTGGCATTGCAGCAAGAATACAGCGTTCGGTCATTTCTACTCCACGATAAACAGGAAGAATTACCGCAACTGGATGTGTTGGTTTAATAGGTATGGCTGTCACAAAACTACCTCTAATTTTAGCCATGTTCACGTCGGCCGTTACTTGCAACGATTATATAAGGTACTTTTATCATTAGCTTTTTGAGACCTTTTTGCTATCAATTCTAAAATTTTAAATAATAAGAGATCAGATAAATATATTTAGAATGATATACAATAGAAAAATTGTCAATCCCTTAAAAGAGGGCGAATTGCCTCATAAAAAATGTTACCGAAGGTGGAGATAAAATAGATACGTTGACTCATAAATTGATGTTACCGAAGGAAGATTCGGAAACGGAGGGTTACGGATATGAGTCCACAGTCAAA
>JBEKMY010000069.1:0-15162 GCA_049523355.1 Smithella sp. | reverse complement strand
CTGACAATTCATCAATATCCACCACAACGGCAGCTTCGTATGGGATAAATAAATTATTCGCCCGGCGGCAAAGACCGCAGGGCGAATAAACAACGTTTTTGAAAAACGAACGTGAACAAATATTAAAAACACTTTCTTTACATATTAATTGCCCTTTATTTTTAATTCAACCAGATAGATATTTTTATCTCTGGTAGCAAGGTAATGGATGCTATCAAATGAATCAAAAATTACACTTTCTTTCCCAATTACAAGAACTTCATCATAATGCTTTTCCTCTTTTTTATCGACAACTACAAACTGTTTTTTGCCTGATTGAGCCGCATACGCCAAATGCATACTGTCCGGACTGAAAGTAAGAGAAAATCCGATACTGTCATAATGCTTTCCCTCTTGTCCATCAATTACTACAAATCGCTCATTTCCTGATTGGGCTCCATATGCCACACGCTTGCTGTCCGGACTGAAAATAAGAGTGCTCTTTCCGATATCGTCATAATGCTTTCCTTCTTTTCCATCAATGACGACAAACCACTTTCCCCCCGATTGAGCCACATACGCCACATGTTTACTGTCCGGACTGAAAACAAGAGGATACCCAAGTCCATTATAATGCTTCCCCTCTTGTCCATCAACTACTATGAAACGATCATTTTCTGATTGAGCTCCATATGCGATACGCTTGCCATCCGGGCTAAAAATAATAGAGCTTATCCCAATACCATCATAATGTATTCCTTCTTTTCCATCAACGACTACAAACAGCTTCTTCCCTGATTGGGCCTGATATGCCAGATGTTTACTGTTCGGGCTGAACATAAGCTCAGCCCCGATATGATCGTATTGTTTTTCCTCTTTTCCATCAACGACTACAAACAGCCTATTCTCTGATTTGGCCACATACGCCACATGATTACTGTCTGGACTGAATATAAGATTAGACGCAACACCATCGTATTGTTTTTCTTCTTTTCCATCAATGACTACAGCACCCTTGTTTTTTATCTGGGCATCATAAACGAATCGCTGGCTGTCCGGACTAAAAGTAAGAATAGACCCAATAACATCATAATGTTTTTCTTCTTTTCCATCAATGACTACAAAACCCTCGTTTTTTACCCCGGCACTATAAACGAATCGCTTGCTGTCCGGACTGAAAGTAAGACTAGACCCAATACCGACATAATGCATTCCTTCTTTTCCATCAACGACTACAAACTGCTTATTGCCCGATTGCGCCACATATGCCACATGCCTGCTGTCGAGGCTGAAAATGATAGACCCAAGGTTATCGTATTGTCTTTCTTCCTTTCCATCAACGACTACAACTCCCTTTTTTCCTGTGATGGCAATATAAGCGACTCGCCTGCTGTCAGGACTGAAAACAATAGCGCGCCCAATACCATCATAATGATTTCCTTTTTTTCCATCAATGACTACACATTGCTTATCTTCTTCTTGCGCCACATATGCCACGTGCCTCCCGTCAGGGCTTGTCACGAATAACAATGGAGCTACATCAATATTAGCAATACTCTTTTCAGAATTGTCCCTACCGGAAGGTTTTTCCTCTGCAAAAGATATTATGCTATTAATAATAAAAAAAACTGCTATCAATAAGCATACAAATTTTTTAGACATCTAATAAACACCTCCCACTAAAAGGTAATTGAAATAAACATTTATCCTACAATTTAATCATGAATTTTATTTAAGCCGCATAAAAGGCGCAAGCATCTTTTCGTTTGTACATTAAATATGCCCCCAGTTTCTGCAGGGGGAGGCTTACATTACCAATTATTTCATAAAGAATATAACTTAGTAAATTTTATTATTCAAGCTTTTCTTTTAACAGTAAAACAGATATATGGTTTATCAAGGCTTTGTAATCGTTGGCTTCTTTTTTAGAAAACCATAAATGCGGTGCTGCAGAATAAGTTTAATGTGCTTTGTAGGTTATAAAAGTTCTAATTATGGGATGACAGAATAAAGATATCTGAACGTTTACAAGAACAAAAAAATCAGGACAATACGAGTATCTTCAAAATGAAACCTCACATCTTTGAAAATCAGAATGGCCATTTCAGAATTCTTTAACTTTAGCAGCTTCTGATGTCTTTTGGAGCGACAGTTCATCGTTTTACAAATGAAAACCTGGAGTGTCCGAAATAACTGATGATCGCAGTGACCGGGATTAACAGCGCACCGGAAATTTTGGGGTCTATCTTCATGACCTCGACAAAAAAAGGAAGTAACGCGAGTCCGAGAATATTTGTCACGGTATACATCGAATAAAATTTAAAAAACTCGATAATGACGGCCTTCCCCGTCACAGTTGATTTAAATGTAATGTATTTGTGAAAGATAAACGCGCTGATCGTGCCTATAATATTTGCCAAAACGGCAGCCGTCATGTAGGCTAAATAGCGTTTTTGAAAAACGAACGTAAAAAGGTAATCAAGACCTACGTAGGCTAAATAACCGAAGATTGTATTCCATACGCCAATAAAGAAAAAACGAATTTTTATCTGATGCATCTGCCACAGATGCTTCCATGATATTTTCAAGAAGGGACTCCGTTTGTTTCAATCGAAATTGATCCGTTCCTTTTCAATAACCAAAGGTCGTTTTTTTACTTGAGTAAAAATAGAGCCAATGTATTCACCTATTATTCCAAGGAAAAACAATTGCACACCACCCAGGAAAAAAATACCAATTACAAGAGGGGCAATTCCAAGTTGAAAACTATTCCAAAAAATAAGCTTATATATTAAATAAACGAATGCTATTAAAACGCTGATTAAAGAAATAGCAAATCCAATAAAACTGGCAAGGCGTAACGGCACTTTGGAATGATTAACAAAGCCAAGCATTGCTGTATCATATAAGGAATAAAAATTATTTTTTGTTTTACCTTTTTCGCGTCTGAGCTGAGTGTAAGGTATTTCAATTCTTTGAAACCCAAGTTCGCTTACCAGTCCGCGGAAGTAAGGGTACGGCTCGTCGAGCTTACGGAGGATATCAATAAATTCTTTATCAAAAAGCCCAAATCCTTGAAAATTTTTAATCTGTTCTGTATCGGATATTTTGTGTATTATATTATAAAATATCCGCCTGATTAAAAACATTAATTTATTTTCTTTACTTTTAGCTTTTACGCCAAGGACAATTTTATATCCATCTTCCCATTTTTTAATAAATTCTTTAATCATTTCCGGTGGATCTTGTAAGTCTGCCACTATACCAATAATAGCATCGCCTTTACATTGCATAGTGCCATAATAAGGTGAACGGATGTGTCCAAAATTACGAACATTAACAATTATCTTGACATTTTTGTCATCTTTAGCAATTTTTTTTAAAAAATCTACAGTTCTATCAGTAGAGGCATTATCAATAAAAACATGCTCATAATTATATTCGGGTAAGGTTTTAAACACTTCGTTAACCTGCCTATAGACGTTTTCAACATTATCTTCTTCGTTAAAACATGGTGTTAAGATAGAAATTTTTTTCATAATCATCATCCATTAATTATTTTTGCATATACCTTTATTGGGCTCGATTTTTAGGCACTGCATACATTATTAACTCCCAGGATTCTTCTGCATATCTTCGTAAATAAAAAAAATATTCATCAGATAATTTATTAAAGTATAAAGGTATGCGCCAAAGATCAGTTTGTCGGTGATATAAGCAAACGGCCCATATTGTTCTTGCTTTACTAATTATTTTTTGAGCTCCTTTAAGAATATCTAATTCCGCACCTTCAACATCCATTTTCACAAATGTAGGTTCAAATCCTTCACAAAGAGCGTCTAGTGTTGAACATTTGATTTTTATATCACTGCTAGAGTTTATTGCAGAAGCAACAGTTCCACTAATGTCAAAGCTAATTTCACCTGATTTTTCACCGACTGCTGTCTGATAAGTAAATATTTTATTATTTATGTTTTCTGGTAATGTAGAAACATAATTATTTAAATATTGATAATTTTCAGGATCAGGTTCAATCGCAATTATTTTAGAAAAAGCCGAATCATAATTAACAATAAAATTTTTTATAGTATCACCCCTGAAGGCTCCGCAATCTATAAAAATTTCTTTACTATTAGATGTCCATAAATCTTTTGGAAAGTAAAGTTCATTCATTGGTAATTTATTCCCTGCTGCACAGAAATCTCTTAAAATCCGCCATTGAAACTGTGCAATATATTCAGCCTTGGAGTAGTTGTCCGCCCATAAATTTAATGCTTTTTTGATTTCATCTGATTCTGAAAAAATAATATCTGGGAAATCAAGACTAAAGTAAGGTAGAAATACTTCAGAATATTTTAAAAATAAATAAGTAAAGGGAGAAATAAACTTGCACTGCAAATTACGCATTTGTTGTATCAGGGATGAGCCATTATAAACCGTGATAACAAAAACTGCATTATCCTTAAAATTATCGGCTGCTTCTTGAGGTGACATTACTTTAATTTTATCAATTTTTGTTCCCCAGAGTTTTTTGTTATTATCTGTAAAAGCTAATGGTTTAATACCAATTTTAAGTAGTCCTTTAAGGGCATATTTCCCAAGTTCACCGGCTCCAACTAATATTATAGATTTTCCAAAATCTCCGGCAATTAAATCAAATTTAGATTTATTAATTAAATTTATTTTCTGAATATCTAAACTTAGAAGATTCTTTAATTGATTAAAAAACAATTCGTTCTCTAGCATATTTTTTATAAGTGATGAATTATCAAATAAAATTCTTTAATCGAGATTTATTTTTTAAACGCTCTTCAGGAACGGCATAACAAACTGTGTCCCAGCAATCAGGGCGATGAGCCCGGATATGGAAATTATATCGATAGCAGTGTGAATGCAATGCCAGCGGCACTTCCCATAGGTGATTCTGATAATGATAAGCACAGGCGGCTACGATCGGGCGATTTACGTTCAAAACGCGCTGGGCCCCCGACAAAATATCAAGTTCTGCTCCTTCCGCATCAATTTTTATGTAGTCTGGAACATCGCTAAAGGCCAACTCATCTAAGGTTCGCCCTTCAACAACTATTTGGCCTTCATCGGCAACTGAGGACTGCTCGTCTTTTCCCGAACTAAATCGAATTTGTCCAGCACGCGAGGCAGCAGCGTAAGGAAAAGGAAAAATTCTCTGTTTCAGGTTCTCAGGAAGAGTGTTAAGATATGCCATCAGTTTCTGAAAATTTCTAGGATCCGGTTCAATGGCCATTATCTTACGATAGTTGCCATAACATTTTTTAATGAAAGCAGCTACTGTGTCACCATCATAAGCACCAATATCAACAAAAAACCAGTCGTTTCCGATATCAAAAAGATCATCGGGGAAATATTCATTTTCTGTTTGAGGCATAGGCAATTGCTCATAATCAGCATGTAAACGCCAATGCACTTGTGCTACATACTCCCTGCGAGAAAAATTATCAGAGAAAACATCATATCCCCTTAAAACTCGTTCCTGTTTTAATAATACTTTGTGTGGCAAATCATCACGCAAATATGGCAAAAATTCTTGATGAAATTTCCATCGTAAAGGAATCAGTGAAAACACCAAGTGACATCCTGCCATATGTAGCTGACGAGAAATCTCGAGAAATGAATTTGTGGGATTATAAATAGTGACAAGAAATCCCGCCTGATCGCCGTATCTTTCAACTGCTTCTGCAAGAGACAAGATGGACATCCCTGCCCATGACTTTCCCCAAGACTGCGGATTTCCATCGGCAACGGCTAGCGGTTCAATACCATGCATGCGGAGGCAATGCAAAACCTTCAAACCCATACTTCCACAACCATAAAGCACTAATTGCCCTTTGCAGAGGGCGAGTTGGTTATCAAAAGTAGTGAGTGCTCTTTCTTCCGCAATAGGAACAGACTCTGAGAGTAAAAATTGCAATTGTTCTTTAAGTAAATCGGTCATTTTGAGCTTCCTCAGTCAACATCATATGAAAGTGCTAACAACATCCTGGGCACGAATGGATGCAACGTGGCGATTCTTAATAGGCAATCCCTTAAATTTTCGGAAATCATTCCAAATGCGGTTGTACTCATCACAAAGCACTTCAGGAGAAAGAAATGGATGTTTAAAAGTGATTTCCTGATAATGACCGGGGATAAAACCACGAGGAATGATTGCATCTTCCACAAGCTTATTAAACATAACGGTACCTGGTAACGGCTGAAAAATGCTTATCCCGACAAAATCAAAGTTAACATCATAGATAAACTTTTCAGTAAGTTTAATGTCTTCCAAAGTTTCATTGGGATATCCGATAATGAAAAAAGCTGATACTTTTAAATCAGCTGAATGGCACATTTCAACAACTTTAGAAACAATGCCCAAATCCACTTTTTTCCGCATTGCAAATAGGGTTCTTGGAGAACCAGATTCCGGTGCTATGGTTATTTCCTTCCAACCAGCGCTGTGCATCGCATATAGCAGACTTGCCGTTAGACGGCTCATACGAACCCCATTGGGTGTGCCGATAGTCAAATCAGACAGTGAGAGATGTGCAATACGCAGGCATACTTCCTCAGCCCATGCAGGATTAAACGTAAAATTATCATCGGCAATGGTAAGATACTTTACCCCGAAATCATGATACAAAATTTCAATCGTTTGAATAATATGGTCAATAGAGTTTCTACGAATCTTGTGACCGTTGAGAATCGGGCCCATACAATATGTACAATTATATGGACACCCGCGAGAAGTAACAATTGGCGCTGAGTGCTCTGTGTTCACTTTCATTAATTTCCCGCCATAATAATAGCCTTGATTGTGATAGGCGGGTAATTGCAGACGCTCATAATCAATCCGGCCCAGATTATCCAGATTTTCGACAAAACTCTGTTCCGTACTAAAATATTGTCCTTGGGAATTCTTAAAAATCAAACCTCCAATTGACTTACAAATTGATTCATCAGGATAACCACCATAAATAGAAATGGCTTTCAGTAAGCTTGCAAAATTGATTTCCGATTCACCGACGAAAACAAAATCGATTAGATCATTTTTAATCAATAAATGACCAATTGCCGTGGCATGTGGACCTCCAACACAAACAAGTGCATCCGGTAACGTGGATTTGATTGACCGAATCGTGGTCTCAACAATTGGAGTGTTATTGCTCCACCATGAAATTCCAACTACATCGGGATGAAAATCCAATAAAGCTTGTTTAAATTGCTCACTGGTGGGTAGAATATCATTCAATGAACAATCCAATATCATTAAATTAAAGAAATCCCTGGAAATGAGATTCGCCAAGTGCCCCAACCCAATGGGAAATAACTCATGGGTTCTAAAATGATTGGGATTCCATGGCCAGATCAATAATATCTTGTTCTTAATATCCATTGTTTCCTGTTTATATTGTGATTACTAAAAACTTGCTACCAAACACTCCGTCCCCCGTCTATAGTTAGATTTATTCCTGTAATGTAAGATGAGGCATCCGAGCACAGAAAAATTATTGCACCTTGCCATTCATCAATATCAGCCATCCTGCCCATTGGAATGAGTTGATTAAGTCTTCGGACAAATTCTTCCGGCTGATTGTTATATACACCACCGGGTGAAATCGCATTGACACGTACTCCGGCATCGGCCCAGTAAGTGGCCAGATAACGCGTCAATCCAATTAAACCTGTTTTTGCCACCGAGTAAGTGACTGGTTTGACGGGTTGTTGGTCATCCGGCAATCCATCCTGCCTATAAAGTCGTTGGTTTGGTGCAATGACTGCGAGATCGGAAGCGACATTTAGAATTATGCCGGATTTACGTTTTGCCATTTTGCTGCCGATGATTTGGCAGCATAAGAAAGAGCCTTTTAAAATAACATTTAGATCTTGCTCCCATAATGATAAAGGAAAGTTTTCAAACCTCGCCCAGCCTATTAGCCCGGTTGCTTCCACCTTGGGATTATTAGCAGCGTTGTTAATCAATATATCAATCCGACCGAACTTTTTGATCACAAAATCAAGAATACCTTGGACTTGCTCTTTTTGGGTAATATCGGCTTCATATCCAAAAACATTCTTATCAATATTCTTAACCAGTTTTTTAGCCGCCTTTATAGGATCCGCTTCGGGGAGATCAACAATAATTGGAATTCCCCCGTAATTCGCAATAACTTCCGCATGTTTCGGACCCATAAAGCCTGCCCCACCGGTAATGATAGCGACACGCCCAGTCAGATCAAAAAGATTTTTCATGTTTTACTCCGTAAGAAGTATTTAAGCACCAGAGATCGATTATTCTTTGCCCATTTCAATTCCTCACCTGGGATTCCACGGGCAGCTTCCAGAATAATATCTCCGGTAAAATCTATTTTTTTTAGGCAGTCGGCCAATGATTGAAAATCCGCAATGCCCTTTCCTAAAGCAATAGTTGGTCCATTTAAAAGTTTATCCTTAATATGAATACTCCCAATGCGTTGACCGTAGGCAGTAAATTCGTCATTTATATTATAACCCATTCCTGCGCTATTCCCTATATCATAATTAACTTTCAGGAGCGGATGTGGTAATTTGTCAAGAAAAGAAGCAAGAACGAAAGGAGATAAAGTTGTCTCCATATCTATTTCAATCTGGTTCTTCTCTGCCAGATTCAATGCACATTTCATCCATTCCAATTGGCGGTCAAACTCGGCGCTGTCATTCCAATGAGCAGCATTTTCTACCGGTAACACTATTCGAGTGGCGCCAAGCATTTTTAAACGCGTCACGAGCCATCCGAATAGGGCAAGAGACTCATTTTTTTCTTCAGCACTTGCGCCAACTAAAGGCTTTTCTATAAAACAGTGCGCGCAAAGTGAATTGATTTTAACGTTATGATGTTGCATTAATGATTTGATTTTTTCGATGCCTTCATTCGTTGCGAGGGGGTTAATTTTCGCATCATGAAAATCATATAACCATTCAATACAGTCAAATTGAGCTAGGGAGGCCAGTTCAAATTCTCTTTCCCAATTTTCCGGAAAGAATTGAATTCTTTTATCCTTTGGCGAAGAAAATCTGCCTTGCATTATGCCAATATATGACATTTCTACCTCTATCTTAGTCAGGGCTATTCTTTCAGTGGAGGAATAATCATGTTATCTAGAAACTCTTCTCGCTCAAGAAATGGCCAGAGGTCTTCTAACGGTTTGCTAACCATTGTTCCATCCGGTTTAACTGCTGAAGAAGCACGCGGGGCAACGGGCTGGTCAGGGTCTACCATGACTTCGCATACAATGGGTCCGGAAGATTCCAGGATTTTTCGGATATTATGTCGTAATGCTTTGTGGCTTTTGAGCTTTGCTGTTGCAACGGAATAAGCTTTGGCAACAGAGAGAGTATCGGGTAGAGAAAGACCGCTGGATTTGTCACAACCCACCAGATGACCACGGAAGTGATTGCGTTCCATATTACGAATGGATGCATAGCCCTCATTATTAAGAACAAAATATTTAATCGGAAGTTTAAGACAAGCAACGGTTTGTAATTCTTGAGCGTTCATGTGAAAACCGCCGTCTCCATCCACAGTGATTGTGCGTTTTCTGCCGCTGGCCAAGCATCCCCCAATGCTTGCCGGGATAGCAAAGCCCATGGCACCTAATCCTCCTGTGCTGAAAACACGCTGTCCCTTTTTACTTTTGAAAGATAACCAGAAAGTATCAATACCTGATCCTGAGCTTCCTGGTATAATAAGGTCATCACCAGTTAATTCTTCAGAGAGCACATGGGCAAATAAATAAGAATTGACATATTCGTTCTGTTTCCAATATTCAGGCAGAACAACAGGATATTTATTTTTCCACTCCTGACAACGTAATAACCATTCTTGTCTGTTTTTCGGTTTAATGATTATTTTTTGCTTGATAAATTCCTGTATGAAACTCATTGCATCGGTTGGCACCGGAACATTAACTGTCATCTGTAATTTCTTTATCTCGGCAGGGTCTATGTCGACAACAATTTTCTTAGATGCTCTGGAGAAATTTTTTTGATTAAAACCTGTAACGTCGAAATCCAGGCGAGCGCCTATCGAAATCAAACAATCCGCGTTTTGTATAGTGAAATTTGCGCCTCGCGAAGCAAGTGTTCCCGGTTTGCCCATAAATAAAGGATAATCATCTGCAAAAAGGTCGTTTCCCGCCCATGTCGTTAATACAGGTATTTTCAATATATTTGCCAACTGAAAAAGGGCTCTTTTTGCACCTGCATAGTGAACTCCGTTGCCTGCAAGGAGAACAGGACGCTCTGCCTCATTGAGTAACCGAATTGACTGGCTGACTTTTTGTGATAATTTTGATATGTCACCCACGTGATTTATTTTTCCATACTCATCGAATCCTTGGAGTTCAGATGGATTAATTTGTGTAGCTTGAACGTCTAAAGGAATGTCAATCCATACAGGTCCCTTTCTTCCTTCTTTGGCCATATAGACGGCTTTTTCCAAATGATATCGGATCGTGTCAGGTTCCGTAACAACGATTGCATATTTTGTTATGGATTTTACTATAGAAACTATATCAAGTTCCTGCTGTCCCTTTTGTCTTACGCCGGAGTTGCTTTTCATATCCTGTCTCTTGACTTGGCCGGATATTATTAAGCATGGTGTTGACGCCAGCCATGCTCCGGCGACACCGGTAATGGCGTTTGTTCCGCCCGGTCCTGTTGTTACAAGGGCAACACCAAGATTATTGGTAACACGGGCGTAGGCTTCCGCCGCTATCGCACATGCCTGTTCATGAAGATTACAGATGTAGGTGAGTTTTTTATTGCGGCCAAGGGAATCCACCAAATGCATTGCGCCGCCGCCGGGAAGCATGAACACGTGCTTTACCCTTTGTTCGGCGATAAACTGAAATACATAATCGGAGAGTTTCATAAAGTTAACAGTTAAAGTCTAAGATCAAATCCACAATAACTTATTTAAACAAAAAAGATTTGAACATTAATATTATTAAACGCATTTATGTTATTTCTTTAGTATAGTCAAATATATTGGGTAATACCCATTTATACTTATCAATAAATTAGATATTAAATCATTTCTATTAAAAAAATTAATAATTTTCATAATATTTTTAAGTTTGGAACTTACAATTTCTGTTTCAAATTTATATGAATTTCTAAGACTCTCCCGAAATATATCTTCGCCTAGACTTAATAATTTTATTGGAAATTGATCATTCAGTTTTTTTATATTACGTTTACACCAAAGCGGATTAATCTCTGTCTTAAGGGTTTTTGCAAATGCGGGATCTCTTCTGAAAATAACTTTAACCCATAAAGGTAATATCCATTTCCATATTATAGGTGGTTGCAATACCATATAATGACCTTCAAAATATGACAGAAAATTTGGCATTTCGAAATGAAGAACACCTCCTTTTTTCAATACTCTGATTGATTCATAAAGCACACTAAAAGGATTCTCAGTATGTTCCAATACATTAGCAGAATATACAATGTCAAATGAACAATCGGGGAAAGGTAGCTTTTCGCCAGAGCAATTTATAACCCGTGAAGGATCAATATTATTTGCACGTAATATATCAAGAGATATGGAATAACCAGATTCAAAACCATCACTGCCAGGTTCAACTCCATAATGGTCAGTGCCAAAATTTTTCATCCAAGCTAACATATTCGTGCCACAGCCCGAACCCACTTCTAAAACTTTTTTCCCTTCAAGTGAAGTGTAACGTTTTAATATTTCAGCTCTTTTAAATGATTTTTCTATATTAAGATGGTCTTTTGCGGCTACTTTTATATCCTTCAAATTCTTTGATAAAGAAAATTTACTAAAGTCGCTAACTACGCGTTCAAATATTTCGTCAGGTATTATACATTGTATGTTATTTTCTCGCTGCAATTACACATCCTCATTCATAAAGCTATTATTATTTAATAATTTGGTCAAATTTTTCAGTGCCAGTTATTTTAAATGTATATTTTCTATTTAAAAATAATTAAATCCAAAAGTTCTCTTACTGCGCCATTGCCACCGGATTTTGTTGCTATAAATTTTGCTTTTTGCTTTACGCTTTCATGGGCATTTGCAGGCGCGGCTGATAAACCGGCTATTTCTAATGCGCTGATGTCATTTACATCGTCACCCATGAAACAGATTTGATTAAGTTCAAGTTTGTTTTTTTTCGCAAAATAAATTAATGCCGCCGCTTTATCTTTGCATCCTTTTGACACATCAGCAATTTTCATTTTTTCAGCAAATCTGTCAATCAACACGTTATCCTCACCGGAAATCAAAGCAAAGACAATTCCCGATTTTGATGCCAATGAAATCCCCATTACATCAGAAAAAGAAAACTGCTTATACTCTTCTCCATTAGGTCCCCAGATAAATGTTCCGTCTGTTAGAACACCATCAACATCCAAAGCAACCGCTTTAATATCTTTCATAGATACCGTCATTTTCTGCGAAGTTTGCTGATAATCGGAATTTCTTTTTCGGTGACTTTTTTCACGCCGTCGCCCAAAGATGTCTCAACCAACCTGATATCTTTAACTAATTTTATGATACCACTCGTTCCTAATGACGCCGCCTGATCTGAGCCCCACATCGCTCGATCCAAAGTTATATGTCTTTCAACAACACATGCGCCAATCGCTACAGCGGCGCTGGACGAAGCCAAACCTGTTTCATGGCCCGAATATCCTACCGGCACATTATATCTTTCCCTAAGGGCGGGTATTACTTTTAAATTCAGATCGCTATACTCTGACGGGTAAGCGCTGCAGGTGTGTAGAATAATCAAATCTTTTTTACCCAGAACTTTTATTGCGTGGTCAACCTGCTCAAGCGTGCTCATGCCGACAGAAAGAATTATCGGTTTTCCTTTCGCTCTTGTGTATTTTAAAAGTCCATCATCAGTCAAGCTTGCCGACGCGATCTTGTAACAAGGCACTTTGAACTGGTCTATGAAATCAACAGAATCCTCGTCCCAGCAGGATGCGAACCACGTGATTTTCTTGTCTCTGCAATATTTATTAATTTCTTTATATTCCTTAAGTCCGAATTCCAAACCATATTTTAAATCACCATTGGTGGTTCCAAAAGGATTCTCGCGAGGTTTGGCCAATTCTTCGGCTGAGTATACGACATCAATTGTTCGTTTCTGAAATTTAACAGCATCGCATCCGGCAAATGCCGCAAGGTCAATTAATTTTTTGGCAATATTAATATCACCATTATGATTGATACCGATTTCGGCAATAATGTAGCAAGGTCTTCCAACTCCAACCTTTTTGTTTCCAATCATTACATCGGCCATGTTAAAACTCCTTTATTTAATTTATATCTCTATGCCACTGCATAGTTTTTTTTATAGATGTTGTAAAGGGTATTCTTTGTTTCAAATTGAGTTCGGTTCGCGCTCTGGCGATATCCGGCACGTAATAGTCCGGAGCAACCCCCCCGGAAGATTTTTTTAAAACGGAAACCGCAACGTGGGGAACTGATTCATTGGCAAATGCTTCAGCAATTTTACGAATAGTTATTGGCAGTTCAGATCCGACATTATAGGGTCTGCAATTTGTTCCCTTAAATAATATTGTCCATAACCAGATAACGAGATCAGCCATGTAAAGATAGGAACGCACCGCCTTCCCGTCTCCCTTAACCGTAATGTTTTGCTTAGATAGCAGGTCTTGAATGAAGTCGCCAACCGCGAAGCGGCCGTTTAACGGCAGATAAGGGCCGATAAATGAAAAACATCGGGCAATCTTGACTTCAAAGTCATTTTCTTCAGCATAGATTACAGCCATCGTTTCCATCATTCTCCTGACATGATGATAGGCGCTTTCGCTATCAGTCGGATCAATCGAATCAGAAAAATCTTCAGATATCTTTCCCGAAGGGGACGGTGTTTTGCCATAAACGGCACCAGTGCTGATGAGAAGCATTTTTTCAACTTTGGCCTTTACGCATAAATCAAGAATGTGTGTTGTGCCGTTTAACATTTCCTTGACCATGGAAACGTTATCTTCTTTATCATTTGCACTTTGTTGATAAACGCTGCCGTGAATCAAATATGAAAATGAACCTCCGGGGAAAATAAAATCTTTAATATCACCCTTTACGAATTTAATGGCCTTGTGATGATAAAGAAGCGGCGCTTTTTTTTCCAATGCCGCCGGTTTTCTGGAAAGGACAACAGCGGTGGCATTTAAGTCCAGTTTGTCGTTAGCCCAGGCAAAGCTCTCCAAAAGCCAGCAACCGAAAAAACCGGTGCCGCCGGTAATGAAAACTTTTTTGCCCCTTAATTCTTCCCATAAGCCTGCTGTATGGGCAAGAACGTGATCCAAATCTTCCTTCAAAGGGTTGTCGTAAAGGGATTGTTTTTTTATCAAGATTTAGCAACTTCCAATCTTAAATTTCTATATAGAGATTTATTTTATAATCTTTGCTACTTTTTTAGTAGTAATCAACTTCTGTAAAAATATATAATTTGTTTTAATTTACGTTACTTTGGCATAATTTTGCTCAGAAAGCAATAGTATGTCATGATTTATTTTTACCTATATAAGGCTTAAATTGACACATTCCATCAGGGTTTTTTGCGGTTTATCGGCATTTAATTTTTTTGTTCATTTTACCTTTGATAAAATTTGTAGTTTTTATAATATTCGTGTATGTAATACGCACGATCAAATTTTTAAAAGTCCGTTTTCAATTTAAAGAAAATAATAACTTTAAGATAAGGAATTTTTATGAAAGTAGTCGTTCTGGCAGGCGGTATGGGAGTGAGAATGAAAGAAGAAACCGAGTACCGGCCCAAACCGATGGTGCTTGTAGGCAGACATCCCATTCTCTGGCACATCATGAAATCGTATATGAATTACGGGTATAATGAGTTTATTATATGCCTCGGATATAAAGGCGAAATGATTAAAGAATACTTCCTGAATTATGAAGCCCTCAACAACGATCTTACGATAACTTTCGGCAAAAAATGTTCAACTCGCATACACAAAAGAAATAGTTTTGATAATTTAAAAGTCACCTTGGCTGACACGGGACCCGAAACGATGACCGGAGGCCGCTTGCTGGAAGTGGAGAAATATATCGACTCGGATGATTTTATGCTGACATACGGCGATGGGGTTTCCAATATCGAT
>JBEKMY010000068.1:0-15556 GCA_049523355.1 Smithella sp. | reverse complement strand
GCCGGGGATGCCGGTAAGGGATTTGCGGTAGTGGCCGAGGAAGTAAGGAATCTGGCCATGCGGAGCGCGGAAGCGGCCAAGAACACGGCCAATTTGATTGAAGAAGCAGTCAAGAACTCGGAGAACGGAGTTAACATCAACGCCGAGGTCTTGAAGAACTTTCAGGATATTGTTGAGAAATCCAACCAGGTCAGCCATGTAGTGGCGGAGATCGCGGTGGCATCCGAGCAGCAGGATGAGGGCATAAGCCAGGTGACCAAGGCTGTGGAGCAGCTTAATCAGCTAACCCAGCAAAACGCCGCCAATGCCGAGGAATCGGCCAGCGCCGCCGAGGAGATGTCTTCTCAGTCCGAGGAGATGCGCAGCATGGTGGCCGGTTTTAAACTTACCGGTTCGGGAGAATACACCCAGGCCATGCAATCAAGCGGTCAATCCGGGTATCTATTGCATAACCCCGATCTGCAAGGAAAAGGCGGCAGGACAGTAGCGGGCATCAAGCCCGATCCCCGCAGGTGATCCCCTTGGACGAAAAGGATCACAGCATATTGAAGGCGTTCTAACAATTATTAGGCACGGTGTTGCACGAAGTATCTGGTGACGGAGAATTACGGCATTTTCCATACGGCCTGTGTCTTTATGATAAATGTAACGTTGGAAGGCATGAATCCTGATGCCGATAACCCCGGTGCCTCTACCTCGAGGCATATCCCGGAAGTCATCAATCTGAGAGGTCAGATCCATCCGATTATGGACATCAATGTCAATTTCGGGATGGAACAGACCCGGATAACCAACGAGACATGCATCATTGCTATCCATATGAAAAAAACACAGGAGGGGATAGCAAAGAGACAGTATCCTGATCCCAGGAAACACAAATTTAAAACTGACGGGAGCAACAGAAAAGGAGCAGAACATGTTTGATAATGTCAAAGTCGGTATCAAGCTCATCGGGTGCATTGTTGTGATCTTTATATTTGTGACGGCGATGATGTTGTTTAGCGCCAAAGTGAGAATGGACGTGGTGCATGGGTTGGATTCGATGTACTTCAAGTATACAGGAACCATCAGAGAAATAGGGGAACTAAAGGTCAGCCTCGGAAAAATACAGGAGGATATTTATCACTATGTTGTCGTGCCTTCAGCACGTAATAATACTCTTGCCGGCATTAATCAGGAAACAAATTCAATAAACCAAATTGTTCAGCTCTATAAAGGCAAATATTCTGCTTCCGATGAAAAGAAACTTATCTCTGATTTCGATGTCGCCTGGCATGATATGCAACGCGGCTATATGGAAGTGATAAAAGCGGCGGATGAAGGAAAGAATGATGAGATTGTCCGGTTGTTAGCTGACGGAAGCTATTTGATTAAGGCTCGGAATAATGCCATGGCGGCTGTTCGTGACATTAATGATTATAACACCAGCCGGAATGAAGGAGCCATCAAAGAAACTGTTAAGGGCAAAGGAGGTTGGTCGGGTATACTGTTGTTAATGTCGTTTTTTGGCGCAGTTATTTTAATTGGCATGGTAATAATGTTGACAGAATCCATTATTAAGCCGCTGAAAAAGATATCGCTGATGATGCAGGAGATTGAGAAAGGGCACCTTTCCAATCGTTTGAATATGAAACGAAAGGATGAAATAGGTAGTCTAAGCCGGTCCATGGATATGTTTGCGAACAATCTTCAGCAAAACATTGTATTCAGCATGCAGCAGATATCCGAAGGCAACATCGATATTAAGCCGGTAGTAACAGATGATAAGGATGAGATTGGTCCGGCGCTTAATAAAATGATTAAAACCCTTAATTCAATGAGCGATGAGATCCGTAGATGTTGCGTTGCCGCGCATGAAGGCAACCTCGCCAATAGAGCCGATGTAACGCCTTATCACGGGAAATATCGGAAAATCGTTCAGGGTTTCAACGATATATTGGATGCTGTGATGGCACCGCTCGACGAAGCATCGGAGGTTTTAATAAAAATGGCGGACAAGGACCTGACCGCTCGGTTACAGCGCGATTATAAAGGGTTTTATAACCAGATCAAAAAAACAATTAATGCGGTTGCCAGAAATCTGGATAAGGCCTTGCAGCAGATGGCCATCGGGGCAGACCAAGTGGCCTCTGCAAGCGTTCAAATAAGCACCGGCGGACAATTTTTATCACAGGGAGCTAGCGAGCAGGCCAGTTCTCTGGAAGAAATATCCAGCAGCCTGCAGGAGATGTCGTCCATGATTAAGCAGAATGCTCTAAACGCCAGGGAGGCCAAGGGAGTGGCGGAACACGCCCGTAGCAGCGCTGATAAGGGTGTGGAGAGCATGAGCCGGATGTCATCGGCTATCAACAAAATCAAGACATCATCGGATTCTACGGCCAGGATAGTCAAGACCATAGACGAGATCGCATTCCAGACCAATTTACTGGCGCTGAATGCCGCGGTGGAAGCAGCCCGTGCCGGAGATGCCGGTAGGGGTTTTGCAGTAGTGGCCGAAGAAGTAAGGAATCTGGCCATGCGGAGTGCAGAGGCGGCGAAGAACACGGCCAATTTGATCGAAGAAGCTGTCAGGAATTCGGAAAACGGTGTGAATATCAATGCGGAAGTATTAAAGAATTTTCAGGAGATCACAGAGCGCACCAACAAGGTCAGTCAAGTGATGGCGGAGATAACAGCGGCTTCCGATCAGCAGGATCAGGGAATAAGCGAACTGAACAAGGCAGTGGAACATCTGAACCATGTAACCCAGCAGAATGCGGCCAATGCCGAGGAATCGGCCAGCGCCGCCGAGGAGATGTCCTCTCAGTCCGAAGAGATGCGCAGCATGGTGGCCAGCTTTAAGCTTACCGGTTCAGAGGAATACACCCAGGCCATGCAATCAAGCGGCCAATCCGGGCATCTGTTGCGTAAATAAGGTGACTACAAAAAAATATGATGGATTCAGAATTAAAAAATTATTCGACAGATTTTTATTCCTTAAAACTTTCTTCTAAGCAGTTTGATAAAATCAGCAGGCTTGTCTATCAAGTTTCAGGAATAGATTTGCACGAAGGCAAGGAAGAACTGGTCAAAGCCCGACTTTTGAAGCGGCTTAGACATTTGAAGCTTTCCGATTTCGATCGTTACCTTAAATATCTGCTAAGCGACAAAAGCGGAATTGAGATTCGGGCAATGGTGGATGTTCTGACCACCAACAAGACAAATTTTTTCAGGGAATCCGAGCATCTGGATTTCTTACGGGATGAAATTGTCCCCGGATTTTCCAAGGGTCCGATCAGGATGTGGAGCGCCGGTTGCTCCTCCGGCGAGGAACCGTATTCCATAGCAATAGTCTTGTGCCAGTCTGTCCCCGACATAGAGAAACGCGATGTTAGAATACTGGCCACCGACATCTCTGACCGGATGATGGAGCGGGCTCGCGAAGGCTTGTATGATGGGGAAGCCCTCAGGTCTGTGCCTTCTCAATTGAAACATAAGTATTTTAAAAGTGTTGAGGTTGGTGGTGGACGCAAATACCGTGTGGTTCCCCAACTGCAGTCAATGGTCTGTTTTGCCAAGCTTAACCTGATGGAAGAATGGCCAATGAGGGGGTTATTTGATGTGATATTCTGCCGCAATGTGATGATATACTTTGACAAGCCGACTCAGGAGAACTTGGTCAAGAGATTCTGGTCAATGCTGCGGGAGGGCGGCCACCTGATGGTGGGGCACTCGGAAAGCCTGACGTTTTTGGCTCACGATTACCGCTACCTGAAGCCGGCTGTGTACCAAAAGGTTAAATCACCGGCCACGACCCATAGAAAGCCGGCAGGGTCCAAAGGGAAGTAATTTATGGTTTATACAGTAGGCGTGGCCGATCTCAAAATATCAGGAGATGCTGAGGATTTATTGATTACATATGCTTTAGGCAGCTGTCTGGGGATAACGGTTTACGATATCAGGCTAAAAAGAGCGGGACTTCTGCACTGCATGATGCCGGACTCCAGCATTGACCGGAGCAAGGCGGCCGGAAATCCATACTTATACGTAGATAGCGGGATGAAAGTTATGTTGAACAAATTTTCCATTAACGGCTCCCGGAAACATGATTTGATTATACGTGTAGCCGGAGGATCCAGCTCAAAAGAGAACGAAGAAGAAGACTTCTTTCAGATCGGCCGCCGCAATTTTGTAAGTTTGCGTAAATATTTATGGAACGAAGGCCTGATACTGAAGGCTTATGACGTAGGAGGTTACGGTTCACGCACAGTAACCCTGGAAGTAGAAAACGGAAAGATGCTCATCAAATCTAAAGGTTCCCTTAAAGAGCTGTGATAAGCGGCTGCTTTTTAAGAAAAGAGGATAAACTAAAAGAATAAAACGGGGAGACAATACAATGGCATTAAATATTCTGGTGGTTGATGATAGTTCAGTCATGCGCACGATCATTATAAAAACTCTAAAACTGACCGACTTGCCTCTGGGTGATATCTGGGAGGCGGAAAACGGCGAGAAAGGACTGCGCCTTTTGCAGGAAAAATGGATAGATCTTGCTCTAATCGATATCCACATGCCGGTGATGGACGGGGAGGAAATGATTCGGCATGTAAGGGAGAACGATCAGTATGAAAACCTGCCGGTGATCGTGGTCAGTTCGGAGAGCGATCCCAGCAAGATAGAAATGGTGCACAAACAGGGCGCCACCTTCATCCATAAGCCCTTTAAACCGGAAACATTAAAAGAAGTAATAATAGCCATTACGGGGGTGAGCAATGAAGTCAAAGATTGAGAAGGTTTTAGAAGAGGCCTCGGTCAACACTTTTGAGGACACCTGCTTTATGTATCAGGTGCCGGAATTGAATGATGTCCAGAAAAATCTGACACTGGAAGCCGCTGCTGAGGTAAAATATCGGGGTGATTATACCGGTTCGCTGCTGATCGAAACCCGAGGTGGTCTGTTTTCTGCTATTGCCGCAAATATTTTAAGCATTGACAGTCCCAGTTGCCTGCAGAAAAAGGACGCCTTGGGGGAAGTCGCTAATATAATCTGTGGAAATGTTGTGACTTCACTGGGTCGAAGCAAGCAGGGATATAAAATTGAAAGCCCCAGGTCTTTGAAAAAAGATGAGCTGCTGAAAGAGAAAAGACAGGGTAAACCTCTTGCTGAGATTACTATGAATTTTAATGAGGGGCGGGCCGATATTAAATTCTTTGTGGACGGTGGCTTTTTCGCCAAGGAGAAAAAAGGGTGATCAAGGTTTTGGTGGTCGACGATTCGGCTCTGGTTCGCAAATTGCTGACAGAGGAACTTTCCCGCTATAGCGATATAGAGGTGGTAGGAGGGGCTATTGATCCCTACGTGGCACGTGACAAAATAGTCCGGCTTAAACCCGATGTGATCACCCTGGATCTGGAAATGCCGCGGATGGACGGGCTTTCATTTTTATCAAAGCTGATGAAATTCCATCCGTTACCAGTGGTAGTGGTAAGTTCTTTAACCCCCCGTAATAGCCAAAACGCCATCAGGGCATTGCAATTGGGGGCTGTGGAAGTGATCTGCAAACCCGGCTCCAGTTTATCGGCTCCTGATATATCTCAAAGCCTGATCAAGGCTATTCGAACGGCATCCAGAGCCAAGGTTGTCAAAACGGCAGTGATAGAACCCAGTGATGAAGAAAGCAACCCGGTATATAGAATTCCGCTTAAAACCACACACAAAGTTATTGCTATAGGCGCATCCACCGGCGGGACAATAGCCATAGAAAACCTTCTGAGCAGGATGCCCTTGAACATTCCCGGCATAATGGTGGTGCAGCACATGCCTGAATATTTCACCTCAAGTTTCGCCGCCCGCCTGAATACTGTCTGCAAAATAGAAGTGCGTGAAGCCAAAGAAGGCGACACTGTGACTCCGGGATTGGCCCTGATCGCTCCCGGCGGTCATCACATGCTGCTGGAGCGTAGTGGGGCTTTTTATCAGGTCAAGATCAAAGGCGGTCCCATGGTCCATCACCAGAGGCCCAGTGTAGACGTACTGTTCCATTCTGTTGCCAAACAGGCCGGGGCCAACGCCATGGGGGTTCTGCTGACCGGAATGGGGTCCGACGGGGCCGATGGGCTTCTGGCCATGAGGCAAAGCAAAGCTCATACCATAGCTCAGGATGAGGCAAGTTCAGTGGTCTACGGAATGCCCGGGGAGGCTGTCAAACTCGGTGCAGCCTGCGAGATATTGCCTCTAAATGAAATTCCCGCTCGTTTAATAAAGCGGTTATCCGGAGAAGAAAAAGACAAAGAATAGAAATGATGATTTCAGGTAAAATTATTTTTTTATATGATAGATCCTCTAAGAACCCCCTGTTTGAAAAATTTAGCCCTCTTCAAATTCAAGTTGATCTATACTTTCGGCTATGATTATTCTACCTTAGCAAAGCAGGCCGGCGTTCTGATTACTATGGGCGATAAATGAAATTACGTGAACAATCCATAACGAATATTTCATCCTTTTTGACAATTATAATCAGTCTTATCATCGCCGTTTCTATTCCTGTAACATATTTTATTGTTGTCTACCAATACATGGAAGGAACTATCAACGCCGAAATTGCATTTTCTGCACAAGCGGTTGAAGAAATAGTCACTAAGAATCCAAAATCCTGGCAGTTCGAGGGAATCCGTCTTCAGGAAATACTGGGACGGCGTCTCGATAATAATTATCGTGATAACCGCAGAATAAGGGATCTCCGGGGACGCGTCGTAGCCCAGACTAAAGAACCCCTGGCACGACCGGTTGCGACCTTCAGCCAGCCTGTTTATGATTCAGGTAAAGAGGTGGCACGCATTGAGATTGAACGCTCTATAATACCCCTTGTCACCAATACGGTTTTGCTTGGCGTGTTTTCTACTGTCTCAGGAGTTCTCATTTTCCTTTTTTTTCATTTTTTACCGCTGCGAACGATGCGGAAAGCCTATGATAAATTGCAGAAAAGTGAAAGTTTCTTTAAGGAGATTACTGATAATGCTTCGGATGTTATTTTCATTACGGATAGCAACGGAGACACAAAATATTGTAGTCGCTCTGTCGAACGTTTTTTAGGATACAAACCTGAAGAATTAATCGGTAGAAGCGCTTTTACGCTTATTCATCCTGATGATCTCGAACGTGCTTTCAATGATTACAGTGAGGCTCTTCTGTCGAAAGATAAAACGATTCCCAATGCCTTTCGTGTATTGCATAAAGACGGTTCAGAACGATATTTTGAAGGGCTGGGGAAAAATCTATTAGACAACCCGCTTGTATCGGGTTTTATCATGAATGTTTATGATATCTCAGCACGCAAGCGGATGGAAGAGGAGTTGAAGGAGAATGAGTCAAGATATAAGCAGCTCTTCGATAATGCTTCTGTTGGGATATATCGCATAGATTTTAAAACCGGAAAATTTTCGGACGCGAATAATACTTTTCTCGAATATGCCGGCTACAGCCGGGAACAATTAAACTCTCTGAGTCCATACGATATTCTAACTGAAGATAGTAAAAAACGGTTTGCGGAGCGTCTGGAAAAAATGTCCCGGGGCGAAAAAGTTCCGGAGACGGTAGAATATGATGTTGTCGATAGAAAAGGGAAACAGCGGTGCATTCATCTGAACAATAAAAATATTTACGATGCACAGGGCCATGTAATTGCTTCCGAGGTTGTTGCACAAGACATCACCCAGAGAAAACTGGAGGCAAATGCATTGCGGGAAAGCGAAAGGCAATATAAGCTTATTACCGAAAAAATGACCGATATTGTCTGGATAGTGGATCCGGATTTGCGGACAATCTATGTCACCCCCTCCATACAAACGGTGCTCGGATTCAGTCAGGACGAACGAATGCGTCAGACCGTAGATCAACAAATTACGCCTGATTCTTTGTCTTTAGGATTGGAGATCCTGGCCAGAGAGCGTACCTTAGAAGAACAGGGGAATGCTGATCCCAACAGGGCCGTGACCCTCATATTGGAATATTATCATAAGGACGGCTCAACTCGTTGGATGGAAACGACCATGAGTGGGCTTCGAAATGACCAAGGCGTTGCGATTGGGATTCATGGTGTATCCAGAGATATTACTAAACGCAAGCTGGCTGAGGAAAAGTTACGGGATAGCGAGGCGAATTATCGGCAGCTTGTTGAAACGACACACGATCTTATTATGTGCATAGATCTTGATTTCAAGATTACGTATGTGAACAAAGCGATTACTAATCGTGTGGGGAAGTTTGATCCTATTGGGAAAAGCCTCCTGGACCATACACCTCCGGATAAGCACGAGTTACAAAATGCAATAATGCAGAAAAGACGAGAAGGCTTTAGTGACATGTTGTCATTTGAATGGGAAATATTCTTTCCCTTTGATAAGACTCTGATATTCGATATAAAATCGACATTGCTCACAGATGATGGAAAACCTTCAGGTGTAATGTTCGTCGCAAGAGATATTACCAAACGCAAGCTGGCGGAGGAAAAGTTACGCAAGAGCGAGGAATTATACACAAGATTGGTAAATTCTATTCCTGATATAATTATACGCACCGACCTCGAAGGAAATATCCTTTTTGTTAATGATCAAGTCCTGCAAAGTGGCGGTTACAGAAAGGATGAAATAGAAGGTCGCAATCTGCTGACATTTGCAGCCCATGAAGACCACGAAAAGATCCTAAAGGATCTGCAACGTGTGAAAGGGGGCAGCAGACTTGGTCCTGCAGAATATAATTTATTAACAAAAGACGGGGAAAGAAAACCCTACGATGTAAATGGAGATGTCCTTTATAATGAAGAAGGTAAACCTTCTGGCTTTGTATGTGTGTGTCGGGACATCAGTGAACGCAAGAAGGTAGAAGAAGCATTGAGTCGCAGCGAGGAAAAACACAGGACTATCATCGAAAATATCGAAGATGGCTACGCGGAAGTCGATCTGAAAGGAAACTTTCTGTTTGTTAACAACGCGCTTTGCATCATTGATGGATACCCGAAAAACGAATTAATGAAACTGAACTATCGCGATATTATGGATGAAGAAAATGCCAAAAAAATATATGCGGCATATTACAAGGTATTCATCACAGGAGAATCAGAAAAAGATCTTGAATATGAAATTATCACGAAAAATGGAATTATTAAATTTTTAGAGACGTCCGTAAGCCCTATCAAAGATGCTGATAAACGTGTTATTGCTTTTCGCGGTATTGTTCGGGACAGAACGGAGCGCAAGCTGGCGGAAGAGAAATTCTATAAAATTTTTATGACAACACCGGATTGTATAGCCATTACGCGATTGAAGGATGGTCTTATAAAAGACGTAAACCAGGGGTTTGAAGATATGGTTGGCTGGAAACGGGAAATCGCGATTGGAACAAAGTCTACTGAACCACCTCTTAATTTCTGGGTGGATTTATCAGAGCGTGATTTCCTGACTGCAGAGTTGGGAATGGGCAGGGATATTTTACATCGTCAAATTGAATTCAGGCGAAGTGATAATTCTGTACGTACCGGCATATATTCTGCACGACCCATCAATGTCGACGGTGAAGGATCTCTTATTTTTATTTTGCAGGATATTACCGAGCAAAAGCGGATGGAAAAAGCGTTGGCAGAGTCCGACAAGACAAAACTAATGAGCCAGATTGCTTCTGGAGTGGCTCATGAAGTGCGCAATCCGCTTCATGCCATCCAGGCCATCAGTGAGGCGATGGCAATAGACATGGATGAAAAATCCGATCATAGAGATTATCTCATGCACATCAAAACCCAGGTGGAGCGCCTCTCCCATTTGATGAATGATCTTCTGGAATTGGGAAAACCTATCCAGTCTTCATTATTCAGTCAGGCACTATTGACGGAGATAGCCACAGTTGCGCTGGGATACTGGATGGAAGCCCATCCCGAGCTATCCCAGCGGGTAAAGATTGTAAACAACCTCCAGCATGATGCTTTGGTGCTGGCTGATTCTAATAAAATACAGCAGGTGATAATCAATTTAATGGAAAATGCCGCTCAGAATAGTCCCAAAGATGAAACGATATTACTGGGGCTTGGCAAAGCTTCCGAGCGCTACCTGATGGTAGAGGTCATAGACAAGGGAGTGGGGCTGAAATCTCAGGATCAGTTCACGGTTTTTGAGCCGTTTTATACCACTCGTAAAGGGGGCACAGGCCTTGGCTTAAGTTTATGCAAACATATCATCGAAAACCACGGCGGCACGATCGAGATATTCAACAATAAAGACGTACCGGGCTGTACGGCCCGGTTTACCATTCCAGCCTATAATAGCAAGGAGCATAAATGAAACCGATGGTGTTGCTGGTTGACGATGAGCCTTCGATCCAATTTGGATTCTCCGCCTATCTTAATAAAACAGGCTATCAGATTCAAACGGCCGGTACCATAGCCGAGGCCAAACTTAAACTTGCACAGGACTGTTTTGACATCATTTTACTGGATCTCTCACTGCCAGACGGAAACGGCCTCGATTTGATCACCGAGATCCGCCAAAATTATCCCGCGGTAGCTTTAGTTGTTATTACCGGTACGGGAGACGTTCCCCTGGCTGTAAAAGCAATGCAGCTTGGAGCAGATAATTTCCTGACAAAACCCGTGGACATGAATGAATTGAATATTTATCTTGGCAAAAGCGTCGAATTGAAAGGACTGCGCAGCAAAGAAATCACGAGGAAAAGACTGGATAAAAACCCCGAACCATACTTCGGGAAAAGCCCGGCCATAAAAAAGACACTGGAACTGGCCGAGATGGTAGCCGGCAAGGACAGTACCCTTGTAATCTACGGACAGACCGGCACTGGTAAAGGAGTTCTTGCCAGATGGATCCATGAGCACAGTTCCCACAGCTCCGGTTTCTTCGTGGAAATTAATTGCTCGTCCCTGAAAGGGGACCTGCTCAGCAGTGAGTTATTCGGTCATGCCAAAGGAGCATTTACTTCCGCCCATCAGGATAAGCAGGGGCTTTTGGATGTCGCCGAAGGCGGCACGTTATTTTTGGACGAAATAGGAGATATGGACCTGCCGGTGCAGGCCCAGTTCCTGAAAGTGATTGAAGAAAAACAGTATCGCCGGATGGGCGAGGTCAAATTACGCCAGAGCAATTTCCGATTGATCTGCGCCACTAATCAGGACCTTTTATCCGAAACCAAGCAGGGCCGCTTCAGGCTGGATTTGTATTACCGGATTAATGTCTTTTCTCTCTATCTGCCGACACTCAATGAACTGGGCCCCGACATTGAAGGTTTGATACTTTACTTGTTGAAGAGCCTTAACTATAAGGGCAATGAAGTGCCGCCCGATGTATTGCATCTGCTGTGCTCTTATAATTGGCCGGGAAACATCAGGGAGTTGAAGAACGTGCTGGAACGGGGACTGATGCTTTCCGGCGGTGATATACTGAAGCCGATGCACTTTTCCGGCCTGGATTTACCGGAGGTTGAAGAACGGTCAGAAACCAAAGGGTCATCAATTGAGGTTGCCGAGATGCTGCACATCAAGGATATCATGGAGCAATACGGCGGGGATATCAACGCCGCGGCTAGGGTTTTGGGGATATCCCGTCCTACTTTATACCGTAAGATCAAAAGATATAATATAATGAACAAATAAAAAAACGATTGGATTTTCCATCAGAGACCACTCCTGCAGGGGGCTTATTGATGAGTCCCCGCATTCTTTCCTTTTAATAAGGTTATTCCCTACCTGCGCTAATAAAAAATAATTTGGATAGAACAGGTTTACCAAAAACAAGATTCTCACTTTTGATAAATATATTAATTTTATTATCAAAAGTGAGAAATATCATTTCATGACCATTCGGTAATCTCTTTGTAAAATAGAGAGATGTCTTGAGAAAAAGTCTTGGCATGAAACTTGAAAATTGATCATTTGTGAAAATGTTTAACCTTAAAAATATGGGAGCGGAAAATGACACAAAGGATTTTGATCGTTGATGATGAAAAAGCAATCTTATTGGCATTTAAAAAATTGCTGAAAAGTCCAAATATTGATGTGGATACTGCTGAGACAATTGCTGACACTGAAGAGCTTCTGAAAAAAAATATTTATAATGCGGCGATAGTGGATCTCCGGCTGACAGGCGTGGATGGTGAGGAAGGGTTGAAAATAATGAAACACATTAAGGAATTCTATCCTCAAACCAATGTCATCCTGGTCACAGGCTATGGAAGTTCCGCCGTTATGGAGAAAGCTCAGGCTTTGGGAGCAGCTTTTTATTTTGAGAAACCGGTTTCAATCGAGATTTTGAAAAATGCCCTAAAGAGCCTGGATATCATTTGAAATCAGGAACTGCTTAAGTTCCGGGAATGAAATAGTAATATAAAAAATAGACCAGATCAGACAGGAGGCAAAAGCATGAACAACGCGACTGCAGCTAAGGAAAATCATTTTGCCATGGTTGATCCCCGGGCCGGTAAATATCTGACTTTTTTTCTAGCCAGCGAGGAGTATGGAGTGGAGATCCTCAAGGTACAGGAGATCATCGGACGGATGCCGATCACACCGGTACCGTTAACATCGAAGTATATTCGAGGGGTAATTAATTTACGAGGCAAGATCCATCCCATAATGGATCTAAAGGTCAAGTTTGGTATGGACCAGACACAGATTACCGACGAGACGGGCATCATCGTCATCAAGACAGCCAATATGATGATGGGGATTTTGGTGGACAAGGTTTCGGAGGTGGTGACAATAGCTTCCGGCGATATTGAAGATACTCCGTCCTTTGGATCGGAATTTAACCCGGAATATCTTTTGGGCATAGGTAAAACCGGCGGACGAATACGCCTGCTTTTGGATATCGATAAAGTGATAACCACCAAGGATGTTATCAATATGAAAAAGGTTGCTGGCGAAGGGAATGGAGATGCTGAAAGCGAATCCCCGGAAGAGAAAACTAAAAAAAATAATAGAACCGACAATAAAAGGGAGGAAAGTCGTGTTTAATATCAATAATCTGAAAATCAGGACGAAGCTGTTGCTGACGCTGCTGATAGGGTTCAAAGCTTCGGCCGGCATTATGCCGATCCCAGCAAAGTGATACCTTTAAGCTAGGGCCGAATTCAAAGAAGAGATAACGAAGAAATAAAATAAAGGAATGATATCCTTAAGAAAGGAAGACAAAAATGCGTATCTGGATAAAAATTATATTGTACTGTCTGATTCCAATAATTATATTCACATTCGGAGTACTCTTAATCGCTAATAAAGAAATAAGAAATACAGCCACGGTGGTGGCAGATTATGTTTTGGAACAGAAGCTCTCCTCGGAGGCAAGCACTTTTCGTGATGAAGTAGAGAGAGCCTATGGCCAAATGCAACTGCATGACGCTATGCTGGTCGACCAGAATGGTATGCCGCTTGCTAATCGCTATGAAATAGTGGACCGTATCTCCAAGCAATTTGGGAGTACGGCTACTATCTTTGCGCGCAACGGTAACGACTTCATCAGGGTAGTGACCACAGTTAAAAAAAATGACGGAAGTCGAGCTGATGGAACCAATCTAGGCAGTGATAGCAATGCTTACCAGAATTGCATCAATGGCCGCACTTATCTTGGAGAGGCCAATATCCTCGGTAAACCATATCTTACGGTATACGAACCTGTGCTCGATAGCAAAGGTGCGGTGATAGGTATTCTATATGCAGGTATTCTCAAGGACCAAGTGGTCGAGTTGATAACCAAACTTAGTCAGCACTCGATAATATTGATCTCTCTGGTGATATTAGCGCTTATTATTTGTATCATGGTAACGATTGGACTGGCAGTTTCACGATCATTGCACCCGCTGAAAAAAGTTGTTCGAGGATTACAGGAACTGGAAAACGGGCACCTCTCCAACCGGCTAGGCATTAAACGGAAGGATGAAATAGGTGATCTTAGCCGAGCCGTGGATAAATTTGCGGACAACCTTCAGCAAAATGTTATATTCAGCATGCAGCAGATATCGGAAGGTAATGTCGATATTGCGCCGGCCATAACAGATGACCGCGATGAGATCGGGCCGGCTTTAAAAAAGATGGTTGAAACCATAAAAAATCTAGGCAATGAAATGAATGTATTGACCAAGTCGGCAATGGAAGGAAAATTAGATATTCGCGGTAATGCCGGGACATTTAATGGGGCCTATCGGGATATCGTGGCTGGGGTCAATAACACTCTGGACGCAATTATGGGGCCGATCGGCGAAGCATCTATGGTTTTAGAAAAAGTAGCTGACAAGGACATGTCCGCCCGTGTAAATGGCGATTATAAAGGTGACTACGCCAAGATTAAAGGGTCTATTAATTCGGCAGTGGAAAACCTGGATAAAGCCCTGCAGCAGGTGGCGATCGGGGCAGAGCAGGTAGCCTCCGCCAGTGTTCAGGTGAGCACGGGCGGACAGGCGCTTTCACAGGGCGCAAGCGAACAGGCAAGTTCTCTGGAAGAAATATCCAGTAGTCTGCAGGAGATGTCCTCCATGACCAAACAGAACGTCCTGAATGCCAGGGATGCCAAGGGCGTTGCGGATCAGGCGCGCCAAAGCGCTGATAAGGGCGTGGAGAGCATGAGCCGGATGTCATCGGCCATCAACCAGATCAAATCATCGTCGGATTCCACGGCCAAGATAGTCAAGACCATAGACGAGATCGCGTTCCAGACCAATTTACTGGCGCTGAATGCCGCGGTGGAAGCAGCCCGTGCCGGGGATGCCGGTAAGGGATTTGCGGTAGTGGCCGAGGAAGTAAGGAATCTGGCCATGCGCAGTGCGGAAGCGGCCAAGAACACGGCCAATTTGATTGAAGAAGCAGTCAAGAACTCGGAGAATGGGGTTAACATCAACGCCGAGGTCTTGAAGAACTTCGAGGAGATTGCCGATAAATCCAACAAGGTCAGCCAGGTAGTGACGGAGATCGCGGCAGCATCCGAGCAGCAGGATCAGGGAATAAGCCAGGTGACCAAGGCTGTGGAGCAGCTTAATCAGGTAACCCAGCAGAACGCGGCCAATGCCGAGGAATCGGCCAGCGCCGCCGAGGAGATGTCCTCTCAGTCCGAGGAGATGCGGAGCATGGTGGCCGGTTTTAAGCTTACCGGTTCAGGGGAATACACCCATTCCCCGCGGTCAGGCAGACAAACGGGGCATCTGTTGTACAATAATCCGGCTCAACAGAAAAAAGGCTTCAAAGCTTCGGCCGGCCTTGTGCCCGATCCCCGCAAAGTGATACCTTTGGATGACAAAGATAGTAACATATTAAGTACCTTTTAACTCTGCCAAAGAGTGATATTGTTGAAAGTTCCTTTCTCTCCTGCTTAAACAAGTGGAGAGAAAGGAACGATCAAAAAGTGATCATAAAGAAACATGACAAAAGGAAATTGCGCTATGAAAGACAAAACAAGAACAGTATCCGGAGATAAAAAGGATGCTAAAACTGTAAGCGATGATGTTTCCCCGGAAATGTTTACGATTAAGGCGCTAAACGGCAGCGACGCGGAAAGATACCGGGACTTCCTTGAAAATATTCAGGAGGAATAT
>JBEKMY010000067.1:0-15657 GCA_049523355.1 Smithella sp. | reverse complement strand
CAGGAAGCTATACGAACTATAATCTGCTTTTCTTATAGATGTTGCTAAGTTGTACGTTGTTTAAGTTTTCATATTTTTGTTCTTTCGTCAAGGATTATCCAGGTTGCAAACCGTTTGTTGCATGATCACCTCCATAGCTTTAAAGTAATCCCTCTGTACTTTGAGATTTGATACACGGCAATAACGTTGTGTGGTTTTAACATTGCTGTGACCTAAGAGATCCTGAATGGTGGAAAGATCAGCATCAGCATTCAACATCTGCGTAGCCATCGTATGCCGAAGATGATGACAGGAAACTTTGATCTTCGTTTTGCGGGCATAACGTTCCATGCGCCGCTGTATGCCGCGGATGGAGATAGGTTTGCCTCTGGATTCTCCCTTTTCGGACAGAAAGATTTTTCTCGCCCCGGATGCCGGCCTTACTTTCAGATAGGATGAAAGGGCTTGAAGAACGTCATTACTCATATAGACAATCCGGTCTTTACCTCCCTTGCCATCCTCAATCAGGATAGTTCTGCGTTTGACGTCTATTACACCCGTGGTAAGGTTGGCGACTTCTTCCACTCTTAATCCGCAACGCAGCATCAACATGAACATCGCTTTATCGCGACATCCTTTTACAACTTTAAAAAAGTCTTCCACCTGCTCGTCCCTTAAATGACGGGGAAGTGGACGCGACATCTTCTGGATGTGACTCCTGCGGACAGGATTGATTATGGCTAATCCTTCTTCATCATGCAAATAGTGGTAGAACTGTCGTATGCAGTTCACATGGCAGTTGACTGTTTTGGGCGCCAGCCTCTTCCTCATGAGATGATCAATATAGAGCGAAATACTTAAGTGTGTCGCATCCTCAACAGGCACATCCACCCATATAACAAAGTGCTTAATGATGTTCAGATAGTTCTTCACGGTATTGGGTGAGCAGTTTCTCCGTTTCAAGAATCGCCTCCAGTTCATGATCGTGTCGGTCATCATCACTCTTGTTCCTCCTCTCTATCTTGGACATAGCCGTAAAATATTCATCTTCCCTTGTTTTGTCGGTAAGCTGGGCATACCTTCTTGTCTCTTCTATAGACCGGTGTCCCATGAGAACCTGCAGGCACTCCAGGCGCATGCCGGCATTGAGAAGCTCTGTCGCAAAGGTGTGGCGAAGTGCATGCAAACTATATCCCTTGTGAGCCAATCCCGCCTTTGCAATATATTTATGGAAAATCAACCGGGCTGTACTGTAGGACATAGTGTCTGCTTTTCCAGAAGGACTATAGATAAGATATTCCTCCCAGGCGTCTCTCTCCTTCAACCATTTCCGCAAAGCACTGAGAGCATCGGCACTGAGATAAACCACTCTGCCTAAGCGGTTTTTCTCGCCTTCATAAATTTCTATACGCTTCTCCTTAATGTGGACGTCTGTTACTTTCGTGCTGAGCAATTCCCCTATCCGCATTCCCGTTCGCAACAACACAATGATCATCGCACGATCACGGGTGTCTCTAATGACGGAAAGAAACTTCTGCAAATCTTCCGGAGCCATGGCGCGTGGCAGCCGATCCGGCAGCTGCAGTCGTATCCTTCTGCTGAATATATCCGGGGAAACAATCTCTTCTTCTAACAGGTAACAAAGAAAGGCCTGAACGCAAACAAGCTTGGTACTTATAGTTGTAATTTTATTGCCTCTGTCCTGCTCATGCTCGATAAATGCCTCTACGTCTCTCCTTTTGATTTCTTCCAGGCATGTCTTGCCGTTATCCCTGATCATGCCAAGAAAAAGGACTATCGCCCCATAACGGCTGTACAAGGTCCTGGGTTTACGGTTACGCCTGGTCAAATGCCGAAGATAACTCTCCACATGTTCCTTTCCTGGCAAATTCATTCCTGCAAGGCGTTTCAAAATCTTGCCAAGCGCTTCTATGTTCTCCTCATTATGGGATGTAAAACGTAATCTCGTTTGATGATAATCAGGTGTCTTAACGGCGGGCGATATAAAACTTTCTAAAGATAAATCTGTCTTCTGTACTGTACTCTCTGTATTGGTCATTTCTGCCTCCTTTTCTTAAATCATTAAGAAAAGCAGATAGATGATGACCAATATCTATTTATCTGTCAAACATCGATTTGGTACGTATAGCAGGAAGAAATATAGTAGTTTATACACTTAAATAATCGTAACTTCCTTGCTTTATATGTAAGTTAATACCCCAAAGACCTCTTTGTTTCAGTTGGTAATGTTTAATGAATCCTACTTTTCATGCAGGATGTCCATCCATCTTATTGCCTCGGAATCAGTAATCTTTCCTAGATAAACCTGTGTGGTCTTCAAGTCCTGATGCCTCAAGATTACTTTCGATACTACTTCTAATGGCACACCGTTTCTGCTGGCATACGTAGCTGAATATCTACGAAGATCATGTGGCGAGACATTAACATTCAATTTGGCTCCTAAACCTTTAATCATGGATCTTGCCGTTGAATAGCAGATGGGAAATATCAGATTTTCTCCCTGAAAAGTATTCCCCTGTATGTATTCCGATAATTTTCTTGATACGTTCTCCGGCATATAGGCCTTTTCCGCGTCCTTGCCTGATTTTGGTTCCCTAAGAGTAATGGTTCTATCAGAGACATCTGATACCTTGATTTTCAATAATTCACCGATTCTTAATCCGCATCGAGCCTGAAGTTCTAATATCAATCGGTCACGATGACTTTTTGTATTGTATATCATTTCTTCAATTGTTTCTCGGTCGAGGATCTTTCGGAGTAAGTTTTTCGGCGCCTTGAAGGCTTTGCTGAGCAATGGTGTGTTACAGGGATTTCTCATATTGAGAGAGCGACGATCAATGATAAAGTTATAAAATGATTTTATCTGGGCATACCGAAGTCTGCGTGTGGATTTGGAATGATTCTGTGTCACATCTTCAAGAAATCTGAAAATCTCATCAGGACTTATGTCCTCCAATTGTCTCTGTGAATAAAGAGCCTCAAACTTATCAAATAGGGAATTGTAGCTCTCAAGGGTTTTCTTTTTGTTATTTGATTGAAGATAATATTTAAACAGAGTTACCGCTTCTTTTGTTATCATAGTGCACCTCCATATATTTTGATTATGGGGCCTTTGGGATCTGGGGATTATAGAATCTTTTACAGGCTAAAGATATGGATAATTACAGACCATAAATAATTATGTGGGAGACTGCATAATGCAGTAGAGTAGAGAACTGGCGTAGTAGCTTCATGCTCTATCTCCAGTTCCCCCTCGTCAATTCCGTACGTTCGGTTTTCCCGAATACGGCTTTCCGATTATCTTCATCCGGATGCCATCACATTCTGTACCCAAGGAGCTTTCGTGGGAACTTCGTACAGGCCTAAAGAATCAAAATAATACCTGTCCGGATATGTCCCATACCCAAGACTGTGGTAATGGTGTTTCCGGCGCATGTATATCCGCATCCTGTACCCCAGATAATATCTTAAAGACGACATGGCTTTCGTGCAATTGCCAAATCGAAAGTAGCCTACCCATCCTCTGGCGACTTCGTTCACTCTCCGAATCACAATTTCCGTCGGCGTTGCACTGTACCGCTCGGTCGTCAATTGCTTGATTTCCGATCGTATATGCTTCAGTGCCTTCTTGGACGGCTCTGTGTGGGGATATATTTTTCCGGTTTTTCTTCCTCGTTTCATGCCTATGCTAAAGCCAAGAAAGTTAAAGCTCTCATGGCGTGCATCCACAACACGAGTCTTTTCCTCATTCAGCTCGAGGTGAAGATTATCGAAAACCAGTCTTACCCCATTCAGTATCCGATCAGTGTTGCCTCTGCATAAGATGACGCAGTCATCTGCGTATCTTACCAGTCGTGCTCCCAATCTCTCCTGAACTCTCTTGACTACCCATAGCGTGTCAAGCACGTTCAGATAGATATTGGCGAGCAACGGAGATATTACCCCTCCTTGCGGTGTTCCTTGTCGTTTCCTTTGTACTCTTTCTTCCCGTCCTCTCGTTCCTCCACAATCGGCGCCTTGAGCCACATCTTGATAAGTTTCAGTATTTGCTTATCAACAATGCGCTTAGCTACCAGTTGCATCAGTCTGTCATGGGGAATGGTATCGAAGTACTTGGAAATGTCGGCATCGATTACTTCCGTTTTGCCTTTAAGAAGATGATTCTTTACATCTTCCACCGCCTGATGGGCGTTCCGCTTCGGTCTGAATCCGTAAGAGTTGTCCTGAAAGTCGGCTTCAAAGATAGGTTCGATTACTATCTTCACTGCCATCTGCACTACCCTGTCCTTGATCACCGGTATTCCCAGCGGTCTCTTGCCGCCTGCCGCCTTAGGGATGTAAACCCTACGGACAGCCTGTGGCTTGTAGTCTTTCCGCTTTAGTTCCCCGGCAATCTCTTCAAGATACTTCTCTGCTCCTCCTTCTCTCTCCTCAATGCTATCGAAGGTTTCACCATCTATTCCAGGCGCTCCCTTGTTCGCTTTGACAAGGCTGTAGGCGTGGCTCAGGATGTCCCGCTTATATATCTTGTCATAGAGAAGATAGAATCGGTACTCTTTCTCCTGCTTGGCCTTCCGGTATAGTTTCCTCTGAAGTTCCCGGATGTTTTCTGGAGTTTTCAGCACTTCCGTGCAATCCCCTTTCCTTTACTTCTTCTGAAACATGATAAAAGCATTGCCCCTTTCCTCTCCCAAGGTTATGTTGTCCTTGGAATACAAGCGGTACTATGGGCAAATCCGACTCCCTTGCCGACCCGGTGAAACTTCGTCTCCTTATATCCACCCGTTGCCTGTTGGGCATCGACAAGGGTCTCCCGTGTTCATTCTCGTATGGCTGCTCCTGCGTGTCACCCCTGTTACCCCGGAAGCCCATCTATCGGTTCTGGTAGTTTTCGTTAAGATAGATGCTACGGTCTTACCCTTTGTAGGAGAGGGTCGACAACTCCATCGTGTGTTTCGAGGCTACATCTGGGTTCGCTTGCGCTGCGACCCGTAGGTTTGCTCGACTCCCTTAAGGAGCCTTTGTCAGAGAACTTAATGCTTCAGGTTACCCTTAACACCTCCCTCAAGCTACATGGGCGAACTACCGAACTCCCATCGTCGGACTTTAACCGACTAGTCATACGTTTTACACGGCATACCCTACAAGTCAATAGATTCGTGAAACAGGGGAAACTGAAGAGTCGGGTCACGCAGGGGAATTTCACCCCCACGTTCCCACGGATCCGTACGTGACAGTCTCCCGTCATACGGCTCTTATCATCCAGCCACCAGGCTTACCTGGCGGTTTTATCTTATCCCCTGGCTCCTCCCATCTCTGGTTGACCAAACAATAAGACCAGATGATCCAACCCCTTCGCTCCATTCCCATTACAGAAACTTCTACACTAATACGAGTTGGTCCGCCCCCGTGCCCCGCATCGGTACTCTCACTCTTGTGGTTTCCTCCACTTGAATTTCTCCCTTAACATCAGGACGACAGGTTCCCACGTTCCGCACAAAAGCCCGGATCAGGTTCGCGCTACCTTTATGCCGGATGCCGCCCGAGCAGTAAACAGGTTTCCCTCGGACTTATCCTGGAGTCCAGTAAGCCCCCCAGTTTCGACATCGTCCTTTTCATTTCGACACCTCAGAAGTAGTTCGCTTTCGCTCGCCTCCCTGAACCTTACCTGACAGGGTCTTTGCCCTGCCTTTTCCTTGACGCTTACCACAATGGCTCTTTACCAATGCAGCTCAAGGTGGTTTGAAGCCAGTTCCTGCAAACCGGCTCCGAGGGCCCTCACCCCTCATCTCTTGTGCAGCCTCGTGGCGCACTTACCAGTTGAAAGAGAGTAACGAAAAAATTTCTTAGTGTCTGTCTGTTTTTACACCATGGTAAATTCTCAGACAATTATATTGTCTTCTTAATAAAATAATTCTTCGTATTGCTTTTGCAATGCTTTCGCGACCTTTAATTCCGAATTTCTTCTCGTTGGCAAGCCCTTTTCCATTTTGGCTATTGTTTGTCGCGTTAACCTAGCTTTTAGGGCTAGTTCTGACACACTAAGGGGAATAGCTTCTCTAAATTGTTTAACTCTATTTTTTCGGATATTCTTGATCATATAATGGCACCCCAAAAACAAAAAGGTCCATTTTCATTCTAAAATTTCCAGTCTTGCCCGTTTATGTATTTTAGCGGACGCGGCACTCAGAATGGTGCGGATGGCTTGGGCCGTTCTGCCCTGCTTCCCAATAACTTTTCCCATATCTTCTTTTGCCACACGCAATTCAATTACAGATGTTTGTTCGCCGATGACTTCAGTTACTTCCACTTTGTCGGGATTATCAACTAAAGATTGAGCGATATGCTTAATCAATTCCTTCATCCTCAGCACCTTCATTGGCTATGGTTAACACTGCTTAAAAATCCGCTACAATATTCGCACTGCTTGTAACTTTTTATTTACCATCCACCATCTTCTTTAATTCCCTTCCCACCTTGAAAAATGGCAATCTCTTTGGTTTCACATCGACATGTTCCCCATTTTTAGGATTCCTTCCTTTATAAGCTTTATATTTACGAACAGTAAAGCTCCCAAATCCTCTAATTTCAATCCTGCCACCATTATTAAGTTCATCATTAGTTCATTTAATGAATGTAAAACATCCAGAGAAGACCTTGCCGGTTTCATATCGTTGAGACTCTTGCAAGAAATTTCGTTATTATAGATTTATCTGGCATTTTCAACCAGTACGTACGTGGCGCAGGAGTCATAACCAACCCCCGTTAAAACCAGCACGTCGCAGGCCGCCGGCGATATATGGGCAGTTTTGCATCAATCGCCACAATAAGCCGGTACGATAATTTTCGATCATCAAAACAATAGGCCCTTGATTAATCCCGAAATGCCACGGCGATACCCAACCAACGGCATTGCCGGCTTTTATCGGGTAGGTCGGGTTAAGAGTTGCTTTGGAACCATAGGGCTTGTGCGCTGTTAATTTAAGCTGGTTAATATAATAGTCTATAGTGGGAAGCACGATATCGGGTGCGAACGGCAGCGATGTCACCACCGCCCACGGTGCGATGGTGCCGTCGTCGGGCCCATACGGCACGCCTCGTCCAACGTAATCGAAGAATTGGCGTTCGATGCCGTTCACTTTGATCGTGTCGGGACCAGGACCGTCGCTCGCGGTAATTCCCCAGCAATTGCGTCCATAGCCCGCGAATTTGAGCGGGTTATCAATCGCATACTGCTGTTGCACATAAGTCGCGCGGCGGCTGTTCTCGAAATAGTCGATGCCCTTGTTGTGCATGAAAGCGTCCTTAATACCGCGAAAGTCGATCCAGACATGCGAGAGCTGGTGCGTGAATAAGGACCCGGCGTAAAGATATTCATATCCGTAACAGCGTTCCCACCGGTAAGTCGAAGTCCACGCGGTGTAGCAGCTCTCGGGCAATGGATGAGTGGGCGAACCCAGTCCCAAAATATACAGCAACATCGCCTCATCGTAGCCTTCCCAACGGTATCCGAGAAATCCGCTTTCGGGCTTCCAGCCGTGCGTAACCGTTGTGCCAAGGTTTTGCGCCCATTGCCAATCCGCGCGGCGATAAAGTGTGTCAGCGAGGGTGCGGATTTCATGCTCGTCGGCCGTATCCTTATCAAAATAATCTCCCGCCGTTAACGCACCCGCCAGCAGAAAAGCGCTATCTACCGTTGACAGTTCACATTGCCAGGCGCGCCGGCCGGTCCTCATGTCAAGAAAATGATAATAAAATCCCTGGTAGCCGGTGGCGTCGGGTTCGGGGCCTTGCGGACTGTTCCAGAAAAAACGCAATGTAGTCAGCGTTCGTTCTACCGCCGCGTGCCGCGGCATAAACCCGCGCTCGACAGCCACTGGGTAAGCCGCCAACGCGAAACCGGTAGCGGCAATACTGGCAGGCCAATCCGCTGCGGTCTTGTCGATCACCAGCCCGTTGTCCGGATTCGTCTCCTGCAGAAAGTAGCTGAACGATTCCCGCTGAAGCATTTCCAACTCAGCATCAGTGATGGCATGTGGCTGCAACGCAATATCACGCGCATTTTTCTGTTCAATCATGTTTTTTCCTCAAGGTATTTCCTGGTGACACCTATACCGCAAGAGCGTCGTTGACGATTGTTTGTGCTTCCTCCAGGATACTACGTAAATGATCCGCTCCACGGAAGCTCTCCGCATATATCTTGTAGATATCTTCGGTCCCTGACGGACGCGCCGCGAACCATCCGCTCTCGGAAATCACCTTTATTCCACCTATGGACGCGCCATTGCCCGGTGCTTGGGTGAGGATGGTCCGGATTTTTTCACCCACCAGTTCGGTGATCTTAACCTGCCGGGATGATATCTTCGCCAAAAGTACCTTTTGATCCGGAGTGCATTGTGCCTCAACGCGGTCGTAGGCCGGCTCACCGAACTCGCGTGTGAGTTCACGATAGATTTCGCCGGGATCGCGGCCCATTCGGGCTGTGCTTGCTAATGGTAACAGTGTCAGCACGGGGCTATCCTCTGAAGATGTCGAAAGGCTCAATTTTGAGGACCTTGCGTATCCCGATATAGCTTGATATCGCGGCAATCAGCAGGACCATGACAAAGGACAGAGCCAGATTCCAGAATGTGATTATCGCTGCGTAATTGGGCAGTAAGGAATGGGCGATCGAGATTATCAGAGTCACCAGACCGATGCCCAGACCATAGCCGGTCAATGCAGTAAAGGTCGCCATGAACAGGATCATATAGGTTAACTCGCGCCCCTTTGCACCAATGGCCTTCAGCGCGGCAAATTTATCCAGGTTTTCGAGGATGAACGTATAAAAGGTCTGGCCCGAGATAGACAGTCCAACGATGAAGCTGATTACTGTCATCAATAGAATGTTGGTGCCAATGCCGGTCTTGTAAGTATAGTAATCGGAAATGCGTTTGTTGAATTCCTCCTTGGTAATGGCGACATAGCCGAGTTTGGCGACTTTCTGCTTTATGCCTGCCACGGCAGCCTCGCTCTTCGGTTGCACCAGTATATAGGACAGAGTGAAACGCATCGACGGGATGTATTCGATCGCGCGGCTGTAGGTTGTGTATAACGTTGGCACGCCGTTCAGTCCATTCGAGGCGACCCTGGCGATGCCCACAATTGTACCGCGGTGGTCATTGAGTTCGAACGAGGTGCCGATCTTGGGGTTCTCCAGCTTCGAGAATTCAGCGTCGTTGATTACTAAGAACGCGTTGTCGGCATAAATATCCTGAATATTGCCCTGTTCGAGTCCAGGACGGCCAAATAGGCTGGTGTCATCCAACCCGACGACAAATACAGACTCATAAGTGCCGCTAGCGAGCTTGACCATAGCGCCACCGATAAAGAGCGGCACCGCGTAGTTGACCTCGTCCATACTGCGCACTGCGTCCAGCAGGTAATCGGGCATAGGGATCGCACTGGTGGCAGTATTGACCGCCGGATCCATGATCCACATCGCTGCACCTATATTGGTTGTGGTTGAATAGGCACGGTTCAGGATGCCTGCAAACATCGCGGTCATTTGCATCATCAGAAACACGGCAAAGGTGATCCCGATCAACAGCGCGGAGAACTTGGACGTATCATTCACCAGCAGCTTGAATCCGATCCGCAGGATGCCAGCATACTTCTTCATGGTGCCTCTCCTTTGGTCTTTGGGCTTTTCTCATTCCACCAGCCCCCTCCCAGCGCCACGAATAATACGACGGTGTCCTGGAGACGCTGCGCGACAGCCTGCAGATATGCTATGGTCGCCTCGTGGAATTGCACGTCGGCCGTCAACACATCCAGATAGGCTGCCATGCCCGTACGGTAATTAACCTGCAACAGATTAACTGCTTCACCTGTGGCGCGCTGTGCTTCGACCTGCGCCTGCAGCGCCTCTGCGTCATGCTCCAGCGCCTTCAAGGAGTCAGCGACTTGCTCGAATGCGCCAAGCACGGCCTGTCGATAATTTGCCTGCGACAGATGATAGGCGTCGATTGCTGCACGCCGGACGAACCAAAGACTGGTGCCCTGAAACACTGGAGTCGTAACCGATGGCCCAATACTCCAGAACCTGCTATTGGCCGACGAAAGATTGCCAAAACTGGAGCCGGCAGCACCGTAAGTGCCGTTCAAACTGAAGCTGGGAAACATAGCGGCGGTCGCGACGCCGATGTTGGCGCTGGCAACATGCATTTGCGCCTCGGCCGACAGGATGTCGGGACGCTGGTTCACAAGATCGGACGGCAGGCTCAATGGAAGGTCGACCGGCAGAGAGAGTCCGGTCAGGTCGGTGTCAGGCAGGATAATCTGGGATGGCATCACGCCTTCCAGCGTCGCCAGCAAGTGATCGGCCTGACTGATCTTTTGCTTGAGTGGTGCCAGTAAAGCCTGGTTAGCGGCAATCAGGCCGCGTATGCTCAATACGTTCGCATATGGAGCTATACCAGTGCGAACCTGCACTTCGGTGAGGTGAAGTTGCTGGTTCTCCAACTCGATCAGCTGTTCGGTCGCGCGAATCTGTGCAGCATAGGCAGCACGCGCGATGCTGGTGTTAACAACATTTGCGGTCAACATAATATAGGCCGCCTCGGTCTCATAACGCTGATAGTCGACCTGGGCCCGCAAACTTTCCACCGTACGACGCGCACCACCGAATACGTCGAGAGCGTAGCTGATGGTCCCGCTCAGCGTAACCAGATTGAAAATCGTACCGGGCGTCTCCGAGCCTTGCAGTAATGGCGCGGTTTGCTGTCGGCTGACGTCCAGACCAGCCTGGATTTGTGGAAAAAACATGCCATAACCTGCGCGCATATTATCCTGACTCTGGCGCAAGCTGGCCTTGGACGCCTGGAGGGTCGGATTGTTGGCGATTGCCTTCTGGACTATAGCGTCCAACTGAGTTGACTTAAAAAACCGCCACCAGTCGGCAGTGATTGATGCGCCCGGCGTGAAATGCTGTGCCCGGCCATCCGCCGCGACCGTGGCTTTAGGTTGCGGCTCGCGAGTATAGCGGTCCGTATCGGGCGGCGCGGGACGAACGAAATTGGGGCCCACCGCACAACCGCCAAGGATCGCCATGCTTACGGCAAAACAGGCACCTCGCTGGACTAATGATCGAAAGTTGTTCATCGCATTCTCTCTGACTTGTGTATGGATGGGCGGCGCGCTATTGCTGCCCTATGTATACATCCACCAACTGGCCCGGATAGACCGGAGCATCTTTTTTCTCGAACCGGAAAATCACCGGCAACACCCTCAGATCTACTTGCTCCTGGCGCTGATTAGATAGCTCAATCTTAGGTGAAACATAAGGCTGTATCCGGACGAACTCCAGCGGCACCTTAACGTCGCTCCCGCGGATCGACATCTGTGCGCGAATATGCCCAGGAGATGGCAGTCGTGATACCAGTATCTCGTCGACATAACAGCGTACGGCCAGATATTCTTGGGGCGTTCCCATCACCACTAGCGGGTCGAATCCCTGCGTATAAGAATCATAGGCACCCTGCGAAGATACATAGCTACCTGTCGCCGCATTGACGGCAAATATGACTCCGCCGACCGGCGCTTTGATCGAATATTTTTTTAACAGTTCGTTAGCCGCTTTCAGTGCGGATGCCGCCTGAATGACGGCATCTTTCGCAGTATCCAGCACATCTTTACTGATCGATTTCGGGTCAATGTCGTAGGAGGATCGGCGCTTATCGTATTGGTCTTGAGCCACTTTAAGGTTGGATTCGGCCAGTTCCATGGTTGCTCTCTGTACCGAATCATCGATGGTGAATAGCAGAGTGCCGGCCAACACCTGCTGGCCCTCGCGCACCAGCACCCGAGTGATCGGACCGGAAACTTCCGGATAGATATTAATACCTGCACCGCTCGACTGGTCGCTCTCGATAATACCATTGGCATAGATTGCCGACTCGTAAGGGTTGCTGACCGGTTTAAACACGGGAGGCTGTGCCTTCCTTTCAATGCCAAAGATGAAGGCGGCGACCAGTCCGGCCAAAACACCTATTATCGAGAGGGCAAAGATGATCTTGTTTCTGACTTCATGCCTAGGCTTAGCTGCTTTGGCTTCGGATTTAGGCTCGGCTGTGTCGGTTTCGGATTTAGGCTCGGTTTTGGTTTCGGGCTCGGCTTCAGACTCAGACTCGGCTGTTTTGACTTCGGGTATAGTCTCGGCTTTGGTTTCGGGTTTGGCTTCAGAGTTAGGCTCGACTGCTTTGGCTTTAGACTCAGATTCGGCTGTTTTGACTTCGGGTATAGTCTCGGCTTTGGTTTCGGGTTTGGCTTCAGAGTTAGGCTCGGCCTTGGTTTCATCTTTCCGAATCTCCCGCCCTGTCTTCTCCCATGCTAGAACTGCTCGAATTTGCTCGCGCCCCAGCTCCTCGTAGAGTTCATGAACTCGCTTGACGAGCTGCGGCGCCAAATCGGACGGTGGCTTGGCTTTGGCTTCGGGTATAGTCTCGGATTTGGTTTCGGGCTTGGTTTCAGAGTTAGTCTCGGATTCTTTCATTCGGTCCCCTTGTCCATCGTGGTGATACGTCCATCTTCCATATGGACGATCCGGTCTGCATACTCGTTGATGCGTGCATCATGAGTGACAATCAGTATGCAACGGCTTTTATTGAGAATTTTATCTTTTACGAAGGAGATAATTTTCTTTCCGGTATCACCGTCCAGGGAGGCTGTCGGTTCGTCGAGAATCAGGATCTCCGGACTGCTGCTGATCGCGCGCGCGATTGCCACCCGCTGTTGCTCACCGCCCGAGAGCTTCACTGGCAGAATCTCACTACGGTCTTTCAGACCGACGATCTCGAGACATTTTGTTGCCTCGGTAATTGATTCGTCCCAGTCGCGCTGCTTCAGGATCAACGGAATTGCGACATTCTCTGCCGTGGTCAGCCGCGGGAAAAGATGATAGTCTTGGAAGACGAAGCCAATTGTGTTCAGACGGAAATCAGCCAACTGGTCATTGTTCAGAGTCCAGATATCGGTCCCTTTGACTGTCACCTTGCCGGCGTTGGGGCGCAGGATGCCGGAAATCATGCTGAGAAAAGTTGTCTTGCCACTACCGGAGGGACCGATGATGAACAGCATCTCGCCAAAGTGAGCGACAAGCCCGACACCATTCACGGCAATCATCTTGGTCTCGCCCTCGCCAAACCATTTTGTCAGATCAGTTGTGATGATCGCTTGATTATCTATTGGTTTTACGCCGTCACCGTTCATTTTGTAGTCCCTGGGTATCCCAACTCTTCAAGAAGAAAGAGTTTATTTTCATCCTCGATGCTTTGGCAGAAGTCGTAGTTCTGGCATTTCTTCTCCATCCTTGGGTAACCAGATAGTGAAGAAATCATCTGTGACAACTCCATGCGCTTTTCAAAAAAAACATCATTCGTATGATTATTACAAGATCATAACGTAAAATAGCTATAGCAAATAGCCTGCCAATATCAGAAGAAGAACCAGAAGTTTGGATTCATCCTTTAGTAACATGTTGTTAGATTAATAGGGGAGGACAGCATAGAAGTATGAAGTGTTTATTTCACCCTCAATATTTGGTGGAACCTCAGTATGTTGAGGGGTATTTTAAAGAGAAGTTCGATGGTCTTATTCATCAGAAGTGGAAATCTTCAATTTTACAGCCATAATGTGGAGCTTCGCCAGTCATTCCGCAATATGCAGCTGAATAACCGGACACTGTTTGTGAAACTCTCGTTACTGCATCATCCTTGCATATTAGAGTCGTAGAATTTGATTCTACCGGGAATATAAGAGGTATCGGGATTACAATGAACGGCATTATTCCAGTCCAAGCGAATCCTTCTTCTTTGTACACAAAGATTGCTTCATTGCCATCGACAGACTTATGGTCGGGTTCGCCCCACCGAGCAATAATTTCAGAGCATTTTATTGGAGCTTTTGAGGAAGCCAAGGGATGACCGAAAGAATAGATATACCCTGCTTTGTCGCCAATCGTCGTCGGATGTTCAATTGAAAATTTTGTAGGATATACTAACGCTCCTCCAACGCAACCTATTAGCAACGGTAACAATAAAAAAAGGGAAGACGCTCTAAATGGTAAGTATCTCATGTTTTCTCTCCTTGGTATTTTAATAAATTTTATAAAAATATATTGTATTTCCAAAAAAATTAAATATAAATTCGTTTTTGAAAAGCGATCGGTCATTACCATATGTAATGTTGTATAAATGGGTAGAATAAGAGAAACAATATTACAGGAAGAAAGACATATACCTGATACCAAGAAAACTTCGTCCTATGGCAAATTAACCTTTCTTTCCATTTTTATACAAAATGAGGGATTTAGGAATTTTTATATCCGGATGGAAAATTAACGCCATTTTTTCGATTGCGTCCACAATGCGCGGCGATGCCCGGCTAATCAAGTTGGTATCAATAGGATAAATTCTATTATTATCTATCGCCGGTATTCCTCTGAATTTTTGCCAGAAACTTTTTACTACCGAAAATTCTTTATCATTGATCATGGGCGCAAAAAGAATTATTTCCGGCGATGCTCCCATGATACCTTCCACACTATAGAGGGGATAGCGGGCGATATCAAGACTTGCAACATTAACGCCTCCAGCTCGCTCAATTACATCATTGATTAAGGTACCTCTGCCAATAGTAATAACCGGCTCCAAACCAATCTGAAAAAAAACACGTGGTTTATTTTTATGGCTTATTTGTGCTGTGATATTATTTAACCTCTTTTGAAGTTTTTCAACCATTTTCCGGCGTCCTTTTCCCGATTTGTTATTTCCCCGATATGTGAAATGCTTCTCAGGACACCATTGGTGTCAGAAGGGTTTGTTACATAGACAGGTAAACCGATTCTTTCCAATTGCCGCACTGTTTCTTTCCTGTTGCCGTCAGCGGTGGCAATAATTAAATCTGGTTTCAGAGAAACAATCTTTTCTATGGAAGGATTTATGAATCCTCCTATTCGCGGTTTTGTGCGTGCTGCCGCCGGCCAATCACAAAAAGTGGTTACGCCTGCTATTTTATTATCAAGACCGAGCGCATAAAGTATTTCTGTGATACCGGGGGCAAGTGAGACAATCCTCTGCGGTGCAAGAGTTATATTTACACTACGGCCTATTTCATCAGTTATTGTGCGGGCGCAAGATATGTCTGAGCAAAACATAGTCAGGAACACAGTTAAGAAAAATATCAAAGTATTATTAGCGTTTGTTAATTGTTTGCGCATAAGTATTTTTTGATTTTGCTGATCTGACTTGCCTCCGATATTTTTACCACATGTTGAGTTAGAGTTCGGCAGTTTTTTGATTATTTCCATTTGAAGAACTAAACCGCTGCGCGGTAGCCATTCCATCGCCTTCTTTCAGAGACACACAATAAACCAATCCCTATAAATTCAGCAAGGATTTATTTTAGCAGTTGTTGATCAAGCAGAATCTTCATACAGTTTCCTTTGCTATACCGCCTTCATGAACAGGCGGAATTTATAATCAAAGGAGATTGTATAATGGGAAAGTTAAGAGATGAGATGCTTGTGGATTTACAGTTGAGCGGAGCAAAGCCGAAGACGCAAAAGACCTACCTACGGGAAGTTGAGAACCTGACAAAATACTTTAACCGGTCCCCGGA
>JBEKMY010000066.1:0-16920 GCA_049523355.1 Smithella sp. | reverse complement strand
CTGTATTTGTGATTAGCTGAATATGTGTGTTGCTTATGAAGCGGCAAGCGAAGTGCTGCAAGCCTCGGAGCGATAGCGGAATAAGCGGCACACTTTTTCAGCGGATAAAATCACAAATATGCTTACAGCCTTATCATGGCTATACCAACCTCAAGCAGGGTGGGAAATCAAAATAACTTTAGCTTGCTCTGGCAATCCAACGTTTATGATAACGCTGGAAGATGGAAGGGTAGGGCGGCCCATAAGAATATATTTTAAATACAAAGCTGTACATCCAATCTTCTGAACTTTTTATTGAATGTCGGATAAAAGATTGATACCACGTTTTTTAAGAAAATTTCTAAATCATTTCGCTTGACATAAATCTTAGTTTAATTCTTCATGGGGGAAAATAACTTTTATATTGCAGGGGAAAGGATGGATACAAAAGAACTCTTCAAACGACTCGTTGAAAATGCATTGGATTTCCTTGCACGGTCAATTGAAGAGCTGAGAGACCGTCCAAAGTATTCAGTTATCCATTTTCATGCAGCAGTCGAGCTGTTCTTAAAAGCGCGATTGATGTCAGATCATTGGTCGCTAATCGTAACCAAAAGGCAGGAGCCAGATTGGGAGAAATTTATTAAGGGTGAATTTCAATCGGTTTCGCTCGATGAGGCGGCATCGAAGCTCGAAAAAACAGTACGAAGTGGATTGACCGATCAAGAGTTATGTGCATTTAGGGATGTCACAAAGCATAGAAACAAGATGCTTCATTTCTTCCATGATGTCCATACTGCAAAGCAAGATGAACAACTGCTTCAGACAATTGCAAAACAGCAATTAAATGCATGGTATTTACTTGACCGGCTCCTGAACGTGCGCTGGAAGAACGTTTTTGAGGCATGGTCGGATCAGATTAAAGAGATAGATGGAAAGTTGAGAGAACATCACGCTTTTCTTCAGGTAGTATTTGATCACCTTGGCAAAGATATTCAGAAACGAAAAGAGGGCGGATCGGCATTTGAGACTTGCCCTTCCTGTGGATTTGAATCGCAAGAGAACCAACAGGAGCTTGACGAAATTTATGAAGCCGTATGTTTGGTGTGCGGCCTCATAGAGAAACATTTGACTATTAAATGTGTTAATTGTGGGATAAATGTCCGCTTTGTGGATGAAGGATTTTCCAAATGTGGGTCATGTGGCGAAAATTTCGGGCCTGAAGATGTTGCAAGAATTCTTCTAGATGAGAGAGAGGCCTATCTCGCTGCCAAGGACGGCGATGACTCCTGGGATTTAGGAAACTGTAGCGATTGTGACGGTTACCATACAGTAGTTCGCATTGACTACCATAATTACATTTGCACCAGTTGCTTCGAACGATTCAGTTCTCTGCAGCGGTGCGGCTGGTGTAATGAACGAAATACAGGGGATATGGAAGATAGTTACTATTCCGGTTGCAACCAATGCGAAGGAAAGTTAGGAGCGGATACAGATGATTAAAAATCACGAAATAGTAAATGCTTGAATCGACATAACGTTGTGAGCATTATGGGTGGTGTAAGCCCAAAACCCCGAAAAGTTTCATAGGCATTTTACAATAATTAAGAAAATTTTTTTCTTATTGTTCCTTCGCCGACCCCGAGTTTCTTTTCAATGAATCGGAATGAGTGGCCGGCTGCTTTAAGTTCTTTCGCTTTATTTAAAATATTTTGGGGTATTGAATCAAGTAGTTCGGCGTTTTTTGTATTCCGGTGAGTTTCTTACATCATGTCGAATAAAATCGACTGTAGACTGATCCAATGCCCGACCGTAAAGAATTGGACCGTAGACAGCGACCGCCATAGGATCAAGAGGGTGTTTTAAAGAACGACCGAGTTCTTCAATATAAATTTGTTTCAAAGTGCTCAGTATGATCTCAGAGCTAATCAGTTGATCTAACTGTTGTTTTGTGACGATTCCTCTTCGAATAAATTCAACGTGGGCCCTGATATATTCACGATCTACTTCATCTGCATTAAGGCACTGTACCTTTTTCAGCGCTTCGCGCACTTCTTCCTGTGAAAGAATGGTCTGCCCTGGGGAAGGTAGTGCTGCGCCAGATTGCTGGGGCTGTGCAAAGCGAGCCGTCCAAGACTTACCCTCGCGAATGATCTCGATTAGATCTCCCAATTTTTGGGCAATAGTCTTGCGTAAGGCAAATAGGAGTACGAGCACAGTGCCTGGCCACGCAAAGGCCTTCACGACTTCAACGGTGAACGTTTTCCAATCCATTCAATTTGCTCCCCCAAATAATCTTTCTCTGTATCCGACTGACCACAAAACGTGAGATTTGGTATTGATGTTTGTCGTTGGGCTTAATATGCGGTTCAGTATTATTTCTTCGGCCTATAATCTCTCAGATCAAGACAACGGTCATATAGTTCCCGATCAATCTTAATCCAGTCGGTTTTATCAATTCCTCTATCATTTTTATTGCCTTGGCCAAAGGGAAAAGCGCAAGCAACCTTAATCCAACGGTTTTGTTCTTTGGCTATCGCCCTTACTTCTTCAGCCGCTTCAGACAGGTCTTGGTCTTGGCTAAAAATTAAAGCCACGTCATAAACTTGTTTATGAGCCAGGCGGATAACATCAATGGCAATCCGGACATCAATCCCTTTTTCTTCACCGATCAACAGAGTTTCAGTTTTGCCGGTTGGCAAGGTAATGGTCCGCGGACGATAGCGTAGCGGACGGGAAAAAACAAAGACGTTTTTTTGCCTCTTTAAAACACCTAATTTAATCGTCCAAAAATGATTCCAAAAGGCATTATCTTTTGAATCAGGTACACCAGTATAAAACCGGGTTTCTTGCAACCGCCAGCTTTGGGCTTGGCAAACCGATTCTGCTAATTTCACGGGATCATAGTTGGGGTGCTCATGATTAAATGTACTTTTAGCAGTGTGAAATAAATTTTGGCCGTCAAAGAAGGCCATTGCTCGAATATTTTCTTTTTGAGGATGTTTTAAGTTCATAAAAAAATAACCCCGCTCAAGCCTTGACCCCCGCATTACTGCGGAGCGGAAATCGAACGGGGAGTAGATGGTGTTAGTTTAACACCTTGTTTTATAATGTCAAGGGAAATTATAAATATTAATCAATTTGCATTTAAACAGGTTCTTATGTTTAGTCCAATTCATCAAATACTGGCTGGCTAGTTCTTTTGATTTGAGAATTAATAAATTCTCGGCATTCTTTTCTTCTTCTGCCTTTGTAAAATTAAAGCTGCCAGTATTGACTGGGAAGAGATTCCGGCTTACTGAAATAAAGGGGAGTGGTTCCGGTTTACCCCTCCCCTCTACTCATTTTTTGGTCAACATTTGGTCAACACTTTGCAGAAAATAACCCGCCGTTTCCTTGAAAATCATTTTGTTGACTTTTATGCGGAAATATTTATAATCACACACAAAAGGGTGTTCCCACCGTTCCCCTAAAAAGCTCTGGGAACCACCGTTTTTATCTTGAGGGGGTAGTGGACAAAATCCGTGCTGGTTCAAGTCCAGTCTTCGGCACCATAATTTTATTCATTCATGAGTAATAATGGGGGTTTAGCGATCAGCTAAATCCCCATTTTACATTTATTGTATATAACTTAAAATGATTATCCGGATGGAAACAAATACAGCAGCATTTATGTAGGTAGTATAAACCTCTGTTTTTCTCTTGACAATCCCTCTTCAATACATTAATTACTACTAAAAAGATAGTATAAGTAGTATTTACAGAGGAGTAATATGAAACTTTCAACAAGAGCAAGATATGGTGTCAGGCTGATGGTGGCGCTGGCCTTTAATTATGACAAAGGGCCGGTATTTTTAAAAGACGTTGCCAAAGGAGAAAATATCTCTGAGAAATATTTGAGCCTGATTATCATACCTCTTCGGAGAATAGGTCTTGTTAATTCTATTCGGGGAGCCCATGGAGGATACCTTCTGGCGAAAGATCCATCACAGATCACCATGAAAGAGATTATCGACGTTTTAGAAGGGGATTGTTCCCTTGTTGATTGTGTCAGGAATCCATCCACATGTCCTAGAGTGCCCATCTGTGCCAGTCACGACATCTGGGAAATTATCGGGGGGAAAATTTCCGAGACCCTGAATTCGGTTACCCTGGATATGCTGGTAAAGATGAATCAGGAAAAAGCTCAGAAAACAATGATGCATAATATTTGAACTTGGCGGGAAATTTACAATGAAAAAACTTTACTTGGATAACGCCGCCACAACTCCGACGGATCCCCGGGTTTTACAGGCCATGCTTCCCTGCTTTACTGAGGTTTACGGAAATCCATCGAGTCTGCATGCCTTCGGCCAGACAGCCAAACATCTGGTGGAGGAGGCAAGAAAAACCGTTGCGTCTTTTATCGAGGCATCACCTGAGGAAATTATTTTTACAAGCGGCGGAACAGAAGGCAACAATACAGTGATTGAAGGCATCGCGCATGCCAGACGGGAAAAAGGCAACCACATCATTACCTCGAAGACAGAGCATCATTCCATTCTGGAGGCTTGCCATTTTCTCGAAAAAGAGGGATTTGAAGTTACCCTCATACCGGTGAATGAATACGGCCTTGTCGATCCGGATGATATACGAAAAGCAATTACGGGAAAGACCATCTTGATTTCCATTATGCATGCAAATAATGAAATAGGCACGATTCAACCCCTGACCGAGATCAGTAAAATCGCCAGGGAAAACGGAATTTATTTTCATACTGACGCGGTACAGACATTCGGTCATTTTCCGATAAGCGTCAATGAACTTCAGATTGATCTCCTGAGCGCATCCGCTCATAAGTTATACGGACCGAAAGGCATCGGCATTCTTTACGTGCGAAAAGGAACGCGCATCGAGCCCATATTACGTGGAGGCGATCAGGAAAAAAGACGCCGCGCATCTACTCATAATGTGCCGGGAATTGTCGGTTTGGGAAAAGCCGTGGAACTGGCCAAAGAAGAAATTGTAAATGAAATAGAAAAACTGACTGTCCTGCGGAATATGTTGATCGATGGCATTCTTACAAAGATTGAACATTCCCGTTTAAACGGTCATCCTTCACAGAGGCTCCCGAATAACGTCAATATTTCATTTTCATATGTGGATGGTGAATCCATGCTTCTGAAGCTCGATATGGAGGGCATTGCCTGTTCAACCGGCTCCGCCTGTACCTCCTCGAATCTGGAACCATCCCATGTTTTGTCAGCCATTGGACTTCCTCTTGAGCTTGCCCATGGTTCATTGAGATTTTCTCTGGGAAGACAGACGACGGAGGACAACATCCGTTACATACTTGAGGTATTACCAGGCATAATTAGTAAATTACGTTCAATTTCTCCTGCCTATAAAAACGCAGCGAAAAATCTTAAGGAATAAATATTAGGAGTTGCTTCCTGTTACGGAAGGCCGAGAATAAAAGAGGTTTTATATGGAACTTATTGAAAAGATCAATAAATTAAAAAAAGAGAGAAATGCAGTCATTCTGGCGCATAATTATCAGATCCCCGAGGTTCAGGATATAGCCGACTATGTTGGAGATTCACTGGGACTAAGCATTCAGGCATCGAAGACCACGGCGGATGTTATCGTGTTTTGCGGTGTCTATTTCATGGCAGAAACGGCAAAAATCCTATCGCCGGAAAAGATCGTCCTCATCCCCGACAGGAAGGCGGGCTGTCCCATGGCGGATATGATCACGGCCGATCAACTCCGTAAACTCAAAGCGGAGCATCCAACGGCAAAGGTTCTTTGTTACGTGAACACGACGGCAGCGGTGAAAGCCGAATGCGATGTCTGCTGCACATCAGGAAACGCCCAAACTGTAGTCCGCGAAGCCTTTGGACCCGGGGACGAAATAATATTTGCTCCAGATCAGTATCTGGCTCATTACATATCAACCCAGACCGGGAGGAATTTCATTACATGGAAAGGATATTGTCCCACGCACGTAAAGATACTGCCGGAGGATATTGCCGCGAAAAAAATTCTTTATAATGGCGCAGAGGTTCTTGTGCATCCGGAATGTACGGCAAGCGTTACTTCCCTTGCAGACAGGGTTCTCTCTACTGAAGGAATCTGCCGTTATGTTCAGGCATCCGTGGCAAAAGAATTTATCATCGGAACGGAAATCGGTATTCTCCACCGGTTGAAGAAAGAGAATCCGGAAAAAACTTTTTATCCCGCGTCGGAACGGGCCAGTTGTCCGAATATGAAATTGACGACCCTGGAGAAAATTTTATGGTCTCTTGAGGAAATGGAGCAAGAAGTCACTGTGCCCCCCGATATCATGCACAAGGCAAGAAAAAGTCTGCAAAGAATGATTGATTACAAACAATAAACAACGTTGTGAGTTACCAGGAGAGATACAATGAGTAAAATTGATGAAAGATTAAAAACTGAGACGCTGGCATTGCATGGAGGCCAGGAAGCGGACCCGACGACCGGCGCGCGGGCTGTTCCCATTTATCAGACAACGTCCTATCAATTTAAAGATACTGAACATGCCGCCAATCTTTTTGGATTAAGTGAGTTCGGCAATATCTATACCCGGCTAATGAATCCGACGACCGATGTTCTGGAGAGGCGGGTTGCACTATTGGACGGCGGCGTGGGAGCCCTTGCGGTGGCAAGCGGCCAGTCGGCCATAACTCTTGCGCTACTCAACATCGCCCGGGCGGGAGATGAAATCGTATCTGCGGACAATCTCTATGGGGGAACTTATAATCTTCTTCACTACACGTTCTCCCGTCTGGGGATTCACGTCCGGTTCGTCAAATCGAATGATCTTGATGCTTTTCAGAAAGCGATCACACCGAAAACAAAAGCGATTTACGCGGAGTCCATCGGCAATCCGAAACTGGACGTTGCCGACATCGAAGGCATTGCCCAAATCGCGCATAAAAACGGCATCCCGTTTATTTTGGACAATACGGTGTCCCCCTATTTACTACGGCCAATTGATTTCGGTGTTGATATCGTTGTGTATTCGGCGACAAAATTCATCGGAGGTCATGGGACATCACTCGGCGGAATTATCGTCGATTCTGGTAAATTTGACTGGACTAGCGGCAAGTTCCCGCTGATAGCCGATTCTGATCCAAGTTATCACGGAATCAATTTTGTGGAAGCCTTAAAACCGTCGGGTAATATCGCCTACATTATTAAAGCTCGTGTCGTTCTTTTGCGTGACCTTGGACCGGCGCTCTCGCCGTTTAACGCTTTTCTTCTCCTGCAGGGTCTGGAAACTCTGCACCTAAGGATGCCGTATCACTGTACCAATGCGCTGGCCGTGGCCCAGCATCTGGAGAAACACCCTAAAGTCAGTTGGGTCAATTATCCGGGACTAACGTCTTCTCCCCAACAGAAAAAGGCGAAGAAATATCTGCCCAAAGGCGCGGGTGCGATTATCGGTTTTGGAATCAAGGGCGGCCTGAAGGCGGGGAAAACATTTATCAACTCCCTTGAACTCATCTCCCACCTGGCAAATGTGGGTGACGCGAAAACACTGGCGATTCACCCGGCAACAACGACGCATCAACAGCTTTCCGAGGAAGAACAGCTGGCAACCGGTGTAACACCGGATTTTATTCGTTTATCTATAGGCCTGGAACATATTGACGACATTATCGCCGATATCGATCAGGCTCTACTGAAGGCATGAAATTAAGGGGGTTATTATGGCAAACATATTTTCAGATATTACCAAGACAGTTGGAAGAACTCCGCTGGTTCGTCTCAACAGAATGGGAAAGGAATCGGATGCGGAAATTTTAGTTAAAATTGAATCTTTCAATCCACTTTCCAGTGTAAAGGACAGAATCGGCGTCGCCATGATTGAGGCAGCCCAAAAAGCTGGAATTCTTAATAAAGACACTGTTATTATTGAGCCGACAAGCGGAAACACCGGGATTGCTCTTGCTTTTGTCTGCGCTGCCAAGGGATACCGCCTTATTCTCACAATGCCCGAAACGATGAGCATGGAGAGAAGGCATCTGCTTTCCATTCTGGGCGCTGAACTTGTTTTAACAGAAGGAATCAGGGGAATGAAAGGCGCAATAGATAAAGCGGAAGAACTGGCAAGAACACATAAGAACAGTTTTGTGCCCCAGCAGTTTAAGAATCCCGCTAATCCGGAGATACACCGTAAGACAACCGCCGAGGAAATCTGGCAGGACACAGACGGCAAAGTTGATTATATTATAGCGGGTATCGGCACCGGCGGAACAATTACCGGTATTGGTGAGGTGTTGAAAAAAAGAAATCCCTTGGTAAAGATGATTGCCGTTGAACCTATAGATTCACCGGTTCTGTCCGGCGGAAAGCCCGGTCCCCACAAGATTCAGGGAATCGGCGCCGGATTTATCCCCGATGTATTGAATAGAGAAATTATTGACGAGATCATTCAGGTAGCGCATGAGAATGCCGGTGAGATGGCCAGGCGAATCGCTAAAGAAGAAGGAATTCTTGTCGGAATATCAAGTGGCGCTGCTCTCTGGGCGGCCCTGGAAATTGCCAAAAGAAAAGAAGCCGGAGGAAAAACAATTGTAGCTATTTTACCGGACAGCGGTGAGAGGTATTTATCCACGTGGCTGTTTCAGAAATAGCCGTTTGATGTTTCCCCCTTTAAAAAGGAGGATTTGGGAGGATTTAAAATATAAATGAGTAACGTAACAATAAAGAATAGTTCGGTCGGTGTTGTGGAAACACATTACTACACCTATGCTCAACATGGCAAAGAACATAAACTGGAAAGCGGTGAGTCGCTGGGACCTATTACACTTGCGTATGAGACATACGGAAAATTGAACAAAGATAAATCAAACGCGATTCTGGCGCTCCACGCTCTTTCCGGCGATGCACACGCGGCAGGAGTACATAAAGGCGAGGATAATAAAGGCTGGTGGGATGACATGATCGGTCCGGGCAAGGCCTTTGATACAAATCGGTATTTCGTTATTTGTTCAAATGTTATCGGTGGGTGCAAAGGTTCCACGGGGCCGTCTTCCGTAAATCAGGCGACGGGAAAACCATATGCCCTTGATTTCCCTTTTATCACCGTTGCCGATATGGTTCATGCTCAGCGTCATCTGATTGATTATTTAGGAATTGAAAAATTGTTATGCGTCGCCGGTGGATCCATGGGGGGTATGCAGGTTCTCCAGTGGGTAGCCTCTTACCCGAATCGTGTGAAAGCGGCTATCCCGATTGCTACGACGTTGAAACACTCCCCCCAGCAGATAGCCTTCAATGAAGTTATCCGGCAGTCCATCATGGCCGATCCGGCATGGCGGGAGGGAAACTACTATGAGTATGGCCAGCCCGAGAAGGGATTGTCTGTCGCGCGCATGATCGGCCATATCACATTCATGAGTGATCAATCCATGGAGAAAAAATTTTCCCGGCGCTTGAAGAAAGATCAATTCAGTTTTGGGTTTGACACCGACTTTGAAGTAGAAGGTTACCTGCATTACCGGGGAGCAAACTTTGTGAAGCGCTTCGACGCCAATTCCTATCTCTATATCACAAAAGCTATAGATTACTTTGATCTGTCGGGTAGCAGACTGATTCCGGCAGGGAAATCTATCGATACGCGTTTCCTGATTATTTCCTTCAAATCTGACTGGCTCTACCCGGCCTATCAATCACAGGATATTGTTCGTCTGCTGAAAAGGAGACACGTGGACGCAACATACTGTGAACTTTCCTCAACGTATGGCCATGACGCCTTTCTGGTGGAGATAGAAGAGCAGACAACTCTGATAAAACATTTTTTGGATAAAACCTTCAATGGCTACATGGTGGTGAAAAATTATGGCAGCTGAAAATATTCATCTGGATTACAGTATAATTTATTCGATTATAGAACCGGGCTCCCGTGTTCTTGACCTGGGGTGCGGCGAAGGCGATCTTCTGTATCCGCTTGTCCGGGATAAACAAATCCGAGCCCAGGGAATTGAGCTCAACGACAAGGCCATTCAGGAGTGTGTTAAGAAGGGCTTAAGTGTTTTCCAGGATGATATTGAAAACAGCTTGCGGGAATATCCGGATAATTCCTTCGATTATGTGATTTTAAATCAGAGTATGCAGGAAGTGCGAAAAGTCGATTGCGTCATCCAGGATGCTCTGCGTATCGGCAGCAAAGTCATTATCGGGTTTCCCAATTTTGCTTATTTCAAATCCCGCATCATGCTGTTTTTTCGGGGCAGGTCACCGATTACGGGATCACTGCCCTACCTCTGGTTCGATACGCCCAACGTTCGTTTTTTGAGCATTACGGATTTCAAGAATTTCTGCGCCGAAAAAAAAATCCGTATAATCGAAGACCATTACATAGATGACAAGAAAATTGTGCATCTTTGGCCTAACCTGCTGGCAATGAATGCTGTTTTTGTTATCACGAAACAGGATGTCACGCGATGACGGGTATCGAAACGCAAAACTCAAACATGAGATTTTTTCAACTACCGAATGGTGAACTTAATGGATATGAAATTATATGGCGCTTTTACCGTCAGAGAGATCCTTCATGATGGTGATACGGCCAAATTATGGGATATCGAAGATGTGATCGGCAAAATATCTTTAAATATCTACATCAGCGGTTCTGCGATCAAATTTTACGATCTATAAAGGAAAGAACGATCCATGATACAAAATCCCAAATTTGATAACTTGTTAGCTTACTTAAAACGCCTTGAATATGTAGCAATCGCTTTTTCAGGCGGCGTAGACAGTGCCTTCCTGCTGGCGGCGTCAAAACTGGTTCTGGGTGACAAAGCGGTCGGCATTACTATTGATTCGCCTGCATTGCCCCGTTATGAGCTCGATGATGCCATATCAATTGCTCAGATGATCGGAGTTAGGCATATTATTGTCAAATCTGACAAAATTGAAGAAGCGGTAAAAAGGAACCCGGCCAACCGGTGCTATTTCTGCAAAAAAACTGAGTTCCAAACCGTTAAGACGACAGCGAAAGGACTGGGCATAAAATACGTTTTAGATGGCAGTAATGCTGATGATTTGCAGGATTATCGCCCAGGGATGAAGGCAACTGCCGAATTGCAGGTGCAAAGTCCATTGCTTGATGTTCATATGACAAAAAGTGAAATCCGTGAATTTTCTAAAGAACTCAAACTGCCTACATGGGATAAACCGGCGTATGCCTGTTTATTCTCCCGCATTCCTTATGGACAGGAAATCAGGTCCGAAGATTTGGAAAAAGTCGAAAAGTCGGAAAAATTCTTTATTGACAGAGGGATCAGGACGATCAGGGTAAGATGCCATGGTGAGTTGGCCCGCATTGAAGTGGCTGCGGCCGATAGGCATAAGCTGGTGACGGAGCCCCTGGCATCGGAAATCACAAAGACATTGAAATTATATGGGTTTAAATATGTTACTCTCGATATCCAAGGCTATCGTATGGGGAGTCTGAACGAAACCATCACTATCGAAGAATAGAAATGCATGGGTGATGAATGGACCATAAATTATACGGCACCTCTCCAGTGAAAGAAATCTTTTGTCCTGGTGATGAGGTCATATAAAAGAGATGTCGAAAAAGACATGATTGGCGAGATCTTTTTGAAGATGTATATCAAGGCAGCAGCAGTTAATCTTACCAGAGAATACAATATTACTCTTCTGGGATATGTGCGAAGTCATTCCGGGTATGTATATTCGGGGGAAAATCGTTTGATATAAGAATAAGATTACTGTAATCTTGATATCGAACAAGAAAGTGGCAGGTACTTTTACATGGTAAAAATTAAAGGGAAGATTCTACCTGTAAATATATCTCCGAAAAAAGGGGGAAGGAAGCAGAATATCAACTGCGGACTGTTCATAGAAAACCATGGACTGAAAGATGACGGCCATGCGGAGCCAGGTATCCGGCAGGTGAGTCTACTGGCAAAGGAAAGCATCGAAAAAATCAGAAACAAAGGTCTGGACGTGCAATATGGAGATTTCGCGGAAAATCTGACCATCGAAGGAATTGATCTACCTTCCCTTTCTATCGGTACACGTTTGAAAATCGGATGTAAAGTCCTGATGGAGGTTACGCAAATCGGCAAGGTTTGTCATGAGCGGTGCAATATATTTTATACGGTCGGCGACTGCGTCATGCCCCGCGAGGGGATATTTGCAAAAGTTTTACACGGTGACGAAATCAAGATAGATGATATAATTGAGATTGTTGGGTAAAATGTTATAATAAACAACTTGATTCAGACAAAATTTAAGGAGCATTTATGTGGGAATATACGGATAAGGTCAAAGAGTATTTTCTTAATCCGCGCAATGTGGGCGAGATTGAAAATCCGGACGGTGTGGCCGAAGTCGGGTCGCTGGCCTGTGGCGATGCATTGAAGCTGACATTCAAGCTTGACGAAAACAAGCGCATTAAGGACGCCAAGTTTAAAACATTCGGTTGCGCAAGCGCCATTGCGTCGTCTTCGGCATTGACCGAGATTATCAAAGGGATGACTGTCGATGAAGCACTAAAAGTCAGCAATCAGGACATTGCCCAGTATCTGGGCGGACTCCCCGATGAAAAAATGCACTGCTCGGTAATGGGCAAGCAGGCGTTGGAAAAAGCAATAGAAAATTACCGCGGCGCTCCGCCATTGGAGGCAGGCGCAAAAATTATTTGTGAATGCTTTGGCGTCACCGACAAAGAAATTGAACGGGCGGTGCGTGAAAACAATCTTTCCACTGTGGAGGATGTAACCAATTATACCAAGGCGGGCGGAGGCTGTAGGGGGTGTCATGATGCTATTGCCCAAATCATCGAAAAAGTTCGCAGTGAGCCGAAAATTGATAGCAAGCCAAAACTTACGAATCTTCAAAAGATCCGTTTGATCGAGGATACGATTGAGCGGGAAATCCGGCCTTCTCTAAAACACGATGGTGGCGATATCGAAATTCTCGACATTATCGGTAACAGAGTAATTGTGGCAATGCGCGGTGCATGTTCTACCTGTAAGGCATCGGATATCACCCTGAAGGATTTCGTGCAACACAGGCTCCGGGAACTTGTTTTGCCGGATATAACCGTTGAGGAGGCATCCAAATGAAAACCATTTATCTGGATAATAATGCTACAACTCAGGTTGCCGAAGAGGTGCTGGACGTCATGACGCCTTATTTCCGCGAGCTATACGGCAATCCCTCCAGCATGCATACATTCGGCGGGCAGGTCGGCCAGAAAATTCGTGTCGCGCGCGAGCAGGTGGCGGAGCTTCTGGGCGCCTCACCGGAAGAAATTGTTTTCACCAGTTGCGGGACAGAAAGCGACAACTCCGCGATACGCTCCGCCCTGTTAACGAAGCCGGATAAAAAGCATGTCGTAATCAGTCGTGTGGAGCATCCGGCCATCCATGCTCTTTGTTCGCATTTAGGTTCGCAGGGTTATAAAATTACGGAACTACCCGTGGATAAAAATGGAATTCTTGATCTGGAAAATCTGGAAAAAAGTCTAACGTCTGATACCGCTATCGTCAGCCTGATGTGGGGTAATAACGAAACCGGTGTGATTTTTCCCGTTGAAGAAGCGGCAAGGCTGGCGCATGAAAAAGGTATTTTGTTTCATACTGATGCAGTGCAGGCAGCCGGGAAAATTCCCATAAATATGAAGAATAACGTCATTGACATGCTCTCTATATCCGGCCACAAACTGCATGCGCCTAAAGGTATCGGTATTCTTTTCATTCGGCGCGGCACCAAGTTTTCGCCTTTTCTGATCGGCGGTCATCAGGAAAAAGGACGGCGCGGCGGAACGGAAAACACACCGAGCATTATCGGGTTGGGCAAGGCCTGCGAGCTTGCGGCTTCCAATATGGAAAAGGAAAATACGTATGTCAGAAGGCTGCGGGACAAATTGGAGCACGAGCTTTTAAAAAAGATTTCGCAAAGCCGCGTTAACGGTGATATTTTAAATCGTTTACCCAACACAACCAATATCAGCTTTGAATTTGTGGAAGGTGAAGCGATCCTTCTTCTGATGAATGAACTGGGCATCTGCGCTTCATCCGGTTCCGCCTGCACTTCCGGGTCATTGCAGCCATCGCACGTCTTGCGTGCAATGGGCGTTCCGTTTACGATGGCGCACGGCTCGATTCGTTTCAGCCTGAGCGTTAATAATACGGAGGAGGAAGTTGATTTTGTCATTGATAAAATGCCGGCAATCATCGAGCGGCTTCGGGGAATGTCGCCTTTTTGGAATAAAACCGGACAGAGTTGTACAAATCAATAGGGGTTTTTAATTATGGTGCGTTTAAAAAATGGTGATAAATGTAAAAATGAAATCAAGTTGGAAAAACATTTACGTAAGGAAATACCGGCAATCGTGAATGAGCTTGTCGCTTCGTGCAACAGGGGCGGATGTTTTGATCATGTCAGTGCCGAACCGATTCCGCATCGGGAAGCGATTATCGATATTCTTCGCCGTCTGGCGCTGATTCTTTATCCCGGATATTTTATCCGCACTCGCCTGGATTCAACCAATTTGGAATATTATCTTGGTCAGCAAGTGACGGCTCTTTACGAAATATTGTCCGAACAGATTATTCTGGCCATTCGTCACGACTGTATTCGTCAGAATCAGCCCTGTATACATTGTGAACCATTAGGGCATAAGCTTACAGTGGAATTCCTCAAGGAACTGCCCAAATTGCGGACCATGCTTGCTAAAGATATTCGCGCTGCCTTTGACGGCGATCCGGCAGCCAAAGGCTATGATGAAATCATCTTCAGTTATCCGGGCATCTGGGCGATTATGGTTAATCGCATTGCGCATAAGTTGTATATTCAAGGTATTCCTCTGATGCCCCGCATTATGACGGAATATGCTCACGGCCGTACCGGTATCGACATTCATCCGGGCGCACATATCGGTGAGAGTTTCTTTATTGATCACGGCACCGGTGTGGTTATCGGCGAGACATGTGTTATAGGTAATAGCGTGCGCATATATCAGGGAGTCACGCTGGGTGCTCTTTCTTTATCCAAGGCGGATTGCAAGCGGTTGAGATCGAAAAAACGACACCCGTCGATTGAAGATGACGTCATCATTTATGCTAATGCCACAATTCTCGGCGGTGATACGGTTGTAGGAGCGCGTTCTGTGATTGGAGGTAATGTCTGGCTCACACATTCCGTGCCACCTGATACGGAAGTATTTATAAGAAAACAGGATTTAATTTTTGGCGAAAAGCAATATAAGAAACAGGCAGCAAAACAGAAGCTCTTATAAAAAACCTCAAAAGAATAATGCGTTATGCGTGCCGGTTTGATTCCGATAATGTTCAGTCATGGGATGGGCTCATGACATCATGAAGCGGATTGCCGCATTGATGGTGGGCGGTATGATTTCTTCCACGATACTGGAGCTCATCATTTATCCAGCGATTTATATGATCTGGCGAAGCCGCAGCTTAGAAAAAGATTAAGCGCACGGAAAGTTATTTAAATCCGTATTACCAGCACAATTGCGGATCGTTTTTATTTTAATCAAATTCCGCAATAGTGCTTCGCCTTCCGGCCAATGGCCGTGTCCGGAATCCAAATTTATATGACCGGCCTTGCCGGCATTGATAAAACTGCTTCCCCAATGCATGGCCAGTTTTCGTGCGGATTCTAACGTCATATAAGGATCGTTCTCACTACCCACCAGAACGGAAGGGAAAGGAATTAATTCCTGCGTGGCAAAGCGGCGCAGATCTTCCGGGACATAGACAGACCTTTCCACATTGGGTGGCGCAACCAAGAGAGCGAACCAGATTTGGCCTGCGTTTTTCGGATAAGCTTGCGCCCAGTGCGCTACGGTCAGGCACCCCAGGCTATGAGCAACAAGTATGGTGCGTTCCTGGCAGACAGTCACAACTGCATTCAATGCACTGACCCACTCATCAAGATCTGGCTTTCCCCAGTTCTTTTGTTCGACCGTCTGCCAATGGCCGGGACCTGAACCGTTTAATCCGGGAACAATAAGCGTTCTCATCAACACCTTAATCCTCGTAATAATAGAGTAACCCCTTCTTCGTTATTGCAATTTAATATTATCACATCTCTATCTTCTTAATATAATGGCGGCCGGAGGAGGAGTCGAACCTCCCTGTAAGGCATTTGCGGTGCCCCTGAAACCCGGTCTCATCCCGACCGATCTCTGGAATCGGGTATCGTCTGTATCCAACCCGCACTTTCTCAAAAAATACCTGTGAAAAGAAAAATCTGACGTCAGTTCCGGGTGGAATATTGTGGCAAGAGCACCTGTTGTTTCAACGGCGGCAATGTAATTGTCAATACCCAACAAAATATCAACATCGCTGCCTACTGTGATAATTTTTGGCGCCCGGATAAAAGTCAACGGTACAGGATGCGGTGATACAGACTTAATGATGGCCTGCAGGCTGAAACTATCCAATTGACTTCCAAACCCGTTGCGCTCGATCACCATATCAACAAGAGATAAGTGCGGTTTTTCCCCGGCAATGGAACGAGCCAAAAGAATTGCGCCAGCACGGGTCCCGAAAATCTTCATTCCCTGATTGAATTTCCGTTTAATCGCAACGTCCAGTTTAAACTGTCGTATCAGTCTGGACAAACAGGTGCTTTCACCGCCCGGTAAAATCAGTCCAAGCAATCCATCCATATCTTCGGGTTTTTTGACCGGAATCCCTTCTTGTCCCAAATGCCGCAAGTGACGAAGATGTTCGATTACATCTCCCTGTAAATCTAATATTCCAATCATTTACCAACCTCTTGCGGCCAGAAGTTCTCTTTCCGGTATTTGAGAGATTTCCAGACCGGGCATAGCTTCTCCGAGATCCATCGAAGCTTCCAGAACTTTTTGGGGATCATTAAAATATGCTGTCGCTTTGACGATAGCCCGCGCGCGTTTAGCCG
>JBEKMY010000065.1:0-16204 GCA_049523355.1 Smithella sp. | reverse complement strand
TCTTTTGCCGCTGCATTCAAATCTTTTTGACTGAGATCACAGATCGTCACATCGTATCCTTCTTTAATCAATCTCCTACATGTCTCCAGCCCAATTCACATCGCGCCGCCTGTCACAGTGACTTTCTTCTCCTTTGATTCAATCACTCATTGCTCCTTTTCTAATGATATGGACACACGATAGATATCCATAAAATGCTAAATTTAATAAGACACTGCTTATTCATGGTTGACCTATTAGGATGTCACCCATGATCATCTCCAATAAGTTATAAATTACTACAATCCCATATAACGGGATACGATGAGTTTCATTATTTCAGACGTGCCTGCATAGATGGTCTGTATTCGTCCATCGATAAAAAAACGCGATATAAGATAATCGGTGCAATAGCCATATCCCCCATGGAGCTGCAGGCACCGGTCAGCCACGTGCATGGCCATTTCGCAGACCCAGTATTTAGCCATGCATGTCTCCTTGGTAACGTCCTTACCGGCAATATGGCTGTTGATGAGCTGGTCCACGAAACAGCGCCCTGCTGTTATCTGCGACCCCAGCTCGGCGAGGAGGAACTGAGTGTTTTGGAACTTCGATAGGGGCTTGCCAAACATTTTCCGTTCTTTAACATAATCGATAGTTATTTCGAGCCCACGCTCTGCCATAGCCTGCGACCCAATGGCGCAGACTAGCCGTTCCTGCTGGAGCTTCTGCATCAGAAATATAAAGCCATGGCCCTCTGTACCCAGGATATTTTCAGCCGGTATGCGGCAGTCATCAAAGAAGATCTCCGCTGTGTCCTGCGCCTTGAGGCCGATCTTTTTGATAAGCTCGCCGCGCGAGAAACCTGGCGTGTCACGTTCAACCACGAAGAGGCTTACGGCCTCGGCCGACGAGGTGTCCTTTTCTCCGGTCCGCGCCGCGACAACCATTAGATCGGATAGATGGCCGTTGGAAATAAAGGTTTTTTGCCCGTTCAGTACCCAACAGTCGCCATCCAGCTTCGCCGTGGTCCGCATAGAAGCAAGGTCCGAACCGGCCTCAGGCTCGGTCATCGCCACGGCCAGAATCGTATCCCCGGTTATGCATCCTGGAAGCCACCGCTCCCGCTGCTCTTCTGTCCCGAACGAATAAATATAGGGAGCCACGATATCATTGTGGAGCGGAACAAAAAGGCCGTTTGCGCCATATCGCGCTAGCTCCTCGACGATGATGACCGAATAGAGCCAGTCCGCGCCAGCACCACCGTATTTTTCCGGCGCCCAGGGAACGAGATACCCATTATCGCCGAATTTCTTCCATATTTCCCGCGGCACAATGCCGTCTGTCTCCCAGTGGGGATACTGGTCGCCAATTTCTTTTATTAAAAATTTCCTGAATGACTCCCGAAATATTACATGACCTTCGCTGAATTGAACTGTTCGATCCATATAACGCTCCTTGATAATCTAAATTGATTATTTGTTCCCAATTTTAATGAATCGGAAATCTTACATTAACCTTACTAATGCCTTTGTCATGCTTTCTTAATACATTGATTTGATATACTAACGGTATCTGCCAATAATGTTTTCTCTGTTGTGAACGGCCATACACTTACTCGCGTGAAATCCACGGGAATCGTCCAAGAAAATTCAGTTCTTATAAAGCTCCTCGATCTCCTTGGCATAGTGCTGTAACACAATGCGCCGTTTCAATTTCAGGGTCTGGGTAAGCATGCCGTTTTCCATTGTAAAGCCCTCTGTCAGGAATAGAAACTTCTTGGGTATCTCGTAGCCACCGAATTTGCCCTTGAGCCGGGCGTTGATGCTCGCGATAATCATGTCCTTGATTTCCTTTTCGTGGATCAGCTCAGCGGGGTTGCTGTGCTCTATCTCATGTTTTTCGGCGTATTTCTCCAAAAGCAGGGAGTCCAGGACGATCAGGCAGATGTTATAGGGCTTGTTTTCGCCATAGATCATGGCGTGCTCGATATAGTGGACAAGCTTGAGCTCCTCCTCAATGGCCGACGGGAAGACGAATTTGCCGTTTTCCAGCTTGTATTGCTCCTTGATGCGGCCGGTGATAAAAAGGTAGCCTTCTTTGTCCAGGCGGCCGCGGTCGCCGGTGCGCATACCCCCGTCCTGTGTCATGGCATCGCGGGTGGCATCCGGCTTATTGTGATAGCCCTTCATGACATTGGGGCCATAGCAAATGATCTCTCCGTCCACGGCGCCCTCCTCAACCACTGACTTGTCGATAACCACCCTGACCCCATCGATCACCCGGCCCACGCTTCCCAGTTTCCAACCGGAGGGCGAATTGACGGTGATGGCGGGGGATGTCTCAGTCATGCCATAGCAGTCATACGTGGGGATACCCAGGTCGATAAAAAATTTGGCGATGTCCGGATTCATTGCTGCACTGGCAGTGAGGGCACCCTTGAGTCTGCCGCCGAATTTTTTCCTGATTTTGGAAAAAACTACCTTGTCGGCTATCTTGAATTTAAGATAGGTGATCACGCTGGTCTTTCCTTTTTCGGCCAGTTCGCGACGTTTTTTTCCGCTTTCAATGCCCATTACGAATAGCATCCGGGCGAGGCCGCCGGTCTCGTTCATCTTGGTCCAGAGACCATCATAGATGCGGTTGAATATCCGGGGTACGGCGATAAGGAAGGTCGGCTTAACTTTCTCGATGTCCTCACTGATGGTCGTGACGTTTTCCACCAGTCCAATGGAGGCTCCCAGTTTGATAAAGTTATAGAGGTCCGCGAGCTGCCCCAAGAGGTGGGCCCAGGGCAGTATGGCCAGGACACATTCTTTGTCACTGAAGCCGGGAAAATTGCTTAATGCGGTGTGGGAATTGCTGGTGAGGTTGCCGTGAGAGAGCAGGACTCCCTTTGGATCGCCTGTCGTTCCAGATGTATAGATTAGCACAGCGATGTCGTCGGCCGATGGTCTGATGGATGGCGTCGGGTTTTCCGTCCCGATTTTCTCCAGGACGGCCATGCTGTTCTCGCCGGTATCATCAATGACATATATCTGTTTCAGGCTTGTAAGATCTTTTTTATATTTCTTGATCTGCTCGTAGATGGCGTGATTTGAGATGAACAGCACCTTGATAGAGCTGTCCTTAATGATGTACTTCCAGATGTGCGGCAGCTCCTGTTCATACATCGGGACAAAACGGGCAACCAGTCCGTAGGCGGCAAAGGCGCAGATGGCAAACTCCGGACGGTTATTGGCGATAATACCAACGGCGTCTCCCTTTTTGATTCCAATTTTGGCCAGTCCGCCGCGGAGATTGTCTACGCGTCTGCCTATTTCCTTGTAAGGTATCCATTCATATTCCTTTGTCTTTGTATCTTTGACGCCGAAAAGGGGATTGTCCGGATGATTTGCTATACTATTTTCCAGAAATTCCAGTAAATTGTCGGGCTTTGGCAGATCGTACATTAGGATTTCTCCTTCTAACTATTATAGAATTTATTACTGTGATCAACCATTTCGTAAAGCAACTTGGCCGGCGTGAACCGCTTGCCATACTTATCCGAAAAACCTTCCATTATTTTAATGATATTACTCGCCCCGATGCTGTCGATATATCTGAAGGGACCTCCCCTGAATGGCGGGAACCCCAGACCGAGGATGGCGCCAATGTCCCCGTCGCGCGGAGATGAAATAATCCCTTCCTCAAGGCAGGTAACCGCCTCGTTTACCATCATCAGGCTGATGCGGTGCTGGACTTCTTCGACATCGATTTTCTTGCGGGGTTTGTCCCCAAACAACTTGTATACTTCTGCATTGACCGGCTTTTTGCCCTTTTTCTTCGGCAGGTCATACCGGTACATGCCCTTTTTACTCTTCTTGCCTAGGAAGCCTCTTTCCCCGAAAATTTTAAGATCAATCGGTGAGGCGAGTCCACGAGGCGCGAAAATAGGACGCACCTCTTCTATGACATGAATTCCTACATCTATCCCCACTTCATCCAGGAGAGTCATAGGACCGACCGGATATCCAAACATTTGCATGGCCCTGTCCACTTCCGGGACATCGCCGCCTTCGGAAATGACCCAGATGCTTTCGAGCAGGAGCGGCGCCAAAATTCTGGTAGTATAGAAGCCGGGCCCGTCCTTGACGATAATGCAGGTCTTGCCCTGCCTGATGCCCAACTCAAGAGCCGTTGAGGTTACCCAGTCCGCTGTCTTATCGGTTTTTATTATCTCCAAAAGCGGCATCCGCGGCACCGGAGAGAAATAATGCATTCCTATGACATTTTGCGGCCGCCGGCATCCCTGGGCGATTAAGTTGATGGGTAGTGCCGAAGTATTTGAGGCAAAAACGGTGTTTTCATCGGTGGCGTCTTCCACATTCTTAAGGATTTTTCTCTTCAGGTTCAGGTCTTCAAATACCGCCTCAATGACGATGTCAATGCCCTGAAAACGGGAGTGATCTTCGCAGGGAACGAGTTTCCCGAACATGACATCGCCATCGAACTTTTGAACCGCTCCGGATTTTATCTGTTTTTCAATCCCTTTCCACACTTCATTAATTCCTCGGGATGCCGCCTCGATGCTCATGTCCTTCATTAATATTGTATCGCATGTCGTTGTGGATACGGAAGCGATGCCGCTACCCATGAGACCAGTGCCAATTATCGCCAGTTTCTTTACTTCCCTTGCATTGTTTTTGTTCGGATTCTTTTTTAGATCAGTTATACCGAAGAAAAGAGCCATAAGGGATTTTGCCTCGGGTGACATGACGAGCTTGACGAACCGATCGACGTCTTTTGAAAGGCCCTTCTTCACGCCTTCCATATAGCCGTACATTACGGAATCTATTATTTCCAGCGGCGCCGGATATAGTCCCTGCGTCTGCCGCATGACCATCCGTCGCGCCTGTTTGAATACTATCCCCCTTCCGAAAGGCGACTCGAGGAAGGCGTCAATAAACGACCTCTTGCGTTTCCGTTTAAATCCCTTCTTAGCCAATTCCAATACCTTCGCAACGCCAATATCCTGCAATCCATATGGTGCCATGATCTCGTCAATAAGTCCCAAATTTTTTGCCTTCCTGACCCTGAGATTTTTCCCCGCCAACATCATGGGAAGAGCCTTTCTGAGGCCGATAAGCCGGGGGAGCCGATGAGTACCACCAGCCGCCGGCAGGAGGCCGATCATCACTTCGGGAAGGCCCATTACCGTATTGGTGGAATTGGCTGCGATGCGGTAATCGCAGGCCAATGCCACTTCGAGTCCGCCACCCAGGCAGTTGCCGCGGATGCAACAGACCACGGGAAAGGGAAGTTCGTCGATTCGGTTTACGATTTGATGTGCCCGTGAGATGTATTTCCTGATCTCCTGATCCGTTTTCATGGCAATAACTTCATCAATGTCGGCACCGACGACAAAGTTGTCCTCTTTACCGCTCATGATGACAAGGCCTTCTATTTTTGCCGGATCGATCTTGTCAAGCACTTCGGCAATCTCGTCAAGCAAACCGCTAGACACCTTGTTTACCTTTGAATCATTGCAGTCGATAGTGACGACGGCTACCTTTCCTTTTATCGTTTCAACAGTTACATTTTTCATAGTATGTACCTCATCATATTATAAGTTCGCATTTTCGACGATCATTGCTCCGCCGATGGCTCCGGCAGCGCACCCGGCTATGACGCCATACTTCTCTCCGGATTCGATCAAGCGGTTACAACAGGTAGTTAAAAGCCGTCCACCCGTCGCACCAAAAGGATGCCCCATCGAGAGCGATCCGCCGTAGAGGTTGACCTTATCCATGTCCACTTTTCCCGCCCTGCCGGAGAGGCCGAGCTTTTCCTTGCCGAACTTGTCTGATTCCAAGCAAATGAACACGCCGAGCATCTGAGCAGCAAAGGCCTCGTGGATTTCGAGTACGCCCAGGTCTGAAAATTTCAGTCCGGCGCGATCCAGTGCCTTGGGAATAGCGAATGCCGGACCTAGCAGAAGCTCGTCCCATAAGTCCTGTCCCGTGAATGCATATGCCCGGATATATCCCTTCGGCTTGAGGCCCAGCTCTTTGGCCCTCTTCTCGCTCATAAGGAGAACGGCAGTCGCACCGTCGGTAAGGAATGACGAATTGGCGGCAGTGACCGTTCCGTATCGCTTGTCGAAGGCGCCTTTTAGTTTTGATATTTTTTCCACCGATGCGTCCCCGCGCGGGCCATTATCGGCGGTAATAGGCTTGCTCTGTCCCGGTACCACGACCGGAACGACTTCATCCTTCATTTTATTGTCCTTTATCGCCTTTGCCGCGCGCTGATGCGACATGACGGCGTATTTGTCCTGATCCTCGCGGGAAATACCGAGCCGCTTTGCCAGTCGGTCCGCGTTCTGTCCCATGATAAGGCCGGTGGAATATTCGCCCACCGCCGGCTGTTCCGGAGAGATAAAATCCTTGAGTTTCATTTTTTTGAGCAGCTTCAACTTCCCGCCCAGGGTCTTCGGCCGCTTGAACATGGTCATGTCGAGTATAAAACGTCGGTAAGGTTTGGAGACTTTAATGGGCATATCGGAAAATGTTTCTACACCGCCTACGATTACGGCTTTCGAATCGCCACTCGATATCAGGTTTGCGCCATTGACGATAGCGGCATTCGCCGATATACATGCCACCGTGCACGTGTGTGCCGGTATCGTGTACGGCAGTCCCGCACCGAGCATTATTTCGCGGGCTATGTTCGTTGTGGAGACATCCACTGCGACCGAGCCCATGATAACATGCCCGATATCCTCAATCGGTACCGGCACTTTTGATACGAGTCCCTTGACCGCGTATCTTCCGATTTCCCAGCCCATTATGTCATAGTATCCAGTTCCGGACCTCTGGAACGGAGTACGGCACCCGTCTATAATGGCAATTCGTTCACCCTTCATATACATGGCAATTCTCCCTTCTGTTATGGTATTAAAGCTACGATAGGATCAGATATCCTCATTAAACAAAAAATGTTATTTACATATTGTCTTATGTACTATATAAGATTGTAATACAATATGTCAATAACAAAATGTTTAAAAATTTTGAAAATGAGATAAACAATGTATATTATAATGTTTTTAATAATATTGGTTACCAAAGCATAATAATAGTTGAATTCTATGCCCTCAATAGTGGCTAAAGAGTAACATTCATTAACAATTTTATTGTGCAGTAAATTTATTTATGATTTTAATGATTTTTAATCTTTCGTTGTTGAAGAATATAGCTTTTTATTATAGAGGCATATCATACAATAAATAGTACTTTTTTAATTGTACCAACTTGGAGATATCTTATGAACAGTTGCAATGATAATAGCAGCGTCCTCAACCGGATCGAAAAATCGCCTGATCTTCCAAGCCGGGTCGCGAAGCAGATAATCGATCATATTTCTTCCGGAACGCTCAAGCCCGGCGATAAGTTGCCGTCGGAACAGGAAATGACCGAAGAATTCGGCATCAGCCGGATATCGCTCCGGGAGGCGATGAAGCTTCTTGAGGCGAAAGGATACATTGAATCGCATGGAAGGCGCGGTAAATTCGTGAAATCAAATAGCGGGTCCGCGCTTGAATCAAGGATAGAGGATCTCATATCCGTCGACCACAACAAGATATGGGAACTCCTGGCTGTACGGAGACTAATAGATTCCGAAGCAGCCCGAATGGCGACACTGAACGCTTCAAAAGCCCAACTCGCGTATTTGAAGAAATTCAAAACAGAAATGGAAAAATTGGGCATAGAAAACCTGATCAACATGAAGGAGGGTGGAAAGCTGTATGCCCGTTTTTACAATGACCTGGCGGATACAACAAACAATAGCATATTCGCCCAGGTCATGAAATCGATCTCCTCGCTTTTACGGGGCGCTCTTCCCTATAGCAGGCAAAAGCTAATGAGCGTCGCCAATGTTTCGGAAATATTCTACACTCAGCTTACGAAAATTCTCAGCGCCATTGAAAAAAGCGATCCCGAGGGCGCAAAGAAAGCAGTCATCGAGCACATTGACTGGCTGGAGAAGACATTAAAAAAGATATTGAAATGACGGTTCGTCAAAATGCAATTAGACTTTAACCCTTGAATGAATGTAAAAATTATTTCGGAAAAATAAACTGCCAGGCCTTGCATATTTATATCCGTTATCAATGATCTGGTCAGATGGTTGAAACTGGCGCATTGTAGGTGCAGTCAAGCGTCGTCAATGTAAATTTTTATAATAAATATTTGTTGATTAACGATTATAAGGTGCAACGGCGGAGTTAACGGTTTCCGGTCTATCAGATTTGCGGAGAACTTCTTGTAATCCTCAAATCGTCAATCTTAATAAAGATGCTAGATTACAATCGATAATAAACAATTTTTACACTTGATAACACATCATTGATAGATAAAAATGTTCTCGGCTATGTTGTTTGCTTAGCATATGCGGGCTATATTGTAAGAAGCCCGAATATAGTAAAGGATTTCTCATTGATCACCGTTGCGATCTTTTCGATCGTTTTTTTGATATCAGCTTTCAGTACGTTGAAGAATTGAAGGTCTGTTTCAACAAGGAATGGCCATCTTTTTTCAAAATTCTCCGCTCCTAGGTCAAACACACTCAGCAATAAAGCCCAAACGCATTCCCCAAAGGGCTGAACTTCTGACATAACAATCCTCTTCACTATATTTTTTTGTAAAGTGTTGGAAAATAAGCTTACATCATTCGTTATCCGCCTGTAACACTCTTTGGCGAATTCATTGAAGTAGCCCTTGAAGAGATCGAAAAAAATAAGGGAATTCTTTATGACAATGCTGTCGCAGATGCCTGTCTTAAACTATTTAGGGAAAAAGGCTATCAGCTTAAATAAAATGGAGAAACCAATCCCGTTTTATGCCAGTCAAAATTCTCTTGACACCCCCAATCTCTCTCCATATAGTCCCCAATAGTGTAAAAAGTTGCTATCAATTCAACAACATTCTTTGTAAAATGAATTCATGCGACAATTGATGGAGGGCCATGTCTGAAAATTCAATCCATGAGGAACACATCGCTCACCTTACGGATATGATCCATCATTACCAGTCCGTGGAAATGTCACTGCGGGAAAGCCGTGATATTTATACTACCATATTACAGAGATCGTTCGCCGCCATCTATGTCGTTCAGGATGGGAAATTCTGCAACGTTAATATCAAAGCCGCTGCCAATTCAGGATATTCAACAGAGGAATTGATCGGCATGAATGCCGACAGTCTTGTCCACCCCGAGGATAAACCTGATGTGCTGTGCAGAGCTCGCGCTATGCTGCGCGGTGATTCAACCACTGCTCCCTATGCCTTCAGAATATTGACTAAACATGGTGATGTCCGGTGGATTATGGAGACCGTATCCGTAATCACTTACGAAGGCCGTCCGGCCATTCTGGGGAACAGCATTGATATTACAGAACATCGGCTCGCCATTGAAAGATTGCGGAATTCGGAAATACTCTACCGGACCATTTTTGAAACCACTTTAGCGGCTACCATTATCATCGAAGAGGATACAACCATATCCCTCGTTAATTCTGAATTTTCCAAGATGTCCGGATACTCCCGTGAGGAATGGGAAGGCAAAAAGAGTTGGATGGAATTTGTTGTGTCCGAGGACAGGGAAAGGATGCTATCCTATCATCACCTGCGACGGTTGAACCGCAAGGCACCGCCCCAGGATTACGAATTTGGCTTTATCGATAGTTGGGGACACATCCGGAATGTCATCCTCATGGTGGATATGATTCCTCAAACAAAGAAGAGCGTAGCATCATTCATCGACATCACCGATCACAAGAAGGCGGTAGCCCTGCTTGAAGAGTCAGGAAATCTCTACCGGACCATTTTTGAAACTACTCTGGCGGCTACCATCATTATCGAAGAGGATACAACTATATCCCTCGTTAACTCTGAATTTTCCAAGATGTCCGGATACTCCCGTGAGGAATGGGAAGGTAAAAAGAGCTGGACAGAGTTTGTTATTCCCGAGGACAGGGAAAGGATGAGGATATACCATCACTTGCGACGCGTAAACTGCAACGCCGCACCGAACAATTATGAATTCGGCTTTATCGACAACCAGGGACGCATCAGGAATGTCATTCTGATGGTTGACATGATCCCACAAACCAGTAAGAGTGTGGCTTCCTTTGCCGACATCACGGAACACAAACTGGCCGTATCACGTCTGCAGGAATCGGAAAACCTCTATCGGACTATCTTTGAAAATACGGGAACAGCCACTATGATCGTTGAAGAGGATATGACAATTTCCCTGGCCAATACCGAATTTGAGACGCTCTCTGGAGCCCCGAAGGAATACTGGGAAAACAAGCGCAAATGGACAGAATTATTTAGTCAAAAGGACCTTCAGAAGATGATCCATTACCATCAGCAGCGAAGAATTGATCCCGAAACTTCCCTTCAGAATTATCAATGTGCTCTGATTGACAAACAGGGAAATAAAAAGGTTGTTCTGCTCGCTGTGGCCATGATTCCTGGCTCCAAGAAAAGTGTTATATCCCTAACTGATATTACAGAACAAAAGCGCGTAGAGATGGCCTTGCAGAAACGCGAGCAGGAAGTTCAAAAGAAATCCAGAAACTTGGAAGAAATGAACTCCGCCCTGAAGGTATTGCTGAAGCAGCGTGAAACAGACAAACTGGAACTGGAAGAAAACGTCCTGACCAACGTAAAAGACCTCATTCTGCCTTACTTGGTAAAATTGAAGGCAAGCCACTTGAATTCACGTGACGCAGCCTTTGTCAATATCCTAGAGGCAAATCTTATGAATATTACATCGCCCTTTTTTCACAGCCTTTCCTCGAATTATATAAATCTAACGCCTAAAGAAATTCAGGTGGCCAACCTGATCAAAGATGGTAAAACCACAAAAGAAATCGCCGATATAATTGGTGTTTGCCAAGGAGCCATATCCCTTCATCGAGACCACATCCGTAAAAAAATGGGTTTAAACAATAAGAAAATAAACCTCAATACCTATCTTACCTCTCTTGCCTAATATAAGGTTTTTATATATATTAGACTTCTCTTTTTCTTATATTGTGTATTTCACAAGTATCCCTTAAAAACAAACTTAGCAAATAGTATCCTCCCCAAATCAGGATTTGGGGAGGCGTTATCATTGCACTATTCATCACACGTATTTTTCTTTAACATACTTGGGGTAAAATAAGGAGGATTTTATGGATTTAAATATCATCAGCACCATAGGAATTTTCCTTTCACTGGCTTTCATCATTGTTCTCGCTTTAAGAGGGTGGCACATCATAGTAATTGCGCCGCTTGCCGCTATTCTTGCTGCCTTATTTTCTAATCTGAATATTCTGCAAACTCTCACCGGGCCATACATGAAAGGTTTCGTTAATTATGCCGGGAAATTTTATCTCATCTTTCTGATGGGTACACTCTTCGGCAAATTTATGGAAGACAGCGGTGCTGCTCGATCCATTGCTACTGCAATCATTAAGTTAATCGGTGGTGGTGGTAATCAGCTGCGCGTGCTTCTTGCTTTTTCTGTTGTTTGCATGGTTTTAACTTATGGTGGTGTCAGTCTTTTCGTGGTTATCTTCACTGTTCTGCCGATTGCACGATCACTCTGGAAAGAAGCAAATATTCCTTGGCATTTATTTATGCTTTCCTTCGTTTTTGGCGCTGCATCCATAACTATGACCATGCTCCCCGGTTCTCCGCAAATTCAAAACATCATGCCAACCAAATATTTACATACAACGGCAATGGCCGCTCCTTTGCTGGGCCTTATGGGTGCTGCAGTTGTAATCGTATTTAATGTTCTTTATATGAAATACTGCCTAAAGAAGGTTAAAGAAAAAGGTGAGGTTTATGTTGCACCTACCGGCGTAGGAATTGTCGCGGAGAGCACAGAAACAAAAGATATGCCGAATGTCTGGTTGAGTATACTGCCAATGGTCGTTGTTCTGGTTCTTTTGAATGTTCCCGTAATAAGACAGGACATCATTTACTCTTTGGGTGCCGGTGCTTTGTTCTGTGCAATAATCTTCTGGCACCGCTATACCAATATTTTGGATACACTAAATAAAGGCGCCGTTAATACAGTTATACCTATTGTCAATACCTGTGCCGATGTCGGTTACGGTATGGCTGTTTCCACAACCGCAGGATTTAGCGTTGTTTCAGCCTGGTTGTTAACCCTGCCCATGAATCCCATTATTTCCCTATCTGTCGCTACAAACATCATGGCCGGTATCACCGGCTCAGCTTCCGGTGGGATGGGAATCATATTGGAAACATTAGTTCCTAAATATCTTGCTCTTGGTATCAACCCCGAACTGGCACACCGTATCGTGGCGATGTCTTCCGGATGTTTCGATGCAATGCCTCATAACGGCGTTGTTATTACAATTCTCGCTGTTGCTGGTTTGACCCATGTTAATGCCTATAAGCATGTTTTTTGGGGACATATAGTTGCGACACTACTTGCTCTTGTCATCTGCATTCCTCTGGGAATTCTGATTTACTAAGATTTGGACTAATTTCCCTCCTGTCTTACAAGGAGGCAGGAGGGAAACTTAAAATCCGTTAAGCTAACCAAGTATCTGAAGTAAGGAGGAATTATGATCAAGTTGTTTGAAAAATTGCCTTTGCTGGGCCCGGTTTTCTATGCATCCCAGATAGCTCTGTTTTTCGGCAAAGTACACTTATAAAGTCAGAGTATGTGGCACTAATGATACCTTTAAAAGATTAATTGCTGATTTAAAGACAAAGGCATCAACACAATTATCCCGTAGGATACGTGGGATAACTTAAAAGATAAAATTAAATTTTCAATAGATATAGAGGGAAAACGGGATTGTTACGCAATATTTTAACCGTTTTTTAAGAATTGTTAAATCGCAATACTAAACGAGGAGGTACTACTATGGCTCAAAAAACCTATCAACCCGGACAAAGTTACAATTATCAATTGCTTATTAAGCATCTTCTGCATACTCCGCTTTTTTATGCTCCCCAACAAGAAATAGTCTATCGCGATAAAGTTCGTTTGACCTATCTGCAATTTAATGAGCGCATTCACAGGTTGGCAAGCGGGCTGGAGAAGATCGGAGTCAAGAGTGGCGATACTGTCTGCGTTTTTGATTATGACAGTCATCGTTATCTGGAATGTTTTTTTGCCATACCCATGATGGGGGCAATTTTGCATACACAAAACTGGCGTCTTTCTCCGGAACAAATACTTTACACCATGAATCATGCCGGTGATAAAGTTGTGATCATCAACTCTGAGTTTCTGCCCCTTCTGGAAGCGGTTAAAGATCAGTTAAAAACAGTAAAAAAGATAATACTGATTTCCGAAGACGGCGCTAAACCACAAAGCAAAATAAATTTTGACTGCGAATATGAAGAACTCCTCAAATCTGGTTCCGCCAAGTATGATTTCCCCGATTTTGATGAAAATACACGGGCAACTACATTTTATACTACCGGGACAACCGGTCTGCCGAAAGGCGTTTATTTTTCTCATCGTCAACTTGTTTTACATACCCAGGCCATCATTGTGGCTACTTCAGCTTATACGTCTATCGGCCGTTTTCATTCTGATGATGTTTATATGCCGCTTACGCCGATGTTTCATGTGCATGCCTGGGGATTTCCTTATGCGGCAACCCTGATGGGAGTGAAGCAAGTGTACCCCGGAAAATATGAACCGCCAATATTGTTAAAGCTGATTTTGACGGAAAAGGTGACTTTTTCTCATTGTGTGCCAACAATTATCCAAATGCTGGTTGCCAGTCCGGCAGTTAAAAACTTCGATCTGTCAAAATGGAAGGTAGTTATTGGCGGCGCAAGATTGCCCAAAGGATTAGCTCAGGCGGCAATGCAATTGGGTATCCAGATTTATGCAGGCTATGGCATGTCGGAAACTTGTCCGGTTATTTCGACTGGTGCTTTAAAGCCGGAAATGCTGAACTGGGAAAAAGAAAAGCAAATTGACAAATTAATCATGACGGGGCTTACGATTCCGCTGGTTTATGCTAAAATTGTTGATCCCTTCGGAAAAGACCTGCCCCATGATGGTGAAGCCACGGGTGAGCTTGTTCTCAGGGCTCCCTGGCTAACCGCGGGATATTTTAATGAACCGGAGAGGTCAAAAGAATTGTGGATTGACGGCTGGCTGCATACCGGTGATGTCGCCTATATCGACAAAGAAGGTTATATTCAAATAACCGACCGGATTAAAGATGTAATAAAAACAGGCGGAGAATGGATTTCTTCACTGGAATTAGAAAATCTGGCCAGTCAGCATGAGGCAGTTCTGGAAGCTGCTGCAATAGGTATTCCTGATCCGAAATGGGGAGAAAGACCGGCACTAATAATCGTTTTACGCCCTGATTATAAAGGTAAGATTACCGCTGAAGATATGCAGAAGTACATGGCTGATTGCGCAAGTAAGGGAAAGATTCCCAAGTATGGTGTTCCCGATAAATATTTGTTCGTCGATGAAATCCCCAAGACAAGTGTCGGCAAGGTTAACAAAATTCAACTGAGGAAAACTTATGTTTAAAGTGTCGCACTTTTTACGGATGAGCTCGTCTATTTCCCTGCGGCGTAGACCGCAGGGAAATATCGATCGATCAAATACGGCGTGTATGCTTATTATACCCGCAATAATATAACTTTTATAGAAAGGATTTAATATGATGAATGACGTTGTGATTGTATCTGCCTGCCGGACAGCCATCGGATCCTTTGGCGGATCACTGAAGGATATCAATGGCGCCACCATTGCCAGTGTGACTATGAAAGAAGCCGTTAAGAGGGCCGGCATTGACGCCGGACTAATAAAAGATGTCCGTTACGGTTGCTGTCTGGAGCATCACGATATGCTCAATGTGGCCAGAGTAGGAGCCTTGATGGCAAACATTCCCCCAACAACCACGGCTGTCACGATCAACCGGGTCTGTATTTCGGGAATGGAAGCTGTGGTCTCGGGAATGGCGATGATCCAGGCGGGACTGGCAGATGTTATCCTCGCCGGCGGTGTCGAACATATGTCCGGGACTCCCTATGCCGTATCGGCGGCAAGATGGGGATGCCGTCTCCAAGACAATGTATTTGAAGATACCATGATCCGTGGGTTGTTTTGTGGATCGCGACTTCTGCCGGGTCCTGAAAACGGACCGCTAAAGGAAGGTTCACCTATCGATATGTTCAAAGGTAAACCATACATTATGGGGCACACAGCAGAATTTGTGGCTCAGATGCTGAAGATCACCCGCGAGGAAATGGACGCGGTTGCCCTCAGGAGCCACAACAATGCAGAAAGAGCAACAAACAATGGTGACTTTAAAGAAGAAATCGTTCCTATAGAAATACCGCAAAAAAAAGGCAAGCCCCCAATCATTTTTGATAAAGATGAACACTTCATGCCCGGGCTCACTCTGGAAAAGCTGACAGCCCTTCCTCCGGCCTTCATTCCGAAAATCGGCAAGGTGACAGCAGGAAACGCTTCCGGACTCAATGACGGCTCAAGCGGCATGATTCTCATGTCTGCAAAGAAAGCCAAGGAACTTAACCTCAAACCCCTGGCCCGCATTAAGGCCGTCGGCTATGGCGGCTGCCATCCTTCCGTTATGGGAGTGAGTCCTATTCCCGCCGTGAAAGAACTGATGAAAAAATCAGGACTTAAGATCAGTGACTTCGAACTCATTGAAGTGAATGAAGCCTTTGCCGCCCAGTATCTGGGCTGTGAAAAGGAACTGGGATTAAACAGGGATATTACCAACGTCAACGGTTCCGGCATCGGACTTGGTCATCCGGTTGGATCTACGGGCTGCCGGATCATGGTCACCCTGCTGCATGCCATGAAAAAGCGCAATAATACACTGGGGCTGGCTACATTGTGCGGCGGCGGTGGCGTAGCCATGGCTGTAGCTTTGGAAATGTTATAATTCTTAATCATTTTCGCTCAAGGAGGAAATCATAATGGCAAGTAAATGGGTTGATGAAAGAGATTTACGTTTTATTCTGCACGAGGTTTTTAATATCGGTGAGTGTCTTTTGGGTAAAGCGCCCTTTGAAGATCACGACACGGATATGGTGAACATGGTTATCGATGCGGCTGTTAAGTTCGCTGAAAACGATATTGCCCCGACGTATCCAGATGAAGTTCATCGAAAGCCTGTGGAGGCAGTTTTCAA
>JBEKMY010000064.1:0-16700 GCA_049523355.1 Smithella sp. | reverse complement strand
TTGAGTTCAGCAGCAAAACTCCTTCGGTGCTTCATGGCAAGTTCCTTTCTCCCATTTTAAGGGACTTTGGTTCCTGCCAACTACTCTAACATATTTTGTCCAACTTCGGGGGTGCAGTCCACTGCACTGTAAAGATCGTCATTAATGTCTGCCATCGCGCTGGCAGCCGTAATCGAAAAAAACAACACTGCGAAACAAAAACACGAAAACATCCGCTTCATTTTTATAAACCTCCTTCATCTGGTAATACGCTGAAAATTAAGGTTGAGATTCAACTCTCTGTTTTGCATTTCCCCTCTTTCTCCTTTTAGCGAACAAAGTGAGCGGTCATCCCGCTTCTGTCCGATTTCCGAACCGCTTGTCCGGCGGCGCATATCTCAATAACTGTTTCTTTCAATTTGTAAGGTGCAACGGACTGCTCAGGGCCGCGCGGCTTTTGCACGACGCTTGCAACAGCGAGGCTATGTCGTATTGCCTGCATCGTGAAGTATTCTTTTTGCCTTTTCGACGTCCTCTTCTTTTACCAATAATTGGACGCCCGTGGAGAACGATAAGGCAGGCTGAAGGCCTCCATAGTCATCACCGAAAACAATAGCATTAATACCATTTACAGATAGGAAGCCCTTCGCAAGTTCTGCTTCATACCTACTCGAATAAGTTATAATGTTGATAAAGTCAATATACTCTACAGATGGTTCTGGCTCTGGAAACAACTCTGGAACCAAATCAATGCCGCAATCTTCACACCTTGAAAAACCTTCTCTATATTCAGCTTTACATTTTGGACAAAACATAAAACCACCAACCTAACATTGTTTATATTGATCTACGTTAATATTGCAAACGTAAATGATAACCGGTTGTCTCCTGATCTTTTAAATACCGTCATACACAGCATTTTTTTATTTGTCGTTTTTAAAGCCCTGAAGCTTCATGGTCGGGTAAACAGTCGGGTAATAAACGAACGAATAAAAATTCATTGTTTGGTTGCTCCAGTTAACCTCGTTTTCACGACCCACACTTTTCAGATAAGGCCCCATCAATACATCATACTCATCGATCAACCCGGGCAGTTTTGTTTTTTCATAGATTTCATCATGCCTGAAAGCTGCTACGGGCATTCGCGGCTTCTTGCCGGACCGGTCTGCCGGATAACCAACCGTCAGGCCATTTAACGGGAAAGTATATTCAGGAAGATTCAACAGCGAGATCATCGCGGCCGGATTGTTGCGAATACCGCCGATAGGTACGATTCCCAGATCGAGTGATTCCGCCGCTGTAATTATACTCTGCAGACAAATTCCGGCATCGATAGAGACGGCAACTGTCGCTTCAACGCTCTCCGGAATAACTAGGGGCTTGCCGACTTTTTCCGCAGCCAGCTTGGCCTTATAAAAATCGGCAACAATCAGGATAAAGAGCGGTGCTTGAGCGATCCACGCCTGCCCTCCGGCAATTTCCGAAATCTGTTTCTTGGTTTGTTTGTCCCGAACAATGACGAGACTAATCTGCTGTCCATTGATGGAGTTCGGGGCAGCCTGCGCGACTGCCACCAGTTCGTCGATAATGGCATCAGGTATTTCTTTATCAAGATAGTTGCGAATACAGCGATGATTTTTCATGACTTCAATGGTTTTATTCATCTTCAAATCCTTTCTTTATATTGATCGTGAATAACAGTCCTGATATTTACATACTCCTGCCGCTGCCGGGCGGCTTTTGTTTATGGTAACGGAAATTATACTCCTTTATCATTGAGCCATGCAAGGACATAGTCTGCTATTTCTTCCCAGCCCTTTTGTCCGATGATGAAATGAGTCCGGCCGGCAAATTCTTTAAAATCGGTGACTGAAGCGGATCGTCTATATTTGGCATGGTTGGATTTGATAAGCGAAGCGGGAATGATATTGTCAGCCGAACCGGCAATCAACAACAACGGCGGATGCGGTTTCTTGAAATCAATTCTTGCCGTCAGTGAATTGCGTGGAACACGGCGAGATTCAGGCACTACGTATCTCTCGTAAGCAGCTCGCTGCTCCGCCAAAGGAGATGTATTAACGAATATGTACTGAAAGCGCTCAAACGTCATTTTGATGGGACTACTTTGAGAAACGAATGGGGTAATATGCGGCCAATTGGATTTTAGAAATGACCACCTAGTGGTGAATACACCCATAGGCGGTGCGGAATCAATTGCAACGCCCGCGGAGGCCAAATCTTTTTGAAGTAATAATTGCACAGCCAACCCGCCCATCGAGTGACCAATAATGATAGGCTTTTCATCCAGCTTTTTGATGATGTCTGTGAAGTGTTCAAGAACCCTGCCTAACGTAAGTTTGCCTAATTGCGGGTTGGGATGATGCTTGCGAAGCGTGTCAACCGGTTGGTCTCTGCCAGGCCAATCCGGGGCAAGACATCTGTAACCTTTGGTTTGACAGAAATTAACCCAATGCTCCCAACACAACGAGTTCATGTACATTCCATGTATGAATACGATCGTCTTGGCTTTCATATCTGTTCTCCTCATGATTAGATGGTTTATGGTTGTGCGCGAGCCGCCCAATGTGCGATTTAGTGGTGGCTTAAAGCCGTCCGCCGGATTAGCCTGCTATGGCGAGCGCCGCTCAACCACTAAGACAAAATTACTAAAATTAAACCTATTAAAGCCGGCAGGGCCTGAATGAATAAAATTTTGCGACTGGCAGTTAACGCCCCATAAACACCGGCCACAATCACACAAGATAAAAAGAACAACTTGAAATAGGTACCGGAATCCCCCAATACGACACCCAGCAACAATCCGGCTGCCAAAAATCCGTTATACAAACCTTGATTTGCGGCAAGAACTTTGGTGGCCTCCGCCTTTTCTTTCGATTGCCCAAATGCCTTTAAACCCGCCGGTTTATCCCAGAGAAACATTTCCAGAACAAGAAAATATACATGAAGAAGAGCAACAAGGATGACCACTGCATTTGCAACTATAGTCATTGGAACTCACCTCCCTTTAATGAGACATAATAAAAAGATCACTGGCCCGCACAACCAGCGTTTTGTGGATTTAGTGTCAGACGTTTCCCCTCCACCCCTGCAAAAGAGTTTCGTACTATAAAATACGACAGGTCATGAATGGCCCCGATATAGACAATTTAATGAATATTTTTCACTAATTCCTGTAGCCAGTCTAAATATTGTTGTCCACGCTTCATGGCAAAATAATCGGCCGCCAGCATCAGCAACGATTGGATGAATAATCCCGTTCCTATTCCTTGACCCATCCTTCCCAAAAATTGCGTTAAGATTAAAATGATTCCAACGGCGGCCAGCGCAATTTCTACCCGGCGGTAAACTGCGAAGTTTTTCATCACCGTTTCCATTCTTGGAATTTCTTGCGTTGCAAGGGCATGATGGTTGGTTGAGCACATTATTTCCACGCGGGCGATATCTTTTGGAGAGCGAATAAAAACTGCACCGCCAACAAATATTTGAATAACTGCAATAATGATTAACGGCCAGGCAATTCCTGTATAAAATGGTTTTTTAAAAGAAAAAAGGAAATAAAGACCCGCAGCAAATGCAATGATACCAATTGCTATAAAAACCAGACTCTCCGCTCTTTCTGTCTTGAAATATAATTGGATGTTTTCCATTTTATTCTCCATGATCTAATGAAAAAATCAGCCGGAGCATTGCGATCGGTTGTTTGATCTTATTAGCAATTTTTCAAATATTACTAATTGTAACATAGAAGCATAAAACGGGATATTTAAAAAGCAGGAGCCACGAAGCCATCCATGCCTGTAGATCCTGATTTTAATTAATTGTCCGTAGTTTTCCTTAATTCAAACCATCCCGATTTTCACAAAGATTATATAGCTAATAGAAAATATGATAATTAATAATATGGCGAATAATAAGTGTTTTATTGCTTTATCATATTCTTTTTTGTAAGTTTCAATTTTAAGATCATCAAGACCCTCCGTTAATTTAGAAATACCAATACGACTTCCACCCCAGAAAAATAAATGAAAGTTATCTTCCCAATACTTTTTGTGGTATTTTCTTACGTAGTTAATAACTTTTATCCTTATTAAAAATAATCTGATGAAAAATACGCTAACAATAACTACAAACGAATAAAAAATTATAGCATCCATCTATACTCCCAGATCGAAGGATCAACCTTTTCAAAAATCCATCAGGACGGATCTTCCCCCGGCACAAACACCTGCACCTGATTTCTCCCCAACTCCTTGGCCTTGTAAAGGGCATGGTCGGCCATTTCAACCAGTATGTTCTGGCTCATCCCCCTTACCGGAGTCATGGTTGCAACGCCGATACTAATGGTAACGTGGGATGCGGCGCGGGAAAAGGAATGGGGTAAATTCTCCAGATCTATGCCTTTCCGGATTTTTTCCGCGACCTGAAGCGTGTTTTCCAAAGAGGTATCGGGAAAGAGAACGATGAATTCCTCTCCCCCGTAACGGGCGCATAAGTCGTGAGGACGGTGAACGCTTCTCCGGATGACAGCGGCAATCTTCTGGAGACAGACATCTCCCGCGCTATGACCATAGTTATCATTGTAGGCTTTGAAATCATCAACATCGAGAAAAAGGACGGACAACAGTGTCCCGTTCCTGATTCCCATACGCCATTCCGCATCCAGTAAGGCGTCAAAATGCCGCCTGTTGGCAAGCCCCGTCAGAACATCGGAAGAGGACAGGTGCTCCAACTCCGCCTTGGCCTTTTCCAGGCCGTGCGTCTCGATCTCCTTGAGAAGATTGCGCAGATAATTCCGGCGCAGGTCGTCTTCCATCTGGTAATTGGCAATCAGGCTGATGATAATGGCGGAAAACAGGACGACGCTGCTGTTGATCATCACCGGAGGCGGCATGGGTGTGATCCGGGATACCGTCAGGACGTAAAGCAGAAAAGTCAGCCACGAAACCCAGAAAGCATGCCAGAACCGGAGACGGACGATGATGTTTCCGAACATGATAATAAGGATGATGCCCGTATGGTAGTGCACAACATTGGGATGGTGGCTCAACTCCAGCATGAGGATGATGCTGGCGGAGGTCAGGAGGATCAGGAAATCGACGAAAATATCGAGGAACCGGGCAAAAGCGCGCGAGCGCATAAGGATCAGAACCACAATCATGGCGGGTGTGACAATCCACAAACGGATCTTCCACGCAGTAAGATAGACATCGGGTAGCATCTCCCTATCCGTAATGAGGAACAGGTTGTAGATAAAAACGGCGATGATTCCCATGATGAGGAAGCGGGCCTTACGCAGATTCAGGGTGTCGGAGAGGAAACGCCGTTCAAGCCTGCGGGTGAAGATCAGTAGCGGAAATCCGTCTTCCATGGACTTCTGGATGTCGGCTCTGAGATCCTCAATGTCATCAAGATTCTTGCCGGCTGGTGTTTTATTGTTCATCGTTAAATCTCCGGGAAATCTCCGGGAAAGCCATCACTTATCACAACTGGTATACCATGTTGTTTTTCCCTGTTTTCGAATATAATCCTACACCATCTGCGCAAGAATGAAAATAATAAAATAAAACATGATGAAATAAGACAACATCATATCAAATATTAAAAAGAGCGACGTGGCAAGCTATCTTTTGCATTGCTTTCGAAGGCCTTGTCTTCAGACCCGCTAACCCGGCGCACCTGAAGGTACGCACTACGAATACCAACACATGCCCTGGCATGATTTATTTGAAGAGTCACCACAGGCGTATATAATTAACGTAGTGCGGGTCTTTAGACCCGCCCCAAGATAAGCCAACCTGAAGGTCCACACTACAACTTTCGCCGTTCCTGAAAAATAAGAACTACATCGAGTTACTTTTTAAACGCCGGCTGAAAAAATAACCGTCCGCATGCTCTAATCAGGCAAGCTGTTTACGCCACTGTCTAATCTTTGAATAGTGAAATCCTCCGGCAAATAAGACCAGAAGTATTGCCTGCAGGAACCAGGTTGGCATCAATCGCCTTGCTGCAATATGCCCTGTCAGGACAGCAACGATTTCAGTGATGACCAGACCGCAGATCACCAGCACTGTGAGAGCAGCTACGACTTTTCGTTCCATCGGCTTTTGATACGCCCAAATCAATAACAATGTCCAGCCGAGCATGAGTGACGCGCCATAGCCCATGGCAAATTTATATGCCCCTGATACATCTTCAAATCCCCACAAAAGCTTCGCAAGAGGCGGAATTAGCATAGGCAAGATAGCCCCCGCATCAGTGACAGCCCCAGCCAGAAATGCTGTTTGAAGAATCTTTTCCTGTCGCCACATATAATCTCCTTGCTTTAAAGTTAGTATCTAACCGCGTTTATTTGTATCCGAGGATATTGGGGACGGTTGTCCCCAATACTGCAATTTGGCTATCCATTCTTTCGCTTCATTGTGTGATTTAAACATATTACCCCTTATGTTCAACTACCTTTGAGAGGTCAAGGTCTTTTGTCTCCGGACTATACAGCAAACTTACGAAGGTCATTATTGCGCCCACGCTTAAAATAACTGCAGGGGAAAGCCACATATCCTGTTTCTCGATGACTTTGATAAAGGGTATACTATGTGCCCACCATACATAGATACTGAACCATGCTCCCAAAAGTGCACCCGAAGAATAACCCAGTCCGACACCTGTTGCCCGCCGCTTTGTCGGAAAACGTTCAGAAAGGTAGGCAGGTACGATGCCCCAGGCGAGCTTCATCATTGCCGCCATCGTCGCTCCTAAAAGGGCGAGCTTTATATTACGAGCGATTGCGGCATTATAAAGGACGTAATAGACGGGAACGCCGAATAAAATCAGGAAAACACAATAATACTGAGTCAATCTTTTTCTCCCGGTAATGTCAGAAATCCAACCGTAGAAGTTATAGCCGAGGAACGACATAAATAGGGCAAAACCGTAGATCAAACTATACGTCGTAATGTCGAAACCCCTTCCGCCGAGTGTCAGAATATTGGGTAGAAAACCGTAAACCGAGTAATCCGCGAGAAAAAGGCCTGTCATGAAAAAGAAGACCTGCACAAAATCCCATAGCGCCGGCGGTTTGAACAATCCCATAACAGGTGCCTTTTCGATATTACCTTCTTTCCTGGTATTTTCAAATTCGGGAGACTCCGGCAACAACTTTCTGATATACAGGGCCAGTAATACAGGCAATACTCCTGTCGCAAAGACAATCCGCCAGCCATAGTCAAGCATGGCCTTGCTACCCAGGATAGAAGAGATCAGGGCAACCACAAGAGAGGCAAAAACATACCCTAATGGGAAACCTGACTGAATAAAACCGCCTATTGCGCCACGCCTCTTTTGCGGGGCATGTTCGATGGCAAAGGTATGTCCTACCGCATATTCTCCGCCGAAAAAAAATCCCATTATAAATCTCAGAACACAGAAAAGAACGTACGCCCAAATCCCGATCTGATCATATGTAGGAAGAAAGGCAGACATGAAGGACATCAGGCCAACTCCGCCTATTGTCAGAACAAGGAGAAAACGCCGTCCGAGCCTGTCTGCGAAATGTCCAAAGAATGCCGAGCCAAAAGGCCTTGCTGCCAATGTGATCGAATAAGTAAGAACGATCGTGATATACCGCCAGGCCTCACTTCCCGTGGGAGACGAAAATATCTTGACGAGAATTGGAGCCATAACAAGAACTATCGCCATGTCGTAAGCATCCAGCATAAAACCCAAAAACTGCGATCCCATCGCCATTTTGGTATCTTTGCTTAATTTTACTTTTTCTTGTATTGCCATGATAATTCCCTTCCTTTTAAACGACTTCCTTGACTATCCCTTGTTGTCAGGTACTCTGGTTGTTCACTTTATATCTCAGAACAAAAGGGGCTAGACATACTCCTTAGTTACATATTTATCTGTTTGCAATTCTATTACCACCGTAATCATTTACATCTTAAATGCTGACTTGCCGCCAATAACTGTGCCACATGTTTAGTTAGAATTGATATTAATGATTAATCATTGAAATGTTGTATAAATCGATTGACTCAAAAAATCAAGACTTCAGGAAGAAAAAATAAAATCCGATTTCCAAATCGGCAGAATTATTTGTTTCGCCCATCCGCAGTATTTGGCAGTCATCAAATTTGAGGATTACATTTTGAAAGAGAGTAAATGCCCGGCAATGCGATGAGAACTACGCCATGCGTTTTTTCAGCCTTCGTAAAATCGCTTCATAAAAAAACTGCGGCCACATTTGTACCGGATTTAATTTCAAAATCGTAAGACGATGATTTTTTCGCGCGAAAGGTTCAAATCGGGATTGCATCCAATCCTGCCTCTCTTGAGGAGTAACCTGCGAAAAAACATCTTCAGCATAAAAGCCCCGCACACTCTCGGGCGTCCAATCATTTTTTTCAAAAAAACTATTTCCTGTCTCCTTGTACAAAATGGACCCCGGATGACGCAGCAACGGATTCAAGATAAAAGTATCCGGCTTGTTAAGCTTTAGCCAATCGAGCTTCATTTCCAAATCTGCCGGAGTCTCATCTTTTGTACGCGTTATTAAATACGCGTGGGCGCTTATTCCGGCGTCGCGGCACAACTGTAAAGCCTTTGCGTTGAAGCCTGCTTTCGTGCCTTTTTGCATAGAGTCCAATTCTTTTTGAGCGACAGCTTCTACCCCTATTTCAATCTTGACACAGCCCGCTTTTCTCATCAATCGCAACAAGCCCGGTTCGGCTCTATCCGCTCTTCCCTGCACCGCCCATTTAAAGCGTTTCGCCAGTCCGGTTTTAATGAAACTCAAACATATTTGTTCCACACGGACCGGATCGATAAGAAAATCATTATCATGAAAATAGATGCCTTTAACCTGCGGGTATTGCTGCAACGTACTCTTTACCATATCCGTGATGTAATCTATGCTATGGAAACGAACTCCTCCTCCATAAACCAAAGACTCCGTGCAGAAAGAGCAGTGGTAAGCACAACCTCTTGAACCAATCATTAACAACGTCGATAAGTGAAACCCGCGAATCACAGATGTATTGCGACGGGTATAAAATGCGGTGTCAAACAATGAATAATCTGGAAAAGGCAGCCAATCAAGTTGTTCTACCCGGCCGCGGCCGGGATCATATGTCGGATTCTTTTGGTTGTCCTGAATATTTTCACAACTTTGCCGCCAAAGGATTCCTTTTATATCAGCCGGATTTGTCCCTTCAGCTACAGCAAGCATAGACTCTTCACCTTCCCCGATTCCGACACCGTCCAGTTCCGGAATCTTTACCAGTGTTAACCATGGCAGCGCAGTAGCGTGGTGACCTCCAGCAAGCATCATACCGTTAAAGATACTGCGGATAATCTTCGCGCAGTGCACCGTGTCATAAATCATTGGTGAAATAGTGGTTAACCCGACGACATCCGGCGCAAATATCTTCAACGCCGCCAGCATGGCATAATCAATCTTATTTCTATCGAGGCCTAACCGGCCCATAGCCGCGTAACGATCAAATACCTGCACGTCATGCCCATGCCGTTTTAATAGCGCGCCGATATACGCGAATCCCAGCGGCAGCCAATGCGGCCCGGGAATTTCTTTTGCTTCCACACCGTTTATGATGAAAAATAATCTCATTGGGTTATCTTTCCTGTTTTCGCTCAACCTCACGGCATTGACGAGTTTGCTGAAACTGATTTATCTCAAATAATTTTTCTTCTAATCCATTGCAACAATATGTGTCAATGTTATTCTTCCGGAATGGAAAAATCAATTTGACTGATCCGGTTTTTTGTTGTATATTAATTTTGTAATAAAATAGAAGGGGAGTTGATCATGAAACAAGATTATGAGACACCTGAACTGATAGTCTATGAAGACCTTACTGACATAACTGCCGGAGCGGTGCAGGCGAGTGGACACTGATGAATATCTGGATTCCGTGCTGCTTCTGAAATATTGTATCCCTGCCCGGTTACAATTTTAACGGCATCAATCTTAAATTGTTTCGTATATGTCCTCTGCTTTTCTGTCGCTTTTCTGTCATCTCTGCCCTCCAAAAGTTTATTCTTATAGAACTTTTTTAGGGCAATATTCGATTATAAAAGATCTTTCATTGTACCGAATAAAAACAGCACCGATTCATTCCGGATCGATATCGGCATCGCTGGGACGAAAACAGGAAGCATCTTTAACCTGCCATGACAAAAAAACTGCGAAAGAAACTTGTAACAACTAATGGAAAACATCAAACTTACTATCGGATTTGATCCGCATGAGACCCGGAAGAAACATTTACAGGGATTGACCGCCTTCAGGCAACATATCTATGATCTGCATTTTCCTCACTATAATCCCCAAATCTGCGCCAGCGGCCGACCGGTGAATACAAAGATTTCCCTTTATGAAGCCCGCAGGCGCACCATGAACCTGATATCATGGAATCAGCGGCACACGGGGTTTAAATTATCACTGCTGCTCAACTACCTTCTCCATGACAACTATAGAGCGGTAGTCGATAATGTCATCAAAGAATTCTATCCCCGGGGCGTACGCAGTTTTGTCGTAGCCGACATCGAGCTGATAAAACGGCTGAAAGACGCCCTTCCCGATTGCGAAATTCAGGGTTCCTGTCTCTCGCACCGGATGACTGAAGAGGAACTGGAAGAAGAGCGCAGAGAAGGAGTGACACTGCACAACCCCTCTGTCAATATTATTCGAACTTCCGCGCAACTTAAGCGCAACCACAAAGCGGGATTCACCCAGAAGGTGATTGCCTTCGAGGGGTGCCTCTATAACTGTCCTGATGAAAGCTCTCCGCACGGACACCGCTGGTACCTGGCCCGAAACATTTCCATGGATCAGTGTTATTGCAAAAAACCGGATGTCATACTGGATCCCCGAATATTATTCAAGGCAAACTGGGTGTCCGTCGCACGATTGAAGACACTGCTGCCCTTCATCAGCGTTGTTAAGATTCCGCGCGGTCGGCAGACATCGCCTCTATCGATCACCAAAAAATTTATGCGTATTTTTGATACGAATGCTTCTTACAATATTGTCGATTTCATCAGCGCCGGATACGGTAATATCATTAGTGAAAAAATCGGTAAAATTCCATCGCATCTGTTTGATGACAGCTTTTTCGACACAGTTGAAAATTGCACAATGAATTGCAGCGAGCGCGAATGCCGACTGTGTTTTGATATGATGGAAAAAATCAAGGAAGTCAACGGAGGACCGATACAACCGGGTATCTTTTTAAAATCATACCGCCGCCTGAGAGATTTTGCCCGGACAAAACTCTAAAGGGATGAATTCGCAAGCGAGCAAACACCTTCGCGTGCTGCTTACGTAAGGAAGCGATTACAGAATTCAGCAGCGAACGCATTCTTGTAGCGTGCTACAGAATAAGTGAGCGAATATATAATTATAATATTCCTTAAGAATCGAAGCCTCTCCGCGGTTTATCGCGGAGAACTTCAATTATAATTTACTTTAAGAATCGAAGATTCTCCGCGGCTTGCCTTGGGAGAGCTTCAATTCGCAGATTCCCTTAAAAAAGAGTTTTCCCCGCGATATCCGGAAAAATCATACTGCCCACAATCCCGTCTCGCGGCACAAACGCAATATGATTACCACAATAACAGTGACGTAAAAACTGAAATACCGGATCATGGTTTAAATTCAGTCGCAAATTCAAACCATGCCGGTACCGGAGCTTTGTTCCTGTTTTAAGAATTGTTTTTGATTTTATTGTTTACGAAGCGCTAGACTATCCTAGACTATCATAGAAGCGTTTGTAACATCTGGAAGGTCTTCATAAACAGTAAGTTCAGGTGTCTCATAATCTTGTTTCATAGTTATACCCCTCCGTAACTAAGAATTTATTGTAACTAACATATAACAAAGAGACATTTGAGTCAATATTTTTTTCAGATCAGGAGGGATGGGGGCGTCTGCCCCCATCCCTCGAAGAAAAGATTATGATATTATAAAGGCAGCCTCAGGAGCTTCCATGATGGAATTGTCGCCTTCCTTGATAACCTTCAGAATCGTGCCGACAATGGGCAGGATGTTGTGGCAGAAGAATTTCGCGGAGGCCACCTTGCCCGCATAGTAAGGATATTCAAAGTGTTCCTTGCCGATTTCATCAACCTTCTTCTGGCAAATCAGCGCATGCTCAAGCAGGAGCTTCGCGCCGTAAATGTAACCCGTGGCATGGAGGATGCGGGTGGCGTAAAATCCGATCATACCGAACTTGCCCTGGCCCAGATAGCCGCCCATGGTGTTCTGAATTTCCTTGTAGTTGTTCAGCGCTTCTTCTAAAAGAGCGATCTGCGCGCCAAATACGGCGTTGTCTTTGTTATCCTGCACAAACTTCTCGATCTCGGCTAACCACGACGCGAAGACCTGACCTCCGCCCATCATCCACTTGCGGCCGATGAGGTCCATCGACTGGATGTAGTTGGTGCCTTCCCAGATGGGATAGATTCTGCAATCGCGGAGTTGCTGGGCAATGGGGTACTCTTCCGAGAAACCATAGCCGCCGTAGCACTGCATGGCCTCCGAGATGGAGAGGAACGCCATATCCGAACACCAGGCTTTAACGATGGGGATATTTACCTCTATGTAGGCCTTGGCCCGTTTACGCTCGTTTTCGTCCGTAGTGTTCTCCGCGATGTCCATGCAATAGTAGGAGAAGGCGATCATGGCGCGGGATGCCTCCGTGATGGACTTCTGGAACATGAGCATGCGGCGAACGTCTTCATGATTGATGATGGGAACCCTGCCCGCCTTCGGATTGGTGATCTGGCGGCCCTGGATTCGGCCAGATGCATACATGCATGCATTGTTATACGATACGGTTGCCGCAGCCATGGCGGCAAGACCCGTTACAGTGCGCTCTTCGTTCATCATCTGGAACATCTGGGCCATGCCCTGACCTTTTCCGTCAACGGGGGCATCGCCAAGGAGGTAACCGCGGCACTTGTTTTCTTCGCCGTAATTCACGATTGCCGTTGCAGAACCGCAAAGGCCCATCTTGTGTTCGATGCCGCCGCAGTTCACATCATTGAACTCGCCTTTCTCGCCGTTTGCATCGTGCCAGTACTTGGGAACGACAAACAGGGAGATTCCCCTGGTTCCGGGTACGCAGCCTTCGATGCGGGCGAGCGTCAGGTGGATGATGTTCTCGGTGATGTCCTGATCGCCGCCGGTGATGAAGCACTTGGTGCCCACAATATTGTAAACGCCGGGTTCATTGGTGGGAGTTGCCTTGGTGGTGATGTCGCCCACGTCGGAGCCGCTGTTGGGCTCGGTGAGATCCATGGTGCCGGACCACTGGCCGCAAAACATCTTGGGAAGGAAAAGATTCTTGACCTTCTCACTGCCGAAGTCGCGGATCAGACCTGCGGAACCGGTCGTCGCCATGGCATAGGGTCCCAGCGAGGCGTTGGCCGCGGCCAGGTATTCATTGGTGGCTCCCATCACACACAGCGGCATGGAGCTGGGGTCCGAATGGTCGGCATTGCTTGATCCGAGGCCGTTTTCCTGGATATCCCAGTAGCCTTTTTTATAGGACTCGGGTGTCGTAACCTTGCCGGCTTTGTATACGGCATGAATGGTGTCTCCGTCGTCGCAGGTGGGCGCGACGGATAGCTTGGCAATCTTCATCGCATTTTCAAGGATTGAATCGATGTCGTCGACGCTGTAGCCTCCTTCGAAGCGTCCTTTTCCGAAGACCTTGGACATATCGAGCCATTCTTTTAATATGAACTTCTGTTCACGGGTGGAATACAAAAAATTTGATGCCATGTTTCATTCTCCTTATTGATTGTACTTTATGTTTGTATTTTACTAAATGTGACCGGCAGTATAGGAATTGTTATCCGTTTTGTCAACGAGTTAAATCCTGAGGGTTGCGAATTTTAAAGACAAAGATGAAAATTTGATAATACTTAAGTTAATACAACATGTTCGGATTACTTCCATCATCCGGATTTTGATAGTATTTCCTTTAAAATATTTCTAAAGACTATCTCAGGTCTTTACCCCCTGCCTCTATCGCCTGAGTTACCCGGAATCGGGGAGGACACTTCATTGGATTGACTGACAAAAGAAGAGAAAGATATTGATGTTAAATCAGACATGGAGAATGTGAGAAAAGCAATGAAAACAGGACGTCCCCCGGAACTCCTGTACGGGGGTGTTATAAGTAAGTGTTGAAAATTACGACAAGGGACTTACACAATGCGCTACGATTAATTATTTTGAGCGGTCATCAAATGTATTTTGATTAAGACGCCCAAAATAAAACTTAACATAACAGTGAGTGTCAGGATAATCGATATCTTTCTCAAAGTTTCAATTTTCAAAATCCATAATAAACGCAGTTCGCGCCCTGCGATAAACATCGAGCCGAACTATCCGCATCCCATCATAGTATCCCTCAATATGCTGAGGTTCCACCGCATGTTGAGGGTCACCGAATCATTTCATTCTTTTCTCCAGTTCTCTTCCGTTAACCCAAACACCTGTCATTAAAGGATTAATCCAGACTTCTTATTCCTCTTCTGCTATTGGCCTGCTTTATGCTGCTACTATTATATGATTCCTTTAATTAAGGCTGCGATATTCCTCTTTTGAAAAATAAATATTGTTATCATGCTGTTCAACTGATTGGAAACCGCTAAACAAGCATACAAAACCACAGCCTTTCTATTTCAAGATAGGAGTGTGCAATGAAAAAATTATTTTTGTTGCCGGCGGCTGTGTTGATTATAGTTATTACAGGTTGCGGCGGCGGCGGTTCCACACCAACACCGGCAACATCTGAAACAACCACTCCAGTGACAGTAACGCCCCCCGGCTCTCTTGATTCAACCTTTGGCACAGGCGGCATAGTAACCACACCGATTGGAAATAATGATGCTTATGCCTATGTTCTTGGCATCCAAACTGACGGCAGGATTGTGGCGGCAGGATATTACGCCGATGGCAGCTACTATGATTTTGCCCTTGTGAGATACAACACAAACGGCTCTCTTGATACAACCTTTGGCACAGGCGGCATAGTAACCACACCTGTTGGAAGTGGTAATGCTATTGCTAATGCTCTTGGCATCCAGTCTGACGGCAGGATTGTGGCGGCAGGAAGTTTTTACAATGGCAGCAACGATAATTTTGCCGTTGTGAGATATAACACAGACGGCTCTCTTGATACAACCTTTGGCACAGGCGGCATAGTAACCACACCGATTGGAAGTGGTTATGCCGGCGCCTATGCTCTTGGCATCGGGTCTGACGGCAGGATTGTGGTAGCGGGATATTGCGCAGATGGCAGCTACTATGATTTTGCCCTTGTGAGATACAACACAGACGGCTCTCTTGATACAACCTTTGGCACAGACGGCATAGTAACCACACCTATGGGAAGCGGTTATGATATTGCCTATTCTCTTGGCATCCAGTCTGACGGCAGGATTTTGGCAGCAGGAAGTTCCCACTATGGCAGCTACTATAATTTTGCCATTGCGAGATACAACACAGACGGCTCTCTTGATACAACCTTTGGCACAGGCGGCATAGTAACCACATCTATCGGAATTGGTGATAGTGAAGCCCTTGCTCTCGGCATCGGGTCTGACGGCAGGATTTTGGCAGCAGGAAAATCCCCCGATGGCAGCAACTATGACTTTGCCCTTGTGAGATACAACACAAACGGCTCTCTTGATACATCCTTTGGCACAGGCGGCATAGTAACCACACCTGTTGGAAGTGGTTGGGATTATGCCAATGGTCTAGGCATCCAGTCTGACGGCAGCATTTTGACAGCAGGAAGATCATTTAACGGCAGCAACTATGATTTCGCTCTTGTGAGATATAACACAGACGGTTCTCTTGATACATCCTTTGGCACGGACGGCATAGTAACCACACCTATTGGAAGTTATGATGCTTATGCCATTGCTCTTGGCATCCAGTCTGACGGCAGGATTTTGGCAGCAGGAAGTTCTGACAATGGCAGCTACAATAATTTTGCCCTTATGAGGTACTTGCCATAAGCTATGTGGCTATGATAAAAAATCATCAAGCGATCATGACAATCATTGGTTAATTTTTCAACCTGTCAGATAATTTCAGTGTGATATGGAAACTATATCCGTATAAACAAAATTCTCTCCGGAGAGACAAACCTCCGGCGAACTATCCGCATCCCTTCAATTTAGCCCTCAATTTTTACCAAAACGAATGGCATTGTCTATGTGCTGCCGGAAACCAGGTCAGTCCGCGAAATCTTCGCGTCGTATTATGACGTCGAGTAGGGAGCGCGACTGCAGATCAGGCGCCGGATATTGTAAGACTAAACAAAATTTAATTTAATGCCGGATAGCCTTCACTATAATATTTTTCATAATAAATATTTGTTGATTAACAATGATAAGGTGCAACGGCGGAGTTAACGGTTTGCTGTCGATCAGACCTGTGAAGAACTTCCTGTATTCCTCAAAATGTCAATCTTTGTAAAAATACAATCTTTCAATCTGCAATCATCAAAAAATTGTAATTCAAGACCAGATTAATCTCCTTGTTGCCTCATAAATAAATGTTACCGAGCGGAACATATAGAGAGTAAACGTTGCCTCATAAAAAATGTTACCGAAGCCTGGTAATTTTTTTGAGTTTCATTTGCAGGACATTGTTTAAC
>JBEKMY010000063.1:0-17106 GCA_049523355.1 Smithella sp. | reverse complement strand
CGTTCGGTGATATTCCTTGTCAGCGTTAATATTCCAGTCGGTTTTAAATTGTTGTCCCTCAGAAAGGATAAAGCAACCTCCACCCACACAGTAGAACCATCTTTACAATACTCTTCAAGCTCCATTAAAGCAGTTCTCGCCGGATCGGCGGTCGGGCTTGATTCCAAAGCCATATGATCGGCGAAATTCTTCATTGCCCGTTGCAGAGAATCGGGTGTCAGCATTTGATCCAGCGTTTGTGTCATCGCTTCCTGAACCGTGTAGCCGCGCAACTTTGTTATTGAAGGGCTGATATATGTCGGATTGAGGTTCATGTCAAATATGGCGATTGTATCCGCGGTATTTTCAGCAATAAGACGGTATCGTTCTTCGCTTTCGCGCAGCGCAGCATCTGTCTGAACCTGTCTGATCCGCGTGCGCAGTGCGGTGATGCCAAAGGCCAGATCGTCCGCCAGTTCTTTCAGAATTTCAACTTCATCGGCATCGAAGGCATCTTCCTCAACAGAATAGATTGCCAGTTCTCCAAAAGGCCGGCCCTCACTGATGAGCGGCAAGGCAATGTTGGATTTATAGCCGCGCTCAATAGCTGCCTCGCGCCACGGAGCGCAGGCCGGATCCAGAAGGATATTGCGTGCGATGGACGGCTGCCCTGTGCGGATTGCGGTGCCGCCCGGACCGCGGCCGCGTTCGTTATCCGCCCAGCTAACCTTTGCCGATTCGATATATCCCGAATCGAAACCTGCATGGGCTACCGGGCGTATCGTCTTTGCTTTGTCCTGCTCCACGAATCCAATCCATGCCATGCGATAACCGCCAACCTCGACTGTGATCCGGCAGACCTCGTTTAACAATGCCGCTTCATCCATGATGTGAATCAGCGCTTCATTGGTGCAGCTGAGCATCCTCAGCGAGCGGTTCAAACGGCCAAGTTCTTCCTCCGCTTTCTTGCGCTCGGTGATGACATCGAACAAAGCGATGAAGTGTTCTTTTTCATAGCCATACACTGACACGGAGAACCACATCTTCAATGCCTCTACAAATATCTCGAACTTTTCTGGTTTGCCGGTAAGGGATACCCTGGCGTAGGTAACGAAAAGTTGTGGATCGGTCTCTTTTATGCCTGGAATAATTTCGCTGACTTTCTTTCCAATTACATTTCGCAAGCCGGTCAAGGTTTCGAAAGCGTTGTTGACAGCGAGATAGATGAAGTCCTGCGGCTGGCCGTTCTCAAAGATCATCCTGCAATAAGCAAAACCTTCGGACATGTGCTCAAATAATCCACGATAGCGCATTTCGCTCTCTCGCAATTCATCCTCCGCCCGCTTGTGCTCGGTAATGTCGCGGGCAAGTCCTCTAAATCCTATCGGTTTACCCGATGAATCTTTCCGTAATGATACAGATGCTTCAACGTATCTTTTAGTCCCGTCTTTTTTTATAATCTGCCAATCAAATTCTTCGGTAAGTCCCCCTGTGCTGTAAACTTTATTAAACGTTTGAAAAAGTACCTTTGATTGCTCTTTTTCTGTATACTGACGGTAATTCATGCCCATCAATTCTTCGCTGGAGTAATCAAAGTATCGGCGTAATGAATCATTGAAAAAGGTAAAGTTGCCGGCAAAATCAACTTCAAAATAACCTTCCTCGATGCCTTCAAGAATGGTTCGATATTTTTCCTCACTCTCGCGAAGCAATTCCTCCGCCCGCTTGCGCTCGGTGATATCACGCGAGATGCCCAACACCCCGGTGAGCTTGCCTTGGGCATTGAACATCGGCGTCTTAATCGTCTCCAGCAATGCGCGATGGCCATCCTCGGCAAAGGTGATCCATTCCTCGTTGCTGCTGGGCTTATCCGCTGCCATAGCCTTACGATCATGCTCGCGGAAGGAGTCCGCCAGTTCTCTGTCTATAAAGTCGTAATCTGTTTTACCGACGATATCCGCTTCCCTGGCTCCGAAAAAACGTTCAAACATTCTATTGCAGGCCAGGTAGATGCCATCTATGTCTTTTAGCCAGATCAGGTCGGGGATGGTTTGCACCAGGGTGCGAAGACGGGCCTCGTTATTTTCTAATAATCGTTCCATCCGCTTGCGCGCAGTAATATCATGGGCAATCGACAGGAGGCACTTCTCGCCATGAAGCTCTATGGTTCTGGCGGAGTCAAGAACCGTGATCACCGTGCCGTCCTTACGCCGGAATGCAGTCTCGAAATCGCTGATTTCGCCGAATTTTTCCAGACTGCCGACGAACGTGGCACGGTCCGCTGAATCAGCCAAGATGGAAAGCTCTGCTGTGGTCTTGCCGATGGATTCGTCACGCGAATATCCCAGCATTATCGAATAGCTGTCGTTGACATCCACGATCTTGCCATCGGCAATCCGGGTGATGGCTATCAGGTTCGGTGACGCATGAAAGGCGGCAGCAAATTTTTCCTCACTCTCCCGCAGCGCTTCTTCCGCACGCTTGCGCCCGGTGATGTCTCGCACAATGTGAACCATGCCTTGAATTGCGCGTTTTTCGTCCAGTATGGGATCGACAGTGACACTGAACCATTTGTCTGCCATCTGGATGTCCATTTTTTCGCGAACAAGCGAACTTTTCATTCGTACAATCGGACACTCCAGAATCGGCTCCATGGTGCCATGGACGATCTCCCAGCAGCGCCGTCCGATAAGATCTTCCCGCTTTATTCCAAGCATCTCGGCCATAGTACGGTTGCATCGCACAATCCGCTGATCAGCATCCAGCAGACAGACCGCGTCGCTGGTCGCGTCAAAAGTGATTTGCCAGTCCAGAGAAGCTTTTCGCAGCGTCTCCTCCATCTGCTTTTGCCTGCTTCTCACTTTTGCATCTTCCAATTCTCTGGCTATGGCCGGGCAGAGACGGGACAGGTTTTCCTTCATGATATAATCCTGGGCACCTAAACGCATACATTCTGCGGCCACATCTTCGCCGATAGTTCCGGATACAATGATGATGGGGATGTCAATATTTGCCTCTTTTAATACGGCAATGGCTGAGGGGGCATTGAATTTCGGCAGGGTATAATCGCAAAGGATGATGTCCCATTGCTTCTGGTTGAGGACTTTTTTCATGGCGGAAGCGGTTTCCACCCGTTCATACACCGGATTGTACCCGCCTTTTTTAAGTTCACGGATTATAATCAGCTCATCATCTTCCGAATCCTCGACGATTAATACACGGAGTGACTGATCTTTCATTAGATGACACCTGTGCGTTTAAATGATTCCGGTATTTGAAACATTAACCGATGACTGCCATGACGCCTGATAATTTTTTTGGCATGGCCATATGAGTTTATCTATTTGATAATATGCACTGATTTTTATACAAAATCAATGAAATATTGTAATTCGGTCTTTATGCGCACAGCTCCTTGAGAATGTCTATAGTCATCTTTATTCCCAAAATTAGATTATCTTTTGAAAGTCGTTCGTCAATGCCATGCACACGGCCAATATCCGAACGTTCCAGAATCACCGGTGTAAAACCGTAAGCGGGATAGCCACGCTGCCGCCAGTAACGGCCGTCTGTCGCACTGGCCATCAAAAGCGGAAATACGCCGGCGCCGGGCGAGTGTTTTTCAATAACGGAAGTTACAGCCTGATAGAACCGGCTATTCTGCGGCGCAATTCCCGACGGCGGTGATGTCTGGATCATCTCAATTTTAACGCGGTCATCGGCAATACGGCTCATCAGCCAGCGATGAAACTCCCGGGCGTCTGTTTCCGGCAATAATCGGCAGTCAAGCTCAGCCTCCGCACGCTCGGGAATTACATTGATCTGGTAACCGGCTTTAATCACATTAACACTCACCGTATCGCGAAAAAGTGCGTTAGTATATTTTTCAGCGGCAAGCGATTTACCCGCAAGCTTCAGAGCCAGAGGGTTGGAAAGATTTCGCAGTATAATGGATGCCGGAAATTTCTGTTCACGGGCCAGCACATTGAACATCGCGCAAGCGGCAGTGCCTGCCCGCATGGATCGCGGCGCGGCTATAATCCGCTCCAGAGCATTGATCAGTGTGACATTGGCGTTGTTGTTGTGCGGCATGGAACCATGACCAGGCTCACCTGTAGCGATAAGCCTGACCCGATAAATCTGTTTTTCGGCAACGGCAATGGCAAATTGCACTCGTTTCCCGAAAACGTCTTTGAAGCCCCCGCTTCCTTCATCCCATACCCACTCCGGATCGATATCCTGCAAATGATTTTCCACAAGCCAGCGCATGCCGTTTTCACCGCCCTGCTCTTCATCCGGCACGGCTGTGAATATTATCGGGCGGCGGAATTTGGTCCCTTCCTTAAGCAGCGCTTCCAGCGCCAATATAAACATGACGCCTAAACCTTTGGTATCGAGTGTGCCGCGTCCCCAGATAAAGCCATCGGCACAAATACCGCTGAAAGGCGGATAACTCCACAAAGCCTGATCGGCTGCTACAACATCCATATGATGATTGATCATCAGCGGCTTTAAGGTTTCACTGCCGTCAATGCGGGCGACTACAAGCCCGCGGCCGATTAAAGGCTCATATAATTTGATATCTTTTGTTATGCCGCGGTTCGTTAATTGCTCGCGCAGCCAAAGAGCGGCAGGCATTTCATTACCGGGTGGATTGGTTGTATTAAACTGCACATAGCGGCTCAAAGTAGCCATGGCGTCTTTTATGAGATTTTCGTTATCCATGATTACACCTCTTGGCTTTCAACTTCGTTTACCCTTTTCTTTTTTTTCATTCCACTGCGATGACTTCACTTTTACCGATGAGTTCTTCCCATCCTTGGCATCTCCTTCACCAGATGGTGCGCCTCATGAGATGGAGATAATCAGGCATAAGGAACCAGGAACAGAAAAAACGGCGCCTATGACGCGCGGACAGGCTCAAGGCGAAAAAACAATTATTATGCGTAAATGGACACTAATATGACCTGCCCCGAATACCTGTACCACATGTTAATCTGGAGTTCAGCCATTTTTTGATGATTACCGGAGTCTGCGTTTTTAATTATGAGTTCACGGTTAAGAATATTTATTGAGTCTTTTGAAATCAATATTTTGTTTGTTGCACAACTGTTTGGCAGCGGGTATTCATCCACCTCTGTTTGGGGGCATCCCTCAATAAGCTGAGGTTCCACCATATATTGCGGGCAGCGAATCATTTTATACTCTTGTGCCGTTCCCTTCTGTTAATCTAACCCACTGTTATTAAAGAATGAATCCAGGCATCTGATTTTCCTTCAGCCATTGGCAGGCTATTTGCACTTATTGCTTTGCTGAGGGCAACCTCGCCGGTTAAAAAACGAGAGATTCGAATAAAGGGAAAGGAGAACTTAAAATGGAGGAGCAGGAAAAATCACAAGTTCATTTTTTAAAGGGATTATTAATTGGAGGCGCGCTGGGCGCATTGGCAGGCATTCTCTTTGCGCCGAAATCAGGAAAAAGGCTGAGATCTGATATCAAGGAGAAAGGCAGGGAGCTTTTATATGACGGGCAGGAAATTTATGACGATGCCAGTACGAAAGCAAAAAAGATTTATAGGGAAGTCAAGCATCAGGCGAAGGAGTTGAAGAAGGAAGCTGAAGATACCGGTGAAAAGATAGCCGGCGAAGTTCATGAAAAGATCGATCAGGTCAAGAAGGTTTTCGGGAGGTAGTAAGAGCGCGGCGTATTATGCACCGGCGTGTCTTTACACCGCCGGATCATCCCCGACGGCGTCCATCATATCCGTTCCGAAGCAAAGGCCTGCAATGAACAGCTTCGACGGCAAAACGACGAAACAGCGAGTCTACTGCGCGCAATAACGCGCTCAGTTTTTATTCAACACATGGGAGGATCATCATGAGATATTTATTTTTAATTGCGGTAGCACTGTCCGTGCTGGTATTTTGCGCATGTGACCGGCCGACGGAAGTGGTCACGCCTGCAAACCCCAATACTGTTGTAGTCACACCCGGTCCCGCAGGAGCACAAGGAGCGCCTGGCGTACAAGGCGCGCAAGGAGCACAGGGAGTACAGGGAGCGCCTGCACAAAAAGGCGAAACCGGCGCGACTGGCGCCGAAGGAGCCAAAGGCGAACAGGGTAATAAGGGTGATTCAGGAGGCAACTAGTGGTTGTTCCTGATCGCGCATCGAGTTGCATCGGGGACGAAACGAGAAGTCCGGGTGGCCGATACTCTTGTGCTGACCGGTCAGGACACCCCGGACACTCCCGTGCCGAAGTAAAGACCGGCAACGAACGCTTCGACGGCAAAATAACAAAATAGCGAGTTCGTTGATCTGCTGACCGGCTTGCCGGTGTTTTATTGTCCGGCACCGGGAAATTATCATCCCGGAAGCCAAGAAAAGTCGCAAAGAAAATTCTCAATGGATTTGCTCTGATACTGTTGCCGGACCGGAAGGTTATCCGGTTGGCGGTAATCCGGCGCCGGCCTTGCCTGCGAGCGCCTCAAGCCATAACTGATGGTACTTGTACATTCGGTTCGGCATAAACAGCTTGCCGAGTCTTGCAATCAAGCCATGCTGTGTTTCCTCGGTAAGAACATGACACCCCTTGGCGGAGGGCCGCAATACCCATGCGTGATAGGCATCGACTCCGAACGCGCGGGCATCCCACGCAATACGCTCATTGGGAACATACTCCCGTACGGTAGAAACGAGTGATACGCCGAATGTCTTCCAGTGGAATCGGGAGCCTTCCCTGAGGTCCTGATCGATCCCGGAGATGATCTTCACGTTCGAGGAATTGAAATACCACGCAGGCCAAAGCGGCGCCCGAATCAGCCAGGCCCAGACTCTCTCTTGCGGGGCCGCCATATCAAGTTCGTTTCGAACGTGAATCGGGCAATTGCGGGGTTCGTAGTGATCGGGCCATTTTACTGCAAAGGGCTCAGTTGTCATCGATTCTCTCCTTATACGCGTAACAGTTATTGATGTGTGTTTTATATAATAACTTAAACACCACGCAATTTTCGATTTTTATTTGTAACCGATTTCCGGCGTTAGTTTTGTCCTGCCTTTGACAAAAACACCGCTGCCTCTGGCAATTTCTCTGTTTTCCGCGTCGTAAAGAACAGACTCCGCCAGATATTGAGTTTTTGTGGAATTAACTACTTTTCCGATGGCTTTTATAACACCCTGGTCAACAGGCCGGAGAAGATAGACATTAAAACTGACCGTCAATACAAAAACATCTTCGACGAGCGAATTGACGGCAAAAAAAGCCGCGTTATCCAGCGCCAGAAAATACATGGCGCCGTGCAGTGCGCCCGCCGCATGAAAAAGTTCCCGCTTAACGGGCAATGTAATTTCGGCCTGCCCCTTGCTGATTTCCACACGCGCGCCGGCCAATTGCACAATCGGCGCCGAATGCATCATATTCTCCAGCTTCCGGTAATGTTCATTATTCAACAGTGGTACATCCTCCTTGATGGGTTATTCTTTAAATATATCGGCAAGAAATTTATCCAGTTCAGCCCACGATTTTTTATCAGCCTCGGCGTTATACCCTACAGGTATATTAAATTTTTTTGCATACCTGTCGGCATCGGGATTGGTAAAACTGTGCATGGCATCCGGATAAGCAATAAACTGATAATCAGCTCCCGCATTTTTCATTTCCTGCTTAAACGACTCGATTTGTTCGGGTGTTGTGAACTTGTCGGCATCGCCATTAAGAACGAGAATCTTTGCTTTTATGACACCGGCCTCGGCAGGTTTTGCCGTAGCCAGGCTTCCATGAAAGCTCGCGACCCCTCTGAGATCGACGCCCTGCCGCGCCATATGCAGCACGACTCCACCTCCGAAGCAATAACCGATGGCGGCAATCCTCTCCGGATCAACTGTTTTTTGCTTTTTCAGAAATTCCAGAGCCGCCATAAATCTGTCTTCCTCTACAGCGGCATTTTTCATAACTTCAGCGGCAAACTTCCCGGCATCGTCAGGGTGATCGGCCAGCTTGCCATTTCCATACATATCAAGGGCAAGCGCCGTATAGCCCATTTTGGCCAACATTCTGGCGCGTTTGCGGACATATTCATTTTGGCCCCACCATTCATGAACAATGATCACGCCCGGCCGTTTGCCTTTAATATTTTTGTCAAAGGCCAGGTAGCCTTTCATAACCATGTTTCCGGCCCTGTAAGTGACAACCTTGCCTTTAATCCCGGCCGCGGCAAAAGAAGGAAAGCAAATGGCTGATACCAGTGTTGCAACAGCCAGTACGATAAATGTTCTTTTCATAACGACCTCCTTAAAATCCATGTAAATTTTTTAGAACAATGGATTTTTTTACGCCTATTTTACAGGTTTTATTTGCAGAAACACTGGTAATTAAATAAACGCAGATTGGCAGGTTAATACTACGAAAGGCTTTTGCTCCACAGATGCAATAGCATCGGTTCGACCATGGCTGATTTTTGCGGGAGCCGGCAGGTTTTACCATCGGCGCTGAATGCATCATATTTTCCGGTTTGCGGTAATGCTCATTTTTCAACATTAAAAATCCACTGAGAAGATATAGAAATAAATTTGATCTGCCATGAGTATTTTTGCCACATTTTAAGTCATAGTTCAATAGTATTTTGATTCTTTCAGATTGATTAGAGTGGCGCGGTAATCTCATAATATCGCAGAACCAAAATGTAGTCCGGGTCTTCAGACCCGCTAAAGCGCGGCAAAAACATCGCGCAACATTATATCTTTCTCCTCCCCCGTCTTCGCTTGCCCTCTCTAAAGGGGGACAAAAGCCAATGCCAACATAGGGCGGCGCGTTTGGGAAACGTGCCCTACATCCATTTGTCATTGTGGGTATTATGAAATGAGCGGGTTATTCAGTCCGGCACGAGTCCTTCATCCTCCCTTACAACTCTATTTGTGAGTGTGCCGATCTTTTCAATTTCTATACTGACAACGTCGCCTGCCGTAAGAAAAAGCGCGGGCTGCCTGGTGAACCCGACACCTTCCGGCGTTCCTGTTAAAATAACTGTGCCCGGCAAAAGTGTCAAAGACCTGCTGAGGTTGCTGATGATCTGCCGAACATTAAAAATCATGTTTGATGTTCTTGAATCCTGAACCGTCTGGCCGTTAATGATGCAGCGGATGCCCAGATCGTTCGGGTTTTCAATTTCTTCCCTGGTTACAATCCATGGCCCCAGAGGGCAGAACGTATCAAAGCTCTTGCCTCTGGCCCACTGCCCGTTCTGCTTTTCAAGCTGCCAGTCTCTGGCGCTGACATCATTGGCGCAGGTATAACCCATAATGTAATCCATTGCCTTTTCCGGCATAACATTTTTTGCTTCTTTCCCGATAATTATGGCAAGCTCCGCTTCATAATCCACGTGATCGGGTCCCGCCGCCGGCAGAATGACAGGCCCTTCATGCCCGATTATACTGGTTGTAGCTTTTAGGAACAGCATTGGCTGCTGGGGATAGGCTATCGCTGTTTCATCGCCGTGCTTTTTATAATTGATACCGAGGGCGAGAATGTTTACGGGAGAAATCGGCGCAAGCAGTTTCTTAATGGGAGCTTCCTTTGAAGTAATTTTAAATGTTGAAAAAATATCGCCTTCAATTATTTTTGCCAACTCAGGATGATCGAGACTATAAGCGCCGTATAAAATTTTTTGTTCTTTAGAAACAAAGCGAATAATTTTCATTTCTGCACCTCTATTTTTATTAACTCACTTTTCCTTTTTTTATCATAATGTGATGCTGAAAATCTTGGGCATGGCAATATCTGTCTTTTTAAATTCTGCTGCGCTCATTTGCCGGTTTGCGACCGCAGGTACTGAATAAATCCCATATGGGGAGGCGCAACGTCCATTTGCCATAACAGCGCTATAAGTTCTCCCCGATGATGGGTTTCTTCCTGAAAAAAGTCCAGCAACGAATCCTCAACGGATGCAAGGAATATCGAACCGTCCTTTTGCTTTCTGGGGATCTTTTTTGTCAGTTCTTCCGGCGTGACTTTGCTCAGATAGTCGCTGGCCCCGGATTCCGCCTGCTCCAGATATTTAGTGATTTTCCCGATGCTGTCGTATTCGTTATAGTTGACGGCCGGATAATCGAGATTGCCTTGAAGAATATAATTAAAATAAATATCCACCACAAAGACGATATGCAGGAAGATGTCTCTCAGGGACGGGAAACTGGCGCCGCGATCTTTGACAAAGTCCTCCCAGGAGAGTTCGCTTAAAGTTTCCAGATATCTGTGTCTTAAAAACCGGTTATACTCCAGCAGCTTTAAAATGTTCATCGTTGCCTCCCTTTGTAAGCCGGTAACAAAAGATAGCACCGGAAATACGTTTAATTGCTTTGAGGGGTTTTCGTTTCACCGATACTTCTTTGAGATCCTGCTGATATTTCCGAAATACGGTGATTTTTAACAACACCCATTTCATCAAAAACAATGCTCAGTTGATTGATATACGTTGTCGTTCCTTTATATAAAGGAATTTTCACTTCACTTTCTTCAGTCCATTCATAGAAAAACATCTTTTCATGATCAACAGTCTTTGTTGGGGCGCCAAACTCAAGCAGAACTTCCTGTTTTGTTGTCTTGCCGTCAATGATACTTCGGGCGATTCTATCATCGCTGATTGAAACACCATGTTTAATTGTTGTGTAACCACAGGCAGAAATCAACAACAGGATACAGAAAAAAAATAGTAGATAGGGATATCTTTTTGTATGCATAATTGAGCCTCCGTGTAAATGTGCAAAGAGAAATTCTATATTCACATATAAACCTTTTAAATCTATTCAGCAAGTCTCAAAGTACAATTACCGGCAGGCTATCATCCATCTTATAAATTAAAATATGCTATCATAATAACTTCCTGCTTCTTCTTAAGCAATAGATCTTCGGAAATTAATATATGGGAATGTGCTGCCGATCAAAGCGCTATTTTTGTTGGCAGCGCACCCAGGGCGCATCTGGCATGCGCCGTAGTTCCTGCCAGGGTTGTCGGCTTCTTCAACGTATTTATAACGCGTGATCTTTAAGTTATATGCCTCATAGCCTCAATATCATCTTTAATTAGAAATGGAATGTTTGGATATAATAAAATCTGTATTTGAGTTAGAAAAGGCATTGATTTTAATAGTAATTTTTCAGGAGAAAAATTATTAATTGAATTATCCGGGAAAGAAGACTAGAAACATTGAAACTTACCCATTCTGAATTGAAGAGTTATTTTTCATTCAGAATGGGTAAGTTTTGTAATTATCTAAAAAACTTATATTTCATGTCCCACAGTAACTTAATAATTAAGGGCGTTCCACTTGGTGCTTGATAACTGCCTCGTTTGTGAGTTGTTCCTCTGGTTCGCCAAGCCGCCTCAGGTTCCCGTGTTATTTTCCTATCGCGATGCCGAAGATCGCAAAATTAGCAGGGTCGCCCACGGTAAGTGTCACGCTCGGAGTGCTTGTGGCAGCAAACGGAGGACTAAAGACCCGGATAGTAGCGTCACCGACATTGCCGACGTAAAGGTTTCCGCCGCTATCAAAAGCAACCGCTTCCGGAATATTTACATTGGTCATCGTGAATAGCGGTTCGCTTGCCGATGTGAGCGGCAGATTGTAGACGTCGATTCCTCCGGCTCCGTCGACCCTGGCGGCAAATAGCTGACTGTTGCTGATCGCGATCTTACGGTAAGAGGCACCCGTCACGGTTGGTGTCACGGTCGGCGCCGCTGTGAACGGCGGCGCGAAAACATAGAGATTGGCGTCGCTGCCGACGATCAAATTTCCGCTGGCGTCGAGGACCGCACCAATGGCGTCGGTAATGCCTGCAGCGGTAATCGTCTGCGACACCGTGCTGGCCGAAGAAAGCGGGGGGGTGAAGAGATTGACGCTTGTGTCTTCTGTCGATGCAAAGAGATCGCCTGCACTATTGAAAAGAATCTGGCCGTTGCCTGTTGCTGACCCGTTGTTAAATGTCGCGGACGCGGTGCTTGCACTGGTAAGCGGCGCGTCGAAGATCCACAGGTGCCCCGCATAGTCGCCTGCGGCGAGATTTCCGGCGTCATCCACCGCCAAACAAGTGACGTTATTTGACGCGATGGTCACCGTCGGGATCGATGCGCTCGTGATCGGCAAAGTATATTGCAGAATCTGACCCGGGGAGTTGTCGTTACCGACGTACAAGTGCTGCTGTTGAAGTGGTTCGTTGTAAGAAGAGCCGGAGCCGCATGCGGACAGGCAGACGATGAAGATGACGGCAAACAAGCGAATCGTAAATTTCATAAGATCTCCTTAATTGAATCAATAAGAACTTTCTTTTTGTTGGCGGAAGTATATTAAGCGCACTCTTGTGTGTCAAGAAGATTTTGGGCACCGAATTGCCTCAAATAAAATGTTACTGAAGGTGGTGAAAAAAAGAGATACGTTGCCTCATAAATCGATATTACCGAAGAGAGATTCGAAAACGGAGGTATAAGTATATGAGTCCCCAGTCCAAACAAGAGTAAAAAAATGGGAACGGTTTGGGGCGTTGATGTTTCTGCCGGATTTAAAAATACGCAGACGCCTGCGTATTTCTGTTCCGGTTATATCCAAATAAATACCATCCCATAATTTCCCTGATTGACAGGGGAGATAGATCTCTTCTGCATTGTATAAGGAGATGGAAGCAGAAATACCCTTGCCAATTCAACAATAATTGATTGAAACATGCGGATATTTTAATGATATTTTTCAGCAGAAGTGTTTATTTCTTCCTTCCTCAGTTTTCAAAACTGTAAATTTATGCTAGATCAATCGGAAATAAACAAAAATGGCTGGACTCAAACTTAAAATGTGCTGGAAACAGCACGGATAGGTAAGCATAAGATCACACTTAAGGAAATTCGTATATAACATTATGAAAACAGTCGGGGTCGTTATCGCTACCTATAATGGTGAAAATTTTTTAAATGAACAGTTGCAAAGTATAATAATTCAGACAAAAAGACCGGAAAAGATTATTATAGTTGACGATTGTTCAACAGATAGAACAAAAGAAATTATAAAAGAATATGCAAAAATGTTTCCTGATCTTTTCATTTTTATTCAAAATGAACAAAATCTTGGCGTAAAAAAAACTTTTGAGATCGGCATTAGCGCATGCAATACTGACTATATAGCATTATGCGACCAAGATGATATTTGGATGCCCCGGAAAATTTCAGTATTATTTGATATGCTCGAAAGAAATGAAAATGCCAAATTATGCTTTCATGATCTAGCTCTGATTGATGAATGGGGTAATCAAATTGGCATAAATTTTTGGGAAACATCCCACATAAACGAACCAGTGCCGGTTACGGGAAATGCTGCAAGGGAAAGGTTGGCGGCTCTATCCAATCCAGTGCCGGGCTGTACCAAGTTTTTTTCCTCTGATCTCAAAAATTTTATTTTCCCGGTGCCTGCATCAAAGTGGGTGCGGATGGATTGGTGGACTTCAGTAATTGCCTTCTTTTTTGCAGATCCGGTATACTTCAAGGGGGGACCGCTGGGCTTTTATAGATTGCATGCAAATCAGATATCCGGAATCTGCACAGTTAAAAATAAGAAAAAATTCATGAGTAATAAATTTACTTTATATGATAAAATAAAAAGAGAAATAAAAAGGATTATCAACTCGAAGAAATCCCACATCATAAAAACAGCAGATGCCAGCCAGCGCAGACAAGACATGAATAATGCAATTATCAAAGTAATCGATGAGTGTGAAAAACATGGTTTAAGTGAAGACCAGATGGAAGAATATAATTTCCTGAGATCAAAAGCATTATCTAATTTAATGAATAAGTAAAAAGCCGACCAATAAAGGGGTAAGCAAAGATGCTCCTTTCATCTTGCCTGTTAATTATATATTGATCAAAAATTTCAAACGCTAATCATTAAAACTTTTATTCGCAAAACCTAGTTCTTCTTAGGTGTAACAAACTCCCGCCATTCCTGCATTTTAACAATTTAACCTTAACGAATATCAGTTGAAAGATTGCATATTTTTACTTATCCATATCTGATGATTTCCAATTGAAAAGTTTCCGGGACCATCTGCTTCAGGTTTTTATTGGATTATAATATACAGCTATAGTATGTTATAAAACGGTTATTCAATAAATGTATATAAAAAGACGTTGCTATGCTTGATCAGTTATTTTTTATTATTACGGTTTCTTTGTTCGACAGTTTTTCCACGACACAGCAGATAGTTATTTTTGTTTTGATCTTTACTACAGCCAATCCGGTAAAAAATTCAATTTCATATCTTGCGGGGCTTACGACGTCTTATTTTGCCTGCGGTATACTGGGGTTTATGGCCCTTGATAAGCTGAATGTTTTTATCGCGAAGTTTTTTCCGTTGCATGCCGGCGTTTCGGATGTAAAGTATTATCAGATGCAGATATTGATAGACATTATATTCGCGGCTGTAGGGGTAATATATTTTATTAAGAAAAGAAACTCAACAAAACCGGATGTGGAACACACCATAATCTCGCGGTTAAAGCATATGAACTGGTTGGTTGCTTTTGCAATCGGCGTGGTAATTTCAGTCACCGGATTCCCACTTTCACTGCCTTATATAGCTGTGCTTGGAAAATTCGCTTTGCTGAAAATGAGTATGCCGGAGGTTGTTTCGGGCGTCGTCTTATATAATATATTTTATGCCCTGCCCATGATCGTGATTTTTTTCGTATACTTTTTCACCGGAGCAGCCGAAAGCGAAAACATCGAAAACAGGCTCAAAGAGCGGGCCAGAAGACTTAATCTCAAACTTACATCCGCCATGTTTGTGGGTTTGGGGCTGCTTTCAATTGCAGACTCTCTTGTTTATTTTTTGAGCGGCCACCCGATGCTCAAAAACAGGTATTTTTAACAACATAAACAAGTTCTGCCTGACACCTGTTCCGGTTATATCCATAGAACACCATCTAATACTTTTATAAGCTATCTAAGAAAGAAGATCTGTTTTGCGTTATATGTTGGGTTGTTTCTTTCTGCTTAGTTTAAGTAGTGGACAGTCGGGAAACAGACCGCGCCATAAAAATAAATACGGAGATTGAAGAATAATCATTCAATCTCCGCAATATAATAGATAGACTGCAACAAGGTTGCGAACCGGACTGTTTAGTTAATATTCCTTTTACTGCAATGCTTTCTTGATTTCGTAAGCAGTCCTGCCGCCGGCCGCTTTTCCTATGGTCTTGTCAGTGTTGAAAGGCGAAGGCTTGTAGGGAACTCTCGGCGTGATGGTTGTGATCAAAGAGTGATCGTTTTTATGGTACAACTTGATCTCCGAGCCTACAATTCCAACTAATGCGCCCGATTTATATTCGGTGAATTTGCCTTCAACAACGACTGTTGCAGCGGCATCAGCATCAGGCGTCATGGCTCCCTCGTCGATAATCTGATTTGCAACTCCTGCTTTTATCAAATGTTCGCGGAGACCATCGTAGAAGGAATTGACAAAATCCTGAGAAAGCCCCAAACCATCCGCTTGAGTGAAATGTTTTAATTCAAGAGCCTTAACCTGTGACAGAGATCCGCTTCCTGAGGAACTACCAGCCGCTACTGATTGATTTTCTGCAGCTCCTTTTTTAGGAATACCCTGACAACCGTTCAAAACATTCAATAACAGAAGCGAAGCGCCTAACATAAGTACAAACAAAGTAACTCGTTTCATGATTCACCTTCCTTAATGTTTTTGATAAGAACTTGCTTTTAAGTTCAGAAATTATAAATAATTTGTAAATGCATGTCAATCCAAAATCGGGTAGTGGGTCAATTTGAAAATATTGACTTTTGCAATGCTTGACCGGTCATGTTATATTAAATAGGAACTGTTGCATCCGGCAATTTTAATAGTCATACTCTCTTTCAATCGGAAACAAATAGAATTGATCATGTTGAGAGCCTTCATATATTTTATTGAAAAATTGATTATGTGTATATGAGCTTTAGGAGCAACTTTCAACCAGTAGTACGCAAGAAATGAAGTTGCAGGATGCTTTCAACCGGACTGAGCATTAATCTCTTGGTTGACTGAAAAAAGTTTTGTGTAATTTATTCTTTTGTCTGTTGTCGGACTATCTCGAACTTGTGCATTTTTGCTCGTAACGTACTCGGGTGAATGCCCAGGATTGTTGCGGCCCCGTCCTTTCCCTCAATGCGCCATTTGGTTTCCGAAAGGATTTTAAGAATTTGGTTGCGCTCCGTCTCTTCCAGGGTTTTCATAGTTGATGAAAACTCGCAGGATGAAGTCCCCAGTTTATCTACCAACTCCAGGACCGGACCGGGGCACAGGATTACGGCCCGTTCGATGACACTTTCCAGTTCCCGGATGTTCCCGGGCCATGAGTAATCCTGCAACACCTTCATTGTCTCATTCTGTATGGATGTGATTTGTTTTCCCATTTTCCTGGAATATCTCTCTGTGAAGGCCTTGACCAAAGGCATGATGTCATCTTTGCGCTGCCTGAGCGGCGGGACAGTGATAGGGAAGACATTGAGCCGATAGTAAAGATCCTGCCGAAAACGACCATTGCGGACTTCTTCCTCAAGATTTCGATTGGTCGTTGCCACAATACGCACATCGACTTTGATGGTCTGGGATGAACCCAGGCGTTCAAACTCATTATGTTGAATTACCCTCAGTAGCTTTCCCTGCAACTCCAGCGGCAGTTCCCCGATCTCGTCGAGGCAAAGGGTGGAACCATTGGCGACCTCGAATCGGCCCATCCGTCGAATATCGGCCCCGGTAAAGGCTCCTTTCTCCCGGCCGAATAATTCGCTCTCAATTAAATTACCAGGCAGAGCGGCACAATTGACCGTAATCAAAGGCCTCTCCTTTCGGGTACTCATGTTATGGATAGCGGCAGCGATCAATTCTTTTCCTGTACCGGTCTCTCCAAGAATGAGGACCGTTGTGTTCATCGAAGCAACTTGTTGTGCTCTATATAGAACATACTTAAGACCATCGCTTTGCCCGATAATATTTTCAAATCGATGTTTCATTTTGTTCTCTTGACGGAAATAAATATTTTCGGCCTCGAGTAGGTCTTTCATTGCTTCAATTTCAGAAAGAGCCTTTTTAAGTTCGAC
>JBEKMY010000062.1:0-17404 GCA_049523355.1 Smithella sp. | reverse complement strand
TTGTGGACACCAGTATGGTCCATATAACATTTTTCGTAATAACTATTTGTTGATTAACGGTTATAATGTGCAATGGAGTAATTGATATATTTCCAACTCTGAAATCTGCGGAGAACTTCCTGAAATCCTCGCTTTTCAAAACAATAATTTTATGATAGTTATAACCAGTATTAGTGATAACATACATCATTTATTCCCTGCGGTACAGACCGCAGGGCGAAATAAGGAATAACCTTTCATCTTATCATCTTGGAAACATAAGGTTTCCAAACCTTCCTAAGTGGAAGGCTGCGAAAGAGACCGTAGCGTGAAATTATTATCTAAAATTAAAAAATTAATAACGTTTAAACCGATAAAGGCAAAAATTAGGAAATAATCAAGTGACGCAAAAAAACAAAAACGAATATTGCTATTTACGGGGACGGCAATTGTTTAAATCCCCTGTCAGTGGCGGACTCTTAACTTATGGAAAGAGCTGGATGGACAAGATGAAATCACAATGGTTGTCTATCGTTGTGATATTTGCCCTGGCGGTGAGCATGTGTTTCGTGCTGCCGGCGCAAAAGGCGCACGCGGCGGCGTGTACATTTACATCAAGTGCTACTGGTAATTGGAGCGCTGCAGGTACCTGGACCGCAGTTGGTACCGGTTGCTCGACATATCCGGGGCAAACGTATGCTGGTGACACTGTAACAATTGCAACTGGAAACACGGTTACACTGGATGTGTCGCCGGCAAATGCAATTGGCGCCTTTGTCGTGAATGACGGCGCAACCTTCACTATAGGTGCATATACATTGACTGTTACCGGCACGACAACCGTTGGCGGTGGAACAAGCGGAACTTTGTCAATAACGTCAGCTACGGGAACCCAGACCTTTACGGGCGCTGTAACAATCAATAGCGGCGGCACTTTAACAGAGACAGCGGCGGCCACGCTTGCATTTGGTTCGGATGTTACTATCAACGGCACATTAACAGAGTTTGGAGCGGCAACGGTTGGTTTTGCCGGAAGTCTCACGAACAACGGGATTTACATTGCCAGCACCGGTACGCACACCTTTTCCGGTGCTGCCAAAACGATTGGCGGAACCGGTGCTATTTCAATTCCAACAGCGACATTCACGGGCGCCTACACAAATAGTGGAACATTGATATGTGCAACGTTGCTTACCGTTACCGGGACAACACTCACGAATAACGGAACTATTACTGCGAGCACCGCCTTATCGGGAACGGGTGGAGTAACTCAAGGCACAACAGGCATTCTCAACATCGGCGGCGTCTCCGGCATCACGACACTTACCGCAACCGCTGTAGGCAACACCGTAAACTATACCGGCGCTGCACAAACGGTAAAATCAAATAATTATTATAATCTCACCCTAAGCGGAAGCGGAACAGATGTGATGCAGGCGGGCACGACTGCAATTGGCGGTAATTTTACTGTGGTCGGAACTGTAACTACAACGACCGCAGCCAATTTAGCAATAACCGGCAATCTTTTAATTGATGATGGCACTTCACTAACCGTTGGCGCCTTTACCTTGAGCGTTGGAGGCACAACAACCGTTGGTAACGGAAATAGCGGGACTTTGTCAATAACGTCAGCCACGGGAACTAAAACTTTTACAGGCGCTGTAACAATTGATAGCGGCGGTAACATAACGGAGACAGCGGCGGCCACGCTTTCATTTGGTTCAGATGTTAACATCTACGGCACATTAACGGAGTTTGGAGCTGCAACGGTTGGTATTGCCGGAAGTCTCACGAATAACGGAGCGTACACTGCCAGTACCGGTACGCACACCTTTTCCGGCGCCACCAAGACGATTAGTGGATCCAGTATCATCTCGATTCCAACAGCAACATTCTCCGGAACCTATACAAATAGCGGAACATTGACATCTGCAACAGCACTTACCATGACAGGTAATTTCACTAATAACGGTACAATAACTGCCACTACACTGCTTACAGTTACAGGTGCAGCTATAACATTAACTAATAATGGAACTATTACCGCAAGTACTGCCCTGTCAGGAACGGGTGGAGTAACTCAAGGCACAACCGGTACTCTCAACATTGGCGGCACTTCTTCGATTACCACTCTTGCAAATTCAGGAATAGTGACTATCACCGGTGCGGGCGCAATTTCCACCGTTCTTGCCAATTTTACTAACACCGGCACACTTAATCTCGATGGGACAGGTACAATTGCCGGCATTACCAACAGCACCGGCGGCGTAATTAACCTTACCAGTTCGGGTACAATCACCAGTCTTAATAACGCTACTGCCACAAGTATGCTTAATATCAGCGCTGCCCCCGTACCTGCAATCACAACCCTTACTGCAACCGCCGTCGGAAATACGGTAAACTACAACGGGGCTGCGCAGACCGTCATAGTCACCACATACTATAATCTCAACTTAAGTGGAAGCGGGGCGATGACGTTTGCTGTCACAACTATCAACGGCAATCTAACCCTTTCCGGCACATGCACAGCCACAACAGGAGCCGCCCTGGCCATTGGCGGCAATCTGGATGTGGGCAGCGGAACAACTTTCGCTACCGGCGCTACAAATACATGGACTCTTGGGGTTACAGGAACTACGTCAGTTGAAGGCACATTAACCCTAGCCAACACGGGCGCTAAAACATTTACCGGAAATGTAACAGTCAATACCGGAGGCGTTTGGAGTGAAACCGGCGCCGCAGCGGTTAACTTTGCAGGAAGCTTAACCAACAACGCAACGACTTTTACTGCAAGCACGGGCACACATACCTTTAGCGGTGCAACCCAAACATTGAGTGGGACAACTGCTACTACGATTCCAACAGTAACATTTCCAGCAGGATCGTCTTATACAAATAACGGAACCTTGACTGTCGCAACGCTCCTTACTGTTACCGGCACCGGTGTTTTAACGAATAACGGAACTATTACTGCGACGACTGCGCTATCGGGAACCGGTGGTGTAACTCAAGGAACAACCGGTATTCTTAATATCGGCGGCACTTCCGGCATCACCACGCTGACGGCAACCGCTGTCGGAAATACAGTAAACTACACCGGAGCTGCGCAGACCGTTAAGGCAACAACATACGACAAACTTATACTCTCCGGTTCTGCTGCAAAGACGATTGGCGCTGTTACTGTAAATAATTTACTTTCCATGGAAGGCACGGCAACGGCTTCTGCTGCCCCGACCTACGGCGCGGCGGCTACACTGCAATATAACAAACCAGCGGCATTCACCACAGGTGCAGAATTTCCGGCTACATTTAGCGGGAGCGGCGGCGTCATCATTACCAATACGGGAACGATAACCTTAAGTGCTGCAAAAACCATCACGTATAATCTTGCCATCGATAGCGGCGCAAGTCTTAACCTGGGTACTTTCACCACATCTTCCGCAAACGCGCTGACACTTGGAGGAACTGGACAAGCGAGCGGTACCTGGGGCGGCACTGGTTCGGGAGCGGCAAACATAAATACTACTTACTTTGCAGCAGCAACCGGCCGGATAACTATTACTACATCCAGTGGAACGTACAGTATTTCAGGAACAGTGTTCGAGGATATCAACTACGGCGGCGGCGCCGGGAGAAGTTTAGCCGGTTCATCGGGTGCAGGCATAGCAGGTGTGCGTGTCGAGCTATACAACAGCGCAGGTGCATTTTTGTCGTTCACCACTACCAATGCCAGCGGTGTCTATACGTTTTCCCCCAGTAGCGGCAACTATATCGTCCGCGTTTCCAGCAACGGCGCGACCGGAATACGCTCCACCCGCACCAATGGATCAACATGCACGACCTGCGTGCCGGTACAGACCTATCGCACCAATGCCTCAAGCGGCACGGCTGCCGCCGTTACCGATCATGTAGGCGGCCAAACACCTACTTTGGTGGACGCCGGGGACAATACCACCAACGCCACACTGGCCTCACTCACCACCGGAACGACAACGGCGCAATCCATCACCAGCGTGACGATAGGCGCTGCAAATATTACCAGCGTTGATTTCGGTTTTAACTTCGACACCATAGTCAGCATCCGTGACAGTAGCCAGGGTTCGCTGCGCCAGTTCATCACCAATGCCAACGCTCTGGGAGGTCAAGGGTCTCTGACGCAGGTGGGCCAGACCGCCGGGCAGGAGACATCAATATTCATGATCCCGAACGGCGCGGCCAATTCGGGCCAGAATACCGGTTATGCCGACCAACTGACGACCAGCGGCGCGAATACAGGCGCGGCTGTGATTACCTTGACATCAGGCGCCCTGCCAACTATCAGCAGCGCCAATGTCAGCCTCGATGCGACCACCCAGACAACCAATGTCGGTGACACCAATCCCGGCATGGTCGGGACGGGCGGGACTGTGGGCACAATGGCTCAGTCGCTTTCCCAGTTCAACCGCCCTGAAGTGGTAATTTCGGCGGAAGCCACACAGCTGAGCGCCACCGGCACAACGGACATTATCAAAGGATTGGCGGTCGCTAATGGCGGTATAATCGTATCCGGCAACAATTCGCAGGTGAGAGAATGTCTGGCCGGGATGAACGCCGACGGCTCGGTCACCACGGTATATAGCGCAACTTACGGCATTACTATCGGCGCAGGGACAGGTATTCTCATTCACCACAACTATGCTAAAATCAATAACAGTGGTATCCGTGGTGATACGACCGGTGCAAACGCAATCATTGAATACAACGAGGTCGATTCCCCGGCCGGCACACCTGGCGGAGGACAGACCGACACCTTTGACGGGATTCTTATCGTCGGAACAGCAACCGGTATAACGATTCAATACAATCTCGTCAAAGACATGCATGGTGGCGGCCTCGAATTCGGTTTTGCCGGTGGAACGGTGATTAGCGGAACGGCTATTGGCAACACCATTACCGTCAATGGTTTTAACAGCACCGGTATCCCTTCTACGGAGCCTATTGGAATCGTCGCTTGGGAATTGAGTGCAACAAGTGCATTAACCATAAAGCAGAACCTTGTTACTGGGAATGCAGGTCCGGGAGTCACTGTTATATCAGCGACCGGCGTGCTAATCACACAAAACAGCATCTTTGCAAACGGCTCCCTGGCCGCTGACATAGGCATAGACCTTAACTCGGTCAGTGGTGATCCGAATACTTACACGGCTCAGGGCGTTACACTCAATACGGCGGGCTGTACCCATACCGGTCCGAACAACGAACTCAATTTTCCAATTATACAGTCAGCCATTATTTCGGGCACCAACCTGATTCTCAGTGGCTGGGCATGCCCGGGATCGGCTATCGAATTTTTCATTGCCGCCCCCGACGCGAGTGGTGGTTTCGGCTCAGGCAAGACCTATCTGACCACGTTGACCGAAGGTTCCGCAGCCGATACTGATAATACCTCCTCCACCTATGGTCCCGGGGCTATCAACGGCATCCTTCAGGGCACAGACACAACCAACCGTTTTATGTTTACCATACCGCTTCCGACAGGAGTGGCAATAGGCACCGTGCTGACAGCCACAGAAACACTTTCAGGCAATACATCCGAATTTTCAGGAGAGGCTACGGTGGTTGGCGGGCCCAATCTGTTGATCCTCAAGTCGGCCAACAAGGCGAGCGCCAAATCTGGTGATGTCCTTACCTATACGGTTCAGGTGCAAAACACCGGTACTGGACCTGCTAATGCGGTTATCCTGACCGACAGTCTCGGAAACTATATTGCGCTAGGCCTATCCGCCTATTCGGGTTCTCCATTCAACTTCACGGATGGCAGCCCTTCGTCGGGGCTCACGCTTGGCACGCCCGTCTATTCAAATAATGGCGGCTCCACATGGACTTATACGCCCACTTCGGGCGGGGGAGGGGCGCCGGCCGGATATGACGGTAACGTTACTAACTGGCAGATCCCCATGACTGGTATGATGAACGGAAACGGACATAATTTTACGCTCAATTACCAAACTATAGTCAAGTAACCAAATATGTAAATATTTGTGCAATAAATAAGTAATAAATTAAAAAGGGCAGTTAATTTGATAATAAGGAGGTAATATGTTTAAATCACGCTTATGGATAGCAATAGGAATATCCGCTCTTTTCTTAATTTCCACAGTTTATGCAGATGACGTTGTGAAAGTAAAGAAAGACAAATCCAGTAATAGTTCCGTTTCGTCAGGTAAACCCGTTTCATCAGGTAGTTCCGTTTCGTCAGGTAAACCCGTTTCATCAGGCAGATCCGGTTCGTCGGGTAGATCCGGTTCGTCGGGTAGATCCGGTTCGTCGGGTAGATCCGTTTCGTCAGGCAGCTCCGGTTCGTAAGGTGAGGTATCATCTTCTTCTGGAAACACACACAATTATTATTCTCCTACTTTAGAAAAAGCTGAAGGATAGCGGGAGAGGAAACGCTGATCGCAAAGGCTCACCTGCTGGCAGTAAAGAGTATGACGGCGCTGAACACAGATAATGCATTGTGTTTCTGAAAAATTTTCAGAATTTTGATTGAACGAAAGAAGAAGAAACGATGCCAATTTCAAGAGGATCGTTAAACTCAGAAGCAACCCGACATAAGATTTTGATTCCGGTCTTGATTTGCCTGGCTTTGGTGATCCTTACGATCATCACCTTTTGGTCCCTCAAGGACTGCGGCTTTATCAACCTTGATGATAATATCTACGTATATGAAAATGCTTATGTACAATCCGGTCTGAATTGGAATAGTATAGAACAAGCCTTTTCTTCTGAATTAGTGGAGAAAAGCGGCAATTGGCATCCATTAACATGGCTGTCATTGATGCTTGACTATCAAATCTTTGGTCTCAACCCCTACGGCTATCACCTGATAAATCTTCTTTTTCATGTGATGAACACCATACTCCTTTTTCTGATATTACGCCGGATGACAAAGAAACTCTGGCCCAGTGCCTTTGTAGCCGCTCTGTTTGCGATACATCCCCTCCATGTGGAGTCTGTCGCCTGGATAGCAGAGCGCAAGGATGTTCTTTCCACTTTCTTCTGGATGCTTACCATGGGTGCGTATAGCTATTATATAGAAAACAGGGGATTTAGGAGATATTGCTTTGTTCTTCTGTTTTTCATCCTGGGCCTGATGGCGAAACCCATGCTGGTAACCCTCCCTCTTGTACTGCTGCTTCTTGATTACTGGCCACTGGGACGTTTGGGGGAAATAAAACAGGATCACAAAATCCGGAATGAATTATTTAAGTCCGAAACCTCTGATAAACGAAAAAAGAAATCTAATGAGAAGCCGGCTATAAAGGAATCATTAGAATTAAAGAAATCAGTCGAGACCGAATATAAATGGTCATTGATCTATCCTTTGCTTTGGGAAAAAGTTCCCCTTTTTATCCTGGCAATACTTTCCAGTATTGTAACATACATCGCCCAGCAAAAAGGAGGATTTGTCCAATCTATTGAAGCGTTTTCTCTGAATGTTCGTATTGGAAATGCCTTAATTTCTTATAGCGCTTACATTGGAAAGATGATCTGGCCGGGTAATCTTGCAGTTTTTTATCCTCATCGAGGGGTGCTGGTACCCTGGCAGGTTTTGGGGTCGGTATTTATCCTTATAGCTATAACCTTAGTAGTTATCTGGAGAGCAAAGAGATCCCCTTATTTGGCGACAGGCTGGTTGTGGTATATAGGTACACTTCTACCCGTTATCGGTATGGTACAGGTTGGCGCTCAGGCCATGGCGGACCGATACACTTATATCCCCCTGACAGGGCTATTCATCATGGTGGCATGGGGTGTTCCGGAACTTTTGAAAAAATGGAACTACCGGAAAGAAATACTTTCGACATTATCTGCATTTAGTATTTTGTGCCTTTCAATTATCACATGGACACAAGTCGGGTACTGGCAAAACAACATTAAATTGTATGATCACACGTTGAAAGTTACTGACAATAATTGGCTCATTTATAATAACAGGGGTCTTGCCTATGACAACCTCGGCAATCACAAACAGGCGATTGAGGATTATGACAAGACGATCGAAAGCAAGCCCGGTTATGCCGATGCCTATTATAACAGAGGGCTTGCCTATAACAGCCTCCGTAATTACAAGCAGGCGATTGAGGATTATGACAGGGCGATTGGCATCAACCCGGGTGATGCCGATGCCTATTATAACAGAGGGCTTGCCTATCAAGGAATCGGTAATGACAGGCAGGCGATTGAGGATTATGGCAGAGTGATCGACATCAAACCGGACTTTGCCGATGCCTATTATAACAGGGGTATTGTTTATCTAACTCATCATAATATTTCCGGCTGTAGCGACGCACGAAAATTATGTGAATTTGGGGATTGTGAATTATTGGAAGCCACTAAAGGTAAGGGAATTTGCCATTGATTTGATAGGTGCTCTAAAACATGCTTGCAAATAGTAATCCTCAATTTTGATAACTTCCAACCACTGTAACTTCGTAGGTGAAAGAAACAATTCTGCCGAGTCGGCAAATTTTTGTTTCTTTCTTCCTCCAGACATTGCTGTCTCAAAAAAATATTCACTATTATGAAAATGGTAATAAACACTATTCATGTCCGACGACAAATATTAACAACACCCATACATTGGCAGCCAGGATTTTCTTGACATACAGTACCTGATTTCTTTATAGTATTTTTAAATTATCAATGACATGTCTTGAGGATAAATTATGAAATTCAGATCTGTGGTAAAGGTTTATATTGCGGCATTACTGATTTCAGGGGTTGTTTTCTTTATCGTTTCATCTTCAGAGTACAAAAACGAAAATTGGCAAGAAAATTATTCCCGGGAATATTTAGAATCCCTATCTGACAAAAACTTCAAGCAATTTGTTGATAATCACCGCAATATTTCAGGGATTGGATATATTGAGGCAGAGGGAAGAAAGCTGGGAAGACAAATTGAAAATCCTTCAAATATCAAAAGATTGCTTACTGTAAAACATGTCGAAAAAATAATATTTGTCATGGTTGTGATGGGTATTTTTATTATTGGTTATTACCTTATCAGTCGTCTGACAGATTTTCTTAGAAGATATAATCTTAAAAAAAACGCCCTCAGGATAAACAACGCCGATGATCGGAAATTTGAAGAACATCAAAGTCCGGAAGAAAGATATATGAATATTTTTGGTTTGAAAGGAAACTCTACAGAAGATGAGATCAAAAAGAAATACCGGGAATTAATATCGCAGTATCATCCCGATAAGGTTCAACACCTCGGGCGGGAATTTCAGCAAATGGCAGAATATAAAATAAAAGAAATCCAAAAAGCATACGATTACTTTAAGCAGAATTACAACATAAACAACTAATCAACATGAAATTAAAACCCATCATGTTTGCCGGAACAGGCTCCGACGTAGGCAAAAGCGTCATTACAGCGGCTTTCTGCCGGATATTCAGGCAGGACGGGTATTCGCCCGCCCCGTTTAAAGCACAAAATATGGCGTTGAATTCCTACGCCACGCCCGACGGACTTGAAATAGGACGCGCGCAGGCTATGCAGGCCGAAGCCGCCGGAGCGCCTTGCCATGTCGACATGAATCCGCTGCTATTGAAACCTGCCACTGATACAATGTGTCAGGTGGTTCTCAAAGGCAGACCCATCGGGAATCAACATGCCATCGATTACTTTACGGCCGATAACAAAGCTAAACTGCGAACAGAGGTTTGCGCGGCTTTCGATCGGTTAAGTGTGCGTTATAATCCGATTGTGATGGAGGGCGCGGGCAGTATTTCCGAAATCAATCTGCGTGAACTCGATTTGGTGAATATGCCTATGGCGGCACATGCGAAGGCTTCGGTGATTCTGGTAGCGGATATAGATCGCGGCGGCGTTTTTGCGTCGGTTTACGGTACAATGATGTTACTGACCGAAAGCGAGCGTAAACTTGTCAAAGGCATATTAATCAATAAGTTTCGCGGAGACATTCGTCTTTTTGAATCAGGCGTCAAAATGCTCGAAGATTTGTGCGGCATTCCGGTGGTGGGAGTCGTGCCTTATTATCACGATATCCATATTGAAGAAGAGGACTCGGTCATGCTGCACACAAAAAACTGCGCCGCTATGCGCGGTAAAATTAACATTGCCGTTGTGTTGTTGCAACACATGGCGAACTTCACAGACTTTAACGCGCTCGAACGCGATTCGCGTGTGCATCTCTATTATACCAATCAGCCCACCCAGATAGCTGATGCAGACATTGTCATTCTGCCAGGCACAAAAAATACGCTGCACGACCTTCAAATCCTGCGTCGCGACGGCATTGCGCAGGCCGTCATTCAAGCGCACAAAAAAGGAAAAACAATACTCGGTATCTGCGGCGGTTACCAGATGATGGGCCGTGAACTGCTCGATCCGAACGGCATCGAGAGTGACCTGCGTCAATTGCCGGGCCTCAATCTGCTGCCGCTGCGCACTACACTCGAAGGCGATAAAATCACGAGACAGGTCAATTTCATTTTTACCGGCGGAAATTCAACGTGCTCAGGCTACGAAATACACAATGGCCGCACAGAGATTTTATCTGAAATAAAACCAATGAATAATATGGAAGACGGCTCTTCGGACGGTTGCTTTATCGAAAAATGTTTCGGCACCTATATTCACGGCATTCTGGATAATGCCGAGTTTATCGATTTTCTGATCACACCTTATTTATCGGAAAAAGCGAAGCAGCCTTCATTCGATTATTTCAAATTCAAGGAAGAACAATACGACAAGCTCGCGGATCATGTGCGGAGACATGTTAATCTGCCTCTGATTTATTCGATGATTAAGGAAGGATAGAGTAATAGTAACTTATAGAAAGCGAAATCTCACAGGATGGTGCAGAATATGGACAGCAACGATGATATAAAACTGCTTCTCATGGAGGAACAAACCCTCCTTTCACTCGAAAGGACTATGCATTCATATATGCAGACAGGATTAGCCTTCACATCCGTTGGTCTTGTTATCATGAAGTTTTTGAGTGGTCTGCTCTATTTTTGCACAGGTATATTCTTTATTATCCTGGGCTTCCTTCTCATCGTCGAAGCAGCGAGGCGGTATAAGCGCTACAGGAAGGCAATCCGGATAATCCGGGAGAAGGAAACAAAGCTGGGGTCTGAGATTGGGGATGTAGAGACACGCTGTAAATAATACTTCCTGTTATCCACAGGCTACCATCCCTGATTTCCATTGTATATTTCAAACGGGAATCGTGATATAAATAATACAATGTCAAAGAAGTTCTGAAGCATTCAACCTAAATAAGGGAAGCATGGACCGATTACTAAAACTCTCTTCTGAAAAGAGAGGGTTGTTTTGTGTTTTAAAGATATTTTGGGTTTCTCTCGCAACATGAAAATTATTGTATGATGACAGGAAACATAGGGAGACTAAACTTCGTCAGAAGTACGCAAACCAAGTGCGGCAATGGCTGTGCGGGATAGGAATGTGATTTTAAAATGAGCAATAAAGCAGAAATTAAGCTATACAGGATGTTGGCCGAGACAGGTGATGCTGCTGCCCAAAACCGGCTAGGTTTGATATCCCAGAAGGGTAAAGGTGTTCCGCAAGACGATGCCGAGGCCGTCAGATGGTATCTAAAGGCGGCTGAACATGGTAATTATGAGGCCCAGAATAATCTGGGTTGGAGGTACCAAAATGGTAAAGGAGTTTCGCAGGATTATACGAAGGCCATCAAATGGTATCTCGAGGCGGCTGTACGGGGTTATGCTGTTGCTCAGAATAACCTGGGTTTGATGTATAGTAGAGGGCTGAAAGACTATGCCGAGGCTGCAAGATGGTTTTTAAAAGCTGCTGAACAAGGAATTGCAGATGCACAGTTCAATTTTGGTTTGATATTAGAAGAAGGTAGAGGCGTTCAACGGGATTCTGCTTCGGCTGCGGTGTGGTATGGTGAGGCGGCTGAGCAAGGACACGCAGAGGCACAGTCAAGACTGGATAAGATGAATGTTAAATAACTGTAGCAGGGTGTTAGCCGCAAAGATTATCTTAAAAATAAAAAATTGTTTCCCTTTCGCATATTTTTAATAAAAATACTGATTTGAAGACTCCTTTATGTAAGCGAGCATTAAGGATTATTCACGGATATACTTTCTTTTAAATGGTATTCTTTATCTGTTTTTGTTTAATAATCTAAAAACTGATACACCCAGGCGCACATTGACAATATGTGTTTTTATGATAACATAAATTATCAATCATTTATTTTCTGCTTAAATCCTGTACGTTGCTTCAAGCGAAATAGTTTAATTGTTAGACAATATAAAGGAGTCCATAAATGGTAACGAAAGCAGGATATAAAATCACGTCATCTGTGAATGAAGGAATTCTCGAAATCATAATGACTGGGGAATTCAGAAGCGGCTCCCTAGAACAAATACAAAGCGAAGTAGTTGCTATTGAAAAGTCGGTGAATATAAAAAGCGAGTTAGTAGATGTCCGAAAAGTCAAAGGAAGTCCCAGCATTGTAGAAATATATTATTTTGCAAGGAGTTATCCTCCCGATAGACCAAAAATTAATACTGCCATTGTAGACAAAGCAGTGAATGCCGACCTTAAATCTTTTCTTGAGACTACGACATTAAATACTGGTATGACATTTAAATTTTTTACCGATATAGATGCTGCAAGAAAATGGCTCAAGAGCAAGTAAAAAAAAAGTAACATAGATAACTTGGTGAAATATTAACTGCAATATGGGGGAAAAATATAAAAATAATTATAAGAATGAATGTTTTAGTTATGAATCAACTATGCCTTGCCGGTTAAAATAGTTTGATGCTTTTAATATCCCGCCTGTTTCTTAACGCCTTATAAACTATGTAAGCGCATGAAATATCCTCAATGGCCAATCCGGTTGCATCAAAAAGCGTTATCTCTTTGGCGGTTGCCCTCCCTATCTTCTTTCCAGCCACGATGTCTCCCAACAACGCATGCACGTCCTTTTTCGTTATCTGCTTTTGACCTACGGGCACATTAATCTCACCACTGTGGGATGCCTGTATCCAGTCATCAACCACCACTTTTGCCTGCTTTAATATCTCCGGATTGATTTCCTGTTTGCCTGGTGCATCTGCGCCGATAGCATTGATGTGAGTTCCGGGAGAAACACAGTGCACCAGAGGAACACGAGATGGGGTTGTGGTAATTACAATATCGGCATTCATTGTAACAGCATCCGTGCGTGGAAAAACCAGAGTTTCCAATTTATAGGTCGTCTGCGCCCACTGTCTAAAGTCCCGAACGCACTCCTTATCCTTTGGAAATTGCCATATTTTGATCTTCTTAATATTGCGAACCTCCAACAGGCAAGACAACTGAGTTCGCGCCTGAGCGCCGCAACCGATAAATCCCGCAACTTCCGAATCTTCCCTGCTAAGATATTTTGCCGCTATTGCCCCGGCCGCACCAGTTCGGAGGCAAGTCAGGTAGGTGCCGTCCATGATAGCCAGCGGAAAGCCTGTCTGCGGATCATTCAGAATAATAACAGCCATAACGGCTGGCAAATGGCCTGCCGCATTTTGCGGATGAACATTGACGCTTTTAATGCCGGCGATGTCAAAGCCTTCACCGGAAATATATGCTGGCATGGATCGCAGATCGCCCTTCGGGAAATACAAATAACTTTTGGGCGGCATCTCCGTACACCCCAAGCTGTATGCCCGGAAAGCCTTTTCGACAGTTTCATTAGCCACAGTGGGCGTCAGTACTTTTTCAACATCATGCTTTGTTAGAATCAGTGTTTTCATAATCCATCATTTATACAGACAGTTTAAGACATTTCAAATGTTAGATAAATAATATTTTCTAACTAATAAACAAAAAAGTTCAAGGTTTTTTTGCTTTTCTAGAACAGGAACCGTTACTACTCTTGTCTAAAGTCTTCTTTAAGATTTATCTTTTATTTATCACTCTTTGCGGTTGAAATCTACTACAGCAATGAAATTATATCACATAACACTTGCAGGAAGAAAAAAATATTTCGCTGATATTAAGCATTTATTAAAATTTAATATTAGAACGGCAAATCCAATCCTAACTTATATTCCGGAGCGGTTTTCGGGATCAGGTCAATTCATTCATTACTCATCCCCTTGCGGGTTTTCCGGGCAGTCCCGTTTCACCAGTTTAATCGGGTTTTTTCAGAAGCCTTGACCTTTCCGGAAAATTATATTAGATAACTTACATAATTCATTAATTGTTTGCCAGATCATTTTAAACATCCTTGCTGAAGGAACCCTGACATTCTTATCCGTAAGAGGAAAGAAGCTTTGGTTTTTTTAAATATATAATATCATGGAGGTGGCGTGATGGGAAGTGATCTGGTAAAAATTAAAGCTGAAGCCCTGTCCGATTTCTCAAAATTCATCGGCCCGATGAAGGTACGAACGATGAAGGCCGCGGGGCTTGACATCATCGAAGACAAACGCGAAGGAGCCAGCGTCTGGGACATAACGGGGAAAAAGTACATTGACTGTCAGACAGGCTCCGGCATCATGAACGTGGGCAGGCGCAACCCTGATATTATTGAAGTCCTGAAAAAGGCCCTCGACACTTACGATATTGGCGTCTTTCTCCTCTGTTCAAAGCCGAAAGCCGACCTCGCAAAAAAACTTGCCGAGATCACACCGGGTGACCTTAAGTGCACCATCTTCGGTGTTGGCGGGGGCGAAGCTAATGACGCAGCCATCAAGATCGCGCGCGGCTACACCATGAAAAAGGAAATCATCTACACTCAGAAGGCCTATCATGGTCATACCGGTTTCGCTCTTTCCGCCATCGGGCGCGACGCCTACAAGGAACCATTTGAGCCGCTGATTCCGGGGTTCAAGATAGTGCCCTTTGGAGACATCGAGGCAATAAAAAAAGCGATTACCGATGATAGCGCCGCAATAATCCTTGAACCAATCCAGGGCGAGGGCGGCATTAACATTCCACCCGACGAATACCTCCCGGCAGTAAGAAGGCTCTGCGATGATAACGAAATCCTTCTCATCCTCGATGAGATACAGACCGGTTTTGGGCGGACGGGAAGGATGTTCGCTTCCGAGCATTGGGGCGTCGTCCCGGACATTATGACCGTTGCCAAATCTTTAGGCGGTGGCATCTACCCCATTTCGGCAACCATCTTCAAGGAGGAAATCCAGGACTTTTTCATTCCCCACCCTTTCATACACCTCTCCACCTTTGGAGGTTCCGATCTTGGGTGCATTGTGGGCATGGCGGTCATCGACTATATACAAAATCACAAACTTCTTGATCACACGGAAAAGATGGGCAAGAAATTCCGGTCCGGGTTTGACTCGCTTCTGAAGGAATATCCGTCGCTTATCCTTGAAGTGCGCCAGAAGGGCCTCATGATGGGGCTCCAATATACCAATGAATCTATAGGTCCACGGCTGACAAAAAAAATGGCAGAACGGGGCGTCATCGCAATCTATACGGGAAATGATCCCAGCATATGCCGGCTCATGCCACCGCTGGTGATTACACCCGAAGAAGTCGATTTTGTGCTGAACGCGCTCGATGATTCCATGAAGGAGCTTTCAAAAGAAGCTGGCCTGGGCAAAAACGATTAATATATTTCAGGAGAAAAGACATGGCAACAAGTCAGAACATTCTTGAAGCGCTGGCCGACTACCAGGTCCAGTGCAATGAAAACAAAAGATTGCGTAAAATGCAGAGAAACTGGTCGAAGCTCCTTCATTTCGTGGCGGAAGATACGGGAGACAAGTTCACCATGAATGTGGTGAATGGCGAAATTATTTCCTTCGAATCGGGCACGAACGGAACGCCCGATATCATCGTTACGACGACCAGCGAAAATTTTTGTGACATGTTCTGGGGAGACCTGAATCCTTCCCAGAAATATCTCCAGGGGGAAATACGCGTCAAGGCAAGCCAGGAGGACGTCGTCAGGCTTGACGCCATTACCATGATCATATGGCCGGACGCGTAGGAAAAGAAAATGACCGAATTTAAAAAAGGATAATAAGTGTTGAAGACGTGAGAGGGAGACAATAAGCGCTGTAATGCCTTTTATGCCGGCAACGAGTGAAAAGGAGATTTCTTTTATTTTAAATTAATGAGTATATCATATAAGGAGGTCCCCATGAATGCACCAGCAGGGTTGCGCCGTGTTTTAAAATTTCGTACCGTTGTATCAACTAGTACAGGACTTTCATATGCCGCAATCAGCTTGCTTGGTTGTATTCAGCTTTCTTATTATCTTCCAGGCGACTCGGGATGGCTGGCAATCCTTATCTCCGGCTTGCTCGCGTTTCTGGCCGCATTGTGTTTTTCAGAACTCAATGCGCTGTATCCTACCGCTGCAGCCATAAGACTTTATATGAAAGAGGCCATAAGTGATAAATTTTCACTTATAATGACCTTCAGTTACATTCTCACCATTGTCGCCATAATCGCCGCCGACAGCTATATCGTCGGCAAGGCCATCACCTACACATTGAACCTGCCGAATTGGGCCTCACTGGTTTGGATTCTGGCTCTGCTCGGACTGGCGATGGGCGCCAACCTGAGGGGCATCAAAATAGCAGGGTTGTTACAGGATATCACCACATATAGCCTGCTTTCTATTGCAATTGTTATTTCTCTCATTGCCCTCAGCCGCAATAATTTTCAACTGCATTCCCCCTTTGCGGCCTTCAGTGATCCCGGCAACCTGTTTAATGCCATAGCAGTAGGAGTATTCGTATTCTCCGCTTTCGAGTGGGTGACGCCCCTCTCGGAAGAGATCAGCAATATAAAGCTGATACCGCGCGGCATGTTCATTTCACTTGTTTTACTCTTCGTATCATATTCATTATTTACCGTTGCCAGCAGCAACGTCTTGAACGTTCATGATGCAGGCGTGTCCAATTCACCTGTCCCGCAATTATTACTTGGCAATGCCGCGCTTGGACAGGTCGGCATATGGATTATGCTTCTGGCTACTTTGCTTACTGCCGTGATGACGTTTAACGGCGGCTTTGCGACCGCATCCCGTTTCATATACGCTGCAGCGCGTGAAGATACCCTTCCACAGATATTTTCGCGTATCAGTATTTCCCATGCTGTTCCGTACATGTCAGTTGTTGCGCTGACCATCATTTCGGCCGTTATCGCCGTCATTGTCTTTATTACGGGGAAATTCCAGATATTGATCCTCGTAGGAGCTGTTCTGGAGTCTATAATATACGCCGTTGCAGGTGTATGCGTAATCCAGTTACGGCGCCGCAAACCTGCTGCCGAGCGTTCTTTCCGCATTTGGGGTGGATGGGCCATACCTGTCGCAACAATAGTGATCTTCGGCGTGCTTGCCATACTTGCTTCGATTATAACTGGCACATCCGGCCTGATGACAGGCACACC
>JBEKMY010000061.1:0-17568 GCA_049523355.1 Smithella sp. | reverse complement strand
ATGAACACCTCCAATTTGTTTTAGATGTTCATGAAGTTGCGTAGTAGCTATTCGATTGTCAAAGAACTTTGTCCACGATGTCTTGGCACAGATTTCTGTCCACGATGTCCTGGCACTCAACAATTACCAATTAAAAAGTGCATAAAAAAGGCAGAGCCATTTCTGACCCTGCCTTTCACTCACCGATCAATAAGATAGTGTGTTTAACTTCTTGTCCACCTACCTTCCATGTTCTTCACCTTTGCCTTCATGTCCTCGAGGCTGTTGATGTGATGCACCCCTGTTTTGCTGTTGCATCTGTTGTCTTTGAATTTGCTGATGTTTCTGAACTTCAGGTTTTTGTTGGTTCATCATTTGTCTTGGTTGTCCTTGGTTCATCATTTGTCTTGGTTGTCCTTGGTTCATCATTTGTCTTGGTTGTCCTTGGTTCATCGTTTGTCTTGGTTGTCCGAGGACCTGTCTCTGCTGTTGAGGTTTAGGTGTATAACCTTGAACACCCCAATTTTTTTGATTGCCCCAGGATCGATTACTCTGCCAGGTTTTCCAGTTCTGTTGAAGTTGCGCATGAGGAATCGGTTGATAATTCCAACTGTGACCCTGCCACATATGATTACGATAGTTTCCTCTCCAATTTGGGTCTACGTGAGAATAAAATCTTGGAACTCTGTCGAAATAACCCCAGCCGCGATCATAATACGGTGAACGATACCAACGCCCTTCCCACGGACGCCACCAGAAACCATTCCAGAAAAAAATGTCTACACTGGCACCGGGAGCAACATAAACACCATCGGTATCCGGCAATACGACCACAGGCGGCGGTGCTGCAAATATGACAGGCGGCGGCAATGGAATGGAAATTCCAACACTAACATCCACCCCTGCCATCGTCATGACAGGAAATACACTTATTAACGCTAAAATGATTGTTCCAAAAAGCAACTTTTTCATTGTGTTACCTCCTTTATCGAATTATGATGCTACGTAATACCGTAAGAAGCAACTTATTTATTGACCATGTTTTTCATCGTATATTTGTTTACTGGCTGCGTTTTCCTGCTGATTTAAGGTTTTCTGTTCCTGCTTTGTGATGTGTCCGCCATTTTGTGATGCCATATCACGTTCTTCCTGTCTGATCTGATGGTCTTCCTTATGTAATTGGTGTGCCTGCTGCCTGGTTAGTGTTCCATTTTTCACGCCTTGGTTGATTCGTTTATTTTGATTCTTCAGTCGCTTATTGACTTCGGCGCGGCGCGGATGATTTTTTTGCCACTGAGTTTCGGCTCGAACAGTTGGAAGACTTACCAAGAAAAAAACTGCCATGAGTAAAGTAATGCCTACAATTTTAATATAACGTTTCATATTCATTTCTCCTTTTTGATAAAATACTGATTGTTAATGGTTGAACTATCAAAACTTTTTGTCTTGCCTCCTTTCATCATCTCTGAAAAAGAATGAGCAACAAATATGCCAATTCAACAGATTAATAATAAATATCATAAATACAGCTACTTATATGATAAGAGAAAAATTAACATATGCTTAAGATGAGAATTCTTTCCCCACCAAATGGAGATTTTTTCCTCATTTTATCGATTATCAATCGAAAGTTTCAATGATTGCCGTGATTGAAAATTTAAGGTTTTCATAACCACCATAAACTCAATGGCTTTAACAAAAAATGAGGGGGTATTAACCGTCCCCCTCATTAAAAAACACTGATACACTTCTTATCTGGTTAATAGGATCAAAAAGGAATATCGATCGTGCCGTTAGTTCCCGGTGTGGGGCCTGTTCCCCCTGCCACAGAGAGACCGGATAAGTTGGCAATAGTGGGCCCCAAATCATAGGAGTCCATGTAAATTTCGCCGCCAGCACCACCGGTTGTCGTGCCATTGCCACCCGTAGCAGCTATGGTTGCGCTGTTCTGAGTCTGGCCACCTGCGTTTAGGGAGACACCGCCACCGTAACCACCAGTGGCGCCGCCGTTACCGCCAGATGCGGTAATGTTCCCACTGTTTACTACATTAAACATAGACCAGAACGCAACCGCGCCCCAGGGTGCATCATCGTAGCCATTGCCACCGCTTGCCGTTCCGGCGCCGCCATTGGCGTTAATGGCGCCAGTGTTCACTACTGTGCCTAAGGCAGCCATCCAGGCCACGCCACCTTCGCCACCGGTTGCTCCCGTACCACCGGAAACATCAATGTCGGCAAGGTTGCCGGTAGTTGCCGAAGTAGACATGCTCACGCTCTCATATGGTCCGAAAAAATAATATAGAATTTCAAACTCAGAGAAGATATAAGGCGCGTTGAACCAAACAGAACCGCCAGCACCACCGGTAGTAGTTCCCGAGCCGCCTGTGGCGGAAACAGGCACCTGATTGAGCATTAAACCGCCATATACAAATGCGTGCATGTTCTCGCTGTAATATGGGAAATTGAAGATAGAATAGAATCCACCCATGCCGCCGGTATCGCCGGTGCCGCCATTCATGGTCAGGCTGGAAATGCCGACGATAGCGGCTGCCGGAGAAGGCAACAGGCCGTAGGCTTCACCTTCATAACCATTATAGTCAAGATCATTCTCGAAAGTAAGATAGCCGCCATTGCCGCCGCCGGTGGCTCCATTGCCGCCCGACAGGTTGATGCTGCCACTAAGTATAATTCCGTTACTTTCAGCGCCGTTCTCTCCTTCTAAGTAAGGTGCACCGAAGAGGTTATAATCACCACCACTACCACCAATGGCTGCGGTAGAACTGCCGCCATTGAGACTGACGGTGGGGTTGCTCGAGAGTTTGCCGCCGTAACTTTCGAAGTCAATATAACCGCCGGAACCACCATTGCCGGTACCGCCGTTACCACCGTTGCTCAGCACGGAACCGCCGACGATCAAGTTACCAACTCCGCCGTAATTGTAGTTGCCACCATAATAATCGGCGCCACCATAGAGTTTAATACTATAGCCTCCGTTTCCACCAGCCAGGGTGCCTTTGCCGCCGCTGTTATCGATGGTGCCGGAACTATTGAGATCGGCACCATAAGCGTAAAGATGGATGTGCCTCCCTTTACCGCCGTTGCCGGATGTCGATGCTCCACCTCTAGCTAGGATGGAACCGGTGTTATAAAGGTATGTATCAGCCTCGAAATCAACTCCACCTCCGTTGCTGCCGTCTGTGGCTGCCACTGTTGTAGAATTGCCGCTGGTATCAATAGTTCCCTGGTTGATGGCGACTCCACCACTATACAGATAGATGTATGATCCATCGGTGCCGGTTGTGGACGACTTGGTGGTCACAAGGCCGTTAGATCCGATCTGGAGGAGATTGCCTTGGGCAACGATGGAAAGTTGCACACCAGCGGCCGCCGCATTGACCGTTCCGTTAATGGTGACGGTGTTGGAAAGAGAAATCTGTGCAGATGAAGTGCCACCACCATATTCTCCAGCCAGTGTAGTATAATTGCCGGGTAAAGTCAGGGTAGCGCCGGTCTGAACGATCAAATCCGTCGCTTGCGTCTCGCCGTTAGTGGGGTCACAATAATACAAGTTTTGACTATTGCTATACAGATAAACAGGGCCTGCGGCACCCGCGCATGGTGATGAAGCAACCAAGGTTGCCGTTGTATTATTGCTGATGGTCAGCACATTGGCCCCATAAGTGGGGGCAACGACCGGGACAGTAAAACTGGTGTCCAGCGTCCCGCTTGGGGTAACACTGACGTCGCCAAAAAACGGGTAAAAGCCAGGACCATCGTCAAAAGAGCCAAAAGTAATGCTGCCGCCATTGCCACCGTTATTGCCTGTGCCGCTGGTCGTGGCGTTACCACCATTGGCGACAATATTAATAGTATTAGAAGATATTCCTGAAGTAGTATTACTGCTTCCCGAGCAACCCCAGAGTAAAGCCACAGCGATGATCAGAGTAAATAATTTAAATGATTTCATAGTTTGGTCCCTCCCTTCTTGCCGGCATTAAACTGTACATCCAAAGCGTCAAGCCGGGCGCTGTTTTTATTGAGCGCGGCTTTGTCTCCTCTTTTGGCCAACGCTCTGCGTTCTTTCAGCAGCGCGGACTTCTGGGCGTGGAGTGCGTGCCTTTGCTTACGCATGGCGCTCAGATTGGCAGTTGTTACATTGCCCTTAGTAGTCCCGTTGCCATTAGTCAGTGCCTGGTTCTGCTGGAAGTGCTGTATCTTCTGTGCCGTGGTTGCTCCCTGTGTCGTAAGTGGCATTGCCAGAAAGGCAATAGCCACCCCGAATGCTACTGTTTTTAACCAATCACATCTCTTCATATCTCCTCCTTTCTTTTAAAGACCACTTTTTTTAAAGACCACTTTGGTCTTTATTTACAGCGTGTTTTTTAATTTCTATATAGAATCAGGTTGTTAATATGGAAGAAGAATACAGCAATATGAGTAGAATACAGCAATATGATTGGTCTTTATTTACAGCTTGTTTTTTAATTTCTATATAGAATCAGGTTGTTAATATACAAGTAAAATACAGCAATATGAAGTGTACGTCAATATTTTTTAGATATGAATTATATTTATTTCCGGTTGTAACATACACTTCATCCGGGCAAAGCCCTTCTGTATGAAAACGAGTATTATTTAAAAAATGACATGTAGAATTTTTCAAAATGCGGATACTTCCAAGTATTGGAGATACCCGGTTGCCTTCTCTTTGGTATTATCCGCGTCGCTCATTACAGCGATAGTGCCCTCTGCCGGAGGATCAGTCCCGAAGGCCTGACGGTAATCCTCAAGCGCGTTTACCTTTTCCTCAATCCACATACCCGCGTGTTCAGAGCCTTTCTGCAAAAGAACCATCTGGGTCTTTGCCGTATAGGGATTCGGCAAGATACGTTCGGGATATTTTTTATTTGCCCAAATGTAGTTGATGCTGCTGTGCGGCGGATACTCTCCGTAAACCAGCTTCAGAGCACTATACTGTGCCTGCTCGAATATTCCGGCTTTAACCGGATTATATTTAAACACCACATAGATGCGCAACGGATAATCATCGCCGGATTTTTTTTTTTCATCGCCGGCCTTATAGACATTGGATATCTTCCACTTCCATTTAATGATCGGCGTCTTATAAATATTAAAACTACCGGTATATATAATGCCGGAAGCGGAATTGTCCGCGTGGGCGACAAGTATGCTTTTTCCACCCTCTTTCCCGATGCTGTAAGTTGAATGGCGCGGTATCCCGGGGAATGTGAACGTCTTCCAGTTATCCAGTGAATTGAATTCCTCGCGAAAACCCTGCTCGTTCATTTGGGCACACAGAGGCGAAACAATCATAACGATAATCGTTGCTGAAATTATCAATGTTCTTTTTATGATCATTTTTATAAGTCACTTTCCTGCATGGTGATGCTGTTCTTTATAATAATACTTTATGAGATGCCGTGCAGGCATGCCAACCAGATAAAGAATCTGGATAATCCAGTTCCTTATGATGGCGTAGAATACACCGTCGGTTTCCCATTTTCGCGAAGACGTTATCACAGCCGCGGGCACAATGATGATATGTCCCCTTTGACGCTTCACGCGCTTCATCAGTTCCACATCTTCCATAAGAGGAATTCCGGCATAGCCGCCCATATTTTCAAAATAGCGCCGTAGAATAAAGATAGCCTGGTCTCCGTAAGGCACACGTGTCAGACGGTGCTTCCATGAGGCAGCCAGGCCGATAGCCTTGAATATCCATCGGCGGTTTTGTATTTTTAAATCAAAAGCGCCGCCGATAAAATTGCTGTTGGAAAGGGCCGTAATAATTTTCGAAAATGCCTTCGGGGGCAGGAGCGTGTCGGCATGTAAAAAGAGAAGGATATCTCCGCAAGCCCTGGCGGCGCCTGCATTCATCTGAAGCGCCCTGCCTCTGGGCGCCATGAGCGTTATAACGCTGGAATCCGAAATTTGAGAAATGGTGTCGCCCGATAAATCGCCATCCACGACAATCGTTTCATATGACACATCGGCAGAGGCTGCTTTTATCGAATCAAGTATTTCATTGATTTTTTCACCTTCATGCACAACGGGGATGATCACCGATATTTTCATGACGCTAATCCCCCGACGTCGTTGCCCCCTGGCATGATGAACCGGACCCGGCAACACAACCATAGCAGTGATTATTGATCACTATCTCACGGTTTTTGAGCTTATCCATATCAAAATCCATAATGCTCGCCGGTGCGCCGGAATTAACGGTAAGGTCAAGCATCTGATTGAAATCGCAATCATAAAGCGACCCATCCCATCCCACGGAAAGCATAGTCAGGCACATAACATTTTTGACCGCGGCAGGATTAAATGAATGAAAAAGTGCGGATAGATACTCTTCAAAATTTCCGGATTCAATGAGATAATCAAGATAACGACCGACCGGAAGATTTGTGAGGCAGAAAAGTTGATTGAAATGAACTCCCTGCTCAGTTAGAAGACGCTCGTGGTACTCGTGATCCAGCGCCGCCTGTGAGCCCGGAAGATAGGCTCCCACAGGGTTGTGAACGATATCAATAAGCAGACCGCTTCCTTTCATGCCGTAGCCGCGCGAATTGAGTTCGCGCAAAACCTTAATAACCTTGCCGAAAACGCCTTTGCCGCGCTGGCGGTCTGATTTTGTTTCCAGATAATCCGGGAGCGATGTCACAATCTCGACTTTGTTTTGCGCAAAGACATCCATGAAATGACGATAAGATTCTTCAAGAAGCAGTGTAAGATTGGAACGGACAATCAAGCGTCGATTAAGCCTGGCTGCATCGTCTATGAACCACTCCAGATGTGGATTCATTTCCGGCGAACCGCCGGTAATATCAATGGTAGAGATTGGAAACGATGAAAGAATCTCAAGGCATTTGTCCAGAACCGGTTTGGACATGATCTCTGTTCTGTGCGGTCCGGCATTGACATGACAGTGACGGCAGGAGAGATTACAGACAGACCCCATGTTAATCTGTAAAATATCTATTCCCTTTGCGCATAGCGGAAACATATTTATCTCGCGGATCTTATTGGTAAGATATGGGATATCGCCGATCCGGCTTAAAGTTCGAAGTTGTTCCCGGGCATCCATCATTACATTTCCTTTTTCTTGATGATTTTTCGCATCTGTGTGGAATGTGCCAGCGTCACGCCCGCCATCATGGCAGCGCCAGTATGAGCGGCTTCCATCATTTCCTCGCTGGAGATTCCAAGAGAAAGACACTTGTTGGTATAGGCATCAATGCAATACGGGCAGTTCTGTGTGAGCGCCACGGTAAGAGCGATGAGCGACTTCTCCCGCTCGCTGAGTTTGCCTGCGCTGGTCGCGGCACCGTAATATTCAAAAAATTTATTTCCTTCTTTCTGCGCCCATTCGGTAATGTTAGGAAAATCGGCAAGATCTTTTGGTTCATAGTAACTCATACAACACCTCCTTGAATTATTGTAATTATAAGCACCGATTAAGTATCATCAGTTTACCAATTCTCCAAATAAATAGATAGTAAGAATATCTCACGCGATATTATTACTATCTATTGGATACATGACGATAAATCATGGGTTATTAATTTGCAAAAAATGACGGAAGCTTTGAACATGAAGGCAGGTTTTCTTTATGATACATATTTCAAAAAGACATTTTGAAACTCATCTGATTTTTTCTTTAACCTGTTGTTTTGCGGGTGTAGTAAACAAATGAAGAAGGGACAGGCAAAACCTGTCCCTTCTTTAAAACCACATAATTTTTTTTACAAGCTTATTTTGCTGCCGGAGCCTCAGCTGGCGCCATGTCTTTCTTCTCTTCTTTCTTCATTTTCTTTGCTTTCTTCATTTTCTTCATTTTCTTCTTTTCAGCTTTTGCCGGAGCAGCCTTCTCTGCGTTAGCTCCTACTGGTGTGGCCATGGGCTCAGCTGCCATTGCGGTGGTGCAAAATGCGAAAACCAATGCTACAACAAACAATACTAAACGCTTCATCTTTAAACCCTCCTTCTTAAATATATTTTATTTATTACTACCCTTTAAATTAAGGGCCCTTAACTCCAATGCGATTACTTTTTTTCTGAAGCTGCATCAACTGGCTTAATTTCTTTTTTCTTTAAAGCAACTTTAGTCACCTTCGATGCTATTAATTTACCATCCTTTTCGATATAGTCTATTTTAACAAAATCATTTACAATCATGTTGTTTGCAGGTTTTTCTAAAGCAAATTCCATATTTTCCACATCGCCCTTTACAGTGCGTTCAATCTTAATGGCTTCATCGGAAATCTCTATAACCTTTCCTCTGGCATGCATTTTGGCAGCTTTGACAATAGTTGTTTTAGCCGGATAGGCGCTAACAGGGGAATCCGGTTTATCAACTGCAAAAGCTAATGTTGATAAAAGAAAAATCGCGCCAACTGCATACCCTAGTAAAGCTTTTGTCATGATGAATCACCTCCAGAACAGAGAGTGACTATATTAACAGCAACTTATATACCAATAATGAAACATAAATTGATAATTTCTATGTTATTAAAATAATTGACAAATATTTTCTTGTTAAAATATTTATCAATTATTATTAGTCAGTAAGTGGGGAATAACTCCCCGGAGGCGGGGAATAATTCATCAGAAACAGCTTTGTAACAAAGCTATAACAATACGTTTTTTAAGGACTACTTAAACGTATTGTCAACAGGATTGAACAAATTTATTGAATATAAATATGATCCGGCAATTCCATATTACCATAGTAATTACTGGATTTTGAGCCTTTCGTTGAGCAGTTTACGCAGTTCTTCGACTCTTTTTCTGTTAACCCCCATGTCTGAATATCCCACCCGGGAAGCAGATCGAACATGAATTTTTTTATTTGTATCATCAAACAAAAATTCCACATCATCTACAAAACGCATGATACGTGAGGTAAAAGTCGCGTGGATATACCGGTCATTATCAACAATAATTTTAGTTCGCGGCAAAGATGTTATAACTGACAGGAGCGCCTCTTTGGCATCGCTGAAAGACCCTCTATAGGACAAAGGCTCGATCGTGTGGCCTTTCATTTCGGTTTGCGATGAAACGCAGTTTGGCGAATCGGGACACTCGGATAATTTACCGTCACGAAGTCCTGTATCAGCGGAAGCTCTTACTAAAAGTCCCGTAAAAAATACAAGAAATGCTGCCAGAACCGCAAGATTAATTTTCATAAAATGTTCCTCCTTTGATGTATGAAATGTTCATGAAGCCCGTCATGAATTATTTTTGCACTATATCTTTGTTATCTTTGACGGACAACTTCTTTCTGGCCCACGATACAAGAAAAGCCAGAATAACTGCGGCAAACAAAAGAACCGATACCAGCAGCCAGGGAATCTTACCTTCTGATATTCCGCGTAGAATAGTATCCGTGCCAACGACATATAAAATTGTTCCGGGCAGCATGCACAGCCATGACCAAAAGACATATGTTCGGAGGGGTACGCCGGTGAGGCCAAATCCGTAATTAAGAACATTAAAAGGGAAAACAGGTACAAGACGTGTTATCGCAACGACCATCGCCCCATGTTCCTCCACCATGCGATCCAACTTGTGGAATTTCTCGTTTTGCGAGAATTTGCGTAAAATGAAGTCTCTCGCCAGATAACGGGATATCAGAAAACAGATGCTTGCTCCGATTGTGGAAGCGATGCTTACCAGCGCCACTCCCCAAACTGATCCGAAAAGTGTGGCCCCGGCAATCGTTATCGCCGATCCGGGCAGCGCCAAAACGACAGCCAGTATATAAACCAGAACAAAAACCAGTGGACCCCAGAAACCGAGTCCATTGATCCATTCACGCATATCTGTTAATTTATCCGCTATACCTGAAAATTTCAGCAGGATAATGACAGCCAGCAAAAATGTAAAAAATAGAAGTGGTTGCAATGACTTAGCGTTTTTAAAGTCGTTTACAGACATATGATTTTCTCCATAAAATTTCGGTGAAACAATTAAGTCAAAACAATAATAAAAATGTTATTTTAAAAATACTTGACTCAGCCATGAGTGTCAAGTGATTAACTTCACTAAAGAAGGTTTTCGCTTAAATGATCAGTTTTTTATATTCCATATCACTTGATAAGAGTAGGTTTACCCTACTATAAACCTACAGAACAACCCATATAGTAAATTCAATAATATCATATATTCTTAAAAAAAAGGAGGAGGCAAGTAATGAAAAAAATATTCCTGTACATATTAATATTAGGTTTTGCGTTAGGTTGTCAAAGCGGTAATGCAGCGCAGAAGGAGGGAAAATCACAAATGACGAAAACAAATGCAGTAACATCTGAAAGTGTAGCCACTCTGGCAGGAGGATGCTTCTGGTGTGTGGAATCGGATTTTGAAAAGGTTCCCGGTGTAATAAAAGTCATATCCGGTTACGCTGGGGGAACAGGGGCAAATCCCACTTATCACTCATATGCTGCAATGGGTTATATTGAAGCAGTGCAGGTTTATTATGACCCCCGAAAAATCAGTTATGAAAAACTTTTAAATTACTTCTGGCACCATATTGATCCGACGGATGGAGGCGGACAGTTTGTCGACCGCGGCCCTCAATACCGAAGCGCCATATTTTATCAGGATGACGAACAGAGGCAGATTGCCGAAAAATCAAAACAGGCGCTGGAAAAATCAGGCAAACTCGGGAAACCTGTTGCGACGGATTTAATAAAATTGACTAAATTTTATCCCGCGGAAGATTATCATCAGAATTATCATACTAAAAATCCCATACGTTATAATTACTACCGCCACGGTTCCGGCCGCGATAATACCGTGCATAAATTATGGGGAAATGAGACAGGCCTGGAATCTTCCGGTCAGGAAAGATTCACTAAACCGGACGATGCGACTTTGCGGAAGAAGCTTTCCGAACTTCAATATGATGTAACTCAAAAAAACGGCACTGAGCGGGCGTTTCATAATGAGTATTGGAATAACGAGAGAGAGGGTATCTATGTGGATATTGTTTCCGGCGAACCATTATTTAGTTCATTGGATAAATTCGATTCCGGCACCGGCTGGCCAAGTTTCACCAAGCCGCTGGAACCGGGAAACATCGTTAAGAAAGAAGAAAAGGGGATATTTACCAATAATACCGAGGTAAGAAGCAAAGGAGCAGATTCTCATTTAGGAGATGTTTTCCCGGATGGGCCGCCGCCTACAGGTATGCGCTATTGCATGAATTCCGCAGCTCTGCGTTTTATTCCCAAAGAGGATCTGGAAAAAGAAGGTTACGGAAAGTACTTGAAATTATTTTCATCTAAGAAATAATGGCAGATATTTCTTTGGAATAATGGGTGCCGATACGAATTCTTTTTCGTCTGAAACATTAGCGCGTCTGGGGTTTTTTGCCGCAATCTTTTTTGTCGTGGCGCAAATTGAAAATATTGCGCCGCGACGAATTCTGTTAAAATCCAGGTTTAAACGCTGGATCAGCAATCTTGGGATGCAGATAATAGATGTTGCTTTACTGCTATTGATTTTTCCTTTATTCCCTGTTGGACTGGCTGTTCTTTGTGAGCAAAGAGGCTGGGGCTTACTGAATTACTTTCATATCATGCGACCGGCGGCGCTGATCATTGGTGTGCTGGTTCTTGATTTCGTCATCTACCTTCAACACAGGCTGTTCCACATTGTCCCTGTACTGTGGCGTGTGCATAAGGTGCATCACACCGATGAGGATATTGACGTGACCACGGCATTGCGTTTTCATCCTATTGAAATAATATTATCACTTTTGATTAAGTTCGCCGCTGTGGCGGCAATCGGCGCACCGCCTTTATCTGTATTGATTTTCGAAGTTCTACTCAATGGCGCATCCATATTCAACCACGGCAATATTAAAATCCCTTTATCCTTTGACCGCGTCATCAGACTCATTTTAGTAACACCGGATATGCACCGGGTGCATCATTCCGTGATTGCGCGGGAGACAAACAGCAACTATGGATTTAGTTTTTCCTGGTGGGACAAAATTTTCGGCACTTATAATGCTCAACCGCGGGAAGGCCATGAAAAAATGAAAATAGGTCTGAATGGCTATCATGACGATCGATCTATGCAATTATCGGCTTTGTTGATGATGCCTTTTGTTTCTCAAAAAAGAGTAAATGATGCGGAATAGATGCCTGATAGTCTTTGTCAAATACCCGCAGCCGGGGCAGGTAAAATCACGGCTGGCAAACGATTTTGACAGTGATTTTGCCGCCGCGCTTTACAAGGCTTTTGTTTTTGATATTTTGGAATGTGCAATAAAGGGCAATTGGCAGTTACGGATATTTTTTTATCCGCCGGAAAAAGAAACCGAAATAAAAAAAATGTTCGGTAATGATCATGAATATCGGCCCCAAAGAGGCGCTGATCTCGGCGCAAGGATGAAGAACGCTTTTGATGATTGTTTCTCCGAGGGCTTTAAGTCCGTAGTCCTGATCGGCAGCGACATCCCGGACCTGCCCTTGAAATTAATCTCAGATGCCTTTGCCGCGCTTGATAATCCAAAGGATGCAGTCATTGGCCCCGCGACCGACGGAGGTTATTATTTGATCGGCTTCAGATATGATAAATTTCTGCCAGCTGTTTTCGAAGGACTCACCTGGGGTACCGTTTCCGTTTTTCCCGAAACATTGAAAATTTTACAAACCTGCGGTTTTCAAACCGGAATAATTCAGAAATGGCAGGATGTTGATACACGCGATGATTTAATGAATTTGATGGAAAGAAATAAGTCAACGGCATTTGCCCATTCCCAAACGATGAAGTATCTGGCGGCCAATAGAAACTATTTCATCAGATGATCATTCGGCAGGCGAACAGGCCCGCCCCTTTAAGCTGAAAATAAATTTAAGAATATTTTTGGTGCGAGGGCTAAAAATCTTTTCGGCAAATATCTTCCCTGCCGCGCGTTTAGATATTTCAGATAGTGTCGGATAAATGTGGACGGAAGCCGCAATCGTCGAAAGTTTAACGCCGCCACTTACAGCAATAACCCATTCATGAATCAGTTCGCCGGCTTTAGCGCCGATAATCTGGCAACCAAGTAATTTACCCGCGGGGCTCACCAGCAATTTGATTTTGCCTTTTGTTGCTCCCTCTGCCTGAGCGCGGTCATTTTCGGCATACGGTTCTTCCCAAATGCGATATTCAAGACCTTCCTTCTTTGCTCTTTTTTCGTTGTACCCGATACTGGCAATTTCCGGATCGGTGTAAGTGCACCAGCCGATTTTTGCGTAATCCGCTTTGCGGGGCAGACGCAGAACGGCATTGGTCAGAGCTATGCCCGCTTCGTAACCGGCCACGTGTGTAAAGGGTAAGAGGCCGTTTACATCACCGCAGGCATAAATATGTTTTATGTTTGTCTTCATCCTTGAATCCGTTGTAATACCGCGGGGAGTAAATACAACCCCCGCCGCGTCCAGCCCCAGGCCGTCGATATTCGGTTTGCGTCCGGCAGCAACCAGAAGAGCCTCGGCCTTTAAGACGCTGGTTTGTCCTTTACCGCCTCCCTGGGCTATGGTTAAATAAAACGAAGATTCATTATATTGCGCTTTCACAGCTTTAGTCGCCGTGTATATGGTGATCCCTTCTTCTTTTAGCTGCTGTTGAAGGATATCGGCAATGTCCGGGTCTTCCGGACCCAGGATCTGATCCATAAATTCAACGATTGTTACCTTCGAACCCAGTCGTCCCATAGTCTGAGCCAGTTCCAAACCGATAGGTCCGCCGCCCAGTACGATCAGGCTTGCGGGCAGTTTCTTTTGACTGAAGATAGTTTCATTGGTTAAGTAAGGCGTATCGGCAAGACCATCTACTGGAGGCAGAGCGGGGCTTGAACCGGTGGCGATAATCCAGCTTCCGGCTGATAGATTTTGGCCGTCCAGATTAACGCTGTGATCATCAATAAAGGAAACTTTGCCGAATACGACCTTTGCTCCAAGATCACAGAATCTTTCGGGCGAATCATGCTGCTGAATTTTATCGATAACATTTTTTACGCGGTTCATGACAGCGTCCAGATCAACGGGCGGCAATTGAACCCGGGGCAGGCCGAATTCCGTTGTTCTTTTCAGGAGCACGTAAACACCGGCTGTCCGGATTAACGTCTTTGAAGGTACGCAGCCATAGTGCAGGCAATCGCCGCCTAGCTTTGCCGATTTCTCGATGAGAATTGTTTTGGCACCGAATTGCGCCGCTCCCGCCGCAGCCGTAAGACCTGCCGCGCCGCCGCCGATGATTCCAAGATCGTAATCGTATTTGGACATCATGTATCTCCTATTGTGGATAAGCGGATTCGAAATATGTTTTTTCTGTTATAGGTCAGATCATAAACGAAAAAATAAATAATTCAAGATAATAAAATAAATGATATTCCGAGTGTGAATTTTGTTTATGACCGATTGAAATATTGTATATTCATCACGGTTAACGATTTGTTTGTTTCATGAAGTAAGAAATAAAATATTTTCCAAAAGTCAAACCGGCGCAAAAAATTAGTTTACTGTAGTATTTATAAAGCGAAATCCGTTCTTGCCGGCTTTTTTCACGCTATACATAGCTTCATCGGCCTTCTTGATCAGCTGATCCATATCGATACCGTCGTCGGGAAAAAGCGCGATCCCGATACTTGCACTGACAATCGCCTGTCTCCCGTTGAAAATAATCGGTTGGGATACCATGTGAATTACCTTTTTGGCAATCTGCACGACATTCTCCGGAGCGTTGATTTCGGTCGCGATGATTAAAAATTCGTCTCCTCCGACACGAGAAACAATGTCGGTTTCGCGCACACATGAAAGCATGCGGCGGGCCACGTGCTGGAGAACATAATCACCGGCATCATGGCCAAGTGTGTCATTGACGTCTTTGAAACCATCCAGATCGATAAACATCACGGCCACCGCTTTCTTATACCGGCGAGCCATGTTAAGAGCTACAGACAGCCGGTCCCTGGCAAATCTCAAACTGGGAAGGTCAGTCAGCAAATCGTGGGTCGCCAGATATTGTATTTGTTCTTCCGCCTTTTTGCGCTCGGTGATATCGCGGTAGTTAATAATGATAGATTCAACAACATTATTGTTTATCAGGTTGCTTCCCACCGCTTCGAGCGTACGCCAGCTTCCATCCTTATGGCGAAGACGCAGTTCACCATTTATAACCGGAGAGCTTGTATCCCTGGACAAAGTAGTGAATACATCGGCTAAAGCCTTAACGTCATCCGGATGAACAATCTCACCTCCGTTGGCGCCAATCCTTTCTTCAGGTTTGTACCCCAAAATACTCTCAATTGCCGGATTTACATAGAGAATAACCCCTTCCCTATTAACGAGAACAATCATATCCGAAGCGTGCTCTACAAAAGCCCGGAAACGCTTTTCCTCGAACCGTAATTTCTCCTCCATACGTTTGCGCTCGGTAATATCACGGCTTACACCAATAACGCCAACTGGCTGCCGCGTTTCATCTCTAATAAAAGAAATCTTCACCTCCGTCCATACGGTGGTACCATCTTTTCTTCTAATTTCCAACTGAAGCTCTTGGAGTGTATTAATCTCTCCCTGTTCGTATTTTTTAATTTCTTTGGATAGTTTTGTCGTGGCCAGATCCCAGGAGGAAGGCGTCATCAGCTCAGAAGCTTGTAGTTTCAACAATTCTTCCTGTTCATATCCCATCAATCTTTTTACAGATGGACTGACATAAATAAAACTCAGATTCATATCCAAAACGAAAATGACGTCTTGGATATTATCGGCCAACAGGCGATATTTTCTTTCACTTTCCTTCAGTTCCTCATCTGCTTGCTTGCGTTCGGTGATGTTATTCAAAAAGACCAGAGTAGCAGGTTTTCCCTTCCATTGAATAACAGTCGCATTAAGTTCACACCATATTATGGTTCCATCTTGGGTAATGATCCTGAAAGAATAAACAGGGGAAACTTCTTCACCTCTTATTCTTCTTATATGATGATCAACGACCATATCACGATCATCGGGATGGATAAAATCTATGAAAGATTTTGATGTTAATATCTCTTTGGAATATCCCATCATGCCGATAGCGGCACTATTGACAAAGAGCACCTTTTCATTCTGAGTTATAATGATTGATTCCTTTGCATTTTCTACGACCAGACGATACTGCTTTTCGCTCTCCAGTAGCGCCGCTTCCATCCGTTTACGCTCCGTAATATCGCGGGTCAATGAGATTATACCCACGGCCTTCTTTGTCTCATCCCGCAAAAATGACAGGTGGTTCTCCATCAAAACGATGGAGCCGTCCTTTCTGTATTCCTCCACTTCCAGGATGCGGCTTCTGGCGGGATCTGCCGTACCGCTGGCTTCCAATTTCATCTCTTCTTCATAGAACTTGGCAACGATCTGCAGGGATTCAGGTGTCATGACCTGCTCAATGGTCTGAGCCGCGGCCTCTTGTGCAGTATATCCCCGCATAAGCATAATGGAAGGGCTGACATAGGTAAAACGCATATTCATGTCCATGACCACTACGACATCCGCCATGTTATTCAATACCCAACGGTACTTCTCTTCGCTCTCTCGCAGCGCTTCCTGCGTCCGTTTGCGTTCGGTGATATTCCGGATGTTACATTGAATCACCTTATTCCCGTTAGCCTGATAGACGTTACTGACAAATTCTACGGCAACAGGTTTTCCTTCTTTTGTTTCCAGAGGCAAATCTTTGTATCGGATGTATCCCTTATCCTGTAACTCTTTAAAGGCGCTTTTATTAAAGGCTTTGTCCTTGAAAGGACTGACCTCCCAGAGTTTCATTCCCAGGAACTCTTCACGCGAGTAATGCAACATATCAATCATGTAAGGATTGACGTCATTGATCTCCCCTGTTTCCGCATTGAGAATTAATATCCCGTCCTGGGCCGTTTCAAAAAGACGCCGGTACCGGGTTTCAGATGCTTGCAATGCATATAGGGCATTCTTGATATCAGAAAGTGACTTTTTTCCCTCAGCCGGCTGTTGAGGCAGATCAACCAGGTTTTCAATACGTTTTTTGGGGGTTTGGGCTTTCTTTTTCATTTATTTTTTACCTGCTTTTTCTTCTTATCACTTTATACTGTATGACTAAAAGGATCACAAATATAGTAAATGCATACAGTTTGCCAATAAGCAGAAGAGATTCATAAGTTTGAATTAATTGTTTGATAACAAGTTGTTAGATCAACAGAAAAGAACGGCAACAAGCATGCAATGATTCGTTTGGCCTCAATATTTGGCGGAACCTCAGCATTCGGAGGGCTAAATTGATGGGATGTAGATAGGTCGCCAGATGTTTGTCGTCTATGAGAATTTTGTTTATGACCAATTCAAATATTGTATATTCGTCACGCTTAACGATTTGTTTGTTTCATGAAGCAAGAAATAAAATATTTTCCGAAAGTCAAATTTGTTTCTTTTAGTAGAGTAGAGAGCTGGCGTAGTTGCCAATGGTTCTATCTCCAGCTCCCCCTCATCAAACTGGACGTTCGGTTTTCCCGAATACAGCTTTCCGATTATCTTCATCCGGATGCTTTCA
>JBEKMY010000060.1:0-45717 GCA_049523355.1 Smithella sp. | reverse complement strand
GCCGGTTTCGATGTATCCATTGTGGAAATTGGCGGTACGGTTGGCGATATCGAAAGCCTTCCCTTTCTGGAAGCTATCCGTCAATTCCGCAACGAAGCGGGGAAACAAAACGCTATTTTCATTCATTTAACATGGGTTCCTTTTATCAAGACCGCCGGCGAGGTTAAAACCAAGCCCACTCAGCACAGCGTCAAAGCGCTGCGGGAAATAGGCATTCAACCGGACATTCTGCTTTGCCGGACGGAAAATTTTCTTTCCGAAGACATTAAATCCAAAATAGCGCTTTTCTGCAATGTGGAGGTCACATCTGTTTTTACGGCCAAGGATGTCAACTGTATTTACGAGGTGCCGTTGTTTTTTCATCGGGAAGGCCTGGACAGCAAAATTGCTGATCTGCTCAATATCTGGACAGGACAACCGAAACTGGAAATTTGGGAAGAAGTGGCAGACAGGTTTAATAATCCTCCAGATGAAGTATGCGTAGGTATCGTCGGCAAATATGTTAACCTGACGGATTCATACAAAAGCCTTAATGAGGCGCTTGTGCATGGAGGTATTGCTAACAACTGTCGTGTGAAATTAAAATTTGTCGATTCGGAAAAAATTGAAAAAGAGGGCATCGGCAGCCGTTTAGACGACGTGGATGCAATTTTGATTCCCGGAGGTTTCGGCATCCGCGGAATAGAAGGCATGATCCTTGCCGTTCAATATGCGCGGGAGAAAAAAATACCCTTCTTCGGAATTTGTCTGGGCATGCAAATGGCCGTTGTGGAATATGCCAGAAATATTTGCGGATTGGATATGGCCAACAGCTCCGAATTTAATCCCAAAACTTCTTATCCCGTCATTGACTTGCTTCCCGAACAGCGAGATGTCAAGGACAAGGGCGCTTCAATGCGATTAGGGGCATGGCCCTGCATCGTCAATCGCGATTCTTTTGCATTTACAGCTTATGGACAAACGGAAATTTCGGAGCGGCACCGTCATCGCTACGAGTTTAACAATGACTACAAGAAAATATTACTGGATAAAGGATTGCAAATTACCGGCGCGTCACCGGACGGACGTTTAGCGGAAATTGTGGAGATACAAGATCATCCCTGGTTTCTGGGATGTCAATTCCATCCGGAATTTAAATCGCGGCCGACAAAACCTCACCCGCTTTTCAGCAAGTTTATTGAAGCCGCCTTGAAACAGAGCAAAAAGTAAACGTTTCAATGAAACGCTTGTTTTTCGTCTGCAGTATGAGACTTCTCCTAAAAACAGAATAAACGTTCTATTGCGTTTTAGCGCGCATGCTTTCTGTCATCATACGCCGGCACTATATCTTGCGGGAAAATATAATTGACATACAAACGGAACTTCCCTATATTTTAGTTGGTTGTTAAAAAGTGAGTTCTTGTCAAACTCCAGACATTATGACGCGGCTTTTTGGGGCCATGTCTTTAGTCTTTCCAAATTGAGATCGTAAAGAATTTTCATTATGAAATATACCTAAAACATCCTGTAAAAGGAGATACCCGATGAAAACAGCATCAGATATATGGTACTTGACTATCCAGACGTTTCCTGAACTCCTCCACCGCAACGCGACGGAGTTCGGCTCTCGCCGCGCTCAGTGGTGGAAGACAAAGGGAACAAACACAGAATCCATCACATACTCGCAGCTTTCCGTTATCGTAAGCGAGCTTTCTGCCGGACTTTTGAAGCTGGGCATTGCCAAGGGAGACCGCGCCTGCATTATGGCGCACACAAGCCCCCCATGGGTGTGGGCCGATTATTCCATCCTCTGTGGCGGAGCAATCACTGTCTGTATCTATCCAACGGTCTCTCCCGTCGAGATCAAGCATATCGTGAACGATTCCGGAGCACGCTTCGTCTATGTGGATGACGAAGAAAACTTGAAGAAAATTAAAAGCGTATGGCCGGACATGCCAACGCTCGAAAAAGTGATCTTCATGAAAGATGATTATGCGGGAGGGGATAATCGGGTGATTTCTTTAAGCGCCCTGAGAAAACTCGGCCGTGAACTGCAATCCAGTGATACGACCGCTTATGAACAACGCTGGCGATCGGTGACGATGGATGACCCTATGACCATCGTCTACACCTCGGGAACCACAGGCCTGCCCAAAGGCGCGGTGCATACCCACCGCAGTATAAACGCCGCCTGCAGGCGCGATCTCTCAGTCACAAGGGAGCTCAACGTCGATGATGTCTGCCTATCCTTTTTACCCCTGTCTCACACGTACGAGCGCGAATGCGGCCACGGCTGCGCCATGCACAGCGCTATCACAATCGCCTATTCGGACCCCAAGACACTCGTTGATGACATGCGGATATTCAGGCCTACCATCTTTATGTCCGTGCCCAGACTATTCGAACGCATCTATATGACTATGCAGTCACGCACTGCAAGTTCACCCGTTAAGAAGGCCATCTTTGACTATGCGATGAAAACCGGTCTTGCGCTCATTGAGACCCGGACTGATAAAAACGGTTTCATTGATATGTCCGAGGGCATTGATCTGACAGCAGGAGTACCCCTGTCCCTGAAGCTCAGATACAAGCTTGTTGACAAGCTTATGTTCTCCAAAGTGCGCGAAATGATGGGCGGACGGTTGAGTCTGACCTTTTCCGCCGCAGGGAGCCTGCCTGCGGATTTGTGCAAGGTATTCCTGGCCATGGGCATCCGCATATGCGAGGGCTACGGTGCCACCGAGACCTGCAATACCATCAACATCAATTTGGTGAATAAAATTCTGCCTGGCTCCGTCGGGCCCGTGGCGCCCGGTGTGGAAGGCAAGATCGCCGAAGACGGTGAATGGCTGGTCAAGGGTGAGAACATCTTCAAGGGTTACTGGAATAACCCCGAGGCAACAAATGATGCTTTTACCCCGGACGGATTCTACAAGACAGGCGACATCGTGGTGATGCTGGCCGACGGCTACCTGAAGATTGTGGATCGCAAGAAGGGCCTCATGGTGCTTGATACGGGCAAGAATGTGCCTTCTGCCAAGATCGAGGCCAAGTTCTCACTGTCGCGCTTCATCGAAGTCGTTATGCCTGTGGGCGACAACCGTAAATATGTAAGCGCATTAGTCGTGCCGAACTTCGATGCCTTTATCCGCCATTTCGACGACCAAGGCATCGTTTATGACAGGGACGCCCTGGTCTTTTCCGATACCGACGGTACCCGAATCTGCACGCGTGTGGGACAGGACTTCATTGATAAGCCCGAACTGAAGACCATCATCGATGCCGACATCCAAAAGGTCAATGCCGAACTTGAGGAATACGAGCGCGTCAAAAAATACCTCGTGTTGCCGCGAAAGTTGACCGTGGAAGAAGGAGAGATGACACCTACCATGAAGGTTAAACGCAACGAAGTGCTCAAGCACTTCAAGGCCGAAATTGAAAGCCTGTACGAATAGGAACTGTTGGGAAAAAGCTTGAAAGGCCGGAACGGATACAATGACCCATTAGTCAGGTAACTTTATCATACAGTTCAAAGACATAGACAAATTTGCTATTCTGTACGATATATATTTCGCATCCGGCGTTTGTTATAATCCCGTGCCGGATTGTGCCGATAGTCCTTTTCATTCAAACTCTTCTGAATTTTATGACCAATAAACAAAGGTTAGGCTCTATTTTAGATTTAATAAAAACTGTTTCTCTTGTAAGTATAACCTGTTTAGTTATATGAAGAAAATGCCTCAGATTAAAAGAAATTTATAAAAATATTGAAACGTTATTTTTTACTCTTTTGGGATAAATTAATATTGATATTGCGGCTAAACGGGCAGAATAACATTACGCTATAATCATCGAGTTTATGCTTGACAGTCTTAAATAATTGGGCTAAATATAGCAATTATATTAAAAATTAATTCAGGAGGATACCTTTGGCAACACATAAATCAGCAGAAAAGCGTGACCGGCAGGACAAAAAACATCGTGAGCGCAATATCGCCGCCAAGTCCGCGATCAAAACAAAAATTAAATCAGTAATTACAAGTGTAGACAGCAAAAATAAAGAAAATTCCGTAAAAGCGTTAAAGACTGTTATTCCCGCACTGGCCAAAGCAGCTTCTAAGGGCGTAATACACAAAAAAAATGCCTCCCGCAAAATTTCACGGCTGACTAAAAAAGTAAACGCCGTTAAATAATAAAAACATATAAAGCGGTCGGCATCAAACCTGACCGCTTTTATTTATTTCTCTGTAACCCTGATAAATTTCTTCACAGATGCTCTTCAAAACAAATAAAGGTGTTTGCGTTGGCTTATGAATTCAAACAGTACAAATTGAATCTGAAGTTTATTTATTCTCCCCAAAAGCCTCATTTCTCTATTTTAAAAATGTCCTTGATCTTTGTGTTTGCTTTGTCTTACATAATCATTTAAAAATGATAGCAAGAGCAGGTTAATTACAATGAAAAAAAACCAATGCAACGTTGATGCGCCTTCGCGAAACAAGCCTTTACCAAACAGCGATCTATCTTACGGCGATTTAATAGTGGAAATTGGCCGTCTTTTTATTAATATACCTTACAAAGCCCAAACCCTTGAATGTCCGGACAATGAAAAGCTGGTTGTCAATTTATCGGCTTTCGATTGTACGACTTTTGTGGAAACTGTTCTTGCCCTCACAAAATGCGCCGCTGCCGGAAATATTTCGTCTTATGAATTAAAAAAATATTTAAAATTAATCCGTTATCGTCTGGGGAAAATTGATGGCTACTCTTCCCGCCTGCATTACTTTACCGATTGGCTGCACGATAATGAGAATAAGAAAATTATAACGGATATGTCGCGCCGTCTTGGCGGCAAACCGCAGCGGAAAAAGATTAATTTCATGACTGCTCACAGCCAACTGTATGGTGCTTTGAAAAACGAAGCCGAACGAAGAAAGATGTCGCTTATAGAGAAAAATCTTTCCCGGAAGACTGTTTACATCATCGGCATAAACCACTTCGGCGCGATAAAAACAGAAGTTGAAAATGGTGATATTATCGCTTTTGCCACCCAAGAGGAAGGACTGGACATAGCGCATGTCGGGTTTGCCCTGTGGCAGGGGGGATGCTTGTATTTGCTTCACGCTTCAAAAAAAGAAGGCGGCGTAGTCATCTCAAAAAAAACGCTTCTTGCCTATTTAAAGCAGAACAAAAAATATTCCGGAATAATTGTCGCCCGCTTCTTGAATAACACCTGATCACAACCGACATCCAAATATAATGACTACACGGATAGTTAAAAAGTTGCATTCATGAAATGCTTGATATAATTATATTTTTGTCTGAAATTAGTAACGTTTAGGGCATTATCCGTCAAAATAAGCTTGACATATTTTGATCATTTGATTAAAATTACTGAGCATTTGATTAAGCATGTAGCGATGTGATTACGTTACCGGCAACATCGCATCAACATGGCAGGGAAAAGACAAAGGAAGTGGAAATATCAGTCATGAACGAAAACCGGCAGAATATCATATGCGCTACAGAACGCCTTTTGCAGACACATGGTCTGGCCCGTCTTACCACACGTGACATAGCGCGCGAAGCGAAAGTTGCTGAAGGGTTGATTTATCACCACTTCAAGGACAAAGCTGAGCTAATCTTTGAAATAATCGAAACGCGCGTGCGTGAAACTAAAAATTATATGCAGAATCTGCCGCTTGAGGTAGGCAAAAAGACCCTCTTAAAGAATCTGGAAAACGTTTTGCTTTCAGTCTACTGCGCCCACTATGAAATAACACCGATTATCAACACTGTTTTCGCTGATCAAAAATTAGGCATCCGCTTGCAGGAGATCGTGAAAGAACGGAATATGGGTCCGCAATATGCCATCGAAGGACTGGATGTTTATCTGGCTGCGGAGCAGCGGCTGGGTAGACTCTCGGGTGCTGTCGAAACCAGAGTGCTCGCCAAATGCCTGTGGATGATAAGTATTCAGTCTGCCATGCTTGACCGGTGGATAGGAAATAAATCTGATAAAATGCGTGTCAGTCGTGAAATCCGTGATTACGTTAAAACGCTTATGATCGGTTTTGAGCCGCGCCTTCCGGCCAAGAAGAAAACAACATTAAAAAAGAGTCTGAAATCATGAAATCATTTTCCCCGATCATATTATTCATTATCGTTTTAGTTACCTTGGCCGGTTGTGCCGTTGGCCCGGATTTTCATTCTCAGAATATGGCAACACCCAGTCTTTATACCGCATCGCCACTGCCTGCACAAACGGTCAGTGCGCAGTCAGACAGTGGTGCAGCACAGCGTTTCGCTTTCGCCGAGGAACTGCCGGCTCAGTGGTGGACACTCTTTGGTTCCCCTGACCTTGACATGATGATTAAACAGGGCATTGCGGACAGCCCCACGCTTGAATTAGCAAAAGCAAAACTAAGGGAGTTGCAGGAAAATCGCAAAGCGCAGGTGGGTGCATTATTCCCCAGCGTGGATGCAGGTGTCTCGGCTAATCGTCAAAAAATATCGGGCGCGTCGTTAGGCGAACCAGACATGGATATCGACCCATTCACCCTCATCAACGCTTCAGTAAATGTCTCTTATACTTTCGATATCTTCGGCGGCGCGAGGCGCCAGCTTGAAGCGCTTCAGGCACAGGTAGAATATCAGCAGTTTCAGCTTGAGGGTGCCCACCTGACCCTTACCGCTAATATCGTGACGGCTGCTATCCAGGAAGCATCGTTGCGGGCACAGATTCGTTCGACCATGGATATCCTTGCGGTGCAACAAAAACAGCTTGATGTGCTTAAAACGCAATTAGAACTGGGTGCGGTATCTAAAACGGCTGTGCTGTCGCAAGAGACAGAACTTGCCATGACCAAGGCGGGATTGCCGCCGCTCGAAAAGCAGTTAGACATAACCCGCCATGCTCTCTCGGTCCTTATCGGAAAGTTTCCCGGCGACGGAAAGATACCTGAATTCAGCCTTGATTCAATGCATTTACCGGAATCACTACCGGTAAGCCTGCCATCGCTTTTGGCTCATCAGCGTCCTGACGTCCGCGCATCCGAAGCATTATTGCATCAGGCCTGCGCGGCCGTTGGTGTGGCGACAGCCAATCTGTATCCACAAATTACACTAAGCGGTAGTTACGGATTTCAGGCCACCAGCACCGACGTCCTCTTCAGCGGACAAAGCGTGGTCTGGAATTTGGGTGCCGGTCTTGTACAACCGATCTTTCACGGCGGACAACTCACCGCAAAACGGCGCAGTGCTATCGCCGTCTATGATCAGGCGGCGGCTCAATACCGGCAGACCGTCTTGAAATCTTTTCAGGATGTAGCCGATGTCCTACGCGCTCTGGAAACCGACGCACGGACATTACAGGCCCAGGCTCAGGCGGAGGCCGCCGCAAAAGCGACGCTGGCGTTGACCGAAAAACAATTCGAGCTTGGTGCAGTGAGTTATCTGTCGCTGTTAGTTGCCCAACGCGATTATCAGAAAACACTTATTAATGTGATTTCGGCCCGGGCGCAGCGATATGCTGATACCGCCGCACTTTTCCAGGCCTTAGGCGGCGGCTGGTGGAACCGCAAAGCGTTATCCGCCGATTCCCCGTTAGAAAAGGCGGGGATTTAATCGCGAGGACATTGGTTTATCTTTTCATCAAAGAGGAGACTAAGAATGACTAAAAGAATGATAATAATGCTGATAATTGTCGGCGTGATTTTTGGCGGAATTTTCGGGTATCAGGGATTCAAGTCATACATGATGAAGAAATACATATCATCGATGGCCACCCCGGCGGTTACGGTATCGACTCTCAAGGCTGTCACACAGGAATGGCAACCGCAAATTCAGGCCGTGGGTACACTGAGGGCTGTGCGCGGTGTCGATGTAGCGAACGAAATTTCCGGCCTGGTACAAAGCATACATTTTAAGTCGGGAGACAATGTCTTTGCCGGCCAGCTTTTACTCAAACTCAACGTTGATGCTGACATTGCCCAAATGCACACGCTCATGGCAGCGGCCGATCTGGCACAAAGCGTTTACGAGCGTAACAAAAAACAATACGTGGCACAGGCCGTTAGCAAGGCATCGCTTGATGCCGATGCCGCTGATCTCAAGGGTAAACAGGCGCAGGTTGCCCAGCAGGAAGCCATTATAAACAAAAAAACCATACGCGCGCCCTTTGCGGGCCGTCTGGGCATCAGCTCCGTCAATACAGGACAATATTTAAACCCGGGAGACAAGGTCGTTACTCTGCAAACACTGGATCCGATTTACATTGACTTTTACATGCCGCAACAGGAGCTCTCCCGTATTTTGTCCGGGCAGACGGTTGCCGTCGTAACCGACACCTATCCCGATAAAATATTTAAAGGTAAAATTTCAGCCATCAGCCCAAAAGTTGATCCTGAAACGCGCAATGTCCAAATTGAGGCGATCATTGCCAACCCAAAGCACGAATTGCTTCCGGGCATGTATGCGACAATCAAAGTTCGGGCAGGCAAAACCATGCGTTATCTGACGGTTCCCCGTACGTCAGTGACCTTCAACCCTTACGGCGAAACTGTCTATATTGTGGAGAAAAAAGGCACAGATAAGGATGGCAAGCCTTCTCTGGCCGTCCGACAAACATTTGTTACTCTGGGGCCGGCGCGTGGAGATCAGGTGGCGATCACTAAAGGGATTAACGAGGGTGAAATCATTGTCACCAGCGGTCAGCTCAAGCTTCGAAGCGGCAGTCCGGTAATTGTTAATAACACGGCACAGCCTGCAAACGATGCAAATCCTGTTCCTGTGGAACCATAGTGGAGAAGAAAATACATGAAATTCACTGACATTTTCGTTCGTCGTCCCGTTCTCGCCACTGTGGTCAGCCTGCTGATTCTGGTGCTTGGCCTGCGTTCCATTAATCTTCTCCCCGTCCGGGAGTATCCGGAAACCCAGAATGCAGTGGTGACTATAACAACCGTTTACACAGGCGCCGACCCCGAACTGGTATCCGGATTTATCACCACGCCCCTGGAAAACTCAATCGCCCAGGCTAACGGCATCGACTACCTTACCTCATCAAGTTCGCAAGGCGTAAGCACAATAACCGCAAACATGCGCCTGAACTATGATGCCAACAAAGCGCTTGCCGAGATAAACACCAAGGTCAACGCTGTGCTCAATCAACTGCCTCAGGGATCGCAGCAACCGGTGATAAGTATCTCCACAGGTGAGGATATCGGTTCCATGATAATCGGTTTCTACAGCAAAGATCTGCCCACAACGAATATTACCGACTACCTGATCAGGGTAGTGCAGCCCAAAATGCAGGCTGTGGAAGGTGTGCAGACAGCGGAGATCCTCGGCAAGCAGGAGTTCGCCCTGCGAGCCTGGCTTGATCCGGAAAAAATGGCCGCGCATGGTGTGACCGCCGCGGATGTAAGCAACGCTCTTGCGGCCAACGATTTTATATCCGCTCTGGGCCGGACCCAGGGACAGATGATAACCGTCGACCTCACCGCGGCGACGGGTCTGCATTCTGCCGACGAATTCCGCAACCTTGTGATCAAGTCTGTAAACGGCGCCATCATCCGCCTGGGAGATGTGGCCCATGTGACCCTGGGCGCGGAAAACTACGATTCTTCAGTTCGCTTTGACGGCAAGTCCGCCGTGTTCATTAGCATAAGGGTTGCACCTAATGCTAACCTGCTTACGGTCGCTAATGCTGTTCGCAACGGTTTCCCCGAAATCACTCAGAATTTACCCCAGGGCCTGGACGGACGCATCGTGTACGACGCCACGGATTATGTCAACAGTTCCATTAAAGAAGTCGTTATTACTCTTGCCGAGGCGCTGCTTATTGTAACCCTGGTTATTTTTCTTTCTTTAGGATCGGTACGCTCGGTGATCATCCCAACGATAGCCATCCCCCTGTCTCTGGTCGGAGCATTTTTTATCATGAAGGCTCTTGGTTACACGATCAACTTGATGACCCTGCTTGCCCTTGTGCTAGCTATCGGTCTGGTGGTGGATGACGCCATCATCGTGGTAGAAAATGTGCATCGCCATATGGAGGAAGGAGTCCCTCTTCTGCAGGCTGCGATCATGGGCGCCCGCGAACTCGGCGGACCTATTATCGCCATGACTGTGGTATTAATTGCCGTCTACGTGCCCATCGGTTTCATGGGCGGCCTCACCGGCGCGCTATTTACCGAATTTGCCTATACCCTGGCAGGCGCCGTGTTCGTCTCAGCGATCATTGCCTTGACTCTTTCACCCATGATGTGCTCGCGCTTTCTAAAGGAACCTAACCCGAATGAACGGCACCGTTTCACCGAGTTCATCGACCGCCAGTTTAATCGTCTTCGCGACGCTTATGCAAGATATTTAAAAGGGGCACTCAACTCTCTGCCCGTCGTCGTGGTGTTGTCCATAATTATTCTCGGAAGTAATTATTTTTTGCTTGTAAACTCCAAGAGCGAGCTTGCACCTCAGGAGGATCAGGGATTCTTGATCTCCATGATCACAGCTGCCCCGGATGCCACTCTGCAACAGACCCAGCTCTATTCACTGCAGCTAGCTAAAATCCTGGAGCCTATACCGGAAATCGCGCATCTTTTCCAGGTTGAGGGATTTAGCGGTCTAAATTCAGGATTTGCCGGTTTGGTCCTTACGCCTTGGGACAAACGACAACGCACAACAAAGATTCTTCAGCCGGAGATTCAAACAAAAATCGGCGATATAGCAGGTGCCAACTCAGTGGTATTTCAACCGGCGCCTCTGCCCGGTACGGGTCATGGACTGCCTGTGCAATTTGTAATCGGCACTACCGAATCCTTTGCCCGGCTCAATGATGTTTCCAGAATTTTTCTGGACAAAGCGCGGGCAAGCGGTATGTTCATGTATGTGGATACCGACCTCAAAATAGATAAACCTCAGACAGTGGTTGAATTCGACCGGGATAAAATGGCGCAGATGGGTTTGACAATGCAGGAAGCGGGCAGTTCATTGGCTTCCATGCTGGGCGGAGGATACGTCAACTACTTTAGCATGTCCGGCCGCTCCTACAAAGTGATTCCCCAGGTCAGGCAAAGGGAGAGACTTACCGCCGATCAGTTGAATAACTACCACATTAATACCGCCAGCGGTCAATCCGTGGCTGTTTCCACTATTGCCGGCCTTAAGACTAGTGTTGTGCCTGAGTCCATTAACCACTTTCAGCAACTCAATTCCTCCACAATATCCGCAGTCATTACTCCCGGCATCACTCTGGGACAGGCATTGGATAAACTCAAGGCAATTGCCAAAGAGGTACTGCCCGCAGGTTATAGCGTCGATTATGGAGGTGAATCGCGGCAGTACATGCAGGAGTCAAGCTCATTAATGATAACATTCGCCTTCGCGCTGATCATCATCTTTCTCGTACTGTCCGCGCTGTTTGAAAGTTTCCGTGACCCGATCATCGTGCTGGTCAGCGTGCCTATGTCCATCTGCGGAGCGCTGATTTTCATCAGCCTAGGTATTGGCGATGCCAGCTTAAATATCTATACCGAGGTGGGCCTGATAACCCTCATTGGTCTCATCAGCAAACATGGCATCCTCATCGTGCAATTTGCCAACGACCTGCAGCGCGAAGGTAAAGATAAGCGCGAATCTATCGAACAGGCCGCGGCCACCCGCTTGCGGCCAATCCTCATGACTACTGCAGCCATGGTACTGGGCGTAATGCCTCTGGTTTTTGCCTCCGGCGCGGGAGCTGCGGGCCGCTACAACATGGGTCTGGTAATCACTACCGGCATCGCTATCGGCACGTTGTTTACGTTGTTTGTTGTACCGGCGATGTATTTGCTGATGGCTCATGATCTTCATTCAAAAATAGTTCATGATGGCGAACCACAAGTGACACCGGATGTCTCCGTTTCTTAGCAAAATGAAGAATTAATCCGGCTTTTCGAAGTGATGATAGTCCTTCGGCTGCTCGAAATTGCCGCCCCAGTGCCAGCCTCGCCTGAGAAATTCCTGAACTATGGCATTATCCTCCGTAAATGTGCCCCTTTCTTTCGGCCGATATTTAGCTCCTTCCGGCGCTATTACCCCGTTGGGATAAATAACCGGATTTTGCACCGGGTTAATATCCACGGCCATCCCCAGTGAATGCATGGATAATTTTGTTGTTCCTTCAATGACTCTGAAGTTGAAAGAGGAAGAATTATTATCGGCCATGGAATTGTAATCATTCCACTGATAAGCGATTATGGGAACAACTTTTCCTATGGGAAATAGAATTTTTTCAATAAAGTCGAATATTTCATAAACATCATCTTCCCGTTCCCTGTTGACAATAATTTGCCCCTGATGTTTTCTTCCGTCAAATGAATAGTACAGGACATCAACAAGTGATAACCCATCGATAATTTCATCCGGAGCGTTTGTTCCTTCAATCGCATCGGAAAAACTCATTGAGCTGTCAACTATTATTTCCTCTTTAAAAAACATTTATCAGTTCCTTTTATAATTCCTTTACTATTGAATCCATCATGCCTTCCGGCAGTGATACCTCCCTGTAAATTCCACGGATAGCATTATAATCTAAACGGTTATAATTATCCAGAAGCGGCGCAATAATGATACCGGCCATATCAACAGCCCCCGGAGAAATAAATATCCTATTTCTGCCTTTGGCGAAATAGGCTTCCGGACGATGCTTCTGACGCAGAAAAACAAACAGCCGAAAGCGTCTCCCGGCATAATCGCAAATAACATTAACCATCGGTTCGTAATTTATTTTAAGTTTTGTTTGCGCTGCTTCCAGCAAACGCAGAAATTGTTCGGCCAACTCCCTCGCGTTTTTCCCCTCCAGAACAACTACAGAACGGTCAAATCCTTCCCACCGGTTGTATCGAACAAAAGAATTGTTTTTAACCGGCGACAGCTTTTTTAATTCCCGGAGAAAAGGAAGAACATTGTGGGGAATCGCCTGAAAATGCAGATGATCGGGAGCGGACGCCCCGCAGGCCGGACCGTTGTAAAAAACAGCATAATCCGGCGACAGATCGGCGCCCAATTGCAAAAGCCAATTTATTGATGAGGTAATTTCCTGCGGCTGATGTTGCAAGCTAACTACAGTAAAATGCTTTTCAAAAATCGGCGCGGGATTACAAAGAATCAAATATTGATTTCTGTATAGGACACCCAGTTGTTGGGCCGGCAAATTATTTTCACATAAAAAGCAGGGTCTTTTTTTTATTGATTCACTATCAACAGATGCCCCGCTGCTTACTGCGCGGGCAGGATTATATTGCAGATAAATTTTATAGCCGCCGGATAGTTTCCTTAGACGCACCGAAGCCAAATTCCGGCAGGCCTCGGCCAGTTTCGGCCAGCTTTTCTTTTGCGCATCAAAAAGACTCCGGCAAAGCATGGGCAGCGATAAATCTTCCCCGCCGGAGAATTCGGCAAAGCTTCTTTGACTATCCGAAGAAAGTTTTTTCTTGTTTGTCAAAATTCTTGCTTCAATTTCCGCGGTGCGAAGTTTATCCTTATAAAAATCGTTGAGGTTTTGTTTTTCCATGGAAAGTCCGGCGTCCGTATTGTTCTTCCAGCGGCGGCATAGATATAAATTTTCGTATATCCTGCCTATTTTATATTCGCGTGTAATACGCAGAGCAACAGCATAGTCCTCGCCGTAACTGACATTGGGAAAACCAATCTGACGGATCACGGAAGCATCAAACGCACGAGGCGCCCCTATTCCGTTGACGCGGAGCAGGTTATTGTGTCCGTTTTTTCGCGTCCATTCCCTGTGGTCAATAAGACCCGGCGGTACAGTTTTCAGACGTTCATTGACCAGCGTATAAGAACCGACGACCATCGCGTATCGTCCGGAGCGCAGGGCATTCACGATTTTTTGAAGCGTTTGCGGCGAACTGTAAAGGTCGTCGGAATCGAGTTGAACAACATAACGTCCGCAGTGCGGCGAATAAATGGCTTCATTCCAGCAGCCGCCAATGCCAAGATCGCGCCTTGAAGGAATGATTTTGTGAACATGGGGATACTTCTTAACAAACTTGTTTAGAATCTCTGTGGTGCCGTCCGTGGAATGATTATCCACAACGATAACATTGAAAGGGAAATTGGTTTTTTGTCCCAAGGCGCTGGCAAGCGCGTCGGCAATCGTCTTTTTACGATTGAGCACTGGAATGACCACGCTGACTTTCCACTGGAAGGCATCCGGTTCTTTGTTTGTGTTTTTTACGCGTAAAGGCAGATAAGCCCCGATACGCCTCAAATATTTTGTCGCGACCTTTTCCAGCTCTTTCTGACGAATAAAATTCTCTTTCGCGACATAGGCAAAATGAGCTTCCGTTTGCCTGCCGGATATTTTTATTCTTTTCTGCTTTTTTATGGATACCGTATACAAAATTTTCGGCACATGAATCAATTCGTGGTCAATAGAAATCTTCAGACGCAAGTCGTATAAAGCGGCATCAACTTCTGCCGGCAGTGAACCGTATTTTTGCAGGGCGGATTTAACAGCCGGGCACGAAAAAAGCAAAAGGTGCCCAAAATTAAAATCGTCGCGGATACTGCCCTGCTGATAATCTATAAGCCGATTAGCAATCAGATTGTTCCCTTTTTGCCGGATAAAATCCGAATAAGTAATACCTGCCCGCTTCTTTTCAGCGGTTTTCAACAGGCAGCGTAGAGATAATTCGTCGCAGGTGATTTTTTCTTTGTCGGTAATCAGTAGAAGATATTTGCATGATAATTTTTTCAGATATGAAGAAAGATTTTTTATTTCTTTAACATGACGCGTGTCCGATGGCCAGATACCGAGCGCCTCAATCTCGTTATTGAAGGGCAACAGAATCAACCGGCCGAAGTTTCGAACTAAAGGGTTCATGTTTACAGAAATAATCTTCTTTAAAATCCGGACATCATAAGATTAAAGGCTTTTTCTGCCATATCGTTGGCCAGCTTAATTAACGCCTGTTTTCTGGTTGCGGTAAGCAAATTAATATCATCGCTTATAGCGTAATCAATCGAGCCTGTCATATTTTTCGAACTCCAGATAATTTTGCCGCTTTCATTTTCCTGAAAAGTCACTTCCAAAATAATTGCCGCCCGCTCTTGAGCCGTCAGATCATTTTGGAGATACGAAAGCGGTGATCTATTGAGATTAAGAACTGTTCCTTTAACTATCGCATCCGCGGATTCCTCATTATTCACAATTTTAAAACGGCTGTTTTGAATAAACTGGTTAATAAAAGCCTTCCGTAAATAATTTTCTATTTCCGCCTGCGATGTTTTATTATTGAAAGATTTTACATAAACCCGTTGAATGCGGTTCTCGATGAATTTCCCCTGCGGAGCAAAGGAGTATCCGCAGCCAAACAAAAGAACGAAAGAAAGGCATATTATTAATGTTTTAAGAATTTGCCGCCTGTTTTGTTTTTTTTTCATGAAAATGCCTTCATTATTATTGAGAGATAACAATATTAACCAGTTTCTTAGGCACGTAAATAACTTTTAACACTTTTGTTTCTTTAGTCATTGCCTTGATTTTTTCATCCGTCAACGCATTCGTTTTGATTTTTTCCGGATCCTCATCTACGGCAACAGTCATTCGGCTCCTCAGCTTACCGTTAATCTGCACGACAATCGTCATCTCTTCTTCGCTGGCAATCGCCGGATCAAACTGCGGCCAGGGCATATCGGAAACCAAATTTTTATGGCCAAGCAGTTGCCATATTTCTTCAGTGATATGCGGCACGATGGGCACCAGCAGTACAACGGCAGCCTCCAGCGCTTCGCGGACAGCGGACAGAGCCATCTTATCATCACTTGCGGGACGCTTGATTTGATAAACCGTATTGACCAGTTCCATTACAGCGCTGATTGCCGTATTGAAATGAAAACGGTCTTCTATATCAATAGTGACCTTACGGATAGTCTGATGAGTTTTCCGCCTCAGTGCTTTTAACTCGCCCTCCAAATCAACACTGCCTGACAACGGCTCAACAGCCTTGATGTCTTCAAGATATTCTTCAATAATACGCCACAGTCGCCCCAGAAAACGGAATGAACCTTCCACGCCCTGATGGCTCCATTCCAAATCCTTTTCCGGCGGCGCCGCAAACAAACAGAATATACGCGCAGTATCCGCCCCATACGTTTTAATCAGATAGTCGGGATCAATAACGTTCTTCAGAGACTTGGACATTTTTTCGGTCTTGCCGATGATAGCTTCCTTGCCGCAGATATGACATTTTCCATCAGCTGCCTGCTCCGGGAAAAGATAACCGTGTTCTTTGCATTTCATCGTCTCTTTGCAGACCATGCCCTGTGTCAGCAGATTGGTAAACGGTTCGTCCACGCCGATAACTCCGAAATCGCGCAGAACCTTGGTGTAAAAACGCGAATAGAGCAGATGCAATATGGCATGTTCAATTCCGCCGATGTATTGATCAACAGGCATCCAGTAATCCAACTTTTTGCGGTCGAGGCCGGGTTTGGTGTCGCAATCAGGACAGCAATAGCGATCGAAATACCATGAGGATTCCACGAATGTATCCATCGTATCTGTCTCTCTGGCGGCCTTGCCGCCGCATTTGGGACAAGTGGTATCTACAAATTCTTTCATAGCGGCAAGCGGCGAACCGCCTTCGGTACTTAATTTTACATTTTCCGGAAGCACTACAGGCAAATCTTTTTCATCAACCGGAACAATGCCGCATTTATCGCAGTTGATCATGGGAATCGGCGCTCCCCAATAGCGTTGGCGGGAAATGCCCCAGTCGCGCAGCCGGTACTGGATGGTGCGTTTACCCTTCCCCTGGGCTTCCAGAAAATCAGCGATGGCCTCCAAAACCTTGGTGTTTTCCATGCCGTTGAACACTCCGGAATTGACGAGGACTCCTTCATCCACATAAGCTTCTGTCATCGTCGCCGGATCAAGCGTTTTATCTTTCGGTGAAATAACCACAATAAGCGGCAGATTGAATTTTTTGGCAAATTCAAAGTCGCGCTGATCATGCGTGGGCACGGCCATAACGCATCCGGTTCCGTAATCGGCCAGAACAAAATTGGCCGCAAAAATCGGCATTTCACTGCCGGTTAAAGGATTTTTGCAGTAGGCATCCAGAAACAGGCCTTCCTTCTCATAGTATTCGGAAGTGCGCATCAGCTTGTCCTGCTTTTTGACTTTTTCAACAAACCGCATGACATCTTTTTCAACGGCCTTGCCTTTGGTGAGTTGAATAACAAGCGGATGTTCGGCGGCAACCAGCATGAATGTCGCTCCAAAGAGTGTATCCTGACGGGTGGTAAATACCTTGATCGCGCCGTTTCCATCGGCCATCGGAAAATCCACTTCACAGCCGTAGCTTTTGCCGATCCAGTTTTTCTGCATGGTCATTACGCGTTCCGGCCAGCCGGGCAGCTTATCGCAGTATTCAAGCAGTTCTTCGATATAGGCGGTAATTTTGAAAAACCACTGATCCAGTACCTTCTCCTGCACTTCCGTGCCGCAGCGCCAGCACTGGCCGCCTTCCACCTGTTCATTGGCCAGCACCGTGTCGCACTTGGTGCAGAAATTAACTGTGGAGCGTTTTTTGTAAGCCAGTCCCTTCTCATACATCCAGATAAAGAACAGCTGTTCCCAGCGGTAGTATTTAGGTTCGCAGGTGGATACTTCCCTGTCCCAATCGTAGCTGAAACCCATGCGTTTGAGCTGTTTTTTCATGTGATTGATATTTTCGTTTGTCCACTTCGCGGGATGAATATTATGTTCGATGGCCGCGTTTTCCGCGGGCAGGCCGAAGGAATCCCAACCCATCGGATGCAGAACATTGAAACCCTTCATGCGTTTATAGCGGGCGACGACATCGCCGATAGTGTAATTACGGACATGGCCGATATGAATTTTGCCGGAAGGATAAGGAAACATCTCCAGCAGATAGTATTTTTTCTTTTGCGGGTCTTCGGTAACCTTAAAGGATTTTTTTTTCATCCTCCCATTTTTCTTGCCATTTTTCTTCAATTGCAATTGGTTCGTATTTCATCTTCAAACTCTCCGAGTTGTAAATATTGATGATTTGCTTAACATATCGGCACGATAAGCGCAATGCCTTTATAGCACGCGAAGTTTCTCTGTTTGGAATTATCTCTTTGAAATGCTAAAAAGGGTAGCGGTGGAGGATTTGTTAAAATCTGCAACGATTTTAAATAACGTCAAGTTTTAAAATTCCAAGCTGTTCTTTACTTTTAAAAATTTTTCCGGGTGAGGATGGTTTCACATTCCGTTGCTAAATTGTTGAGCATTTCGAGTCCGCCTGCGTTATCTATTGCCGTCAATAAATTCTCAAGGCCGTTGCCGATGTGCCCAAGAAATGCGGGCTTGTGTTTTTTAAGCCCCAGAAAACCATACGCTCCGAGTGCCTGCAAAAGCCGCTGCACCGAACCCATCCAGAAATTATGAACAAACTCATCGAGGCTGTAAGCGGGATTAAGCAGTTCATAATAAAAATTTATCAGTTCGTTTCTTTCCTCATCATCAAAAGTAACGTAAGGATCGCAGATAAGCGAGCCCAAATCATAGAAAAGACAGCCTTGACGCATGCCCTGAAAATCAATCAAAACAGGCCTGCTGTTTTTAATCATAATGTTTTGCGACTGAAAATCTCTGTGAATAAAACAGGGCTCTATTTTTTGCAGGCGGGCGGAAACCGAGTCCAATTCTTTCATCAACTTCGCGGCATCCGATGATGAAAGTTTTATTTTGCAGACTTCCCATACGAGATTTTCGAGAAAATAGTCATGCTCCCATTTATAGAGCCCCGGGCCGTAACTCTCCGACAATTGCAAACCGGCAGGAAGCGATTTCAGATCAAAAGAATGCAGCCGGTAAATTTGAGTAAGCGCCTGAAAATAATAATCGCGCCGCTCTTCCCAGCGTAAAAATCTCTGCGACCACAAATCCAAATCGCCCAAATCTTCAAGCAAAATAAAATGTAGCGACTCATCCCGCGCGATAATCCGCGGCACATTAATATCAAGCGAGGCCATGAATTTGTTGATGCCGGCCCAGCGGCTGTTTTCCGCTACTTCATCGCCATAATGCATAAAAATGAAACTGGTTTTATCTGGCAGGAAAACCCGAATAAAACTACGGTCGGAACCTCCCTTTTTGATGGGCGCAAGCTCAAAATCCACCACACCCAAATGATCGATTAAAAATTTCTGTATTTCCTTATTCATAAATCCCACATTTATGTCATTACCCGGATTGATATGCATTTTGCAGCGCAATCCCGATTGTATCGGGGCAAACAAATGTTTTTCAAAAGCCTGCCTGCTTCAACTTTTCATATTCTTCTATCGTCCCTACATCATGCCAATAACCATTATCAATCACAACGCCGCCCACAGAGCGCGGATTTTCTTTAATCATCTCCACCAGCGGTAAAACTGTCGATTCTATTTTGCCCGCCTTCAACCTTTTCAAAAAATCTTTTTCCACAATATAAATTCCGGTAAAAAGGCAATTCATTACTCCATGATTTTTCAGAATATGCCGCATGTCACAGACGAAACCTTCCTTATCGATACTGACATTGAGCAACGGGCCGCTGCTGCGCAGCGCCAGCGTGACAATTGTTTTTAATTTAAAATGTTTTTCAATAAGAGTCGTAAGCGGCATATTGGTGATGATGTCGCCATTGCAAACAATAATTCGTTCATCTTCAATAATAAGGTCTTCGATATTTTTGATACCGCCGGCAGTATCAAGCAAAACAGGCTCGTATCGGAAAGTAATCGAAATGCCTTCCCAATTATTTTTTGGAAATATCCCGGCATATTTTTCAGCGCAGTGATGAGTATTGACAATAAATCTCTCTACACCCGCAACACGCAGTTGTTCCATCGCGTAAGTAATAATCGGACGTCCGCCTATTTCCAGAAGCGGCTTGGGCATATTTTCGCTAAGCGGCCTTAGTCTCGTTCCCAGTCCGGCCCCTAAAATAAATGCTGTTTTAATTTGTTTGATCTTCATATCGCCCTAACCTCTTGGCTCTTTCTTCAATTTCTTCCCATACTCCGGATCAATATTTATCAATGCTGCCACAATAAATCCGGGAATGGTCGTAATCAGAATCCAGATGAAGAATTTTTCGTAGCCCAGCATTTCCTGAATCCAGCCGCTGCCCATCGCGGGAATCATCATCCCCAGCGCCATAATGCCCGTGCCGATAGCGTAGAATACGGTTTTATAACTTCCCTGCGAAACCATGATCATATATATCGTATAGGCCGTAAATCCGAAGCCATAACCGAATTTTTCAACTGCGACAGCTGAACCGATAAGCCAAATGTTTTCAGGCTGATAGTGGGACAAGCACACGAAAATCAAATCCGGCAGATGCATGATCAGAACCATCGGCCACAGCCAGAATTTCAAGCCATTTTTATAAATTACATAGCCGCCCAGAAGTCCGCCCAGCATTAACGCTATTACTCCGGCAGTGCCATAGATGACGCCTATATCCGCAGTGGTTAGACCCAACCCGCCTTTAACGCGTGTATCGCGTAAAAAAGGCACTACCATTTTAACTAACTGCGCCTCGGCGAAACGGTAAAACAAAAAGAAACTGATAACAATAAGAATATCCTTGCGCCGGAAAAATAAGGTCAGAACGCGGAAATATTCTGCCAGGAAATTTTTTGATTTGTCCCACGGCGCGCTAATATCCGTCTGTGGGTTGGGCAGGACAAAAAAATGGTAAATAAATAGAGCCAGAAAGACAGCAGCTACACCGATAAAAGAAAGCGACCATGCGCTCGTAACCGGACAGCCGTATTTTTCCAGCATGCCGGCCATAAACACCAGTCCGCCTTCGGCGGTAATGGTGGCAATACGATAAAAAATAACACGCACACCGATAAACGCCGCCTGTTGAGGTGTGTCGAGCCCTAGCATATAAAAGCCGTCGGCGGCGATATCATGTGTGGCGGAACAAAAAGCCATAATCCAAAAAATGGCTAAAGAGTATCGCACAAAATTGGCAGTTGGCAGAGTAAGCGCGACACAGGCCAGAGAGCCGCCGATGGCCAGTTGCATAGCCAGTATCCAGAAACGCTTAGTGCGGAAAATATCGACAAACGGACTCCACAACGGTTTTATTACCCATGGGAAATAAAGCCAACTGGTGTAAAAAGCTATCTCCTTATTGGACAGTCCCATATCTTTGTAAAGCACAACGCTAACCGTCATGGCAATCGCGTAGGGAATACCTTCGGCCAGATAAATTGATGGAACCCAAAACCAGGGACTCCGAGTTGAATGAGAATATTTTGCAGATTTTGATCTTATTTCGGACATGGTTTTTCTTTTTAATAAATTTTTTATTTATATATTTTTTTTAACTGCGCACCGGTAAAATAATGCATCAGTATTTCTTCTACTTTAAATCCTTTGCTTGCCATAACCGCCGCGCCTATCTGGCAGAGGCCTACGCCGTGCCCCCAGCCGCCGCCATGTAAAATAAACCTGCCGATTTCTCCATTTGTGTTTCGCTCGGCGGTAACAACAAAAGCGCTGCTGAGAAGATAGCTCTCAGATAGCCAACGGCGGATTTCCAATTCCTTGCCAACAATAACCGTTTTTCGGGAACCTTCAATTTTCAGGCGATAGATTCTGCCGGATGGTCCGCGCGCCAGCGGCTCAATATTTTGCAGAACGCCAAAATCTATACCCGATTTTTTCAATAATATTTCTTCCAATTCTTTTCTCGTATAAACAACCTGCCAGCGATAGAAATCAGGCGTTTCCTGATCAAAAGCCGTTAAAATATTGCTCAATAACTTTTTATCCGTTGTATCGCAATAAGCCGCGGGCCTGCTTTTTAACCATTGCCGGGCTTCTGTCTCTGATCTAACAGGTGGATGCTGCCCGGCCTCATCGCTTACGCTTGCCAGGTAGTCAGGAGATTCGTCCTCCCAGGCGGTGGGGAATATTTCGGTTTGTCCGCCGCAGGATTTGTAATAGCGGGCATCACAGATTTCACCGTTATGAACCAGAAAAATTCCACGAGTTTCATCTATTGCTTCATGAACGTTTTTAGAAATAATTCTCGTTATGCCCTGATAGCGCTGACAGTGATCGTCAGCGCAAACATCAAATCCTTCGTGATCGTTAACGTCCTGCCACGCGATGATTTCATTTTTAGTTCTTAACACGGACGAAACCCTGGCGGCTTTCTTTTTCGCGAGCATCGCCACAAGCCAGCTGCGGGCCACGACGGCCTGCGTTTTTAGAAATTCCAGCGGCGCGGCAGCGGACATTTCCGAAGAGATAACGCTTGTCAGATAATCTTCCAGAAGGATTTCATTGATGAGATTAAAAGAAAAACCAGAACATGCAGACAAAAACAAATTGCCGTGAAAGGATTGCTCCTGGATTCTTTGCCAGTGGAAATCAATGCCGATTTTTACGTCAGAAACGGTAAAACTCGCCCCGTTTTCAGGAATCAGCAGAATCTCTTTTTGCAGGAGTATTTTTTTTCCTGAATAATCGGAAAGTTCAACCTTTCCCTGATCAGCCAAAGCGGTCAACCTGCCATCAATCGCGTTTCCGTCAGGCAGTAAAAATCTTCCGCTAAGAGCAATACGCGCCTCTTTATAACTTTGCAGCAGGGCTACTTTAATTTCAGGTTCTCTATCAATCACGGGCACTCCGGCATTATTTAACGGTATTTTTCAGGCGCGATACATGGCCGTTTACGTGATGTTATACCATTTTTAAATCAAAGATGATATCGCGGCGGCAAGGTGCAGGCGACGAGGCGTATTATACATACGTTGAGGAAGCCGTAAGCGACGCGAACAAAGATAGCGCTTTGATTTAAAATCGGTATTGTTTTTTAGGGGGAAAAACGAAATTAGTCAAGAAAGTTATCCGGCAGAAAAATATTGATAACAAACAACTTAGTGCTTGAATATCATTATTTTATCATGTATGAATTTTACAAAATCAAATGACGGATAGTTTATGGTGCATATCTGGCCAATTGGAGGAGGAAAAGGTGGATCAGGCAAGAGTTTCTTAGCCAGTTCACTGGGACGCCTTTTAGCAAAATCAGGCAAAAGCACCCTGCTTATTGATCTTGATTTGGGAGCGGCTAATCTGCACACCATGGTTGATGTGTGTTATCCGGAAAAATGTTTTTCCGATTTTGTCACAAAAAAAATACCTGCTTTGGAAGACATTGTTCTGGGGACACCTTTTCCAAATCTTTTTTTAATCAGCGGCGCTCATGATAATCTGGATATCGCCAATCTTCCCTATGATAAAAAGATAAAAACTTTGAAGGCCATCTCCAAACTGAAATACGAATATATTTTACTGGATTTGGGCGCGGGCACGGCTTTTAACACACTTGATTTTTTTCTGGCTTCGCAAAACGGCATATTCATTACCACGCCGGAGCCTACTTCTATTGAAAATGTTTACCGGCTTATGCGCGCCATTTACCTTCGCCGGATTCGCCATTACTTTTCCGCGGTTGATTTTAAGGCTCTGGAAAATAAAGTCAGGCATCAGTCAGGTGACGGCTCTCTTAACAAACCGGAACATATTATTTCTTTTGTTAAAAAAGAACATCCTGAAAAATACATGCTGATCAAAAAGGATTTCAATTCTTTCAGATTCAAACTGATTCTTAACCAATTGCGCAAACAGGATAATCCCGCTCTGGGCGAGCAGATATGCAAAATTATCAAAAAACATCTTGGTTTTAGTGTTGATTTTGCCGGCAATATCTCTTACGATGAACATGTTCATGACGCCATATGTCAGCGCGTATCGTTTTTAGACCGTTATCCCCATACACGAGCAGCCAATGATTTACGCGAACTCAACAGGAAAATGAGCAATTCTCTCGGGGAACAATTGCTTTTTAACTATTTGTAAAAATATTGAAGCTCTCCCAAGACAAGCCGCGGAGAATCTTCGATTCTGAAAAACAATATTATGGGGATATATTCACATGTTTACCCCAAAGTAAACGAAGGTGTTTGCGGGCGCCACCGAATCAGATTTGAGGCAGTGGATGGAAAAAGATTTTACCGAACTAAATTATTACGAAATGCTGGATATTAGACCGGATGCGACGGCTCTGGAAATTCGCAGCGCCTATAACGCAGCCCTGCAAATGTATCAGTCCGATTCTCCAGTCAGTTATTCTTTTTTTTCAAAGGAAGAAAGAAGTCAAATACTTGCCCTTCTGGAAAAAGCTTATTTTACGCTTATCAATGAAACCCAAAGAGAAAAATACAATACTGAACTTACTCAAATGGGAATTATTAGCGTTACGGAAAATGATACGGCGGTTAAAAAAGACCCTGTTAATATTTTTGATATTAACCGCGAGAAAGACAACGCCGCCATGCGAAAAATTCATAATGCCGAATTAAAAATAAAAGTTTCTCAGAATCATCGCATCAGAGAAATTATCTCCCGACAGGATATCAGTGGCACCGACCTTAAGGAAATCAGAAATGAACTGGGAGTGCCTATTGAAAAAATTCATCAGGAAACAAAAATCCGTCTCGATTATTTAAATCACATCGAAGCGGATGAGACAAAAAAATTGCCTGCGGCAGTTTTTCTCAAGGGTTTCGTTAAAGCCTACTTAAAAAGCCTCTATATTGAACCGGCGGATGAAATCAGCGCCCGTTACATGAACTCCTTGACGCATAAATATTAGCTTGACAGGGCATACCTTTGAAGTGCATTATTTACCCGCAATTAGCCATAAAAAAGTAAAGGCGAAAAAATCACTCTTCTCCTTTTTCCCGGAGAAGCATTTTTCGAAAATTCGCGTTTCAACAATAAGTTTTGTTTAATATAACTACAGGAGAACACTAATGAAAAGATTATTAGCATATTTATTATTGTTGATTATGATTATAATTTCCGTGTCTGCCTGCGGTTCCAGCAGCAATCCTCCGGTGGCGGCGACCACGACATATTTAACGGTGCAAGTCCTGGCGGATGCCGGAGATGGAGAAGTCACTCTCGACTGGCAAATGGTAGGAGGCGCAACAACCTACAACATTTATTACATTGCGGACACTACCAGTACTTACAGTTCAACCAACAAACCCAGTTCAACGACAATGAAAGCCGGCACAAAGATAGCGGGTATAACCAGCGCGCCCCATCAAATAACTACTCTTACGAACGGAACAACATACTGGTTTGCCATTTCGGCCGTCACTTCCTCTGTCGAAAGCGATTTATCCATAGCAATTTCGGCAACGCCTAGTACAGCAGCGCCGCCTCCGGCAGCGCCCGAAAATGTCCGTGCTAACGCGGGAAACGCGCAGGTCACCGTCACATGGACTCCTGTGACCGGTGTTAATCATTACACTGTTTATTGCTACACGGAAGAAGGATTAACCATTAATGAGGGCATCGTTGATAATATTCCCCAGGCCAACAGCTCGCAAGTTGTCGACTCGGCTACGATTGATTGGACTGAAGGAAGCAACGTTGGAGTGACACCAAACCCCGGTCTTGTAAATGGAACGACTTATTACTTCTTCGTAGTATCCGTAAATGCCGATGGCAAGACGAACACTTCCTTTTTCGAATCGGCAACGCCGAGCACAACCCCGCCGCCTTTCGCTCCGGATCTAACAAGTGTAACAGCGGGCAACGCTCAGATAACAGTTAACTGGAATGCTGTGAGCGCCAGTCCGACAGTAGCTTCATACAATATCTACATTGGTACGGCAAAGGGGGTCACAAAGTCAACCGGTGCGAAGACTTCGATAACCGCCGACGCGAATCCTACTTATTCCGCAACCGCTTCTGTAACAAACGGAACAACCTATTATATCGTTGTGACGGCAGTGAACTCTAACGGCGAGAGCGCGGAATCAGTGGAATGGTGGGCAAAACCAGCGTCATCAGGAGCAACGTCCGGTCCCATAGATTAACAGTTTTATTTAGATTGATAAAATCATTTCAAATCAGGCATAACTTATTGAATTAAATTTAAATTCATGTTAAATATTTAAGAGATTTAATCCTTAAGAAAAGCAGGAATAAATGAGTGTTTTTGAATATATCGCGTTAGATCAAAAAGGTAACCAGCGCAAGGGCTTTATTGACGCACCGGGCATCGCCGCAGCAAGGCAGAAGCTGCGGGAAGAAAACGTGTATCCCGTTGAAATTAATCAGGCGGCAGGCAAAAAAGAAAATGCATTATCCGGGGCTTTAAAGATTAATCTATGGGAGAGGGTTTCCGCCGGAGAGGTGTCCGTATTTACCCGTCAGCTTTCCACTCTTTTAGGCTCAGGAATGCCACTGGTGCCTTCACTTTCCATACTGATGCAACAAGCGCAGAATCCCCTTTTAAAAAAATCCCTTGCGCAAATACGCGAACAGGTCAATGAAGGCAAGAGCCTTACGGAGGGCATGTCGGAGTTTCCTCAAATTTTTCCGCCTTTTTATTTGAATATGGTCAGGGCCGGAGAAGCATCCGGAACAATCAATCTGGTCCTGGAGCGGTTGGCAGATTTTAGTGAAAATCAGCAGGCCTTAATAAGCAAGATAAAGTCAGCCATGTATTACCCCATAGTTATGCTGTTTATGGGAACTGCCGTTATTTTTCTTTTGATGACTTTTGTTGTGCCCAAAATTACGGGCATTTTCGCCGATATGCATCAAACCCTGCCCATGGTAACAACGATTTTGGTTATGGTCAGCAACTTTTTAAAATCATTCTGGTGGCTTATATTGATTCTTCTGGCCGTTTCAATTGCCGCTTTAAAATACATGAAAGACGGAACGGAAACGGGAAGGCGCATATGGGACAACGCCAAACTAAAAATCCCACTATTTGGACAAATTAACCGCAAAATTGCGATTGCCAGATTCTGCCGGACGCTGTCCACTCTATTGCAAAGCGGCGTCCCGCTTCTATCGGCGATGGATATAGTCCGCAATATTGTGAACAATATTATTATCGGCGAAGCAATCCGTCAGGCCGCCAAGGATATAGAAGAAGGCAAGGGGCTTTCCGGTCCTCTGTCGCAAAGCGGCATGTTTCCTCCTCTTGTGACGGAAATGATTGCCGTTGGAGAACAAAGCGGCACGCTGGAAAAAATGCTCAACCGCATAGCCACGGCTTACGAAAATGAGTCTCAGGCCAATATTATGATTATGACTTCGCTTCTGGAGCCGATAATGATATTGGTAATGGGACTTGTGGTCGGCTTTATTGTCGTCTCTATTTTACTGCCGATATTTGAAATGAACCAGTTGGTGAGGTAAACAGCATTGTAAAAAAACCATATGCTGCACTTAGCCGCATCCTTCGTCAGGAGCGACCTGTGAAAAAGTAGGCGTCATTCCTCAAGATTTGCACGCCTTGCCTCTGGCTTTTTTACAATGCCGTTCTAAATATGGCAAAACCGCGTTAACGAGCGCACGAAATTAAACAATAAAAAAAGAGGTTGGTTATGAAACTTTTCAGTCGGAAGAAAAACAGGCAGGCAGGTTTTACTTTAATAGAACTGATGGTGGTTATCGTCATTTTAGGCGTGCTCGCCGGTCTGATCATCCCCCGCATTATGGGTCGTCCCGACGAGGCAAGACAGGCGAAAGCCAGAATACAAATGGAAGCTCTGGAATCGGCGCTGAAACTTTACAAACTCGATAATGGCAGCTATCCCACAACCGAACAGGGTTTGAACGCTCTGGTGGAAGCCCCTACTGTTGGAAACATTCCTAAAAACTGGCGTCAGGGAGGCTATCTGGAAAAAAGCAAAGTGCCCAAAGACCCATGGGGAAATGATTTTATCTATCTAAGCCCCGGCAACCACGGCGATTTTGATTTAACTTGCCTTGGCGCAGATGGAGAACCTGGCGGTGAAGGTGTTAATAAAGACATCAATAATTGGGAAAGTGAATAAGCAGGGTTTTACGCTTGTCGAAATATTGCTGGTAATCATCCTTATCGGAGTGGTTCTGGTATTGGCCGTTCCCTCCATAAGGGATGTTCTGACCGGCGATAACCTCAAGAAGGCTTCGCGTCAATTTATAGCAATGGAAAGAAAATTGCACGTTGAAGCTGTCAGGGATCAGATAACCTACATCCTTTGCATTGACCTGCCCAATTCCGCCTATTGGGTTATTACCTCAGACATGACGCCGGAAAAACAGGATGAAATAAAAAAACGTCCGCTGCATTTGCCCTCAGATGTCGTTATCATGGACATTGTAGACGAAAATAATCAAAAAACATCAGTGGGGGAGGCAAGGCTTTATTTTGGAAAGAAGAATATCTGTTCTCCCGCCATAATCCATCTGGCATATGAAGAGGACAGAATGACGATAGTGATAAATCCCTTTCTTGGCGTGACGGATATTTACGATAAATATGTTGATATTTCCATGAGCGGTTCCGGGCAATACATTCCCAGATAATGGACAACGGCATGAAACTAAAAAAAGCAAAAGGTTTCACTCTCATGGAAGTGATGATCGCCATCGCGATTCTGGCTATCGCGCTCGTCTCCATCTTTCAATTGCAGTCACAGAGCATTTCCATGTCTACTGATTCACGTTTTATGACCACAGCGGCTCTGCTTGCCCAAAGCAAAATGGTTGAGATAGAAACAGCTTCTACTTTATCCGACAAAAGCGACGATGGAGACTTCGGTCCCGATTATTCTCAATATACATGGCATCTGGAAATCAGCGATACCCAATTGCTGCAGTTCAAGAAAATTGAAGTCACGGTAACCAACAAATTATTTATCCGTCGCGGAACCTATAAACTTGTTCTTTACAAAAAGGCGGGAACGTAACTTATGACCAGCCGGTTTATGAAAAATATTAATAGCAACGGGGTTTTTCAACAGCTCCATAGCGGATTTACACTGATCGAGATATTGATTACCATCTTTATTCTTGGTCTGGTTATGGCCACTGTTTACGTCTCCTATAGCGGCATTTTAAAAACAGCCCATCAGATGGAGGAAGAACGCAATATATATAAAATGGCGCGCACGTCCATGGACAGGATGATTACTGATTTATCATCTCTGCAACCATCGGCAGGTTACTTTGACCTGCGCGCCGAGAAAAAAAAGTTTAATAACCGCGAATTTCATTCCATTTCTTTCTGGTCGGCTTCCCATCTGGCCTTTGGCCAAAGTCAAGAAGAAGGATGTCCGGCCGCGATCAGTTACTACGTGCAGGAGGATGACGACGGTAAAAGTTTTTCTTTGTGGAGAGCCGATGTGTACGGCTCCAAACCGGATAAAACAAAAATTGCGAACGGCGGATTTATCATTTGTAAAAATGTGGATACCTTCAAGTTGACATTTTATGATTCCGCAGGCTTAGAAACAGATCTATGGGATTCCTCTTCAAAAGAGGGAAACCAGTCCGGCAAGGTGCCCGCGGCAGTAAAAATAGAGCTTTTTCTGGTCAATTCAAATGATCAGGAAAAACCTTACAAATTTATGACAAAGATATTTTTACCGGCTAATCAATAAACGACATGAAAAATAAAACCCTTAATAATCGCGGAATCGCGCTGATCACGGTAATATTGATTATCGCTATTTTAGTGGCTGTCGTTATTGAATTGAACCGCTCATCCCGCGCGGATATCTACGACGCGGCCAACGTAAGCGACGGCATAAAATTAACTTATATCGCCAAATCCGGTTTTTATGGAGCGGCCGCCGTGTTGACTACTTCCAAAAACAATTACGACACCTTGCGCGACGACTGGGCGCACATGGAAACAATATCCCTGCAATCCACTACTCTTTTTACGGACGGTTATTTTATCGCCAGGATTGAAGATGAAACCGGTAAAATTCCTCTGAATAAGATAGTTTATGAAAATGGATATTATAAGATGCTCCTGAGGCTGCTTGAGCAGCCGGAATTCGGACTTGATGAAAGAATAGCGACAGATATAGCCGATTCCATCGTAAGCTGGATTTCCTCCGCTGATAATCCAGCAGACGACGCTTATTACGCTTCTTTAAATCCACCTTATGAACCGAAAAACGCTCCAATTGATTGCATTGAAGAATTGCTTATGATAAAGGGAATAACCAAGGAAATTTATTACGGAACAAAAGAAAAACCATCATTGGCGCAGTACGTTACCGCGGACAGCGATGATGGAGCGATAAATGTCAACACCGCGCCGAAGATGATTTTGCGTTCCCTTGCTGAAGGAATCAGCCCGGATCTGGCCGATAAAATGGATGAATACCGCACAAATGAAGGAAATGATTTATCCGGCACCAAGTGGTTTCAGAATATGGCGGGGGTGACGATCGATCCGGAATTGCTTCTTACGGTAAACAGCACTTATTTTAAAATTATATCCACGGGACAGATGAGCAATATGGCGAAAACCATAAGCGGAATTGTAAAAAAATCAGGCAATAAATCTGTTCAGACAATTAAATGGAGGCAGGATTAATGCCGCAAACCGTCCTAGGTCTGGATATCGGCACAAACACAATTAAAGCGATTGTGTTAACCTCTAAAGGTTTAACCGGCGGTCGCATTATTGCCGCCCGGAGTCTGGATATCAACGCCTGCGGAGGAATTGAAGCGGCATTAAAAAAACTGGCGGAAGATAAAACTTTTTCCAATATTCCCTGCTGTATTTCTTTATCGCTTACAGACATAATGTTCAGGCAGGTCAATTTGCCTTTTCGCGATGACAATAAAATCAGAAAAACATTAGCCTTTGAATTGGAACCCCTCATCCCTATTCCCATAGAAGAAGTGGTGGCCGATTACCTGATGATTCCCCGCGACGGACTCCTTGTGGCCGCGCTCACCAAAAAAAGCGTCCGCGACTGGATAGAAAAAGTAGAAGGAATCCTGGGAGAGGTATCCATAATTGATGCCTCCCCCACCGCTCTGGCTGCCCAGATAATAGACAATAAAAAGACGCCTGTTTGCGGAATCATTCTGGATATCGGACACGATTCAACAACGGCAACATTTTATGAAGACGACGCGATTGTTCATGTACGTCCTCTGGCTTTTGGCGGCAAACATATAACAGCGGCATTAGCGGCGGATTGTTTTGTGGATATGGATAGGGCCGAACACTTGAAAATCAGAAAGGATTATCCCGAACCGGCAGCCAATGCAGGCTCTGTGTGCCGCAATTTTTGTTTAGAATTGAGAAATACTATCGAGTATATGAAGCTAAACGGCGTGCTGCAAAATGAGCCTGCGCAAATTATGACGACAGGCGGAGGGTCGTTATTCATTCCCCTGCGAAAAGAAATCGAGAATTATTTTTCCTGTCCCGTGGAAGCTCTTGATCTCGTCCGGTCCAAACAACTGGACATTGAAGAAACTGTCGAAAGTCAATTCGACCCGCAAATAATGAATACGGCAATTGCCGCCGCAATGAGGATTTCCGCGGGCAGAAAATCTTTTAATTTCCGGAAGGGGGAGTTCGCAGCCAATAACGCAAGCTTTAACTTCAAAGAGCATTTAAAATGGGCGGCTTGGGTTGCCGGAATAATTATTCTCCTGGCTATTGTCAATCAGTTTCTCGACTATGGCCTGAAAACTCAACACCTTAATAATATTAAAGAACAAATTGCTCATATTTTCAAGAACAACCTTCCCGAAGCCAGGGGCATGATTGATCCGGTGCAGCAGCTTAAAACAAAGCTTGCGGAAAACAAAAAAACTTTTGGTTTTTACGAGGGGTTGCCGGAAATAACGACTGTTGATTTATTGAAAGAAATTTCGGGCATGATTTCGCCTTCTCTTAATATCGTTATTACCGATTTAAATTACGAAAACAGCATTGTTTTAATTAAAGGCGAGGCAAAAGCTATTGATGATGTTTCGGCAGTCAAAAATGATCTTTTGAAATCCATATATTTTAAGAACGTAACAATAGGTTCGACCAGCCTTACCAAAGATGGCGGCAAAGTTGATTTCAACCTGAGGATTGAAGTTAAATGATAAAAACATTCTGGAATAAATTAGACAAAAAACAGCAGAACCTTACCGCCGGCGCGGCGATATTTGTTTTGATCGTCCTGATTCTGCAAATAGCTGTTTTTCCTTTCTGGGATGCTAAAGAAAAACTGGCGAAAGCAATAAAGATCAATCAAAAAAAACTGAGCGAAATAAATGAACTCTCAACCGAGTTTGCTACGCTTACGGCAAAGACAGCCGCAATAAAAAGCACTGTTTCCTCGCGCGGAGCTGATTTTACTTTATTCTCTTATCTGGAAAAAAAGGCGACACTGGCAAATGTCAGGGGAAGAATAAAGTACATGAATTCTTCAAAAGGAATGCAATCAGCTTCTTTTGAAGAATCATTAATTGACATGAAACTCGAAAAAATTACCATTAAACAGCTTACAGACTTTTTGTATTATGCCGAATCACCGGCGGATTTAGTAAGAATAAAAAAAATTGCCATAAACAAAATGAAAGAAAGCCCCGAATACTTAAGCGCACAGATACAAATATCCTCTTTGCAACCACTGAATCAACAACCAAGGGGCAAGTAACAACATGAACATGCTGAAAGAAAAAACGTCATGGTTCACACTCTACGGCATATTTATTACTTTAGTATTTTTGTATCTGCTTTTCCCCTCGGATATTGCCAGAAGCAGGCTGGAAGAAGCGGCAAATTCTTCTGATCTTATTTTAAAGATGGATTCATTGCGGCCGGCTTTGCCTTTTGGTTTTAAAATAAAAAAAATAAACATAAGTTCATCGCCCGCAAATATATACTTTCAGAGCGATCTGCTCGATCTGCAATTTAATCCGTTTAATTTTTTTAAAAAAAATAAATATATCGGCCTCTCCGGCAGCGCTTATGGAGGCAATTTTTCCGGACGCTTCGGGCTGGCTTCTTTTTCTAAAATTTATCCGCCGGAAGAAGGCAGATTAAAATTTCAAAATATTGATCTGGCCAGATATTCTTTTATCAGAACGTTGATGGGCAGAGAAATTACAGGGAAAGCAAGCGGCAATTGGACGCATGCCTTTAATAACGGCGGACCGGGAAGAAATCTTTCCGGAACAATCGCGCTTTCTCTGACCAAAGGAAGTTATTCCCTGACCGAACCATTTCTTGGACTAAACAGAATTGATTTTGATCGCGGCGAAATTAATGCCCAGCTTAAAAATGGCGTGATCAGACTGGAAAAATTGCAGATATACGGTCCGCAGGTAGATTGTTTCTTAAACGGTGAAATAACGCTTGCCGACGATTTTAAAAACAGCCAGCTTAATCTAAACGGCGAGATGGCGATATCAGACAAGAAAACGGTTAAAATGAAATTCACTATCGGCGGAACATTGATCAATCCGGTATTCCGCTATATTTAATGGCAAAGATTATGTGGCTTAAAATAACGCAAATTATAAAAGAACGCTGGAAAGAAATGATGAACATCAGTGCCATTGGGGCAAAGGATGTTAATTCATTAAAGTCACTTTTAATCATTCTGGCAATAACAATATTGTCTTACGAAGCAACAGATCTCTTTTATAAAATCATCAGTTTCCCCCTTATTAATTATACAGCCACCGTTAAAAGTAATGGGGTGGCATCTGCTGTTAAAGATAATCACCAGCGCAACGCTCTTCAGGATTACGATATCATCACCGGGCGTAATTTATTTCTTTCGACGCTGAAACCGGCGAGCGGCAATCAGTCCGAAGGAGGACTTTTCGATTCCGATCAGAAGACTACTGATTTTGATTTGAAAGGAACAGTAGCCTGCAATTCCTCTTTCGGTTTCATTGTTGTCGAAGAACGAGGCAATCACAAACAAAAATTATACAAGCTGGGGGACAAGATCGGCCAGGATAAACTGATTAAAATAACGCGTAATACAGCGACATTAAAAAATGGCGTACGGGAAACACTGTTAAAAATAAAAGAAACCATGGAAGGCCCTTTGCTCCCTAACTCATCAGGCGCTGGTAGAAACAACGCTATTCCGGGGAATTATACTTTGAATAAAAAATCGGTAAATGAAAACTTAAGTGATTTGAAGTCGCTGACAAATCAGGCTGTTGTGCGTCCTTTTTTAAATAATGGCGTACAGGAAGGATACACTATTTCGAATATTGCTCCCAATAGTCTCTATGAAAAGGCCGGCATTCAGAATGGTGATATAATAATTGATATTAATAACAACCGGATGCAAAATGCCAGCGATATACTCCAAGTGTTGAATTCTATGCAGTCCGGCAGCAGTATGGACTTGAATGTTAAGAGAAACGGCAAGATTGAAACTATTCATTATTCTTTTGAATGATCTGATCAGGAGAGTGTATTGACATGTATGCTGATTATTTTGGTTTAAAAGAAAATCCTTTCAGTTTATCGCCGGAACCGCGCTATTTGTTCCTGAGCGAACAGCATCGGGACGCTTTGAATTGCCTTATTTACGGCATTAAAGAAAAAAAAGGTTTTGTTTTAATTTCCGGCGGTATCGGACTGGGGAAGACCACAATTTGCCGCAGCCTGCTTGCCTCTATGGATGATTCAGTGGAAACTGCGCTGATTTTCAATACGGCCATTTCTGAGCTTGATTTACTGGAAACGATTCTCAGTGAATATGGTATTGTTATAAAAAACAGTGCCGGAAATAAAAAGTACTATATTGACGCTTTAAATGAATTTTTACTGGATAATTTTGCCGCAGGAAAGACAACCGTGCTCTTAATTGACGAAGCGCAAAATCTTTCTCGCGGTGTTCTCGAACAAATACGAATGCTTTCCAATCTGGAAACCGAGACGGAAAAGCTCATTCAGATAGTTTTAATCGGTCAGCCGGAACTGACCAATACTTTAATGCTTCCGGCGCTTAGGCAGTTAAACGAAAGAATCACGGTAAGATATGATCTTAAGCCTTTTTCACCCAAGGAAGTAAGCGATTATATACATCATCGTCTGGTAGTCGCTCAGGGTCCCGGCTCTATAAAATTTACGGAAAGAGCCCTGGACCTTATTTATGTCTTCTCTGAAGGCATTCCCCGCCGGATTAACGCTCTTTGCGATAGAGCATTATTAATTGCCTATACAAAAAATGTAAATGAAATTGACCGAAAAATTATCAAACTGGCGGTTCACGATATCGGCCTTAATTATTTTCAGAAAACAATGAGTGACGGCAGAAAAATATGGTTGCGCCTGACAACCTAGCTTTTACCGGAAATCCTTGACCAAAGGAATATTATGAGCTACATAAACGACGCATTACTTAAAGCGCAAAAAGAGAAGAAATCACCTTACGCGGCTTATGAGACGATACTGTCGGCTTCCGGTAAAAATATTAACAGGCCGCGAAAAAGGCTTTTCCTGACAGGAATATTGATATTTCTTTTCTGGATGGCGGGAATAATTGTTCTGCTATATTGGCATGGAGAAAAAAAGATGCCGGCAGCGGCGCCTTTGAGAGTCTTGCCCGCTCAAAATGTTATCCCGGCAAAGCCGCAAATTGTTAAAAAAACGATAACAGACAACAAAAATGAGACCGGGTTAAATAAAAAAATAATCTTTGCAAAGGTTAAAGCCGGACAGGAATTTGCTGATTCCAGAATTCTTTACGCACAAGCCGTTAAAAAGCAGCAAGAAGGACATTTAGAAGAGGCAAAACGTCTATATAGGAAAATTATTAAAATTGATCCGCGAAATATACAGGCATTAAATAATCTGGGCGTGATTTATATGAATAAAAAATCATACAAATGGGCGATTATCCGTCTGAATGACGCGATTAAGGTTAAATACAATTACCCTGACGCCCATTATAATCTGGCCTGTCTTTATGCGCAAAAAAATGATGCGGCACGAAGCCTTTCATATCTGAGAAATGCCATTGGTTTTAACCCGGAAGTTCGAAAATGGGCAAAAGATGATGGCGATCTGAAGGTTTGGGCTGATTTGCCAGAATTTAAAAAACTACTGGAGAAAAAATAAAATTAAGATGAAAACTTTACATTCTTTTGTTTTAAAACCAGGTCTGTTTTCAATTGGCATAATCGCACTGATAATAATGTTTTGTGTTTACGGATCGGCATTTGCGGCCCGTCTTGCCGGCACTGATGAAAATGTTAATACAACGACCGAGACGGCCGATACTACTAAGAAAATCATCGAGGCTGCTGGGGCTAAACAGGACGTCACTTCCATAAAGCCGGAAAATGAAGTTAAACAAGACGATACAATACAAGAATCCGGAACTATTAAAGAAGAGAAACAACCCGCCCATTCCGTAAAAAAAGAAGATTCTAAAAAATATGTAACCATTGATTTTGACAACGTTGACATAGGCGTGCTGGTAAAGTTTGTCAGCGAACTTACCGGAAAAAATTTCATTATCGATGATAAAGTCAAAGGCAAGGTCACCGTCATATCCCCTAAAAAAATCCCTGTCAGCGATGTCTATAAAGTTTTTCTTTCTGTTCTGGAGGTTAACGGGTTTACAGTCGTCCCCGCAGGCAATATGATCAAAATCGTTCCAGCGTCCCTGGCAAGGGAAAAGAGCGTGGAGACAAGGATAAAAAATGAACCCGGCGCGCCGGATGACCGTATGGTTACCCAGATAGTTTCGCTGGAACGCGCCAACCCCGATGAAATAAAACGTGTTCTGGATCCTATTATTTCCAAATCCAGTTCGGTGATTTCTTATCCTCCGGCCGGCATTCTGGTTATTACCGATTACTTGTCCAACATAAAAAGGCTGCAGGAAATCATACTTTCGCTTGATGTCGAAGGCGCGGGAGATCAGATATCCTATATTCCGTTGAAAAACGCTTCCGCTTCGGAAGTCGTAAAATCCCTGACCGCCATCTATCAACAGCGTCAGGCCAAAACAACTGCGATTAAATTCGTCGCGGATTCGCGCACAAACTCGATAATCATTCTAGCCAGCGTCGCAGATACGGAAAGCGTGCATAAACTGATCGCGATGATGGATAAAGACGTGCCGCGCGGCGATTCCAACATTCAGGTCTATTACCTGCAAAACAGCGTTGCCGAAGACCTGGCAAAAGTTCTCAACAGCATTAAAGATTCAAGCACGGCCGCAGCCGCAAACACGGCGGCAAGCGCGGCGGGAGCGCAGAAAGCTGTGGCACCCGTTATTTCCAAAAATGTCCAGGTTGTCCCGGATAAGGCAACCAATACACTGGTTATCATGGCCGAACGCGAAGACTATAAAGTTCTGGAAAACATTATCAAGCAGCTTGATGTGCCGAGAGCCATGGTTTATATTGAAGCTTTGATTATGGAAGTCAATGCCAATAAAGATTTTCAACTGGGCGTTGAATGGCGCGGAATGAAACAAGTGAACGACACGACAGGCGCCTTTATCGGTTCCGGCGGCGCGGGCACTTCAACAAACCCGGGCGCTTACAGTATTATTGATAGTATAGTTACGCCAGCCACGTCGACAACGTCGACAACGTCAACAACTTTCCCGAATGGTTTTTCCCTGGGAGTTCTCGGCACCGGTATTACCATCGGCGGTATTACCTTTCCGACAATCGGCGCTGTCATTCAGGCATACAAGACGGATCAAGACGTATCCATTTTATCGACCCCGCAGATAATGACACTGGATAATGAAGATGCAGAAATAAATGTCGGCGAGAATGTACCTTATATCACTCAGCAGCAATCATCTACAACAAGCACAGCTGTTAATTATAATACGTATGAATATAAAGATGTTGGCGTGATCATGGATATTACACCGCATATCAACCAGGAGAACTTTATTCGTCTGAAAATATCGCTGCAGTCCACGAAACTCACATCCGCCGCCACTTCCACAACACCAACCACTTTAAAAAGAACGGCAAAAACTACAACAGTGGTCAAAGATAACGAAACAATCGTTATGGGTGGTCTGGTGGGAGACAGTACGGAAGACGATGTATATAGAGTACCGCTGTTGGGAGACATTCCTTTTCTGGGCTGGCTTTTCAGAACACATTCCAATACACGGGAAAAAACAAACATGTATGTCTTTTTAACACCGCATATTGTCCGTACCAAGCAGGATGCCGATAAAATTTACCAGGGAAAAAGAGGAGAGATGGGAGAAGTCGTGGAAGGCATCATCAAGCTCAATGAAAAAACATTGGAGCAAAAGCCACAAAGCGAACCTAAACCGGCTGAAAATAAAGTTCCCGACAAACCATAACTTACGGCAGAGGTCATCAATGTCCAGAATTCATACGGCCTTAAAAGCCTCTTCCAAAAAAGACAATAATTCCTCCGCCCCCAAAAAGGAACAAATGTCCGCTCTGGATGAAAAATTAATTTCCGCCGGAGTATCCAGAGAAATTTTAGCTGAAGCGCATAGTGATCAGGTAAGAAACAGCAGCGGTTTTTTTGATCATCTCATCCGGAAAAAAGCTATTGGTGAAATTCACCTGCTTAAAATTCTTGCCGAGCATTTCGGGCTTTCCATCAGGCCGGAACTGCCTGTGGAAAGCATCAATATTGATTTCACGCAAAACGTATCCATTCAATACTTAAAGAAACACAGGATTGTTCCACTGATCACCTCTCAGGATCCGGTTATCGCGGTAAACGATCCTTCCAACTTCCATCCTGTCGATCATTTGCGGCAAATTCTGAAAAATCCGAATCTGCCTGTCGTCCTTTCCCCGCAGGACGCGATCATGGCGGCAATAAATATGGCTTACGATATGAGCCGCGCTTCAGCCAAAGACTATTTTGAAGAAATGAATGAATCGTCTACCGATGACCTTATTTCGAAGATTGATGAGACAGCCGATCTTCTCGATGAAAACAGTGACGCACCTATTATCAAACTGGTCAATCTGCTGGTCTCCGGAGCGATTAAAGACCGGGCGAGCGATATCCATGTCGAGCCCTATTCCGGCAGCCTGAAGATCCGCTATCGTATTGACGGCATTTTATATGACACTCTCAGTCTGCCGCGGCGAATTCAGTCTCCTCTTGTTTCGCGTATTAAAATCATGGCCAAGCTCAACATAGCGGAAAAACGTCTGCCTCAAGACGGCCGCATTGAAATAAAAATAGCCGACCGCCTCGTTGATATCCGTGTATCGGTAATTCCCACGGCTTTCGGGGAAAGAGTCGTTTTGCGTCTGCTGGACAAAACGGCCAACATACTCATGCTTGCAGATCTGGGTATGCATGATGAACGGATCAAACTTCTCAACAAACTTATCAAATCCCCTTACGGAATAATCCTGGTTACGGGCCCAACCGGCAGCGGCAAAACAACAACGTTATACGCGGCGCTTTCCACAATCAATCATCCGGAAATAAATATTATCACCATAGAGGACCCTATTGAGTATCAGATGGACGGCGTCGGACAAATTCAGGTCAATCCCAAAATAGATCTGACTTTTGCCGCAGGCCTTCGTTCCATCGTCCGTCAGGACCCCGACGTTATCCTGATCGGTGAAATCCGCGACAGGGAAACCGCAGAGATCGCAATTCAATCATCACTTACCGGCCATCTTGTTTTCTCCACCCTTCACACCAATGATGCGGCCAGCGCCATAACCAGATTAATTGACATGGGCATAGAGCCTTTTTTGGCGACTTCATCAATTATCGCAATAATAGCGCAGCGGCTCGTGCGCGTTCTCTGTCCGCACTGTAAAGAAATTTATGTACCCGATGAGGAAACGCTGGACAACCTGGGCTTAAACCGGTCGGTATTGCAAAACAATATATTTTACCGGAAAAAAGGCTGTAACCTGTGCATGCAAACAGGTTTCCGGGGAAGAACAGCCATTTTTGAAATTTTGATCGTTGATGAAGAAATTAAAAGGCTTGTTTTAAAAACATCAGACGCAAACCAGATTAATGAACTGGCTTTGAAACAGGGAATGATAACGCTGCAAAAGGACGGTATTGATAAAGTACTACACGGCATGACGACTACGGAAGAAGTGTTGCGCGTAACACGTTCTCTCAATCGCAAGGATGATATCGTATTGGAAATCTAACCCCGGCGGCATTTAACTGGCAACGTAAATAACAGAATCAACGATGATTGAATTTTATAAAATGAGCGGCAGCGGCAATGATTTTATCATTATCGACAACCGCGATTTATCCCTGAACGTGGGCGACCTGCCGGCTTTCGCACGACGGGTTTGCGCACGTAAAATTTCTGTCGGCGCGGATGGTCTTTTTTTAATTGAACCTTCTAAATCCGTTGATTTCAAATGGCAGTTTTTTAATTCCGACGGCTCTGTGGCGGAAATGTGCGGCAATGGCAGCCGCTGCGTGGCGCGTTATGCTTATCTAAAAGGCATCGCTGGAGAAAAAATGTCCTTTGAAACAATCGCCGGTATTATCAGCGCCGAGGTCAAAGACGATGTTATCAAGGTAAAACTGACCGATCCTTCTCCCGTAAGCGCCGAAATTAAAATAGAAGCGGACGGACAAAAGTTTATTCTGGATTGCGTTGACACAGGCGTCCCTCACGCAGTTGTTTTTGTCGATGATCTTGATAATTGCGACGTGCATAACGACGGCCGCAGTATCCGTTATCACAAATACTTTGCTCCTCGTGGAACAAACGCAGATTTTACTGTCGTTTTTGACCGGCATAAAATAAGAGTGCGCACGTACGAACGCGGCGTGGAGGGTGAAACGCTTGCCTGCGGCACCGGCATGGTGGCGTCTGTTTTGGCGGCGGCGCAAAGAGGTCTTGTGGAATCTCCGGTGGACGTACTGGTGCAAAGCGGTGAGACACTGCGCATTTATTTTGAAAATCAAAACTGCTTCTGGCGGGAAATTTACCTTGAAGGCAGGGTAAAAATAATCTATCAGGGATTTCTTTTTGAAGAAGCTTATAAATAATTAATATTTGATTAATCTTGGAGGATATTTATTTTGAAAACAGCCGAAAAACTAACGAAGATACCGCCGTATCTTTTCATGGAATTGAGAAAAAAAATCAATAAAGCCAAGGCCGACGGGATAGATGTCATTTCCCTTGCTATCGGCGACCCGGTGGAAGCGACACCTGATTCTATAATTGATGAGCTTTGTGCCACGTCGCGCGATCCGTTAAATCATCGTTATCCGACCGATGAAGAAAAGGGAATGCTTTCTTTCCGCCGTGAAGTGGCCAAATGGTATGAGATTCGCTATGACGTGCAACTCAATCCGGAAAATGAAATACTGGGGCTTATCGGTTCTAAAGAAGGCTGTCATCATTTTATCATGGCGCGGGTCAACCCGGGCGACACCGTTTTAATGACCGATCCCGGCTATCCGGCCTATCGGGCAAGCATCTTGCTGGGCGGCGGCATTCCGTGTAATGTTCCCATTTTGCCGCAAAACAACTATCTGCCGGTATTTGAAGAAATTCCTTCGGATGTCGCCAAAAAAGCAACCGCCATGTTCCTTAATTATCCGAATAATCCAACCGGCGCGTGCGCGACTCCTGAATTTTTAAACAAGCTTGTTGAGTTTGCGCGTAATTACGACATTGCCGTATGTTATGACAATCCATACAGCGAAATAGTATTTGCCGGTCAGAAGCGCATAAGTTTTCTGATGGCGCCGGGAGCAAAAGATGTCGGCATAGAACTGAACTCTCTGTCCAAACCTTTCAACATGTGCGGATGGAGACTGGGCATGGCCTGCGGAAATCCCGAATTAATCGCCGCTATCAGCAAGGTTAAAGAAAACACGGATTCGGGAATTTTTAATCCCATTCAGTTCGCCGGTATCAGAGCGCTGCAAAAAGAAGCGCCTTTTATTGAAAAAATGATCGAGTTGTATGGAAAACGCCGTGCATTGGTGCTCAAAACCTTGAAAAATATCGGCATTGACTTTAATCCGCCGCGTGGTACAATCGCCTGTTTGATAAAACGGCCGTGGTTGTAGCTTCCGGCACGGCTTACGGACAATACGGCGAAGGATTTGTGAGGATATCGCTTACCGTCCCCGATAAAAGGCTGGAAGAAGCGATGCAAAGAATTGAAAAAGAATTTACGATGTAGCTTTTGTATTTTTCGTATAACTTTGTTGGCAACTGCGCGCCAGCCTCGACGTATTATCGCCTGTGTTGCCTGCCTGCCGCCACGTTCTGCTTTGAATACGGAAGCTACTTTGCTTTCGTCATTTAGTTGGCTTTGAGTCGTTTTTTCTTCTTAATTCGGCAGGAAACCATTTAAAGCATAAGGATCAATTATATGCGCATCTTAAAAAAAATCATCATCGGATTGCTGGTTTTTTTAGTTGTTTTGGGAATTGCCGGATTTTTTATCGCGCCGCCTCTTGTCAAGCCGCTGATCATGAAAAAAATGTCCGCAGCTCTGCACAGAAAGGCATCCATTGATAAAATAAGCATCAACCCTTACGCTGTTTCAATAACGATAAAAGGCTTTACACTGGAAGATCCCGGCAGTCCCAAACCTTTTGTCGCCTTTGACGAACTCTACGTTAAAGCCGATTTGACATCTTCTTTGTTTCGCCGGGCATTAATTCTGAAAAAAATAACCCTGAAGAATCCTTACATAGGCGTTTCCCGCAAACCGGACGGCTCTTACAATTTCTCCGATCTGCTTCCACACGATGAGGCCAAAGCCGAAACCAAAACCCAAAAGGAAGAAAAACCATTCCTTTTCTCCCTAAACAACATTCAAATTGTCAACGGAGGAATTGATTTTCAGGATGCGCCGAATAAGACAAGTCATACGGTGCGGGAATTGAACGTCTCCGTCCCCTTTGTTTCCAATATCGAATACTATCTGTCCAACTATGTGGAACCTAAATTTTCCGCCAGAATAAATGATAATAAGTTTGAGCTTGTAGGCAAGACTCAGCCTTTCCTGACATCGCGCGCCACCAGTTTCGATGTGGATATAGAGGATTTAGATATTCCTTTTTATCTTAATTACATTCCCGCAAAAATGAACTGCCAATTGAAATCAGCGCGGCTGGACACTAAAATGAAAGTCCATTTCATTGTAAATAAAGATAAATCGCCCTCACTTGCGCTCTCCGGAGGTATCACTTTAAGAAAAATAGTTCTTGATGATTTACAGAACAACAAAATTCTGCAGCTGCCATCTTTGAATATTAATATGACCTCGGTTGAGCCTCTTGGGCCGAATATTCATCTCACTCAAATTGCACTGCAATCCCCGGAACTTATTATCCGCCGTGACAAACAGGGCGAAGTAAATCTTCTTAATCTTATAAAAAAACAAACGGGGCAATCAGCTCCCAAGAAAGAAGAATCGACAACAAGCTCTAATCAGAAATCCGATTTTAAATTCAAAGTTGATAATGTTGTGTTGGAAAAAGCAGATATTGCCTTTATTGATTCTCAGCCTTCAGAGCAGGTAAATGTACATATTTCGCCGCTTAGTTTTACGGCAGTAAATATTTCCACGGAAAAAGGGAAACCGGGAAAAGTTGAGTTGTCCGGTTTTCTTAATAAAAAAAGCGCAGTCAAGGCTGCGGGAACTCTCGTGTTAGAGCCGCTCGGCACCGATTTGCAGCTTGATCTGAAAAATATCAATATCAGAGATTTTCAATCTTACTTCACCGATAAAGTTAAAATCGATGTTACTCGCGGCGCAATTTCGACTGCAGGTAATTTTTCTCTGACCAGAGATAAAAAGAATGAAACGGTTATTAAATACACCGGTACTCTTTCCGTATCCAATCTGGCGACTCTGGATAAGGCGCAGTCAAATGATTTTTTGAAATGGAAGAAGCTATCGTTTGATCACATTAAATTCGGGTACAATCCTCTTTTTGTGCACATTGACACTATATCTCTGGCTGATTTTTTCTCGCGGATTATTATCAACCCCGATTCGACAATCAACATTCAGGATCTATTCAGCGATAAAGAAGCGAAAGATGCACAGTTAAAACAGCCGGTAAAACAGGAGGAAAAGAAATCCGCAAAAGCTCAAGCAAATGAAAAACAGGAACGTGCCGATATTAAAATAGGCAAGATAATGTTTAAAAACGGGCATATTGATTTCAGCGACAGAAATATCAAGCCGAACTACTCGGCAAACATGCTCAACCTTACCGGAAGCGTTACAGGTCTTTCATCTAAAGAATTTTCCCGCGCAGATGTCGCACTTAAAGGTAATCTGGGATATGGTTCTCCCATTGATATCACAGGCAAGATCAACCCGCTTGGCAAAGATATATATGCCGATATTAAAGTCAGTTTTCAGGATATTGAGTTGAGTCCTCTAACGCCCTATTCCAATAAATTTTTAGGATACCCTATAACCAAAGGCAAACTGAACTTTAATGTTTCTTATTTGATTGACAAAAGAAAACTTGATTCCGAAAACAAGGTTCTAATTAACCAATTGACTTTTGGGGATAAAGTGGAAAGTCCGAACGCCGTAAAAGCGCCTGTAACACTGGCCGTTTCGCTTTTGACGGACCGCAAGGGGCAAATAAATCTGGACATTCCTGTTTCGGGAAGTCTGGATGATCCGAAATTCAAAATCTGGCCTATCGTCTGGCAGGTTATCGTCAACCTCATTACTAAAGCGGTTACATCTCCTTTCGCTCTGCTTTCATCTTTAACCGGTGGCGGGGAGGAATTAAGCTTTATTGAATTTGATTATGGAAGCGCCGCTGTTACAGATGATGGTCAAAAGAAAATAAATATGATAAGCAAAGCTTTAAATGATCGTCCTAATATAAAACTGGATATTGAAGGATATGTTGACGCGGAAAAAGATAAGGATGATTTAAAAAGAGTGGAATTTAATCGTCAAATCAACGCGCAGAAATTAAAAGAAGCGCTGGCAAAAGGCGAACAGCCGGTCGCCCCGGCACAAATCAAGCTCTCTGCGCAGGAATACGACAAATATCTTAAGCAGGCTTACCATGCCGCTTCGTTCTCCAAGCCGCGTAATATTCTGGGTATGCAAAAAAATCTGCCGCCCGCTGAAATGGAAAAATTAATGCTGGCAAATATTGAAGTGACAGACAGCGATCTGCGTCAGCTTGCCGCAAAGCGCGCTCAAAGTGTGAAAGAAATGCTTCTTAAGTCCGGCGACATCGCCGCCGATAGAATATTTATTGTAGAGCCAAAAACTCTTGCGCCCGAGAAAAAAGAAAAAATAAAAAACAGTCGGGTGAATTTTAAACTGAAGTAATTAATTTTGTGGTTTTAGTTTTGATATCTTAAAGTAAATCAGAAGATCAGAAGAAGGGATTTTTTTATGGAAATGGGCATATTGGGGCTTCCCCAGAGCGGGAAAAGCACATTATTTGAAATCATGACAGGCATGGAAAGCGGCCAGTCTCACAACGAAACTGTTGTGCGCGGTCAGGCGTCAGTGCCTGATGAGCGTTTCGATAAACTCGTCGAAATATATAAACCGGTAAAAGTTTCGCCGGCCAAAGTCCCCATTGCGGATGTACACGCCGTTGGCGAGCATCCGTGGGAAGCAATCCGTCAAAACTTAAGCGGCACAGATGGGATTCTGCACGTTGTCGATGGCTTTTCCCTGCCTGATGTTCAATTAAGCATAGAAGCCTACCGCAAACTGGAAGATGATTTGATTCTTTCGGACTTACTAATCATTGAAAAAAAACTAGAGCGTCTCTCCAAAATGTCAAAAAAAGCGATTACGCCGCAGGAGACAGCGCAAAATGACCTTCTGCCGCGATTAAA
>JBEKMY010000059.1:0-20674 GCA_049523355.1 Smithella sp. | reverse complement strand
TATATTAATCAAAATGTTGTCTATCTCTCTGGTAGACAAAAGCCGGTCTTCAATTCTGTGAATCTCGTCACGTAGTTGAACCAATTTCAAGAAGAACTTCGCATATTCATAATCAACCTTCTCAGTTGGTAGTTCCGGACTGAATCTAGGATACAACGCCCGCGCACCCTTCACAGCCCTGGAGTCGTAAAGAAAGAACAGGGCAGGGCAGTGGAAATGAAGGTACTTTGATGCCAAAGACCTCTTTTCTTTTCCAGATATTTTCGCAAAAAGATCCGTCAGGTATTTATGTGTTTTAAGGATTATAGGGATGCTCTCGGAACTAATTTTACTAAACTGTCTCACCTTATTTAAGTGTTCGTCTAAATGCGAAGCTTGAATTTTTGGAACTACTTTTGTTTCATAGAAACTATCACCGTTTTCTTCCATCGTCCTACCTCGTTCTATGGCAGCCGCGTAGGATCGGCCTATCAGCCATACTTTGGCAGTGATTACCTCCGCAGATTTGTGATCGGGATAGTCCTGGCATAGTCGATAAAGCATTTCATTACCGAGATTCCAAATCGTATTTCGGGATGTCAGATTTAATAGCTCTTTGGTATTCATAGTATTTTTCATAACGATTAATATACCCGCCGAGTATTTTCCGAAATTTGTTTCCGAAATTTGTTGCAAACCTACCCTATTTCGGGCAGAATGAAAAGAAAAAATACATCATTAAATCAAGTATGATGAAATTTTGACGTTGGGTATTTCACGACGTTGTTGTACTAATCCCGACACGTTGCGCTATCGGGATAATTCGACCATCAATTTTCAGTTCACTGCGTTTCTGAAACTTGGGTCTCATTAAAGCCCGGTGGGTATATCATGGGAAATTTGTCCAATGTAAATAAAACCGACACTCTTCCGGCTTTTCAAGCCTTTCTCTTAGATAAGAAACTGGCGCCGGAAAAGAACGTCTTCTTTTATGCTTTGTGGACAAGTAAATATTTTTCCTGCTGGTTCAGTCATCCTGACTGAACCAATTATTTTCTTACTACAAATTAAATATTTCGGTTCAATCTTCAAGATTGAACCAGCCCCAAACTGCAATCGCCTGCGAAGAAGAATCTTTTAGCAAGCAATGGGGTCAAATCTTTACCATTGACATTTACCAATAAAGAAAACCTAATAAGGAAAGAAACGGTGGATAACAGCGCTCTATTTAGAAGGATAAAGGAATCCGTCCACATTATTTCTTCTGTTGGTTGAACAAAATGCGCGCCAATGCACATGGCCCGTAAGATATCTTTTTCAATAAATTATCAATAATATCTCAACATGATCGAAGTTGTTTGTTAAGTATGAAAAATATCTTGCGCTATTCGCGAATAGCGAATATAATCCCGCCATGATTCTTAAACCTCAAGATATATTTATTCTCCTGAAACTTGTCTCCCTCGGGAAAGACCAGTGGTCTTACGAATCTCTGGCCAGTGATTTGTTCATGAGCACGTCCGAGGTCCATGCAGGCACGAAGCGTGCGGCCGCAGCCCATTTAATGGGCTCACAGAAAGGGCATCCTCTGAAAAAATCTTTTGAAGAATTTCTCATTCACGGTATTAAATATGCCTTTCCACCAGATCATGGTAGCCTTACCCGAGGCATACCAACCTCATATGCAGCTCCCCCTCTCAAAAACGTTATTTCTCAACCAAAGGAACCCCCTCCCGTATGGCCTGATCCGGAAGGCACTGTCCGTGGATATGAATTTTCGCCTCTCTATAAGTCTGTTCCGAAAGCTGCTTTAAAAGATAGAAAGCTTTATGAGTTATTGGCCTTAGTTGATGCAATCCGCGACGGAAGAACCCGTGAAAGAGAAATCGCCATCAAAGAACTCAAAGCACGCTTGGAATCATCATGATCAATACTAGAGATGTGAATATCCAAATGATCACCACTGTCGCTAGACGACTTGGTAATCTTAGGGAGAAAGTAGTTTTCGTCGGCGGTTGTGCCACGGGTTTATTCATTACAGACCCTGCGATGCCGGAAGTCCGGGTAACAAAGGATGTGGATGTCATTATTGATATTGCTACAAGGATGGAATACTCAAGGCTTGAGGCAGATCTTCGAAGCAAGGGTTTTAAAAATGATATTAGCGAAGATGCGCCGTTATGTCGCTGGTTAGTCAATGGTATTAAAGTTGACGTCATGCCTACTCAAGAGGATATTCTCGGATTCTCCAACCATTGGTATCTGCCTGCCATTGAGAATGCAAATTATGTGCAGCTCGAAAAAGAACTTGCAATAAAACTTGTCACCCCTCCTTATTTTCTTGCAACCAAAATCGAAGCTTTTAAGGGGCGTGGCGGGGGAGATTATATGGCCAGTCACGACATGGAAGACATTATAACTGTTCTGGATGGGCGTCGGGAAATCGTTGATGAAATTAAAAATTCCTCTGATGAATTAAAAACTTTTCTTTCCAGAACGTTTCGAATATTCTTGACTGATGAAAATTTTCTTGATGCGATTCCAGGACAATTGCTACCCGATCATGCAAATCAAGCACGGCTGCCGCGGCTTTTAAAGATTTTGGAAGAGATAGCAAATATGTAACATACGGATCAACGATGAGCATCGTCTCGTCTACGAGATAGAAAAAGACGCGATCATCGACATCAGTTGCCGATACTATATTAATTTATAAGGAGCAGCGGACTAAAACTCCTCTTATTCACTGTGATAAAATTGTGATAAAATCATGAGAAAAGAAGAGGAACAGATAGAATAGACAGAAATAGGTAGAAATGTTTTTTTGATTATTTATTAAGTATTTACGGGAAATCAGACATTAGATCAAGGGGTTAAATGTTTGCTTAGTTCGGACTCTGACTCCGTTTATTAAGGTTCGAATCCTTATTCCCCAGCCATAAAATCAATAACTTATGTAACATAAGCAATAATCATTTTAAAATATATCATTCAAAATTGCCACCATATTGCCAATTTTAGAAAGCATTTATGAATTTCCAAACATAAAAAAGGCAGGCAAAAATGTCTATCTGATACTTTATCAGGCATTATTATCAAATCAATTTATCAAAAACTGCATTGACGGATTTCAACTTTTTCGATTCAGAATTTCTCATGCTAAAAACAGGCAAAAGAATGCTTACCGGAAAAATAAATTTGACTTTTATGTTTGTTCCATATAGTAATACATCAAATGATGGAATCATATTATGGAAAAAAACGATGATAACAGCTCTCGATAAGGCCCGCAAAAACCCCGGATCGATGAAGGCGAAAATCCTTGTCGCCGCCCGCGGCTTGTTCGGTGAGTACGGTTTCCACGGTACGACAACCCGGATGATCGCCGAGAAGGCTAAAATCGACATTTCCACACTGCACTACCACTGGGGTGACAAGAGGGACCTCTTCGAGGCCGTTTTGATGGATATTAACCGCGACCTGGGGCGCGAGCTTATCGAGGTGGAGAAAAAAATCCATGGCCGCCCTCTGGGGGACCGTATAAAAATCGCCATCGCCGCGATGACGGACTACCTGTTTGTCCATCCCGAGATATCGAATCTCGTGCTGCACCGGTATTTCAGCAAGACAAGGCACGAAATGATCATAGATTTCAAAGTTCCGGAATTCATCGGCGACATTGCCCGTTCTATGGGCCTGACAAAAGACGCGAAAAAAACACCTGCCAGAGGCCTGCTGGAGGTCCTGACAGTCATGAACGGCATCCATAATTTCGTTTCCGGGGAAAACTTCTTCCGCCCCATGGTAAAACTCAACCGCAAAGACTATATCAAAATGGTCAAGGAGACTCTTCAATTCGTCCTCATTCCGGGTTTCACAGAGAGAGAAGGAAAGAAAGATCAGAAGGTTAAAAAAAATCCTTAGAATCGGCAGTTCAATGGAGAGATCATAATTTTCTCTACCAGGACTTAAGTTTTGTAATTTCAATCAATTTAGAATCGCTTAAACGAATAATTTACAAAACTTAAATAGTAGAGATGGCAACGGTTCATCCAATTATTGAGAGACGTTCTTAGAAAAGGAGAATTTGCTCATGGATATCATTACCTATACGGCGGAGCATAAAATCTTCAGGGAGAGTCTCCGGAAATTTCTTGACAAAGAAGTCGTGCCCCATGTTGAGGAGTGGGAGGAGGCGGGCATTGTTCCCCGGAGTGTCTGGAAGAAGATGGGGGAACAGGGGTTTTTATGTACTGATGTTCCCGAGGAATACGGCGGCGCGGGCGGCGACTTTCTTTATTCCGTCATTGTCTGCGAAGAACTCGTCAAAAGCAATTTTTCGGGACTGACCGCGTCCCTGCACAGCGATATCTGCGTCCCTTATATTTCCGCGTTTGCCACAGAGGAACAAAAGCGCAAATATCTGCCCGGCTGCGTATCCGGAGATATCGTTACAGCCGTAGCCATGACGGAGCCCAACGCCGGAAGCGACTTGGCGGGAATGAAGACAACCGCCGTGGAAGACGGCGATCAGATTATTCTCAACGGCCAGAAGACCTTTATCAGCAACGGCATTAACTGCGATCTGGTGATCGTTGCCGCGCGCGATCCGGCCGTGAAGCAGGAACACCAGGCCGTTGATCTGTACCTCGTCGAGGCCGGCACTCCCGGTTTTGAAAAAGGAAAACAGATTAAAAAAATCGGTTGGCACTCTCAGGATACGGCGGAGCTGTACTTTACAGACTGCCGGATTCCAAAGGAAAATCGTCTGGGCGGCAAGGGAACCGGATTTCTCAAGCTCATGATGAAACTCCAGCAGGAGCGCCTTGTCTGCGCCATCGGCGCGGTGATAGCCGCGGAGTTCATTCTGGATTTTACCATTAAATACTGCAAAGAGCGCAACGCTTTCGGGCGGCCTATTTCCAAGTTTCAGCATGTGCAGTTCGAAATCGTCGAGATGGCCACGGAAACCAAACTGGGACGCACTTTCATTGACAAGCTCATCATGGATCATATCGAAGGCAAGAATGTTGTTATAGAGGTCGCCATGGCGAAATACTGGACAACCGATATGGCTTTTAGCGTCGCCGATAGGTGCCTCCAGCTTTACGGCGGTTACGGATACTGCGAGGAGTATCCCATAGCCCGCGCGTGGCGGGATCTCCGCGTGACAAGGATTTTCGCCGGAACCAATGAAATCATGAAGGGAATTACGGCAAAATTTATGGGGTTATAGACACATTATTAAAACTTTAGTCGCCAAAAAAATATTTAGCGCGAGGTGTTTGCGACATGATGGATTACCCTTTGTTACTGACCAACTTTATGCAGCACGCGGCCAGGTATTATCCAACCAAAGAGATCGTCTCCGTTTACGCGACCGGCACTTTCCGTTATACTTATGCCGACTGGTATAAACGCGTAAGCCAATTGGCGGGCGCTCTTAGCTCCCTTGGCATAAAAAAGGGTGATCGTGTCGCCTCATTCTCTTTGAACAACCATCGCCACATGGAGCTTTATTTTGGCGTTCCCTGCATGGGCGCTGTTCTGCATACACTCAATATCCGTCTTTCCGCTGAAAATCTTGTTTACATCATTAATCATGCCGGGGACAGAATTCTGTTCATTGATGAAGATGTTTACTTTCTCATTGAACCATTTAAAGATCAACTCAAGACAATAGGGAAATATGTCATCATGTCCCATTCCGGAGTAATGCCGCCAACCACCCTCTCCCCCGTTGTTCTCTATGACGATTTTATCAAAGACTTTCCGGAAACCTATGATTTTCCCGTTAACCGCGATGAAAACGAACCCTGCCTCATCTGTTACACTTCGGCAACAACGGGCGATCCCAAAGGCGTTGTTTACAGCCATCGCGGCCTGGTACTTCACTCTTTTGCCACAGGCGTCGTCCTGGGCGTTCAAGAGCAGGATTGCGGTTTGCATATCGTTCCGATGTTTCATGCTAATGCCTGGGGAGCCCCTTTTGCCTGCACCATGCGCGGACTGAAACAGGTGCTGCCCGGGCGGCAAATTCTGGACATGGCGGCGCTGTGCCGGATTATCGCCGAAGAAAAGGTTACCTTCTCCTGCGGTGTGCCGACGATCTGGATTATGCTCCACAATTACCTGGAGGCAGGCGGTACGCATGACTTTTCTACCATCCGGTATTTATTTTCCGGCGGATCGGCCATGCCCCGGCATCTCATTGAATCATACGAAAAAAAATACGGCGTATTGATGGCGCAGGGTTACGGCGCCACGGAAACGTCGCCGGTTGTCACATTGTCCGTCCCCAAAAGCACTATGGACACACTGAGTGTTGATGAACGGATTGATATCCGAACGACAGCGGGAATGCCCATACCGGGACTTGATGTAAAACTTGTCAACATGGAATCAGGCAAAGAAGCGCGCATGGATGGCAAGGAAATGGGAGAAATTCTGGTGCGTGGTCCCTGGATCGCCAATGAATATTATAAAGACCCTAAGCAAAGTGCCATGACCTTCCCGGACGGATGGTTTCATACCGGCGATATCGGAACGATGAGCAACGAAGGTTATGTCTCACTGGTTGACCGGACAAAAGATTTAATCAAGAGCGCTGGGGAGTGGATTTCATCCATTGATCTGGAAAACGCCATCATGGGATGCTCCAGGGTTTTGGAGGCGGCAGTTATCAGTCTGCCTGATGATAAGTGGCAGGAACGGCCGATGGCCTGTATTGTGCCTCAGCCTGACGCGGCAAATACCATTACAAAAGAAGAGATACAGGCTTATCTGAAAGATAAGGTGGCAAAGTGGTGGATTCCCGATGAAATTGTTTTTATGACAGAGCTCCCCAAGACCAGCGTGGGAAAATTCAACAAGAAAAAACTCCGGGAAACGGTTGTGCCGGAGATTCTCAAAAAGAGAGGTAGGGCATGAACGCTAATAATCACGATAGAGTCGCTGTTGTCGATGCCTGCCGAACGCCGTTCATACGTTCCGGCACGGCCTTTTATGATTTGATGGCCTGGGAACTGGGGCGCTTTGCCGTGAAGGGACTCATTGCCAGAACGGGGATTGAACCGTCAATCATTGACTACGTAATTATGGGGACGGTTATGGCTGACATCTCCACAACCAACGTGTCGCGGGAGATAATGCTGGGCGCGGGACTTCCCGGAACGATACCCGCTCATACCTGCACTGCGGCCTGTGTTTCGGCGAACATCGCCGTAACTTCCGCCTGCGATATGATTAAATCCGGCCAAGTGGATACAGTTATTGCCGGTGGCGTGGAATCCTTGTCCGATCCCGCAATAAAAATCTCGAAGCGCTACCGCCGACTGATTCTCGATCTCACCATGTTTAAGCGCCCTAAAACACTTGCGGGAAAACTGAAGCTTTTTCGCGGGATGAAACTTAAGGACTTCATTGTTCCGGAAAAACCGGCGCTTGCTGAATATTCCACAAGACTCACGATGGGCGCCAATGCCGATAGGCTGGCGCGCCGCCTTGGCATTACCAGAGAGGAACAGGATGACTACGCCGCCCGTTCCCATAGATTGGCTGACGCGGCTATCAAGAATGGAATTATGAAAAAGGAAATTGTTCCAGTTGTTGTTCCCCAAACAGGCAAGTTGGTGAAGGACGATAACGGACCCCGTGCGGATGTCACGACCGAAAAACTCGCCTCTGTGAAACCGGCCTTTGATAAGCGCTACGGAACCGTGACAGCGGCTAACTCATCATTTCTAACGGATGGCGCATCGGCAGTACTGCTTATGAAGGAATCGAAAGCTAAATCGTTGAAGTTAAAACCTTTAGCCTATATCCGGGCTTACGCCCAGGCGGGATCAAATCCCTGGGAAGAACTGCTGCTCGGTCCGGCTTTTTCTGCTGCGCGAGCCTTGAAAAAAGCGGGCATTACGCTTGCCGATATAAAAGTTTTGGAAATCCACGAAGCATTTGCCGCCCAGATTCTTGCCAATATCCGCTACATGGAATCCGAAAAATGGGGCATGGAAAGTCTTGGCCTTACCGGCAGAATGGGAGCGGTTGATAGGGAGCTTCTCAACACGCGGGGTGGTTCTTTGTCCATCGGGCACCCTTTCGGGGCTACGGGCGGCAGGCTTATTGCCAGTTGCTGTAGCCGTATGCAGGAAGAGAATGCTCAATTCGGCCTTGTTGCCGGCTGCGGCGCGGGGGCTGTAGGCAATACCATTATTCTGGAAAATGCACGATAGAGGAGATTACCATGAAATATCTGACACGAGAAATTACAAAAAATGGAATTGCTGTTGTTACCATTGATTGTCCTGAAAGCAAAGTAAACAAGGTTTCATCAGGCCTGTTGGATGAAGTTGCCGGTATCTTGCATGATACAAATAATAATAAGAGCATCAAGGGCATGGTTATTATCAGTGGCAAAGAAGACAACTTTGTTGTCGGCGCGGATATTGATGAACTCAAAAGAATGCAAACGACACAAGAGGTCATTGCCTATATCACCAAGGGTCATGCCATCCTCAATAGTCTGGAAAACATGAAAATCCCCGTGGTTGCCTGTATTCACGGCAACTGCCTCGGTGGAGGTCTGGAACTGGCGCTGGCCTGTAATTACCGGTTGGCGGTCAACTCTCCGCAGACGGTTCTGGGATTTCCGGAAGTGCAGCTGGGACTGCTGCCGGCGGCCGGCGGCACGCAGCGGATGCCGAGGCTTATCGGGCTTACGGCGGCTCTGCCTCTGATGCTTACGGCCCGTACGCTCCGGGCGAAAAAGGCCTTGAAAGCGGGCCTTGTAGATGAACTCATTCCCCCCTACGGCATTAAGGAAACGGGAGTTAAGAAGGCGCTGGAGTTGGTCAGGAAAGTCGCTATCAAAAGAAAGCGCAAACGTTCCGTTGTTTCTTTTCTTCTGGAGTCCAACCCGGTGGGAAGGGCAATAGTATTTTCGCAGGCAAGAAAAATGATTACGCGCCAGACTTACGGCTGTTACCCAGCTCCGTATGCCATCATCGATGCGGTGGAACATGGCCAGAAATACGGAAAGGACTCGGGGCTGAAAAAAGAAATCGAACTGCTCAGCAGGCTGGTTACTACTTCCCAGTCCAAATCTCTGATGAGCCTTTTTTTCGGCATGAGTGATCTGAAAAAAAACCCTCAGAAAAGCCTCGCTCGAAAAGTGGGGAAAATGGCCGTCATCGGAACAGGATTGATGGGGCAGGGCATTGCATCCGTCTCCACGTCAATTTGCGATACCATTCTGATGAAAGATGTAAGGCTTGATGACGCCGCCCGCGGAATGAGCGAGATTTGGAAAGGATTGGAGAAGAAATTCAAATCAGGCGCTATTGTTGAATTTGACAGGGATGTTCAGTATGGGAAACTAGTGCCCTGTGACGAATACGCCCTGTTTAAAAATACGGATTTGGTCATTGAAGCCGTGTTTGAGGATCTTGCCGTGAAAAAGACGGTTCTGGCCGATGTGGAAGCCGCGACGGACGAACGCACAATTTTTGCTTCCAATACCTCGGCTATTCCGATTTCGGATATCGCCGCGGGATGCAGACGGCCCCAAAACGTCATCGGGATGCACTATTTCTCACCCGTTCCGAAGATGCCGCTTTTGGAAATTATCACGACAGACCGGACGGCAACCTGGGTAACAGCCACAGCCCTTGATATGGGCATTGCTCAGGGGAAAACCTGTATCGTTGTTAAGGACGGTCCCGGTTTTTACACGACACGGATTCTGGCGCCGCTGATGAATGAAGCCGTTCTTCTTGTGGAGGAAGGGGCGGATATAGTCGCTATTGATCGGGCAATGCGTCAGTTCGGTTATCCTGTCGGCCCAATCACGCTCGTTGACGAGGTGGGGATTGATGTGGGCTCGCATGTCGCCATGGAATTGGGAAAGATGTTCACGGCAAGGGGCCTGCAGTCATCCGGTGCTCTTCCCAAACTTATCGCCAAAGATTATAAGGGGAGAAAGAATAAAAAAGGATTCTACCAGTACGGCGCGAAAAAAAAGAAAGGGCACAAACAACCCAATGAAGAAGTTTATGTCCTGCTCGGTGGAGCGCCCCGTAAAAAGTTTGATGTGGAATTGATCCAGCAGCGAGTAAGCCTGATGATGATTAATGAAGCGTTGATTTGTTTACAGGAGGGAATTATTTCCTGCCCGCGGGATGGGGATATCGGCGCGGTTTTCGGTTTGGGATTTCCGCCATTTGAAGGAGGCCCGTTTCGGTACATTGATCGTATCGGCGCGCCTAGGCTTATGACCACGCTGGAATCTTTGGAAAAAATTTACGGAAAGCGTTTCAGTCCTCCGCAGATACTCAAAGATATGGTGCAAAGCGGCAAAAAATTCTACGAGGAATAATTTCATAACTTAACTTACGGTGCAAGTATCGGCGTAAAGTCTATTTGCTAAATGAATTGGAATCGAAAAATGCGTACACGCAAAGATAAAAAAAATAAGCAATGCCATCCGCTTGAAGGAATAAGAGTACTGGATTTGTCAACCCAGATACCGGGACCGTTTTGTTCGATGCTTCTGGCCGATATGGGCGCGGAGGTCATCAAAATCGAAAATACCGATGGGGGCGATCAATCCCGTCTCCTGCCTTTTCTTTTCAACGGTATTAACCGAAACAAAAAGAGTATTTCTCTGAACCTGAAATCGTCCGAAGCAAAAAAAATATTTTATAAGATGGCGAAAAAGGCTGATGTCATCATCGAAGGTTTCCGCCCCGGCGTATGCAAAAAGCTAGATATTGATTATGAGATGATCAAAGAGATTAATCCCCGGATAATTTATTGTTCAATAACCGGATACGGGCAGACAGGCCCGTACAAAGATAAGCCGGGTCATGACATCAACTACCTCGGCTATTCGGGCCTTTTGGGCCTGGAGAGCGATCTGAATACCTATGCTAAAATGCCGGGGATTCCCGTCGCGGATCTTGCCGGAAGCATGTTCGCGGCCGTCTCGATACTTGCCGCTCTGATACACAGGGAAAAAACAAACATCGGACAATATATCGATGTATCCATGACGGCCAGTGTGTTCTCATTGATTAACGGATCCCTTACAGCCGGCTTTCAGGGACAAAATGGAAGTGAAGCGCTTTATATACCGCATTATGGCCTTTTCAAAACAAGGGATGAAAAATTTATAACGCTCGGCATCGTGCATGAAGAACATTTTTGGAAAAATCTCTGTTCCGTTATCGATATGGGAAATCTGGCGGGACTGGATTTATTCAACAGAATAGCGAAGCGGGAGGAAATAAGCGGTCGTCTTCAGAATGCATTTATCACGAAAAATCGTGACGACTGGATGGCGATACTCAATGAAGCAGACATTCCCTGCGGGCCGGTTTATAGGATTGAGGAAAGCTGTTCTGATCCTCAAATTGTACACCGGAACTCTGTGTTCGAAATGAATCATTCGTCTGAGGGGAAGATAAAATTTAGGGGGTTCCCCGTTATATTTTCTGAATCAATTACAAAAAAAGATACTCCGCCTCCCTTGCCCGGCATGCACACATCGGAAATACTTCACGACCTCGGTTACACAGAGGAAGAGATAGCTAAATTGACAAAAGAAAATATTGTCAAATGATTTATCAATAAGGAGATTCCCATTAAAAGGCAAAAACAGAAATTTTTCCGAACACGTTTTTTCAGCATCACGCTGGCTCAGCGATGGTCAGATAGTCTAATGTTGCAAATCATAGTGAGACGGTTCATTTAATTAAACAGGAGGCATCAGATGCGAGATGTATTTATTGTCAGTGCAGTTAGAACTCCGATTGGCAAACAAAGAGGGTATTATCGCGAATACATAGCCCCGGAACTGCTCGCCCTTGTGCTAAATGAAGTTGCCGAACGCGTCAATCTTGACGTAAACCTGCTGGACGATGTTATCACCGGATGCGTATACCAAATTGGCGAACAGGGATTTAATTTGGCACGGATGGGTATTCTATCATCACGGCTTCCGGTGACACTGGGAGGCATCAGCGTGAACCGTCAGTGCGGAAGCAGTCTTTCCGCGATACAACTTGGTGCAAGTTTGATAGCTGCGGGGTCGATGGACGCGGTTATTGCCAGCGGCTGCGAGCTCATGACCAAATATGGCATCGCCTCCGACATGAACTGCACGTTATCCAACGGACAGAACGCAGGACATCCAATTACGAAATCGTACATAGAGAGCTACGGCATCCCCGACCAGATGACCTCCGCTCAGGCCATAGCCAACCAGTGGAAAATTACCAAGGAAGAGTGTCAGAATTTCGCCGTCGCGAGCCATGAAAAAGCCTTAAAAGCCACAAAAGAAGGCCGTTTCAAGAAAGAGATAATGCCTTTACAGGGTCTGGACAAGGACGGCAATGAAATCCTTTGCACTACCGACGAACCGATACGCGTCGGAGTTACCAGGGAAGTACTTGATAGCCTCAAGGTACTGCCAGGTACCGACTGGATGACGGCTGGTCTTTCCAGCACCGTAACGGACGGGGCATCCGCAGTGTTGCTTATGAGCGAAGATATAGTGAAGAAACTGGGACTGAAGCCGCTGGCTCGAGTCGTGGCCAACGCTGTGGTGGGTTCCGACCCAAAACTAATGCTCACCGGTCCCATGACCGCGACACCGAAAGTGCTTAAAATGGCGGGCCTGAAAATGGACGACATCGATCTCTTCGAAGTGAACGAGGCCTTTGCTCCAATCCCGCTGGCCTGGGCAAAAGAGGTCAAGGCCGACATGGCAAAACTCAACGTCAATGGCGGCGCAATGGCGCTGGGACACCCTGTGGGAAACAGCGGATGCCGTCTTTGTGTCACCGCGATCCATGAACTGCAACAGCGGAAGGCGAAATATGCTCTGGTGACCCTTTGCACTGGCGGCGGCCAAGCCCCGGCGACAATATTCGAAAGGGTTTAGTTCTGCAATTTGTTTATTAAAGATGGATAGACATGCATTCCCCCAAGATTTATTCCTGTAAAAAATATACTTGGGGTTAATGTAATCGACAAAATTAGAGCCTAACAAGATCAATATAGCCAAGCGCCTGCTTTTTAAAACAGTAGGTTAATTGTTCTAGCCTTGTATTCTTATGCTTTACTCTCAAACGCCTCCCGTAATACCGACTGCATCAGTCTTTCAGATTTGTCTTTGCGTTCCGTGACTTGTTTTTCCAGTTCGTCAATCATAGCCATAAGTTTATCCACTCGTTCGACAATGGCATGTTGCTCGGCAAGGGGCGAGAGAGGGATTATAATATCATTAAGTATGCCTAGACTTAAAAAAGGCTACAAACCACCTTTTGTAAGATCTGTATAAATTGCAGTTCGTTTGAAAATGAAATAATTGAATATGTATGTATTAACGATAAGGGATTGGTTGAATTTTAAGATTGCAGTATTTTTAAAACTAAATTCATAGTCAACATCAATAATTGCAGGAGTACCACATCCAGCTCCTATATTTACTAGTAATATTTCACCTTTTTGTGGATATGTTTTTGCAAATAATTCTCTATGATCTTTTTCAGAAACATAATGACATTGTTCCCAATCTATTCTATCTGACTTAACATGAGTCGCAGCAATATACGGAATCCCTTTTGATATTTTTTTAGGGGTGTTGTGAAAACCATCAGTAATTTTGAAACATATTTCACCTAATCTGCACCAAACCCATCCCTCCGGCAAAGCATTTTTTTTCTCGTCATCGGCAATTGGCGAAAGTGATTTATCTTTTCTTATTTTTCCTTCTTTGATTAATCGTTCTTTTTCGGCTTTGATCTTTTCAAGCAGTTTTGACGCATGATTTTCGCCACTGATTAATTTTTGATTTTTCTTTCGCCAGCCTGCTGTAAGCTTCCCCTCAATCGCTTCCTGAAGAATGGCTTGGCGGAGCAGCTTAAATAGAGAAAATTGATAATCATTATCAAGATGCAAATTTTTTTTAAAATTATAAAAACTAGAAAATCGCCTTGCAATCTTCTTTTGCAATTTCAAGTCAGGTAAAGGAATTGAGTAATCAAGAAATTCCCAAGCCCTGATAGAAGAATAATTAGTACTACCTTTGGCCTCAATTTGATTTTGAATTAAGCCAGAATGAATTAATACTTGGAAATAATCTCTGTATATCTTACGTGTATCAAGTTCATATAAGTAATAGTGACTGGATACAATTGCACCATCCAATTCTTCATCAAGAAATCCATAGCCACCATATTTGGCATCCATTTCTGCTACAACAAGATCACCATTTTTACATAATTGCTGTTTTTTGGTTTTGATCTCTGAACCAAGACGTAACTCGCGAAGGACAACACCTTTTCTATGGAGTTGGACACGACAAAGTTTATATTGAAGATCATCTTGAATGATTATAGATTCTTTACGATGTGTCGCTATGTCTTTAATTTTTACTTGCCGCCACTCACCCATTCTTTAACTCAGCTTTCAATTTATTGAGAAGTTCATCACTCTTTCTAAACGAATTATGCAGTATATCTACAAGCTCTGCGCTGGTGTATTCGTGTGTTACTTCTGGTGTATGTGGATTTTTAATGTCAAGATTATAGCCATTCTCTATAATGGCATCGATTGATACTTTCCATGCCTGCTCATTCTCTTTGCGTTTCTTCCACCACTTTTTAAGCGCATCAAATTCGCTTTTCTTAATCGGTTTGGTTTTGCTGTATGCTTTCACACCTTCAGGCAGTTTGTGCTCCCAATACCAGACAAATTTTGTCTTTTTACCCTTTTCAAAGAAAAGCAGATTAGTAGCAACGCTGGCATAAGGCTGAAAAACAGAGTTCGGCAAGCGAACGATTGTATGCAGGTTGCAGTTTTCCAGAAAATACTGACGGATGCGTTGTTTTACACCATCACCCGTGAGCGAACCATCCGGCAGAACAATGCCAGCTCTGCCTTCATCTTTGAGATATCGCACAATCAACATCAAAAAAAGATCGGCACTTTCCGTTGTACGAAAATTAACGGGGAAGTTAGTCTCCACTTTGTCGGCAACCGAAGCGCCAAAAGGGGGATTTGCCAAAATCACATCAACCTTATCTTTTTGTCCGATAGAAGTATATTCACGATTCAAGCTGTCGGTATAATCAACATTGGGCACGCTAATGTCATGCAAGATCAAATTGGTAATGCAAAGCATAAACGGCAGCGGTTTTAATTCCATGCCGTGAATATTCTTTTCCAGCATCTTTAGATCATCAACAGATTTAACATCCTGTTGTTTGCGGATATTTTCGATGGCACTGGTTAAGAAGCCGCCGGTGCCACATGCGGGATCGAGAACTTTTTCACCCAGACGCGGATTGATCATTTCTGTGATGAATTCAGTCAAAGCACGCGGCGTATAAAATTCGCCATAATTGCCAGCGCTTTGCAGATCGCGTAATATAGTTTCGTAAATATCACCGAAAACGTGACGGTCTTCGGAGCTGTTAAAATTAATCTTGTTTAACTAATTGAGCACCTGTCGTATAACAGTACCGTTTTTCATGTAGTTATTGGTGCCATCAAATATTTCATGGATAATGAGCGCAAGTTTATTGCCGGAGCTTACATCAAGGTTTTTGAGTTTTGGTATCAAGGTTGTGTCAACAAATTTTTTCAGTTCCTCACCGGTGTCACCTTCATCATTACCGGCCCAATTACGCCATTGCAAAAAACTGGGTATCGGTGATTTATACTTATCATCAATCAGCTTAAGCTCCTCATTTTTATCGTCCAGTATTTTTAGAGTAATCAACCAGCCCAATTGTTCGATACGTTGGGCATCACCGGAAACACCAGGGTCCTTTCGCATGATATTTTGAAGTGTCTTAATAATGTTGCCTATGTTTTTCATTAATTTCCTTTAAGCTGCGTAGAGTTCATGTTCCAGTTCTTCGATAACGTGTAAATATTTATCCCTGCCGCCAGATATCTGGATGATTTCCGCAGGCGTTCCGATTTTGTTAAAAGGCTCGATACGCAAGACGGCAAGGTCTTCAATATTTTCAATGCCTTCGTCAGCGTATTTATCCAGAAGCGCCTCAATAACCATGCGCGCTTTATCGCCATATTTTGTAAAGTAGTTGCGCTTTCTGACTTGCGCCGCTCTTTCTCTGCGAGTAAGCGCGGGCATATCCCATACAATGTGACAGATTAAATCAAATATATCCAAATCTTTTTTTACTTCGTCAAGAAGGTTTTCCAGGATTATGCCGTGCGATTCCAACTCTTCAATAATTGCTTTCTTCTTCTGCGTCCCATTCCATCGTTTAAGAAAGTTGTCCAGCGTTCGAAACTCTTGCAAGATGCCCTTTTTTGTATAATCTTTAAGGCTTTCGGTAATAAGCTTGCCATTGCCATCAAGATGTTGAACTCTTTCATTGAGGACGGATACATCAACGCCTGCAATATATACTTTGGACCGTGGTTCAGAAATAATTGAACCGCCGGTAATTATTTCCGGCTGCGTGGAATATTTCACCGGCTCTTTTTTATCAAAATCAACAGGTGTACCTGTTTCAGGATCAATAATTGTCTGGTCTTCTTCGGGATGAATATCTTTGTCAGTTAACTCTTCTTCTGCTTTAATTGTTTTGATCATCAACGGTGGGCCGTCAAATGCCGGATCAGCAAAAAGATCGGTAACATTGCGAAAATCCATTATAGCAAAATAAGTTTTGCCATACTCTTCATTGATACGTGTACCGCGTCCGATAATTTGCTTGAATTCTGTTATGGATTTGATGTTTGAATCAAGCACAATTAGCTTACAGGTTTGTGCATCAACGCCGGTAGTCATTAATTTTGATGTAGTAGCAATAACAGGATAGCGCTCTTCCGGATTGATGAAATTGTCGACCTCACGTTTACCTTCATCATCATCGCCAGTTATACGCATTATGTATTTGTGATTTTCAAGAACCAAATCAGGATTTTCAATAGCAAGCGCCTGACGCATACGCTCGGCATGTTCTATGTCCACACAGAAAACAATCGATTTATCAAAGCGGTTTGTTTTCTTTAAATATTCGGATATTTTTTTGGCAACAAGCTGTGTTCTTTCGTCTATCACCAGATTCTTATCAAAATCTTTGGTGTTATAGATGCGATCTTCAACTTCGTTACCGTCTTTGTCCGTCTTACCTGCTTCAGGTCTCCAGCCTTCTAGATCAGTATTGAACCCGACACGGATAACCTTGTATGGTGCTAAAAAACCATCCTCGATACCTTGTTTGAGAGTATAAGTATAGAGCGGATCACCAAAGTATTCTATATTGGATATTTCTTTTGTTTCTCTTGGTGTGGCGGTAAGTCCGATTTGAGTCGCCGAGCTGAAATAAGTGAGAATCTCGCGCCAGGCACTGTCGGCATCCGCACTTCCACGATGACACTCATCCACGATTATCAGATCAAAGAAATCCCGGCTAAATTCCCGATAAGCGTCCTTATCTTCATTATAGTTTGTAAGCCCTTGATAAAGCGCAAGATATATTTCAAATGCTTTGTCAATCTTCTTCTTTCTGATAACCGTCATTCGGTCTTTAAAATGTTTAAAATCATTGCGCTTGGTTTGATCAATAAGAACATTGCGGTCTGCCAGAAAAAGAATTCGCTTTTTTCGTCCGTTTTTCCAGAGACGATAAATGATCTGAAAAGCTGTATATGTTTTACCTGTGCCCGTCGCCATGACAAGCAGGATGCGATTCTGGCCTTGAGCAATAGCTTCAACAGTTCTGTTAATAGCAATCTGCTGGTAGTAACGTGGTGCACGTCCTGATCCATCAAAGAAGTAGTCGAATGAAGCAATCTCTTCCTGCGCAGACGTCTCAATCTTTTTATACTTTTTGTACATCTGCCAGAGTTCAGTGGGTGATGGAAAGTTTTGCAAAGAAAGTTCCTGCTCAATCTTTGTAAAACCAGAGCGGTCATGCATTAGAAAACCATCACCGTTTGAGCTAAAAGCAACCGGCACATCGAGTATCGCGGCGTAATTTAATGCTTGTTGTAAGCCTGAGCCAACGGAATGGTTGTTATCTTTTGCCTCAATAACGGCAATAGGGATATTCGGTTTAAAATAAAGAATAAAATCAGCGCGCTTACGTTCGCCACGCGCGGTCTTATGGCCCTTTACAAAGATATCCGTGAAAAATACTTCCTCCCGGATTTGTCTCTCCACATCCCATCCAGATTTGATGAGCGCAGGCAAGATGAATTGCGTGCATATATCACGTTCTGACAATTCTTTTTTATTAGTCATTTTATTGATTGGTTTGTCGCTTTTTTTTGTTTGCCTATTACATTACAACTTTAAGAAAACATTGCAACTATTAAATACAACAGTGACAATTTGCAATGATGTAATTTCTCTTTTTATTTTTTATGAATTGCAGTAAAATTGCACAAAATATCAGAAAATACCCACCGGGCATATTACTTGTCAGGCAAACGATTATGGGGGTGCGCGCGTATGAGAAAAATGCAGATCAGTAAAGCGTTCACACTGATGGAATCGGGGCCGGTTGTTCTTGTCACGACAAATGATGGAAAAAAGAACAATATAATGACGATATCGTGGACGATGGTGGTGGACTTTACGCCGATGTTTGCCATGACCACCGGGCCATGGAACTCTTCCTTTGCCGCTCTTAAGATGTCGCGGGAATGTGTTATTGCAATTCCCACGGTTGATATGCTTGATAAGGTTGTTGGGATAGGAACATGTTCCGGCGCCGATACAGACAAATTTGAGAAATTTATGCTGACTCCGGTGAAGGCAAAGCATGTCAAAGCGCCATTGATAAAAGAATGTCTCGCGAATATCGAGTGTAAAGTGGTCGACATCATCGAGGAGCACAATATCGTCGTTCTTGACGGCGTTGCGGCATACTTTGATAGTTCGCGAAAAGAGAAGCGAACCGTTCATGCAGTTGGCGATGGCACTTTTATAGTAGACGGGCGAAAGTTTAGCCGAAAGAAAATGATGCAATCAAAGATTCCGGCCGGTCTTTAGCGTTCTATGATAGATTGCAGGCATTAATCGTTATTTAAAATTTATTTATTAATCGTGTTATACCGCAGGTTTTTCGGCGTTCAGGTTTTTATAAAGATACGTATAAACATTGTCCGGTGACACCCGGTCACGCAAGGAGGGGGAAATGGCTGATACGATCTTCATGATTCACGGAATGTGGGGAGGGCCCTGGTATTGGGAGAACTATCGAAATCTGTATGAGCGCGAGGGATACAGCTGTGTTACCGGCACGCTGCTCTACCACGATATGGATCCGCAAGGCTCCCCGGACCCTCGTCTGGGGAACACCAGTCTGCTGGACTACGCTGAAGCTCTTGAACAACAGTTGAAACAGTTTGACACGAAACCGATTCTGATCGGCCACTCCATGGGCGGGCTGCTCGCCCAGATTCTGAGCGCGCGCGGACTTGCCAAAGCCGCTGTCTTGCTCACTTCCGCATCCCCTTCCGGCATCATGGCCATCACGCCATCCGTCATCAGGAGTTTTTGGAGCGTGCAAACGAAGTGGGGTTTTTGGAGAAAACCGATGCGTCAAACCCTGAATGAAGCCATCTATTCCATGCTGCACCTTCTTCCGGCAAGACAGCAGAAGGAAACCTATGATAGATTTGTGTATGAATCCGGAAGGGCGGCGTTTGAAATTGGTTACTGGCTTCTTGACTCAAAGGGCGCATCCAGAGTTGACCAATCCAGTGTGACGTGCCCCATGCTTGTTGTCGCCGGCGCCGAAGACCGCATCACTCCCGCCCCGGTCGTGCGCCGCATAGCAAAAAAATACGAGGCCGTATCGGCGACCTATAAGGAGTTCGCGAATCATGCTCATTGGGTCGTTGCCGAGCCCGGGTGGCAGGAGGTTGCGGAGTATGTTCTCGGTTGGCTCAAATCACTGCAAAGGGATTCGTGAAGAACAGGGTGATCGTATTACCACCCGACAACATTTAAGATTCGGATGAAATATTTTCAGTCGAAATAGTATTTTTTTCTTCCCGTAAGTGAGTATTCAGATTTTTTTACAGATATACTTTCTATCAAAAGAAATTCCTTAATCTATTGACAAAGCAGACATGATTTCTTAGACTTTCCCGCATAAAAGGGGGCTCTTATCAAAAAAATACTATCAATCATAATTCCGGCATTCAATGAAGGCAAAACCATTCATTTAATTTTAGATAAGATTAAAGCAGTGCAATTGTTAGCCGGTGTCGACAAAGAAGTCATTATCGTTAATGATTTTTCTACCGACAATACAGAAGAAGAGATACTACGATACAAAAAAGATAACCCCGAACTGCGTATTGAATATTATAAACATTCTTTTAATAAAGGCAAAGGCGCTGCGCTGCATGCAGGTATTGATAAAGCTAAAGGAGACTTTATCATCATTCAGGATGCCGACCTTGAATATAACCCGCAAGAATATAATTTAATGTTACAACCAATATTAGACGGCTTTGCCGATGTGGTTTATGGCAGCCGATTTATTGGCGGAAACCCGCATCGTATTTTATTTTTCTGGCATAGTATCGGTAATCGTTTTCTTACATTGATTTCCAATATGTTTTCTAATTTAAACTTAACAGACATGGAAACCTGCTACAAATTATTCAGAGCTGAAATTATTAAACCTGTTAA
>JBEKMY010000058.1:0-20933 GCA_049523355.1 Smithella sp. | reverse complement strand
TCGATATCCAACATCAAAATGGTCAACGGCTGTTCATAGCGATTCGATCGTTCTATTTCTTTTTCGAGCTGAGCGTAAAAATGCCTGGAATTGTATAACCGGGTGAGGTCGTCAATGATGCTCAGTTCCAGATATCTCTTTTCGCTTTCCTGCAACGCCTTTTCGACTTTGATTCTTTCCGTAATATCCACCATGGAAGCGATGCTCTGTGTAGTCCCCGGAATCATGGCAATGGTCATGAAAATATGGAGATGATTGCCGTTCTTGTTACGGATCTTGAATTCGTAATTCCTGGGCGCTGAGAGCTGCTCATCGCGCCGACTCCTGTGGAAAGAAAGAAGGCGATCGGCGTCATCTTCATCCACATACATGGTCCACGTTTGACCGATGATTTCCTCACGCGTGTAGCCTGTGAAATTCGTAAAATCGTTGTTCATCATGGAGATGGTCGTGTCTTGTTCTATGACAATGGTCGCCGTGCCGGAATTTTCGAACAGGGTTTGATAAAAATGTCTCGAATGAGTCAGCTCCTTTTCGATCTGTTCATCCTTTCGGACTTGCGCCTGAAGACTTTTTATTTCCTCGCGAGCCGCTTCCAGTTCGTCAATAAGTTGCAGCCTGGTTTTGTATCCTACTCTCCCCACTGCCAGAACCTCCGGAACCATTTTCCCTATTTTATACAAGAACAGGATGATTGTCCATCAAATAGCGGCAAAAGATAAAATATCGAATCTATTATCGATTTATATTGTAATTATCTTTACGATGCTAATAAAAGTCAATCCCTCGAAAGAGGGATTCCGATCGGAAGAGTGTATTTTCTGTTGCCTTATGTTAAAAGACTTTCATCTTTATGGTTCAAAAGTCCCGTGGGAGTAACATCTAATACTTATACATTGTATTAAATAGGAGGATAGTCCTTCCTCTTAATTCTTCCAGGGGAAGATACTCCCACAGGATCAGATTTCTTACAAATAATTCACAAACCCGGCAGATAATACTGTTATTTACCTTACCAACTTATAATAAACCATTCTGAAACAATTGACAATCACCCGAAAGAGTGGTTTTATAAACATTGTTATTTTGGTATGAGTTGCATAAAACAAGATTTTCATGCAACGCTTACGCGATTTCTGTTAAAATATCCTCCTGAAAAAGCGGTTGCATTGTCTGAAATATTTAAAATAACTTTCGCGAGGAATGTTTTGATGATGAAAAGTCAAAAACGAACAGGGAAAACTTTTCTAAAAGACCTGGTATACGCGTCTTTCATAAAATCACCGATTCCCATGTGTCTCGTCACGATGAACGACGGCGCCTATGTCGAGGTAAACGAAACCGCTCTTAAATACACCGGATTAAAACGTAAAGATATGATTGGACGAAGAGCGACGGATCTCGGATACTTTCCGAAGGAACAAAGACATTTGCTTGCTGATGAACTAAAAAAACACGGATTTGCAAGAAATATTCTATTAGAACTTAATATCAAGAATCAAGAGGTTCTCCAAATTCTTTATGGCGTATATCCGGTTAAGATGGGGAAAAAAGAATTTTTACTTTGTTTCGCACATGCTATTTCCAATCACAAACCGACCCTAACAACGTTTCAAGATGATAAATTTTATAAAATTACTTTTATGAATGACAAGTTTGTGAAGGGAATACTCAAACCGTTCAAATTGACGCCGAGGAAAGAAGAAGTGGCTGTTTTACTGGCAAAAGGACTTTCAAACAGGGATATTGCCGAAAGTCTTTTCATCAGTGAAAATACCGTAAAAGACCACATGAAAGAAATCTTTCGCGTCATAGGCGTCAACAACCGCAGCGAACTTTTTCCCAAACTGATAAATCTGCGGTAAATCTTCCGATAAAAAACAGACACGATGTTTTTTATATTCATAGTCCGAGCCTTCAGGCTCGCCTCTTGACTTTGGGGATGGACTTTGGCCGAGCCGTTCACCTCCCATCAAAGTATCCCTCAACATACTGAGGTTCCACCACATATTGAGGCTAAATTATTTTTTTAGACATCTCCATTGTTCCCTTATTTATCTAACCGCCTGCTATCAAAGGATGAATTAAAGCTTCTTGTTATTCTCGATTGTTGGCAGACTATTTGCTTATACAATTCATTGACCTCTTAATATGTCCTTGGCTTAAGAAATAAATGGGAAAATATACAACAAAAAAAATGACCACAAAATCATCCGCGGGCTTTCAGCGGCTGGCGATACCTCTTATAATCTTACTGCCGGTAATATTTCAACTTCAACCGGCGCTTGCCCTGCCCCTCTCAGATAATAACAAGGTTGTTACCGCTGCGGCAATGAAGCTTGTTGCGTTCGGATCCGATCCCAAAGCCCAACTCGATATCCCGGCCGTGGCCACACTTGTGGATTATGTTCTCGGCGCTAAACCGAATAAAGAAACCGATCTCCCGTCATTAAATAAAGCTCCAGGAGCCTATTATGAATTCGATACACGAATAAGTATATCCAGGTTCCTGCAGTATTCATACAGCAGCCGGATTCCTTCGGTACTCACAAGCCCGTCATCTCTTCGCTATTCCCTATGGAACAGCCGACAGGGGAAATTACAGACATTGCCCGACAATTGGATATTTGCTTTGCCAGATAGCAAACCTACAATCATTCGCGGATTACAGCGTGACGCTATCACACCGGACCTCACCACGGGTATCTACTATGAATACAATCTGAATAAAACATTTATCTTTCTTAATCACAAGGGACGGCAAACACTCATTACCGTATCTAAACAGATCAACATATCTGATATTGGTAAAAAAGGTGTCATTTTAGGAAATGACGATGACTGGAATTATTACTATTCGGGCGAACCCGGATCGGCCAGAGCATTTTTAGGTTGGGTTAAATCCTATATCTATGACTATTTTTCCGTGGCCGTTTATGTTGAGACAGGCTCTTCATCACCCATGTTCAGAACCGGCGTTTTTCAATGGATTCGGGCGGGATGCTCGGGAATTAATTTTGTTGAACCCAGGCATATCATTGGGGGAATAAAACGATATGCTAAAAGTTCAAAATCAATCCTCGAATCGCCAAACTTGCCTGCGCCAAACCAGATAGCCTCGGCTTATCAACGGCTTTCATCATTATCCCAAAGTGATTTACTGGAAAAATATACGGCCTTGCAGCAAGCCAAACAGTCACTGGCCGTTCAAAGCGGCAAAATTGAGACAACTAAAATTAAAAAGCAGAATTCATATGCCGGCACCCCGAAAGAACAGATCGTTGAAGAATTGATGCTGGAATATTTGAAAGTAGTCCTGGGCAAATCATCCCTGTTAGGGAACAAAGTCATTCTGGTCTTGTCTAACTAAGAGCAAAAAAATCTATTCTTTCATTAATCATTCCGTTCTTTCAAGACGTCAAATTTTGCCAGGGTGGATCCCTATGTAAAAATGCGGGAAGTCTATGTTTGTGGATACTGTCGGGTAATCTTCAGTTGCTCAGTTTCTAATTTAACGGTAACTTTAATTCTGTAATCCATAAAACATTTTATTTGTAAATATTTATTTAATAGGAAGGGGTATGAAGAAAGTTGTTTTGGATGAAAATATTTTATTTCAGTTGGCATTGTAGTTTTTCTGATACAATTCACGCCGGACGACAAACACCCGGCCATACTATCCACCTCCCGTCAAAGTATCCCTCAGCATGCTGAGGTTCCACCGCATGTTGAGGCCACACGAATCATTTCATGCATCTCCATTACCCCCTTTTATTACTCTAACCACATACTATTAAAGGATGAATTAAATCTTCTTATTGTTTTAAGTTGTTGGCAGGCTACTTGCAGCTATTATTTGTATAAGGAGAAAAAAATGGGAGAAAGATTGAAAGGATTTAGAGATTACACGGATTATCTGACTTACGCTGAAATATATTTATTCTGGATGAATAGTCATGAGCATAAAGAAACTTACGATATGCTCCTTAAACGGCAATTGGATATCAACCCGATCAGTTATATACGTAAAGTGAGTCTAGAGGCTCATTTAAATAAGGGAGAATGATAATGAAGAATATTTTAAAGGGATTCAAGAGTTATTCAGATTATATGTCTTATGCGAAAGTCTGTTTATCATGGATGAATGAAAAGGGACTTAAACGAACTTACAATATGTTACTTAAACAGCAGAAAGATATCAACCCGATCAGTTATATGCGGCAAATGAGTTTCGTGGCTCATAACCTAATTTAAACAACAGGAATGCAACGAAAGCCCGAAGTCATGTTCTGTAATGAACTAAGATCATCCCCCGGGTAGGTGAATCCGTGGATCATAAACAAAAAAAAGACCTGCAGAAGAAGACAGAAAGAAAGCGGGACAACAAAGATAAGAAACAAAGTGAGAAGACACAAGAGCTGGAAGAGTCAAAGGGCACATTGATTATTCATCCAGTCTGGTTCGCCGTGGTGGGATTTTTTCTTTCGATGGCGGCATTGCTCTCCTGGTTTTTTCTCCGTATCCCCAGGCCATGAAAATATATAACGGCAGAGTGAATCCTTTCGGCAGGCATGAAGTGACTTTCAAACAGTTGTCATTGATTCTTAAGTGATGCTGCCATGTGTGACTTTGAATAGAAAGGAAATCTTTAAACCTGCACAAGTAGAAAACCTTTAAATGAAATTGGAGGAAATTATGAATCTGTTTGAGAGGTCTGTCTGGGTGTTATTTGCGTTTATTGCGTCCATTATTTTGATAGCATTTATATTTTTTGCCAAGCGGGTCTCTTATAGTCAAAGGATAAAGGCAAACGATGAAATAGAAACCTTGTAACAACATAAGACTGTGACAAGGAGTAAGCATAATATTAAAATAAAAATAAATTTAAAAAGGAGGATTTTTAGATGAAACGTTTAGGATTGTTTATAATCGCACTGGTTTTCGTATTTTCCACTACGGTAATGGCCGCGTATAATGAAGAGCAAAAGGAAGAAGCCGCCGCCGCAAAGACTGAAAATGCTGAAATGAAAGCCGACGCTAAGGTTGACAAGGCACAGAAGAAAGCTGATGCGAAGAAACTCAAAGAAGATATTAAAGCCCAACAGAAGAGACTTAAACCGGAACAGAAAGCTGAGCAAAAGAGACTCAAAGCAGAACAGAAAGAACAAAAGAAGAGATTTAAACCGGACCAGAAAGCAGAACAAAAGAGACTCAAAGAAGAACAGAAAGCTGAAGCGAAGAAACTCAAAGAAGAAAGAAAAGCAGCAGAAAAAGTCGAAGACGCAAACTAATCTCTTCGATTCAAAGTTAATGTGCGTTAAGAGACTCGGGGGAGAATTGCCTCGTGTCTCTTGAAAATAATATATTCGTAGTCCGAACCTTCAGGTTCGCCTCTCTTGGGCGGATATAAAGACCCGAACTACATCCTGTTTGTCATTGCCGCATCTCATGCGGCGTGGTAATCTTGATCTTGCTCTTTCTTCCGTCATAATGTAGGGATCGAACGCCTGCCGATCTGAGCGGCGCGTTTGGGAAACGCGCCCTACAATTTATGTCCCCCTTTAGAGGGGGCAAGCGAAGACGGGGGAGGATAAATATATAATATGGTGCGTTGCTTTAGCCGCGCTTTAGCGGGTCTGAAGACCCGAACTACGTTTTAAACCTGAGTAACGTACAATTAATATCCCGGCGGATGTTTGAATGCTCCGGATGCGCCATCTATCTGTTTGGCAACGGACAGGAGTTCCATATCACGCCAGTGCTTTCCCACAATCTGTACGCCGATGGGCATGCCTTCTTTGGAATAACCCATCGGTATGATCACCACGGGATTGCCGGTAAGATTGAATATGGTCGTATAGGCCATATTCGCGGCCATGTAAGTTTCCGGCTGGTCATCAATCATTACCGGTTTCGTATAGTAAGGAAAGTTCAGCGGCGGCACGTACCCGTCGGGCGCTATGTGCCGGAAGGCAGATGAAGCAGTAACGGGACATAAAAAAGCATCGTACTGCCCGACAAACCTCTCCATCGTCGCCATAAGCTTTTCTCTTTGCGTCAACGCGCGCAGGAATTTTTCGTAGGTTTGAGGGATTACCATTTCTCCTATCCCCATTTTCTTTCTAATCGACCCGCCCAGAACATACTGAAGAAAGCGGGCATACGAAGGCGTATAGGGACCCATTTGCAGGTCTAATATTTCGTTGTAGGTCTTCCAGGCAAGCGTAAAATCGAACCCCACCGGGTTTATCTTTTCCACCCTGCACCCCTGTTTCTCCAGTTTGTCCGCGAGGTCCTTCATCGCCGCCTTTGTATCCGCCGTTACGGGCACGCCGCCGAAATCATCTGTCCAGGCGATGCGCAGATCCTTCAACTCCTTTTCCCCGGGTTCGGTAAGATTCGCCAGCGGGACAAGGGGTTCATCCGGATGAGGGCCGGCAATGATAGTAAGGGCCAGCTTCAGATCATCAATGGAACGGGCAAGAGGTCCCTGATAAACAAGATACCGCCATGAGTTAAACTCATATTTAGGCATATCCGGCAGAGGGTAGCCGGGAAACACACCGAGTTTCGGCACCATGTATTCTGTCGGCTTGAGCCCGTAGATGCCGCAAAAGTGGGAAGGAATGCGAATGGAACCGCCCAGATCATTGCCAATATCGAGCGCTGTAAGACCCGCTGCCAACGCCGCCGCCGCGCCGCCGCTGCTGCCACCCGGCGTTCTATCAAGATCCCATGGGTTATTCGCCCGGCCGAATACGGGGCCGTTTGTCTGTATGTCCATGGCAAAGGCGGGAAGGTTTGTCTTTCCCATAATAATAGCCCCGGCTTTGCGCAGGCGCAAAACGACAGGGGCATCAAAGTCCGGCACATAATTGGCAAGGGCGGGCAAACTGCTGGTGGTTTTCATCCCCGCGACGGCGATGTTGTCTTTGATCGTTATGGGAACGCCGTGAAGTGGCCCCCATATCTCGCCGCGGGCAATCGCCGCGTCCGCCTCCTTTGCCCTTTGTCGCGCGCCCTCTATATCGAGGGTGACAATGGCATTGAGCTTACCATTGTATTTGGCTATCTGCGCGAGATACGCCTCAACGACTTCCACAGAGGTAACCTGTCGCGATCTTATTTTCCAGGCCAGTTCACTTGCCGGCATAAAGACAAGCTCATGGGGATCAATTTCTTTCTTCGATTCCTGAACGGCGGCCACAGCGGCTGCCCCGGTGTTTGCCCTGGCGGTTGTACCGGCGGCAGCAATAGCATTAAAAGGCAAAAGCATTGCAAGACACATAACAGATATAAAGATAAATAATATTGGGATTACAATCGCACTTCCAACCCTGTGTTTTTTCATCTTCAACTCCTTTATCTTTTATATTTTATGACATTCTTGCCGGATTTGTTTTGTAAGAGATTCCTTTGTCGCGGATAAAATATAGAGAAGTTCAGCTTGTATGTCAATGACTTAAATGAACAATTGACACACCCCTTCCCCATTTGCTTCTCATTTATTATAGTGTTATAATGCAAGAAAATTCAGGGAGGTTTATTATGCCGAGTTATCAATGGATTCAACACAAAGGCAAAAGAATTCTTTACATGGATATTGCCACCTCGTCGAACGAAGAGTTAACAGACATAACAGAACGCGTTAAAAAAGTTATCATAAATGAGCCTCCAAAGTCCGTATTGTGTCTGGTAGACGTCAAAGGTGGAAAATTCAATAATGAAATAAGCCAGACTATCAAAGAATTTGCCAAATTTTGCGACCCGTATGTGAAAGTATCCGCAAGCATTGGCGTTGAAGGCCTTATGAAAATAATACACAATGCCATTGTTATGTTCACGGGAAATAAAAGCCTCGTTTTAAAGAACTCAAAGGAAGAAGCCATGGATTGGCTCGTCGAGCAGTAAATACTATACATTTCTATTAAAACAAATATTGCAAATTGATGTGCCTTGGAATATAATCCATCAGAAATTTAATTTATGCTGATATTTTGGGGGAGATCGGAATATGAACGCAAAAGGCATTTCTTATGTTGTAACAAAAAATAATATGATCGCGGCTTTTGGTGAGGAAAGATGGACGGACTTTATGACCAAACTGGCGAAAAAGGACAGTTATTTCGGCGCGGTTATCATGTCCGTTACCCCTATGCCTGTGGAAAAATTAATCGTTTTTTTTGATGAGATGTGCAGGGAATATTTCAACAACGACAAAATGCAGTATGAAAAATTCGGGAAGGGAGGCGCTAAAGCCGTCCTTTCTCAGGATGGTCCTTACAGGTCATTTATGCTCACAAAGGATTTAAAGCAATTTATTGAGACGGTGCTGCCGAAAGTCTGGGCTACGTACTTTGACAGCGGTACGGCAACCGCGCTTCTTGCAGACAACGTTGCTCATGTCAAAATCACCGGACTTCCAATTAAATATAATTATTTTGAATACCTTGTAATGGGTTACTTTCAGCAGGCCATAAAAATGTTTGGAAAGAAATCTACAGCCAAAAGAATCAGGAGTCTTGCGGCGGGCGACAAAGATATTTATTTCCAGTATGAATTAAAGGACTCTTAACCCTATTCTGTACTTCCTGATCTCTGGGGCGGGAAATCTTTCTTCCGGATTTTCTCCCATTTTTCACCCACCGGGCAAACACGCATGCACTCGATGCAGTTGTCGACATCGGTTATATAAGTCTGTCCGGCCTCAATTAGCATATCACGCCGCCGCGCGTGCTCGCGAATCATCCGGAGAAACCCCGGCCACTCACGGAGTTTGACCGGCGGCAGACTCTTGAAACCATAGGACCAATATACAAAACACGGATCAACGTCGTACCGGTCTTTTTTCAGGGCGCCGGAAGGACAGGCGCTGATACACCGGCCGCATTCGGTGCAGAGGCCTAATTCCCGTATGGGATCGGCATCAAGCGGCGCCTCTGTTATAATGGCGCACAGCCTCTGATGAGGTCCGAACTCGGGAGTAAGCAGAAGATTGTTCCTGCCGATTTCGCCCATACCGCAACTCACAGCACAATGTTTATGAGACAGAAATCCCACTGTCCTGGTCTGTCGAAACCGCTTTTTGGTTTCGGGATTGATTTTTACAATCTCAACGGGCTTATCCGCGGAAACCGGCAGAGACAGGAAGCCCTCGCGTTCAAGCATCCGGCCGATTTTTTCAGCGGTTTCATCCAGCAGCCGCGACGTCTGCATCTTGCTGCGTGTCCAGATCATGATATCCGGCGCGTAAACAGCGCCTAAAGAATGCGCGACGGCCATAACGATCACGCTTCGCGCCGTCGGCATAAGAGCCGTAGCGGGCCTTGGCGGATAAGCCACAATAAGATTTCGCGCGTCAGCTATTCCCACCAGGTCTATGCCTTCGGCACGTATCAGTTTTTTGATGGTAACAGCATCAAGCAGGTTATCCTTGCCATCTATCATTATGTCTCTACCTCTATATATTTTTCTGTTGGCGTCACAAACATCAACCATTATCGGTTATAATGTAGCATAAAACGGCAAAACGGAGAAACAAGACTTTCAAGGAAGAAACAACAACCTGTTTTCCAATCTGGCCGGATTTATTTCTTTTACCTACAAAGTTTCAGTAGAGGACAGCTGTCAAAATTGAGGATTGCCAATTGAAAGGTTGACCATTTAAGTAATTGTTTTATAACCAACATAGAAAGCTGTCGCTGTTTCTATGAGGTCGACTGGATTGAATTATTATGTGGTTTGTCTTTCTTTTATTTCCCTAAATATTTCTCCATCTCAGCCGCCATAGTAGCTTTGTAGGATTCAATTCTCATCTTTATGCTTTCAAGCACATACTTATAATCGTCTTGCCCTACCATAGTGGTTGAATAAACCGATGCGGTAAAGAGTAAACTATATTTGCTTAGTAGCCTATTCGCTAGACTTAATAGATGTTCAATATCATTCCATGACAAATCAGCAACCATTTTAGGCCCACGTGAAGGCAGTAAGACATTAGGGTCTTTGTGTGCTAGATATTTATTTCTTACATTATTAAATTTTTTGACGACACTATCGATGCCATTATTTAAGTTCACCACAACTGAGCCAATATCTTGTTTCAGTTCATGCTCGTCTGGTTTTCGGGAATCCTTTGCCAAACTTTCGACGAATGAATTGCCTTGAAGTCTTCTCCGAAAGTTCGGCTCATCAAAAAAGTGCAAGTTGGATCTAATGGTCTGCAACCAATTACCAAGGCTTAAAGCATTTTTTCCCTGGTCAAAGATACGTCCTAATCTTAAAAGCATTGCAACTTCGTGGGCTTCTAGCGTGAGATGCCAGAAAGTCCAGCTCTGATTGAATACTTCCCGATACTGATCTCCCTCTATGGCACCATGCAAAGAGCGAAGAAGCTTGTAGTGAAAATGGGCGTAAGTTATGTCGGAACTTAATGCATCAAGAAGTATAGAGAACTCATTATCGTTGGATATGTCAATACGAGCCATGCGAATTATTCCTTTTTTTGTCACATAACATATCTTATGAGGTCTCAAATGTTACAGTTCATGAGAGTCTTTTGCAGCCGTATTTCTTCATAATAGACGCCTCAAACTTCTCGAGTAAATCACAAAAGTAGTTTGTTTCATGCAGTATCTTATCAAATAGCCAGTCAGCAATTTTGCTTTTGTCCATAAGGCTTTCTGCCATTACAGAAACTTGAAAGATAAGTGCATCATATACTGTCAGAAAACACCAATCGATAATCTTCTCGGATTTGGCAATCCCTATTAGCAAATCCTCCTTCACATTGCCATCAACGATGCAGTTATCAAAGAGCCTTGGCTTTATGTGGAAACTAAAATTATTTCTTATATAATCTATTATCCGGAGTATTTCATTATCTTTATAATTCATCGTTATGTTATCGTACTCTGCCAATTCATTTTTTAATTTTTCTTCATCCGAAAGCGGTCCCAATGTCTTGAACAGATTATTGTAAAACTCCTTGGTTGCCTCCTTTAATAAACTAGCAAGAATTGCATATATTTCCAACTGCGACCTCAGCCTAAAGATACTGTCTTCCTCATTTGTTGTGTGAAGCAGTAAAGCCATTTGAAATCGCAACCCATTTGTGATCCGCAACAACTGCATAATGCTAATCATTTGATTCTTGGATAGTTTATTCAGACCATCTTTGGTCAAATAAATTTTAATATATGCTGTTGTTTCGTCAACCATTGTATGCGAAGTTTTCTGATATAATTATTTTATAAATTAACTACTGGTTATATGGTTGCCGTATAATACAAATTTAATAAAAAATTTCTTATTTATAAATAGGGATCAGCGCCCTATTTTTTAACTACTTGCTGTAATTTAACCTTCCTCGGTCTGCCAACTTTCTTTTTCCTTAACTCCATCCCAGCTTTTTCTCCAGTTTAATTATAAAACCATCTTCATCGTATGGCTGGCCTGCTTTTGTCTTATTTCGTATGCCTTCAACTATATTACTATCCTCGCCTGATTTTAAATATGATAACCAGTTTTTTATATCATCATGCAAAAATGACTTCTTGCATAGTATGGTATCGCCGCCCTGTCTGATGTGCCCTTTAGCCTCTAACGCATTAAATAATGACTAATCATTCTCTTCGTTAATTCTGTTCTTATTTCCTTACCCAAACATGGGTGATCTCCCCAAATACGTGTTTGCGATAATCGCTTGCTTCTTTGTAAACTTCATTTAAATAGTCCTTAGCTTCTTGTGTGCAAAAATCATTGGGATTGGCGGTAGTAAGTGCCGTTAATTTACATTCAATAATTAATCTGGCTTCTTTGAAAGACATATCTCCGGAAGGAGTTTGAACACTAGTCAATTCAACTTCTTTCATTTTCTCACTATCTCTTCCTGATTTACTTCCCAGAAAGAGTATTTGTTCCTGATATTCATTCGGGAAGTAAGACAGCGTATATGTTTGCTCTTTTTGAATCATTTCAAGCGTATAACGGTCTGCTCGAATGGTACACCAAGTGGTGGGTTTTTTGAAAAGAAGCCCCAAACCACCCCCACTGCCTATCATGGAATTATAATGATCTTCCTTGCCCGCAGTAATAACAAAATTTTTTCCTACCAACGTAAATACATTGTCGCATATCTCCTCCGGAGAAATTTGTTTAAATAATTGATCAAAATTCATCACTAAGTCTCCTTGCTATTGTCCGCGCCCGCAGGGTCAACCTAACGAAAAGCTGATTCGTCGGCGACTTGTTAAGAAAATAGGAAATACAGGACACTGTCCCCTGTTGCCTCAGCTCAGTTTGCGCAGTTCCCTCCTCAGGATTTTACCAACCGCACTTTTAGGCAGGGCATCCATCAGTTGAATGGCTTTTGGTCTTTTATACTTAGGCAATCGCTCCGTGCAATAATTCATCAGTTCTTCTACGGTAACTTCGCCCGCGGACTTCAGAACGACAAAGGCTTTGACCACTTCTCCGTAAACAGAGTCGGGAATGCCGATGACTCCCGCCTCCAGAACGGCAGGGTGCTGGTAAAGGATGTTTTCTATTTCCCTGGGAAATATATTTTCGCCCCCACAGATTATCATGTCCTTTTTTCTATCCGTGATAAAAATATAGCCATCCTCATCGATATGCCCGATGTCTCCGGTGTGCAGCCAGCCGTTGCGAATTGCTTCCGCTGTTTCCGCGGGTTTATTCCAGTAGCCCTTCATAACGCCGGGACCTTTAATCACAAGTTCGCCGGTTTTTCCGGCGGGGAGTTCACGATCTTGATCGTCAAAGATTTTGATGGTGTTAAACTTCTGGTAGCATAAACCGATAGAACCATATTTGGGCGGACGCCTGCCGGCAATATTGCCGCAGTTGACGGTAGTGGCTTCACTTAACCCGTATCCTTCCCAGATATCGATGCCGTATTTTTGTTTCCACTTTTTTGCAACTTCCAGTGGCATCGGCGCGGAACCGCAGATGCATGTTTTCAGTGAACTCAAATCATATTTAGCGGCATCCGGATGGTTCAAAAGCTGGATATACATGGTGGGAACGCCGCGAAAATCCGTGACTTTGTATTTCTGGATAGCGTTCATGGCTTCAATCGGGTTCCATCGGCTGATCATAACCAGCTTGCCGCCTGCCAGAAATTCAAGATTTAAGGCAAAAACTCCGTAACCATGGAACAAAGGAAGGGTGATGAGCGACACGCGATTTCTGCTTACACCGAAAACCTGACCTTCCTTGCTGCTGCTTTTTGCTTGTCCGCCGTTTTGTTCCTGCAGCGGCCCTTTCGCAGTTACGCCCCATGTATCCAGCAGGACCAGATCGAAATAACCTGATACATGTGTATACCAATTGAAATGGGTCAGCATGACACCTTTGGGATTGCCGGTTGTACCGGCCGTATAAATCATAACGGCGGTATCATCATTATCCGTTTCTTCGATAGCCAGGACATCCGAAGCCTGCTCAACGATTTTGTCGAAGGCCAGCGTCTCATCCGGAGCCGAAGCGCCCAGCATAATTACTTCCTTCAGCTTTGGCGCCTCTTTGCGGGCCGCTTTTATATTTTCCAGATAATTAACGTTACTGATTAAGGCAGACAAACCGGCATCCTGATAAATGTAGGCTAGCTCCGGCACAGGCAAAGACGGGTTTATCGGAACCAATGTCGCCCCTATTTTAAAGGCGGCAAAAAAAGATTGCATAAGCTCCGGACAATTCAGCAGTTGGACGCCAACCCGGTCGCCCTTCTTGATCCCCAAAGCCTTTAGAGCATTGCCCAGTTTATTGGCAATGTTGTTCATAACAACATTGGTATGCCAGCGTCCTTCGTGGTAGAGAAACTCGTACTCACCAAACCTGCAGATATTGTCATCTGCCAAACGTCCGATATTCATTGCCATCCATCCTTTCTCAAGAAAAAAAATTTAAGACAGTTTATAAATAAAAGCCTCTTTTTTCTGGCGCAACTTGCCGGCGGGTAATTAGTTTGATGATGCGTTTTTGTTTGTAGCTGTTTTGGACCTCCTGAAAACGTTGCAATTTTTTTGAAATAATATAACTGGCGCGATGGAAACTCGCTATCAATATACAGCAGAACCTTTTTAAAGTCAAGCTATTAGGATCAAGATAACCTTGACATATGAAAAATCTTTGCCTATACTTAAAGGTAGTCGAACAGAAAGTCCTAACTCCAACTAAATTTTAAGGAGGGTTTTAAAATGGCGAAATTAGATAAAAATAAGCTGATTTTTGGTATTTTGTTAATTATTTTGATTGCCATTGCTGAAATTGTTTGTGGGCACTTTAAGCTTCCGCTGTGGTCGGCTTTCATGGTAATGATATTTTTCTTTGTAGTACACGAGGATAAGAAACTAATCCCCAATATTGTGATTGGCGGCTTGTTTGGCATGGTGAATTTAATTATTATAAAAGCTTTTCTTGGGTTAGTGGCCCCATACCTGGGAATTGAACTGGGGAGGCTTCTTTATATTTTAATTTTCGTTTATGCTATAGTAGCTTTGAGTGACCTTGTTCCCTGGGTGTTTAACGCTTTTGCTTTCATGTTTTTCCTGGTAACAGCATTAGCAGCTAAGACTCCTGATTTTGATCTCTTTATCAACATGGAAATAGAAGTTGTTATTGGCCTGATTTTTGCGTACAGTATACTGGGCATAGCTAAGATAGTAGCGATGTTGGCGATGCGCAGCGCGGCAAAAACCGCTGGCAAGTAATACTTGCAAAGATTATTTTCTGAAATAGGGGGAAATAGGGGACAGCGCCCTATTTCCCCCACATCATCACTGAGCTTCGGCGATAACGGCAAGTGCGTCGGCTATCTGTTGGGAAAAGAACGCGAAGGCATGAAGGTCATGTTCATACGGGCAAATCTATTGGTGCAGAAAACGAGATGTAAGGGGCATACGGCCGTGCGCCCTTTATTTGAGCGGCCATTCGCCGCGCGCCTGTAAGACTTCCTTGAAAGCACTCAGCGCTTTATTTACCGCAGGCATGCCGGCATAGGTCGCCGTCTGGAAAATAATTTCGATAAGCTTTTTTGGATCACAGCCGACGTTCAACGCAGCATTGGCGTGGACTTTAAACTCGTCGCTGGCCTTGAGCGCCGCCAGCATGGCACAGGCCGCCATCTGGCGCTCCTGAATGGTCAGCACCTCCCGTGAATATAAATTGCCGGTGATAAACCGGGAAAAATCATTGGCCAATTTTGGATCGAACTCGCGCCATAACGTATAGGGGCGGTCCAGTTTCGCACCACCGGAGAAGAGTTTTTCTGCTGTTTTTTGCGTTCTTTCTTTGATCTACTGGTCGTCCATTTTGATCCTGTTAATGTTTGACGATAAATATGTCTCTTTTGATAATAACTTCTCTTTTCTGTGTTACGAAGTATAAGAAACGTAGTTTTGTATGTCAAGGAAATATTGTCCACTGTCCAGCCAATTTAGAAATGTCCTATTTTTACCAAAATAGGAATGTCCCCGGATTTCAAATAAAATAGGTTCAGCTGTCTCCTATTTCCCTTGCTGCGTTGTTGAGGAAGAAGAATTGTCTCCTGAATTACAAATGTTAACGCAGTTTTGAAATTCTACCTCACATGCCTTCTTGTCTATATTAATAGTAAAACAGGCTTGCTGTTTTTCGGTGCAAGAACTAATGCAATTTTTTATGGGTGTCTTATTCGTTTCCGTCGTTTCTTCTGCTTTTACAGTTTCTTTATCTTTTTCATCAATAGCCTTTTTATCTGTAGGTTCTTCCGGTGATGGTTTATAAGATTCCATTAATACACATTTCCTCATTCCATCTTGAATTCTATCAGTAATGATATTATTACCATCACGGTCAATACATTTGTACAGTTCTCCTGAATAGGCCGAGGTTATGAAAGCAAAAAAGACGCACAATGTTAAAACTATTTGTTTCATTTTAGCTTCTCTTTAATCTTGAAATAGAAATAGGGGACAGCGCCCTATTTTTTAACTACTTGCTGTAATTTAACCTTCCTCGGTCTGCCAACTTTCTTTTTCCTTAACTCCATCCCCAGCTTTTTCTCAAGTTTAATCATAAAACCATCTTCACCGTATGGCTGGCCTGCTTTTGTCTTATTTCTTATGCCCTCAACTATATGACTATCCTCGCATGATTTTAAATAGGATAACCAGTTTTTTATATCATCATGCAAATATGACTTCTTGCATAGTATGGTATCACCGCCCTGTCTGATGTGTCCTTTAGCGCTTGACCACGGGTATTCACCCGGCTCTTTGACAATGCCAGCCCGTACCGGATTATTCTCCACGTAGCGGACTGCCGCAAATAGATGTTTCTCGTCAAGAATGCATGAATAGAATCTGCCTTGCCATAAATGTCCGCAGGCTCCCTGCTTTTTATTCAAGTACTGCGAATATCGCATATGGAGTGTGTTGAATGTGCGGGCCAGAGAATCAATATTCTGCGGCACACAGATAAAATGCACATGATTGGGCATGAGACAATACGCCCATATGTCCAGAGAGTTCTTATCTGAATATTCTTTCAACCATGACAGGTACTGCTTATAGTCTTTGTTTGTTTTAAACACACGCTGGCGGTAATTGCCGCGCTGAGTTACGTGATGCGGATATCCTATCGCTGTTATTCTTGCTATTCTAGGCATGCCACATAATAGCACTATTCCATCCGTAAAGTCAATAATTAAATAGGGCGCTGTCCCCTGTTTCTTTATGCCCCCTGTTTCTTATTTTCTTATTTGTCAGTTTTCCCACAGGACATGCACTGAAACATTTGAAACAAAAATACTGAAACCCGATAAACTGCGCCTGATACATTTGCCAGTAATCTTTGGTGAAAAACATTTTTGCCTGTTCTTCCGATGTATTTTTTACAAATTTATTCCAGAAACTAATGGATTTTGCCAGCCCGTACGGCTGGGATTTTTTGAGGCACTTGAATACATCCGTATACCCCTCCTTTTCAAGAGCTTCAGCGGGGCAGCTTTTAACGCAAATATTGCAGTTGGTGCATGGATTGGTTTCACACGGAGGATCGGATTCAATCGCAAGATCGGTTATAATGCCGCAGAACAGAATCCGCGAGCCGAGACGGGGATGAACGACAAGATTGTTCCTTCCGAAAGAACCGAGCCCGGCTGCAACAGCGGCATGGCGAAACGAGATATCCGACACAACGCCCATCCCGCCCGCGGGATCTATTTCAAGGGGATATGAAAGAGGCATGCTCATGGCCCTGCCGCCGCATTTTGTTTCAACATGCCGGGCCAGGGAAAACGTACAGTGACGAGCGAACTCCATTATATCAAGGCGGCCGTTCATGGCGATTTGCGGATTGGGGGATTCGCAGTGTGACATCTCACGCATCGCCATGATGATCATGCTCTTTGCGCCGGGGAATATTTCCTCGATCTTTTTCGTCCGCGGACTGTTATAATCCGATACGGCCGCAAATCCCACATCGTCGGTCCCGAGCCCAAGCGCGTGTTTGCGGATTGATTCTTTCATTGATGATTTGCTGCCAGTGGATGTTTTATTCATTTTGTTCCTCCTTTTATAATTCCTTCAATAAATTCTTTTATATACCGATCGGTATATTATAAAATAAAAAAATTACTCCGTTCTCATCCTCTCGATTTGTGAAACGATATGATCAATGGCATTTTCTATATATTTTTTTTCACCCGTCGCTTTTGACAGCATGAGGCTCCCCTCGATGATCGAGATAAACAGCATCGAAATATCCCCGGCATTGGAATCGCCTGTAATTTCTTTTTGTTTCTTTCCGTCTTTTATGATTGACGCAATCGATTGTTTCCAGAGTTTGATGAACTTTATGACTTTCTTTTTGATCAACGGGTTCCCGTCATCGGAATCGACTGCCGCATTCATGACGGGACAACCGCCATAATGCATGATGATGTCATAATATCTTCTGAACGATTCGACAAACACGATAAGCCTGTCGCAGGCATTCCCTTTTGAATTGACGGAAAAATAAATCGATTTTGCAGCCCGGTTAAAATTGTATTCAAGCGCCGCTACGGCAAGCTCATCTTTATTTTTGAAATTTCCGTATATAGAACCCTTCGTAAGACCCGTACCGGCAAGTATATCCGATATGGATGTGCCGGCATACCCCTTCTTATTGAAGATGGGGGATGCAGCTTCGACAATATAATTTTTTGTCCTTTCCGACTTGTTCACACCTTAATAATATACCAATTGGTATTTTCTGTCAAACAATATTTACAGACAATGTTGAATTCGGCTGAATTGATACCGCATACGCCGTAACCGCCCCCGCGGCGACGCAGCTCATACATCATCGTCATTAATATGCGGCCGCCGCTTGCGCCGACGGGATGACCGATGGCGATGGCTCCGCCGTTCACGTTGGGAAATAGGGCGCTGTCCCCAATTTCCTGCCCTATTTCCTCATACTAATTCACAATATTTAGTACGACAAAATTGAGGATCAAGTTGAAACACACTTGACGGCACTCTGTCACAAAGGAGAATGAAAATGGTGCTATTTTATACCCGGTACAAGCATTAATAATATTAATGCATTAAATGTTCGTTTTTAGGAGAAATGCAGTATGATATCACTAATTAACCCAGTAGATACTTGATAATTTTTAAATTGTATTACCAAGGTTTAAATATCATTTCGTAAATAAGGTCCGGTTTTTGTGCCAGTGAAAGAGGTTTTTCTCTCCAAAGGTGAAATACCAGCTTCGTTGGACTGCTGTTATTCTTGATGGTAATACAACCTCTTGCATCATAAGGACTGATGTTATTCTTATTATGACTATTGCTGCCTACGTGGTAGAAACTGGATTGGCTATAGACAGTCCTGCCGATATTGTCCGGTGCCGTAGCGGGTATAATATTTTCGCTCAAGCTCTCAACAAGATGAACATAAGTGAAACCCGCATCCCAGGCATTAACCATTATTACAGCTAAATTACCTTTTTGGCTATTCAAGAACGCATACCATATTATAAAGTCTTTACCAGTATGGGTTTCGAGAATCCGGCCATTTGAATAGACAATGTTGATGTCATTAAGAAAGATGGTAAACGGAGCCACATAGTTGGCATGAGTTAAGGATAGCAATATATATGGATTGGACAGATAGTATGGTACGGTTGTTATCCAACCGGCTTTGGGGGTGATGTGTCCATAGATCTGATTGTGAGGAGGTTTTAATGGGTCATAACCCTGCTTAAAAAAATTCAGTTGGGCATATTTTTTTATTTTTATCTTTCGGCAGGCGGCGATTTGCTCCAGATCCATTGTATCCAATTGCGTAGGACCGTCAAAATGGTTCGGTTTCATAAAGCTCCTGTCATGACTGATCGCCACGGTGCCGATAAAAGGACTGTGATCAGGGGGTACTTCCTGATTGTCCTCTCTCTGCAGGATAGGGCTAATATTTGCAACATTTTTTACAACTAAGGAATCATGAACCTCCCAGCAGATTACTGCGGCAATTACCAGCAGCAATGCCATAAGAATGCTTATCGTTAACTTTTCTTTCTTATTTTTCTTTATCAAATTGGTTTTCATTGGAAATTTGTTGGAGATAGGATTTCTCCATCTGCTTGCCGAGGCTCCTAAGGGTATAGTAATCATATATAACAGTAGCATGCCAAACCAAACATACCAAGGCTTCGTCGTAAACACTATCGGTAAAGGTAATATCCAACAGATAAAGACAATTGTGAAAGCATGTAGAGTTGCGCGTTCTTGTAATACACGAAAGACGTGTCTTAAGATCACGCATAAGCACAGCAAATAGGCAATGCCAAAAAGATTTGATAACCAATCTGAAGAGCCAGGCGGCGCACCATGTCGAAACGATTTGATAGTGATAGAGATGAATGCGATACAGAAAAACGCGACATAATAGCGTAAGACGGAGATGAATATGAGTTTCCAATTCAGAGAATCTCCAGCGGTATTTGTCTCTTTTGACGTAACATTAGAATCGTGATTTATGGATAGTCTGTTTTTAATCTCTGCCTCAAATTTATCAATAGCCTTAATAAGATCTTCGTCATAAGGTATATTTTTAACTAAAGCAGTGCCATAACGATAAATGCTCTTTATCTCATCTGTTGACATTTTATAGAATTGGCCTTCTTGAGCAGCGCCTTTAATTAAGTTGACCATTTCATTGTCACCAGGCATAGAAACCTCCATTAAAGAAGTCCCGATTCAGGATGTAATTTAAAAACGATAGGGGAAATAACGATTAGTGTTTGCAGCTTAGCATAAACGAGAAATATATCAATCCCTCGGAAACCGAATTATTGAGCTGATACAGATGCCCCCTATTTCGTCCCGGCATAGGCATTGTATAAGGAAAACAATTCATCTCTAATACTCCAAAATACTTTAGCGCTCATACTAAAGGAGTATTTTACCGGATAATCCTTCAAATACTCTTTTGGTGGTATTTACGGTTCCGCTTCTTATTGGTAGTATAGAAGCGCAGAAGAAACTCATAACTGTTCGGTTCAGTTTAGGTAACGACGGCGTCTATGTTATAGGAGGGCAACATGAAAAAGATAGAAATTATAATAAATGTTGCCGCAGTTTAAAATAGCAGATGATTTGTAGTTTGGTTTAGAAGCAGAAGTACTTAACCCCGCTGGAGAACAAACCGGCGTTTGAGCTTATCGGGATATGAAAACGGCCTTGAAGCTTAAATAGGCCGCTTAAGTAGCCCTTAAGCATAGAACAAAGGTTATTTCACCGGCACAACAAAGAACTAGGAGGATTGGACTGCACCCCTGCGGTTAGACAGATTGGGTTAGAGCAGTTGGCCAGGGTTTATGGTTTGTAAAAAACAGTTCTTCAAATTCCACCGGCGGTCTGTATCCAAGAGAGGAATGCAGA
>JBEKMY010000057.1:0-18551 GCA_049523355.1 Smithella sp. | reverse complement strand
AAAATCCGCGTTGAAGCAAAATCAGAAAACACATACCAGAATGCAGTTGAGTTCAATAAAATGTTTGGTAATAAAAATATTAATATCGGTCTTGTCACTTCAGCTTTCCATATGAAGCGCAGCGAGCGGGAATTTAAAAAGTATTTTAATAACGTGCTGCCGCTGCCCGCTCATTATTTATATTCATCACCGAAGGGGAATGTCGTTATACGATATATACCGCAATCAGAAGAGCTTTATAAAACTTCCATTGCCATCAGAGAAATTGTCGGTCAATTGTGGTACAGATTGAAATAATTATAAAAATAAACGAATAAATATAGCGATAACTAATAATCAGACACAGAAGAAATTCTTAATTTTTACAAGATGAAACGTTGTTTTGATTTTACACTGGCATTAATTTTTATGATTATTATGGCCCTGCCCATTGCCGTTATAGCAATTTTGGTAAGACTTACTTCTCCTGGTCCGGCTATTTACTGGTCGGATCGCGTGGGCAAGGACAATAAAAATTTTCTCATGCCTAAATTTCGCACAATGCGTAAGGGTTCTCCTGAAATAGCAACGCATCTTTTGCAAAATGTTGAAAGTTATTTAACACCATTTGGGTCATTCTTGCGCAGAGCAAGCCTGGATGAGCTGCCTCAGCTTTGGATTGTGTTAAAAGGTGATATGAGTTTTGTGGGACCGAGGCCGGCGCTTTTTAATCAGGATGATTTGATAAAATTGAGAACGGAGAAAGGAATTTTCAGACTTACACCGGGTATTACAGGCTGGGCGCAAATAAACGGCAGAGATGATATATCTATTCCTGTTAAAGTATCGTATGATGAATATTATCTTAAAAACCGGTCTTTTTTCTTTGATCTGAAAATTTTATGGAATACTTTTTTTAAAGTAATTAAAAAGGAAGGCGTTGTTCATTAATATAAATTTACATTCGCAAACAAAGGACTCCCGATTTTATTTGATCATATTGGGCGACGCGTCCTTTGTAAATTAGTAGAGATTGTAATAAAATCTAAATAATAATGTTAATTTCCGCTCAACATAAAATAAATATTCCCATCCGGAAAATATTAGTTATTCAATTAGGCGATATCGGTGATGTTGTCTGGGCTATTCCTGCGTTTTGGGCGCTGAGGGCTGCTTTCCCGCAAGCCGACCTGTCGATGCTGGTTAGAAATAACAACGGAGAATTTCTCCGGGACGATTCTCACATAGATAAAATATTTACAGTTCACGGGGAAAGTGTATTGGGTGGACTTCGGTTATTAAGAAATCTGCGCCGGGAAAAATTTGATCTGCTCTTTGACCTGCGCGCTGATGATCGCGGGGCTTTTATTTCTTTCTTCAGCGGAGCAAAAATGAAAGCGGCACAGTATTATTCCAGTTTATCCTGGCGCAACAGGGCTTTTACCCATCTTGTTGATTCGCCTTCATCAAAGGAAAGAGTATTGGGAGCGGCGGAACAATCTCTCAAAATTATTCGCGGATTCGGAATAAAAGAAATAACTTCAACTCCGCAAGTATTTGTTGCCCAAAATTTGAGAGATAAAATGTCAAAATTATTAACCGAAGAAAAAGTTGAGACAAAAAACGGATGGATCAGCTTCAATCCTTTTTCACGTTGGGTTTATAAAGAATGGGATATTGATAAATGGAGACAGCTTGCGTTATTTGTCTGGCAAACATATGGGATGCCTGTGATAATCACCGGTTCAGCATCGGAAAGAAAGCGGGCCGATATGCTGGCCGCTAAAAGTCATTCTCCAATATATAATCTGGCTGGAAAAACCACACTTCGGGAGATGGCGGCTCTTATGCAAATGAGCCGCCTGCATATTGGAGTGGACAGCGCGGCGCCGCATATTGCGGCGGCAGTAGGCACTCCGACAATTACAATTTACGGCCCTTCTGATTGGCGCGATTGGGCGCCAACGGGTGATAAAAACATGGTTGTTCTGCCGGATATGGATTGTGTGCCCTGTCGTAAAAAGGGTTGCGATGGAAACGGCCGAAGCATTTGTCTTGATAATTTGTCTGTTGTTAAAGTACAACATGCCGTAGAAACAATGTTAGGTAATTCGGTATCCGGTAAACTTTAAATTTTATTGTAATCTGAAGAGTGGATCAATGAAGAGAAACTTATAAATCGGTAATTCGAATAATTATGGGCAGCGTGAAATGAGTATACCTGAAAATAAAACGATAGGTGATGTACCGGCAATCGTAAAATATTTTAATATGTGGTTTTTATTGGGATGGTACGATATTAAGCAGCGATATCGTCGATCGCTTATCGGACCTTTCTGGATAACCTTAAGCACCGGGGTTATGGTAAGCGCTATCGGTTTTATGTTTTCAAATATTTTTAAATCATCGATTCAAGAATTCCTGCCTTATTTTGCGACAGGGCAGATTGTATGGCTCTTTATTTCAACACAGATAAACGAATCCTGCGTAACATTTATTGAGTATAAATCAATAATAAAGCAGATGGCCGTGCCTCTGTCCGTTCATATAATGCGCAAGTTATGGAATAATCTTATTCTTTTCGGACATAATTTTCTTATCATAATTATCGTTCTGCTTATATTTAATAAGATTTCCTGGACGATTTTATTGGCAATTCCCGCATTTTTTCTTATTTTAATTCTACTTTTTTTGATATCTATTATGCTTGGTATTGTCTGCACCAGATTCAGGGATATAACGCAGATTGTGGCTGTTTTTATGCAACTGATTTTTTTCTTTACACCGATTTTGTGGATGAAGAAAGTGTTGACCGGCAGGCATGCATGGATTTCTGATTTCAACCCGTTTTATCACATTATTGAAATTGTTCGCGGGCCGTTACTTGGAGTTGCTCCTTCGTGGATTCTCTGGGTCTATATGCTGGCATATATTGGCATAGCGGCTGTTATGGCTATATTTTTTCTGAAAAAGTTCGGGCATCGCGTGTCGTACTGGTTATAGGTGAAATTATGTCTGGGATAACAGCCGAAAATCTAATAATAGATTATCCGATATTCGATTCTTCGAGCCGTTCATTAAAGAAAACGATTATAAGAGCAGCAACCGGCGGCCGCATAGCAAATGATTCGCGCGGTATCAGCGTGCGCGCTATTGACGGCATTTCATTCTCGATCGAGCATGGTGAAAGGGTGGGCTTGATGGGGAGTAACGGGGCTGGAAAATCCACACTGCTTCGTGCAATTGCGGGGGTATATGCTCCGACATATGGCAGTTTGCTGGTCAATGGGTCTGTTGCTTCACTGCTCGATTTGTCCTTGGGCATGGATGGGGAATTTACCGGTTATGAGAACATTTTCATACGCTGTGTTCTCATGGGAATTCCACGATCAGTGATAAAAAAACAAGTTGATGAGATCATCGAGTTTTCAGAACTGGGCGACTATATAAAAATGCCTATGCGCACCTATTCGTCGGGAATGCACCTGAGATTATCTTTTTCCGTTTGCACCGCATTTCCCGCTGATATTGTTCTTATGGACGAATGGCTTGCTGTTGGAGACGCTGATTTCAGCAAAAAAGCAGAAAAAAGGCTTATGGAGTTTATCAAAAAATCTTCAATATTGGTTTTGGCTTCGCACTCGATGGAACAAGTAAACAAGATATGTAATCGGGTTATAATCATGGAACATGGCAGTATATCAAAGGATGGATAAACTTAATTTGTCCATATTAATTTTATATATTCCCCCTGCTGTGACTTTTTGGTTTTTATAAGGGATTTTAAGTTTAGAAGACAGGTATTTCTTATTCCGGGCGCACCTATAAGGAGGATAATAAAATTGACTGGAGAGATGCAGGATCGGTTATCATTCACATCATCCGTTACCACTTTAGGGATTAGATCGGGAATTTTTTGATGGCACAAACATCAAGGGATGATCCGTTTCTGCAATTGGTTTTTTCGGTGCAGGTATCAGGCAGTGTTATTATGGATAATTGAAGCCGGTGTCTGGTTAAGGTTCATGATTATAACTTTTTATTATGGCGTAAGACATTTAAAATAATGGGTGAAAAATGACGTCTTGTAAAGAACGTGTCGGCGTTATCGGCGCGACGAGTATAGTTGGCGAATATTTATTGCCCTTATTAGTTGAAAGAGGCTGGGATGCTGTGGCGTTTTCACGCCAAAAACGAAACATCAAACTATTGGAAAATTGTCCGGTTACATGGCAATTGCTTGCTGAATCCAAATTAACCGGGCGCAGCGATATCCATCAAAACGAAAAACAGATAACCTGTTGGATTATTCTGGCACCCATTGGAGTTTTACCTGAATACTTTCCCATGCTTTTGACTTACGGCGCCAAACATATCGTGGCTGTTTCATCAACAAGCAGATTTACCAAGAGAGAGTCCTCTGATTCGGCGGAAAAAAAGCTGGCAGATAGTCTGGTTGAAAATGAAGAATTTTTAGCCGCCTGGGCAAAAAAAGAGAAATTGACTTTTACAATACTAAGGCCGACGCTGATCTATGGTCTGGGACATGATAAGAATATCAGTGTGATTGCCGCTTTTATCCGGCGCTTTGCTTTCTTCTGTGTTTTCGGAGCCGCACGCGGACTTCGGCAGCCTGTGCACGCGCAGGATGTGGCATTGTGCTGCGTGGCTGCGCTTTGCACAAAGGCTGCGGTTAATCAAAGCTATAATATATCCGGCGGGGAAATAATAAACTACAGGGAAATGGTTTGTCGCATTTTCTCGGCGTTCGATAAAAAACCGCGATTTGTGGAATTTCCTCTTTGGCTTTTCCGGTTGGCGGTATTTATATTGCGGATATTTCCTCCTTTTCGCCAATGGTCGGCCGATATGGCTCAAAGAATGAATCAGGATATGGTCTTTGATCACTCGAAAGCAAGCCGCGATCTTAATTTTTCTCCCCGCAATTTTCAGCCTGGTAGAGAGGATTTGCTGGGAAACTAATTTTTAGGAGAAAAGAGAATAAATGATATTTCCCAAAGTCATTCTTCTCTATAATAAATACAGGCGTATAGCATGGTCATTGGATGGCGGTTTAGCCCGGAAATCCCGGTAATCATTTAACGATGAATCAGCAATGAACAATTTAGAAATAAAATATGAATAACAGACCAACTCTTTCAGTTATAACTCCTATTTATAATGGCGCTAATTTTGTGGAGCGATGTTATGAAAATCTGCTCAAGCAGTCATTTGCAAATTGGGAATGGATTGTTGTTGACGATGGTTCAACTGATAGTACAGCGGAGATTGTTCGAAAAATTGAAGACGTTCGCGTTCGTTTTTTTTCATACAAACAAAATAAAGGGCGTGGATATGCGCGTAATTTGGCAATCAGAGAATCCCGGGGAGATTGGATAGTCATATGGGATGTTGATGATCTAAATTTTCCTGAGCGTCTGGAGACTATTGATAAAGCGAGACTTCAGAACCATGAGTTTTTCTGCTCGTATGCGGTTGTGGTAAATAATAATATGAAAATAAAAGGCATCAGAGGATTTCATGAGCCATCCGGCTGTTTGCCAAAAAGATTTGTTCATCCAACTCTTGCCCTGAAAAAAGAAATTGCGGAAAGCATTAAATACAAAATAACCAGAGGAATTGGCGGACCTGCTGAAGATGCCAAAATTTTGTGGATACTTCCTCTGAAATACAAGGGATTATGGTTTGAAGACGCGTTAACAATTTATCAAGAGGAAAGGGATATTAATCTGAGGAAAACAATTGATACCAATATAGCGCATCTGCAAACGTTAAATGAGCTCAAGCGGAAAGGAGTATTTAAATCCGGCAATACATATTATCTCACGGCAGGGAAATATCTTATCAAGATATTTATCCTTGGCATCATGCGGATATATCCAAAGATTTATTTAAGATCTATAGATTTAAGAGATTACGGGCGGTTGAAAACCGGTTGGCAATTATCGCCCGAAAAAATTGATTTTATAAAAACAATATGCGGACAGAATAAATTATAATGCATGTAAATAATCTTATTTGGCAAACCAGCCCCTTAATCGTTCACGCTCCAGGAGGAGCAGGATAGCAGAGAAAAAGATTTTATCCACATGTCCTTAAGAAAAGATTTAAATAATTAGAATACGCTGGCAAAATGAACTGGTCAGTAATACAAACATAAGGTATGTGATTTTAATCGGACATGATAAAAATAACTATAGTAACTGTTTGCTGCAACAGCGCGGCAACAATCAGAGACACCCTGGAATCCGTTGCAGCGCAATCGCATAAGAACGTTGAACACATCGTTATTGATGGCGGCTCGACTGACGGGACATTGGCTGTTATTCATGAATGGAAAAAACATCCGGTTCGACTTGTCAGCGAACCGGATCGCGGTATATATGACGCGATGAATAAGGGCATCAGCCTGGCGACAGGTGATATCATCGGAATCCTTAATTCAGATGATATGTATTACGATTCTCACGTTTTAGAAAGTGTTTCTGCAGTTATGGCTGACGCCTCTATTGACGCGTGCTACTCAGATTTGATCTATGTTAATAAGAATAATCTCCAGAAAATTATCAGATATTGGAAATCATGTGTTTTTAAAAAAGGATTATTCTCCAAGGGTTGGATGCCACCCCACCCGACTTTTTTTGTCCGCCGATTAATTTATGAAAAGTATGGCCTGTTTGATTTAAATTATACTCTGGCTGCCGATGTTGAGTTGCTGGCGCGATTTTTAGAAAGGTTCCGGATTCGAGCGGTTTATATTCCAAAAATATTTATAAAGATGAGATTCGGCGGAGTCTCAAATAATTCGGTAGTTAATATTATCAAACAAAATATTGCGATTTATAAAGCCTGTAAAAATAATAATATTCCATTATATCCGGTTTCTTTCTTTGTTGTAAAAATTGCTTCCCGAATCAAACAATTTTGTGCCCGGCCGACGATATAAATAACATATCGAATTGATTCATAAATAACCATACTACCGATTTTTCCGGTTTGAAATTAGTTAATAATATCAACGACCAGTCACGAATCATTACAGCTTGGACAGGGAAAATACAGGTAAGGCATTAAAATAATTTATTATTTAACCAAGGAGATGTTTGATGAAATTAATTTCAAAAGACTTCTCGATAGTTTAAAATTGAAGTTGCTTACACGCCTTTGCAAATACAATTTTATCTTGACAATAAGTATGGTCTTGTGGCGATATTACCGCATGAAAATATAAATATCATGGAATTAATCAAGGAGGTTGAAAAGCGAAGTTATGGGCAATAAATATGTTTACTCTTTCTCGGAGGGATACGGAAAAAGCAAGAATATTTTGGGAGGCAAGGGAGTTGGACTTGCGGAAATGGCACATCTTAAAATTCCTATTCCGCCCGGGTTTACGATTACAACAGAAGTTTGCACGGCTTTCTATCAAAACAAAGGCCGTTATCCGCAAGGATTAAAAGAGCAGGTTTATAAAGCATTACAAAAAATGGAACGGGATTCCGGGATGAAGTTCGGCGATCCTAAGAATCCTTTGCTGTGTTCCGCCCGATCAGGCGCGCGCTCCAGCATGCCCGGCATGATGGAAACGGTGCTGAACATAGGCCTTACCTCGAAGACTATTGCCGGAATGATTGAGAAAACAAAAAATCCCCGTTTCGTCCTTGATTCTTATCGACGTTTGATTCAGATGTATTCGGACGTTGTGATGGAAAAGGCCGAAGGCATCGAACCTGCAGAAGGCATGGGTGTGCGCCAGCAGCTGGAGCGTGAAATGGCGGCCATGAAAGAACGCCGCAACGTGAAACTGGATGTTGATCTTACGGATCAGGACCTCGCCGAGCTTGCTGAAATTTACAAAGCCAAGGTGCAGGCCGTTCTGGGGAAACCCTTCCCTGATGACGCCAATGAGCAGTTATGGGGCGCAATTAGCGCTGTTTTTAAAAGCTGGAATGGAAAACGCGCGATATCTTATCGCCGTATTGAAGGAATACCCGATGAGTGGGGCACTGCGGTCAACGTGCAGGCAATGGTGTTCGGAAACATGGGCGATAACTCGGCTACCGGTGTGGCCTTTACCCGCAATCCGGCTACCGGCGAAAACAAATTCTATGGTGAGTGGCTACCCAACGCGCAGGGCGAAGATGTTGTCGCGGGAATCCGCACACCCAATCCGATAAACGAAGAAACCCGCCAGGTAGACGATGTCGAAGGACATCCTTCTTTAGAGAAGGCTATGCCTAAGGCATATGCTCAAATCAATGCTATTCGCAATAAGCTGGAGGCTCATTTCAGGGATATGCAGGATCTGGAATTTACCATTCAGGACGGCCGTGTCTGGATGCTCCAGACGCGGACCGGCAAGCGCAATGGTCCCGCCGCTGTCCGAATGGCCGTTGAAATGTACAAAAAGAGGATGATCAGCGCCGCCGAAGCTGTCTCGCGCGTGACTCCGGCACAGCTTGATGAAATGCTTCATCCAATGGTTGATCCTAAAGCTGAAGTATTAGGTGATTTTCTGGTCAAGGGTCTGCCCGCTGGTCCCGGAGGAGCTGTGGGACAGGTTGCTTTTACGTCTGACGTTGCGGTGGATTGGAAGAAAGAGGGTAAGAAAGTTATCCTCGTCCGCGAGGAAACCAATCCCGAAGATGTGGAAGGCATGCGCGCGGCCGAAGGAGTGCTTACGGCGCGCGGCGGTATGACTTCGCACGCGGCACTGGTTGCCCGAGGCTGGGGCAAGTGCTGTATTGTTGGCGCCGGCGCTCTGCATGTTGATATTCAACAGAAAGTAATGACGGTTGACGGTAAATCAGTTAGAGAAGGTGACTTTTTAACACTCAATGGAACCAAAGGACGCGCCTACATTGGCGCCCTGCCCATGATCAGCGGCGCTGAAGATGATCAAAATTTCGCGACTTTCATGAAGCTCTGCGATTCTTTGCGGCGTCTGAAAATCCGAACTAATGCCGAAACGCCGAAAGACGCCGCCAAGGCTGTGCAGTTTGGCGCCGAAGGCATCGGACTGTTCCGCACCGAACATATGTTCTATGGCGAGAACAGTGAACAGCCGCTGTTTTATCTGCGCAAGATGATTATCTCGGACAATGAGGAACAGCGTCGCGCTGCTCTGGACGAATTATTCCCGTTTGTCAAAGGCTTCATTAAAAAGACAATTGAAGTCATGGAAGGAAGACCGGTAACAATTCGCCTTCTGGATCCGCCTTTGCATGAATTCGTGCCGGAGAATCCCGAAGAACGCGCACGTCTTGCGGAGAGTCTAGGTATTTCAATAGATGTACTCAACAGCCGAGCGGAAAAATTACACGAAACCAATCCGATGATGGGACATCGTGGCGTGCGTCTTGGTATTACATATCCGGAAATAAGCCAGATGCAGATTCGCGCCATTCTGGAAGGAGCGGCGGAGCTCATCAAGGAAGGCAAAAAAGCGCTACCCGAAATCATGATTCCGGTCGTCTGCGATGTGGCCGAATTTAAAAATCAGGCGGCTTTAGTTAAAAATATTTATCCTGAAGTTTGCGCCAAATATGGCCTAAAGAAAATACCCTATATGGTGGGAACAATGATCGAGATTCCGCGCGCTGCGTTGCTGGCCGACCGGATTGCCGAAGAGGCGGAATTTTTCAGCTTCGGGACGAATGATCTGACTCAGATGACCTACGGCTTCAGCCGTGATGATGTCGGCGCGTTTGTGCCCGGATACCTGACCAAGAAAATTATTCCGGTTGATCCCTTCCAGATTCTTGATCAGGCGGGTGTCGGCCAGCTGATTGTGTTAGGTGTTGAACGGGGACGCAGCTCAAGACCGGGTTTGAAGGTAGGTATATGCGGCGAGCACGGCGGCGAGCCTTCCAGTGTTATGTTCTGCCACCGCGCAGGCATGGATTATGTCAGCTGTTCTCCCTATCGCATACCGATAGCGCGTCTGGCCGCCGCTCAGGCGGCGGTAGAGGAGAAAAAGAGTTTGCCGAAGCCAAAAGCAAAGGTATCAGCAAAGCCAAAGGTAAAAGTAAAAGCAAAGGCAAAAGTAAAAGCGAAAAAGTCACGTAAGTAATTAACCATAAAGCGCCGGATCGTAAACACCGGCGCTCAGATTAATTAAATAAGGAAAATAATTTTATGGAAACAGTTGTGAAAAACGAGAAATTGAAAAAGTGGGTAGAAGAAATTGCCCTGATGTGCACGCCTGATAAAGTATATTGGTGTGATGGCTCCAAGAAGGAATATAACGAATTGATGTCGCAGATGGAAAAAAGCGGCATGGCTGTAAAACTCAAAAAACGAAAAAACAGTTTTTTGTTTCGGTCCGATCCATCGGACGTGGCCCGCGTGGAAAACCGAACCTACATCAGCACTCCCTTACAGACTGAAGCGGGTCCCACAAATAACTGGGTTGCTCCTGATGAATTAAAGGCGACGATGAAATCCTTGTATGACGGATGCATGAAAGGACGCACAATGTATGTGATTCCTTTTTCCATGGGACCTATTGAATCGCCAATCGCCAAAATTGGCATAGAAATAACCGATAGTCCTTATGTCGTCTGCAATATGCACATCATGACCCGCGTGGGGAAAAAAGTTCTTAAAAAGTTGGGGAAAGAAGGCGAATTCATTCCCTGTCTTCATTCTATCGGCGCTCCGCTTATGGCGGGCCAAAAAGATGTTTCCTGGCCCTGCGCGCCCATAGAGAAGAAATATATCAGCCATTTCCCGGATGAAAATTTAATCTGGTCTTACGGTTCCGGTTACGGAGGCAACGCGCTTTTAGGTAAAAAATGTCTGGCTTTGCGCATTGCTTCGGCTATGGCCAGACGGGAAGGCTGGATGGCCGAACATATGCTTATTCTACGGCTGACTGATCCCGCAGGCAAACAGTATCATATCGCGGCGGCCTTTCCCTCGGCATGCGGCAAAACCAATCTGGCCATGCTGCAGCCGACAATTGAAGGCTGGAAATGCGAATGCGTCGGCGATGATATAGCCTGGATGAAAATCGGCCCCGACGGGCGGCTTTACGCTATAAATCCCGAAGCCGGATTTTTCGGCGTGGCGCCGGGCACCTCTTATGATTCCAATCCCATGGCAATGGACACCATAAAGAAAAATGTTATTTTTACTAATTGCGCCTTGACCGACAAGGGCGATATCTGGTGGGAAGGGATGGATGGCGCGCCTCCCAAACACGCCATTGACTGGAAAGGGCGTGACTGGCCTGCGGAAAATAAGGAAGCAGCTGCTCATCCGAATGCGCGCTTCACAGCGCCAGCTTCTCAGTGCCCTGTCATCTGCGCAGACTGGGAAAAACCGGAAGGTGTTCCCATTGATATCTTTGTCTTTGGCGGAAGGCGCGCGGGTGTTGTGCCTCTGGTTAATGAAGCCTATAGTTTTGATCACGGCGTTTTCCTGGGCGCTACCGCTTCTTCGGAAACCACTGCCGCCAATATCGGCGCGGTGGGAAATTTAAGGCGCGATCCTTTCGCGATGCAGCCTTTCTGCGGATACAATATGGGCGATTATTTTCAGCACTGGCTGGATATGGGCGATAAATTAAGTGAAAAGGCACCCAGAATGTTTTACGTGAACTGGTTCCGTAAAACGTCGGACGGCCGATGGCTCTGGCCCGGTTTCGGAGAAAACAGCCGGGTGTTGAAATGGATGTGTGAACGGATAAGCGGAAATGCTGACGCGGTCGAAACACCCATTGGTATACAGCCAACCATTGACGGCCTCGATATGAAGGGGCTTGCCATTGACGCGAAGGATATAAAAGAATTGCTTAATGTTGATATGGAAGCATGGAGGGCGGAAATTCCTGATATTGAAAAACACTTTGCTCAGTTTGGGGATCGTCTTCCCGAAAGACTTAAAAAGCAGTTCGCAGCGCTTAAAGAAAGGCTTAAATAGTTATAAAAACCGGGGCAACATCGTTGCTCCGGTTTTTATAAATTCATTCGTTACTGTGAATTTAGTTATTCTGATTTTAACTAAAAATATGAACATTTAATCCCTTGATTTAAGGTCTGATTTCCTATTAGTACCTATAAATAAACAAAAAAGCAATTCTATTTGTTACTGTCTATTCTATCTGTTCCTTTTCTTTTCCTATGATTTTATCACAATTTTATCACAGTAAATGCGGAGGAGTTTTAGTCCCCCCTGCTCTCATAATAACAATATCTACTGTTGATGATTGACAGCTATAATCCCATATAAAATGTAGCTACGGTGGATCGAAAATTTCTTCCAATACTTAGCCGGTCATCGTTTTACGTTTCGAAGCTTCATCGGAAGAAAGCTTGCAAAAAATACGTAACGAAGTAGAACCCCTGCTCAACATATGACAATTCATCCTGCTACGAAATAAGATTCTAAAGCTTGCTTTGGAATTTATACCACCAACCATAAGGCTTCGCAAGAAAAAGGCCCCACAACCGTGCAGTGATTATGGGACCTTAAGTCTCTTTAGAATTGTGAAAATGTTACAAATTTAATTAATTGTCCTCATCGCCTCTAGGACAGCTTGAACTCTGCGGTTCTTCTGACGCCCTTCTTTCGTATCATTGCTGGCAATCGGTTTATTCGAATCATAACCAATTGCGGTGAGGCGGGACCCGTCAATTCCGAATTTGTCAATTATATATTGCCTTACACTATTAGCTCGTTCCTCAGACAACTTCTGATTGGATACTTCCTTGCCAACATTGTCGGTATAACCTTCAATTAAAGCATTGGTCTCAGGATGCTCTTTCATGAAATCGGCTACTCTCTTAATCTTGTCATGATATTTTTCTTTGACAACGGCCTTCGCGGTATCGAATTCCACATTAAGCGCTATTGTGACTTTCTCCTGCACTGGAGGAGGTGGTGGTGGTGGTGCTTCCACCTTTTGTTCTACTATGGGAGGAGGAGGTGGTGGTGGTGCTTCTACCTTTTGTTCTACTACTGGAGGAGGAGGTGGTGGTTGAGGCGCTTCGATAGGCGGCGTGAAATTCTGAGCTACAACGGCCTTCTTTTGTCCGCCGAAATAAAAAGATAATCCCAGCGTATATTCAAAATTATTCAAGGTGCTCCCCTCGCTCATGTAATCAACATCAAAGCGATAGATATCACGGATATCAGCCCGAAGGGCAAGCCCGTCAGTGATGAAAAAATTAAAACCAGCGCCAAAGTCAACGGCAGCACTGCGACTATTGGGAACATCCTTGGGATAATCAATAGTCTGAGCGCCAAGACCAACGAAGATGAATGGAACAAGGCGACTATCAGGAATCAGGTTTAAAATGCCATCCAGTCGATAGTTGCCGACATTTGTTGATTGGGAATCAGACAAAGGCAGGTCATATTTTGTTGCTATGTACTCACCTGATGCTTCTACTCCGAAGTATTTTGTAAAATTGTATCCTAGACTAATACCGTAAACTGGAGCGTTGCTGACATCCTGTTTTTTGTCGAACAGGTAACCGCCTATGTAAGGCGTAAATGAAAATGAGCCAGCCACTTCTTCTGCCTGTGCTGTCGTGACAAAAGCTATCACCATCAGCACAACTGTTAACATGAAAATTTTTTTCATAACATTCTCCTTTTACCTTGGCTATTTATATATATTTTTTTGAAGAAATAACTTACATATTAAATATATCGGTTTCCATAGTTTGCAAAATACTATAGTAAAATACTATTAAAATGTCAAAGTTATTCCTGTGTTATGTATTAACGGTATTTTGCTATTCCCGCCGTGGATGCCCTTCATAGTACGCAGTAGAGAATCCAGTATTCAGGTATATCCTGGATTTTATGTCGCGCATCGCTTGTACTAAATGACAAAGGAAGATTTTGCTAATCTTCTACTTTCCTCCTCACCTTTCACTTTTTACAGGTCTCTTAACTCTTAATTATTTAAGTCTTAAATTTTAAATCTTCTCTTTTCTTTTTAAAAAACAGATTCATTTTCCTGTGGTGTGTATTCTGGAACTAATTCTTTGAGTTTTATTTTAATGCCTTTAGCGTCTTGTCGGACCGCAATCTTCTCCAACTCGTCAAGGTCATGATAAAGATGTTTTCGGGCTTCCTGTGGATTTTTTGCGCCATTGAAGCAGTTATTGGAACGCAGGGCCATGACCTTTTCATGGCCGGTGGGCAGAAGATCTTCTCCAACCGTGATCAGTTCTTCATATAGTTTTTCACCGTCACGCAAGCCGGTATAAACAATTTTGATATCCACATCCGGCTCCTTTCCCGAAAGGCGGATTAAGTCCCGTGCCATATCAGCGATTTTTACGGGCGTTCCCATCCTCAAAATGAAGATTTCGCCGCCTTCCCCCATTGCGCCGGCCTGCAAGATCATCTGCGACGCTTCGGGTATGGTCATAAAAAAGCGGTTCACTTCCGGATGTGTGACCGTCACCGGCCCTCCCTGCTCGATCTGACGGCGAAAAAGAGGAATGACCGAGCCGGACGAACCAACCACATTGCCAAACCGGACGGCCATAAACCTTGTACCGTTTCCCTGCTGGCATTGCATAATCAATTCCGTCACTCGTTTGCTGGCGCCCATGACGTTGGCAGGACGAACCGCCTTATCGGTAGAAACCAGAACAAATCGATCCACATGATGTTCGACAGCCATTTCCATCACCACACGGCTGCCAATAATATTATTGAAAACGGCCTGCCAGGGATTTTTCTCCAGCATGGGCACATGCTTATAAGCCGCCGCGTGAAATACAACTTCGGGTTTATATTTTTCAAAAATATTATTCATTAAAGTTTCATCCTGCACTCGCCCCAGAATGGCTTCACAGTGGCGGCAGGAATGTTCGTTTTGCATTTCCATCTGAATATTGAACAGATTGGATTCACTCGAGTCCAGCAAGATGAGATTGCGAGGCTGATATTTCATGACCTGTCTGCATAACTCAGAGCCGATTGAACCGCCGCATCCGGTAATGAGAATGGTTTTGCCGTCAAGATAATTGCGAATGCCTTTAATATTCAGTTTGACAGGTAACCGCCCCAGAAGATCTTCATAGCTGATGTCCCGGAGTAATTTTACGCTGACCCGGCCATCAATCAGTTCGCCGATACCGGGCAATATTTTATAAAAAATATTGCATTTCTGACAAGCATCCACAATACGCCGAAATTGATCGCCATTGGCGGAAGGAACCGCAATAAATATTTGCTGAATACTCTCCTTTTTTAAGATTTTAGGCAAGCGTTCAACATTGCCCAATACCTTTATTCCATGAATTGTCCGGCCCTGTTTTTCCGCATCGTCATCAATAAAACCGGCAACTTGATAATGCAATGTGTTGTTATCCAGGATTTCCCGTAAAATTTTTTCTCCCGCGTCGCCGGCGCCAATGATCAATACTCTTGTTAACTGGGTGCTGGCCGATGAATAAGTATTTGCCATCTGGTTTTCGTACAACGCATAGAAAGAACGAATAAATATACGCAATCCACCGGCCAGTAAGAAAGTGATAATACCGTCGGCGACAAATACGCTACGGGAATATCCTTCAAACCTGTTGATGATCAGAATAATCACCATAACGAGTACTGTCGATAAAAAACAGGCTCTGGCCAGCAGCCAGAAGTCCCGTACGCTGGTGTAACGCCACATGCCGTGGTATAGCCCGATAAAAAGAAAGATAATAAATTTCAGCGGGATTATCCAGAGAAGCAGATCATAGATTTGTTTAATGTTAATTTGGGCAAAAGAAAATTCGAAGCGAATCAGATATGACATAAAAAGGGATACGATAAAGATTAAAACATCTGTCAATATCATAGTATAGAATTTAGGATTTTTAAGTTGAGGATTCATAGTTATGTTATTGTTATCCAGCTTTATTGATAGCTTTGCAAAACTTCTCGTTTGGTTTGCACGGAATGACAGAGGGGAATTTTGCTAACCCTCTACTTTCCCTCTTCATCTTTCACTTTTCATAGGTTTCTTAACCCTTAATTACTTAAATCTTTAAACTTATTTTCTATTTTTCAGCTTCGGACATTACTGTACCGACAATGGAGGCAACGGACATCATATTTTTTTCCGTCAACGTCGGATGAACTAGAAACATCAGGCTCGTTTCGCCCAGTTCCTTCGCCACCTGCAGGCGCTCCGCTGGCCGCAGACCGTTGCCATCGAAGGCCTTCTCCAGGTACACCTCACTGCAGCTTCCGCTGAAACAGGGCGCGCCAGCTGCCGTCACGGCGTTCATAATTCTGTCTCTATCCCAGCCTTCTTTTAAGCGCTCCGGACGGACAAAGACGTAATATTTGTAATAGGAATGCCTTATATTCTCAGGTGGACATGTAATCCGCAGGCCTTGGATATTAGAAAACGCCTCCGTCAGAATCATGGCATTTCGTTGCCGGATAGCCACCCATTCCGGCAGCTTCCTTAATTGCTGTCTGCCAATAGCCGCCTGCATCTCCGTCAACCGTCCATTTGTACCGAATGATTCATGGAGCCAGCGAAATCCTGCTGGATGCTGCCGGTGATAGACTGCGTCATAACTCTTGCCGTGGTCCTTGAATGCCCACGCCTTTTCCCAAAGGGCTTCATCATTTGTCAGAAGCATGCCGCCTTCGCCGCCTGTAGTCATTATCTTATCCTGACAGAAGGAGAAGGCAGCCATGTCACCCATACTGCCGGTAAGGCGCGGATAAAGACGTACGCCCTCCTTTTCTAAAGGCACGCCTTGATCAATCGCCGAAACTCTTCCCGGTCTGCGGCTGTAATAAATCGCTCCATGACTCTGGGCACAGTCTTCTATCACTTTCAAATGATACTTTTCCGCAATTCCCAATATCGAATCCATGTCACAGGGCCAACCCGCAAGATGAACTGCAATAATCGCCCGCGTTCTTGGTGTAATTGCTTTAACGATTGATTCCGCAGTGATGTTTTGACTCTTCGGATGGACATCGGCAAAAACCGGCTTCGCCCCTCTCAATGCCACACAGCTAGCCGAAGCTATAAATGTCCGTGGTGTAACAATCACCTCATCCCCATTTCCAATATTCAGAGCATAAAGGGCCAAATCCAAGGCAATTGAACCACTCGCTAACGCGATGGCGTGCCGGACGCCGCAGAAGGCAGCAAATTCCTCCTGAAAATGATTCACCTCTTTGCCAGTCCACTGATTAATTTTCCCGGAACGCAGTACCGCAACAGCGGCAAGAACCTCATTGTCTTCGAAGTAAGGCCATGCGGATTTAGCGAAGAGACCTTCCGGTGGAATCCAACCATCCTGCTGAGAAAGTAACGATAATTCGCGCACGATTTTTTCAATCTGTGGATCATAAGTTGCGGACGGCGTAATATGGTACTGCCGAAAAAAAGCGGTCGATAACAACCGACTGAGCAGGATAAGTGCAAAAATGAAAAACCACCCCGCTCCCATTGTGCTGCGGGGCATGAAGGTGTTTGTCAGGTAGATTCCAAAGAGAAACAGAAGAAAGGCTGTGCCCACCGCCTTGATCACACCGAAAATCCGGCCACTGTAAGGTACGTCCCGCGTACCCCGATAGAGGCCGTTCATGGAATAGGCGAACAGGCAACAGGCCGTGAGCATGGGAACATTGGCCAGCCAGGCGTGGAGGAACATCTGATGAAAAAATTCCTGGGACGTCTCCGTCCAGGTAAATGCCCAGATCCCTACCGTGGTCAGAATCCCCAGTAATAACCCCAGGTTGCTCAGGACAATATCCACCGCTACTCGCACAAAAAGTCCCCTCGGGGTGTAATCCGTCTTCAGCCGATCTTCCCACCAAACAATAAATTTTTTCATAGTTTTATTTTCAAAATTGCTTCAACACCTTAGCGGCTTTCTTCACCTGTCCAGTAATTCACATACCCAGATTGAAGCACATCTGGCACAGCCGCTATTTCGTCATGATCGAGAAATGGCCAATGAGAAAATGGTACTGTGTGGACATGCTTATTACTATTTTTAACTAAATCTTCTATTTGTTGTTTTTTCTCTATATAAAATATATTCTACCAAAGTTTCTGGATAATTTCAATGGATAGAAGCAATATTATGGTTGGACAAAACGGATTATGCGTGTTATTTTTAAAAAATATTTTGGCGGCGGTTATCCACGGCTTTAATCTCCTGGGCCAAGGTAATCTTAGCTAAATAGAAAGGAGCATCCCCAATATCCGAGATAAACAAAAGTGGTTTATCACAGGTCATCAATTTTATGGTGTCATTTCTAAAAACTATCCTGCCAAAAACAGACACTTATTTTGGGTTGTCTTTCATACGCTCGCGGCCTGTTCGATTTTTCTCAACAGCCTTAAATCGTCGTCTAAAACAAGGAGCCTATTTATTAGCGCATTGGACAGATCACCGGCGACTATTGAAAGTATTACATCTTCCAGATATCAAACCTTTGGTCCAAAAAAACCCCATCATTGCCTATAAATATTTAGGAGATTATATATCATCTCATTTTACTTTAGAAGATCGTCGAAAAATCCTTGAAGATCATTATCACTATATCCACAACTATTT
>JBEKMY010000056.1:0-19484 GCA_049523355.1 Smithella sp. | reverse complement strand
TATCACCCTTAAAAGACCAAGTGTAAAATGAATGACTCCAGTAAAAGACGAGACGACATAAGTGGTTATCGTTTACCCCTCGCAAGAAATAAAATATTTCACGAGGGGTTTTTATTTGTCTTATCACTTACCCATACATGCCATGACATACAGTGCCCAATTAATCTTTGTCTCCGTTATTGACTTTACAAAGTCACACTGGGTCTCATCACCTGGAATCAATCATAACAGTTTGAAACCTCCATGACAGCATTTTGTTATTTTCAGAGGAAAGTTAGCATAGGAGACATTAGCAGACTAAAAAGCACCTTATAGGTTTACGATTCTTAAAACAATTAATAATTGACATTCTATGACTACTCCTTTATGCGTATAGAAGACAATCCGTTTTAAGCTATAGCGTTTTCTCCCGAACTGGTTTTATCGATGACTAACGACTAATGTTAATATTACTAGGGGGCAGAAGATGATCAAGCTAGCCTTAGCAATTCGTGATGAAAAGTATTTGCAGCAACTTATAAACCGCCTGCGCAGTGAAACAGATATAAGCATCATCAGCACCCTCATTGTCAAAGATATCAAAAGCGAGGCGGAACAGGTCATTGCCTTCATGAATCAAATGGTCGAGCAGCAGCCGGACATTTTCCTCTTTGAACAAGTCATTGTACGAGAGGTGGCAGCCGTGGATTTGGAAAGAGCCCTTGACTATAGTAATAAAATGCCTGCCATGAAAACCATCATCGTCGGCGAACGTTTCAACGAGGAAAACGTTATAGCGATGATGATGGGGGGTGCGCGTGGTTTTTTCCGATTCGAACACGGTGTAGAACAACTTATTAAATGTATTCGCGTGGTGGTTCGGGGAGAGATCTGGATCGACGCTGAGACTAACACACGTATTTACGAGGAATTCTTCAAAAAATTCAGAAAGAGAAGAGATATTATTCAACCTCTCACCGAGCTAAGGTCGGAAAAACTTGACACGCTTTCTCCGCGGGAGATGGAGGTTATGGAACTGATCAGCCACAGCATGACCAATGAAGAGATTGCCGATAAGCTTTTCATAAGCCCCAAGACCGTCAAGACCCATCTGCGCAACATCTTCTTGAAGGCAGAGATCAAAAATCGGGTCGAGGCTGCGCTTTTGTATACGCGTCATGCCCTCAAATCGCATTAGTCTTTTCGCCTAACTCATAAATAAGTCAGAAGGAATTTCATTGATTATAATTTGAAAGGGTGGATAACGATCAAGATTACCGAATACTCACTTACAGGAAGAAGTAAATGCCCTGCCATTTATAAAAATCACGTACCTAAATATCACTATTTCATTCTGAAATCAATAAAATGGGGAGTGTGTTTTATTCTATCTTAGTATTTGAAGACTCGATTTTTATAAAGACAATATGTTGTCAACTGAGGTAATAACCTTGCATCGTCTTTGCAGTTGATGTCAAGAAAACTCTGTCCACCAACGGTTAATTTTATACTGTTGTTTTCTTAAATGGCAATACTTTGGCTCCTACTTTTAATCCGTCCAAATAGTCAGCCCAAGTCTGCATCATCTTCTTTCGTTCGGCAAGGTGAGCCGTCCGGTTGTAGGCGCGTCCATTTGGGTCTCTGACCGCATGAGCAAGTTGATGTTCAATAAAATCCGATCTGACTTGCAAGACTTCATCAAGAATGGTTCGCGCCATTGCCCTGAAACCATGTGCGGTCATTTCGCTCTTTTCAAATCCCATACGTCTTAGTGCCGCAACAAGGGCATTATCAGACATAGGCCTATCAAAAGAACGGCCTGAAGGAAAACAATAGCGGCTTGCGCCGGTAAGTTCCTTAAGCTCCATCAATATCTCTATTGCCTGTTTTGACAATGGCACAAGGTGCGGTTCTCTCATTTTCATCTTGCCTGCGGGAATATTCCATTCAGCATTTTCAAAATCTATTTCAGACCATTCAGCATGACGTAGTTCACCCGGACGGGTAAAAACCAAAGGCAAAAACCGCAACGCACATTTAACAACAAAGCTTCCCTGATAGCCATCAATGGCTCTCAATAACTCCCCCGCTTTCCTAGGTTCGGTAATTGCCGCTCTGTGTTTTTCCTGCGGTTGTGGCAACGCACCTCTTAAATCCGTTGCTGGATCACGTTCGGCCCGCCCTGTTGCAACTGCATATCTGAAAACTTGTCCGCAAATAGTCCTTATACGGTGAGCTGTTTCCAAAGTTCCTCTTGATTCTACACGTTGCAAGACTTTCAACACCTCAGGTGCTTTTATTTCGGCAATCGGACGTTTACCAATCCATGGTAAAACATCACGTTCCAAACGGTTCTTAATTGTTTCGGCATGTCCTGTAGTCCAGCTTGAAATAAATCTAGCATACCATTCACGAGATATAACCTCGAAAGTTTCAGTCGATTCAATCTTGGTTTGCTTTTGGGCTTTGCGAACGGCTCCGGGGTCAATTCCGTTTGTTAACTGCCTTCGGGCTTCATCTCGTTTTTGACGTGCGTCAAGAAGACTTATTTCCGGGTATGCGCCGAAGGCTAGCTTCTTTTCCTTGCCGTCAAATCTGTATTTTAAATGCCATAACTTACCACCCGAACGAGTAACAAGAAGGAAAAGACCCCCTCCATCAAAAAGCTTAAAGTCTTTCTCTTGTGGTTTAACTGTGCGAGCTGAAACTTCAGATAATGGTTTGATTCTCTTAGGCATGAAAATATCTCCTTTTTGGGGGCTTGCTGTTTATCTTCGGGGCTTTTTAGTGTAAATCAGCCCCTAAACTTTTTGGATTTCATGAAATCTTATAACACGTCTTTGGATTAAAAGCAACAAAAAACCCGCTATTTCTAACGGGTTTCTGTACTTCTTTGGATTTTATCGGATTATGTCTTGGCGGAGAGAGGGGGATTCGAACCCCCGTGGGAGCTTGTGGCCCCCAAATCGATTTCGAGTCGATCCCGTTACGACCACTTCGGTACCTCTCCGCATTCAATCACGTTGCCGAAGCGGTGGGGATGTTACTCTCTTTTGCTGAAAAAATCTACTGATAATTTCCCCGCATTCTTCGGGTAATATTCCTTCAGTTATTTCCACCTGATGATTCAGCCTTTTATCGGCCAAAATATTATATAATGAAACCACTGCACCGCATTTCGGATCGCGCGCCCCGAAAATCACGCGTGAAAGCCTGGCCTGAATAATAGCGCCCGCGCACATAATACATGGTTCCAAAGTAACGTAAAGCTCAGCGCCTGTAAGCCGGTAATTGCCGAATTTTTCCCCGGCCTGCCTTAAAGCCAGTATCTCCGCGTGCGCCGTAGGATCATTCCGCATAATCGGCGAGTTATGCGCTCGCGCCAGAATATTGCCTTCGAGCACCAATACCGCGCCTACGGGAACTTCGCCACGGCAGTAAGCTTCTTGCGCTTCTTCCAGCGCTATCTTCATAAAATCATGATCTGTTGGCATTTTCCGATGAAATATTTCTCTTTAAAATTGTGTAACGACTATAATGACGCGGCGAGAATGGCGGCGCCTATGGCACCATTTTCCTGAGCATGGGGCGACACTTCGATTTTCATCCCCAATCTTTTCTCAAGGGCATGGATAACCCCGATATTTCTGGCTACCCCTCCTGTTATCATGACCGGTTCCTGCAACCCGACACGGCCAATCATAGATGAAATCCTGGCGGCGATAGATTCATGAATTCCAGCAATAATATCCTGCCTTTGTTCTCCCTTTGCGATCAGCGAAATAACTTCCGATTCTGCAAATACTGTGCATAGACTGCTTATTTTTGATGGCTGTTTCGATTTTATCGACATGGCTCCGAAGTCATCCAGATTGACTTCCATCGCCCTTGCCATAACTTCCAGAAAGCGTCCTGTTCCGGCGGCGCATTTATCATTCATGACAAAGTTTTTTACCTTGCCTTTGTCGTCGAGGAGAATGGCCTTGCTATCCTGTCCACCGATATCAATAATGGAACGAATATGCGGATTGAGAAAATGAGCTCCGGTTGCATGACACATGATTTCCGTATAAGATCTGTCGGCAAAGTTCACGCTGTTGCGCCCGTATCCGGTGGAAACAATTTTTTCTATGGAATTTTTAGCAATGCCTGCCTCTCCCAAAACGTCTTCATAAACCTTAATACCGGCAATCTCCGCATTATAGCCTGTAAAAATAATTTTTGTCGCAAGTAGTTTACCGCTGTCAAAAATCGCTGCCTTCGCCGTAATGGAACCTATATCAATCCCTGCTGTGCGCATTTTCCGCTTTCACCTTAATCTTCCCGAAAACATAAATATTTGAAGCATCTTATGAGTAAACATTGGCTCAAAGTCAAGATAAAAATATTGCCAAGACGATAATAAATTACCGTCCTGAAACCATAATGTTAAGATACTACCCTGTTTTCAAAAAAGTAATATCTGTTGCTTTTTCGCGGGTTGGCAGGTATGCCATGCGCAGAAAAATCAGCCAGGTTATTTTAGAAAAGGAATATTTATATGACAAAAAATTCATCCCCAAAGATCATTATTAGTGGTTCGGGGATTTGGACACCATCGAATATTATAACAAATGAGGAACTGGTGGAAAGCTATAACGCCTATGCGGAAAAGTTCAATTCTGATCACGCAGCGGATATAGCTGCCGGTACAATAGCGGAAAAATATCCTTCCAGCACAAGGTTCATTGAAAAAACATCGGGAATAAAAGCACGGCATGTATATACAAAGGAAGGTATTTTAGATATCAGGCGCATGCGTCCCAAGTTTCCCGAAAGAAAAAATGAAGAATTAAGCAACCAGGCGGAGATAGGCGTTTTTGCCGCGCGGAAGGCAATGATTGCCGCCGGTAAAACAGCCGCGGATATTGATGCTGTTATTGTCGCCTGTGCTTATACGCAGCGGCCATATCCGGCCATTGCAATTGAAATACAGAACGAACTGGGGATTAATGGTTTCGGATTTGATATGCTGGTGGCTTGTTCGGCAGCTACATTCGGCCTCCACAGGGCCTATGACAGCTTAAAGTCCGGTTCGACAAAGTGTGTTTTAGCTATCAATCCGGAGCTTGTTACTCCCCAGGTAAATTTCTGTGATCGTGACAGCCATTTCATTTTTGGCGATGTCAGTACCGCCATAATAATGGAGCGATCTGAAACCTGCACCAGCCCGAACAGTTACGAAATTTTGAGCACAAAAGCGCTGACCCGGTTTTCAAATAATATCCGCTCCAACTTCGGACATATGGCGTATGCTACAGATGTGAATACTTTTGGATGGGATAAGCTTTTTCATCAGTCCGGGCGTGTTGTCTTTAAGGAAGTAAGTCCGATTGCCGCAAAACATATTAGTGATCATCTGGCAAGCCTTGATTTAAAGCCGAACGACGTTAAACGGTTCTGGCTTCATCAGGCAAATATCAACATGAACAATAGAGTCATTAAAGAACTCCTTGGTGAAGATGTCGAGGAAGAAAGGATACCGACAATCCTTGACAGTTACGGAAACACAGCATCCGCAGGATCAATTGTTGCTTTTCATCTTTATAATGGTGATTTGAAAAAGGGTGATATAGGTGTGATCTGTTCCTTTGGCGCCGGATATTCTGTTGGCAGTTTGGTGTTGCGAAAACGGTGACTGAAAATCTGACCTGAAAATCAGAAGCTGAATAAAATAATAATTACATTAATTCCCATACGAAAGAATTAAATATCTCCGCAGATTACGGCAGAGGATATTCGATGCTCTTGACACAATACCTCATAATTTATGGTCAGGTTCGAAGATAAACCTTTCGGGCTTATTAATTTACCTGCTGACTTTTATTTCTTTAACAATTTCCATGAAGGCTTTAATTCTTGTCTAACTCAACCAAAAAACTTATTTTGTTAGATAGTGCCAATGAAAAGTTGAGTCGTCTTGCCCATCTTTTTATTTGAATATCTATCGTTTTATACATCAGGAAAGACCGGATCTCTTTTTTCAAGAAAGGCTCCCACACCATGAAAACATTCGCCTGAAGAGATCAATTCGGCGGCGAGAAGAGATTCTAACTTCAACGATTCGGATGAAGTGATATTCGAATTTTGCCTGATAAGAGATAATGAAGATCTCACAGCTCGGGGCCCGTTAAGCGCTATTCTTTCCGCTATTGCAACGGCTTCATTAAGCGCATTTCCTTTCGCGCTTATTCTGTTCACCATCCCCATAGTATATGCCTCGTCAGCGCTTACTTTTCTTCCGGTTAGAATGAGATCAGCGGCACGTGAATGTCCGATAAGTCCCGTCAGGGCGGTTCCGCCTCCCCAATCCGGCATGAGACCCAACCGTGTTTCCGAAAAGCATATTACCGCGTCCGGTTCCATGACGCGCATATCGCATCGCACGGCAAGTTCGGCCCCGCCTCCGTATGCCTTTCCGTTAATTGCCGCAATCAATGGCACAGGGATCGATACAAAGGCATCAACAGATCTTCTTATTGCGTTAATAAGTTCTTTAGCCGGTTCCGGATCATTTCCGGATGCCGCATCAATTACACGTTTAACCATCGGATTATCAGGATGCACATCGAAACCCGCGCTGAAAGATTTATCGCCGGCACCGGTAATTACAACTGCACGAGGAAGCGATGTTTTAATCTCGGACGTTATTGATTCAAGTTTTAAAAAAAGTTTTTCATCAAAAGCATTCATCTTCTCCGGTCTGTTGATTGTAACGATCGATATTTGTCCTCTTCTTTCCAATATCATATTCTCATATCTCATAATGTTATATCTCTCTGTATTCTTTTATTTGCCGATTATTTAATCCTGCATATTGACTATTATTCTCCCCCTGTGTTTGCCGGCTTTCATTTTCTCAATTTCGGGAATGACGTTTTGAAATCTCACTTCCGTTGCGATGGCTTCTAGCCACGGAAATTTCCATTTTTCGGATAGCATTTCCCATGCTCTTGTTCTGCGCTGCATCAAACAGTTCTGTGAGTCAATCCCGTATAGCGTAATACCGCGCAATATAAAAGGATATACGGTAAGCGATATATCTGCCGCCGCCGCGTTGCCGCAACAGGTAACTGCCCCATTACTTTTTGTTGATCTCAAGGCAAAGGTGAGGAGATTACCTCCTGCGGTATCAACAGCAGCGTCCCATTTCTCCGCCAGAAGAGGCTTCCCCGCCGATTCAGCAGGATCAGGTATGTCAATTATTTCAGCCGCTCCTAAATTCTTGAGGAAAGAACTCTCATCGTAAAGTCCCTTCACTGCGCTGACTTTGCAACCAGCATGCGAGAATATGGATACGGCAACGCTTCCAACCCCACCGCTTGCTCCTGTTACAAGGACTTCAGCACCGTCTCTCGTTCCGTGATCAGTTATTTTAAGAATAGACAAGGCGGCGGTAAGTCCCGCCGTACCGAATATCATGCTTTCGCGAAGGCCCAGTTTCACCGGCTTTTTGACTATCCATGAAGCCGGTACCCGTATACACTGCCCCAGTCCGCCAGCGGTATTCATGCCAAGATCGTAACTTGTGACAATAACTTCTTCTCCTGGATGAAAGGCTTCCGAGTTGCTTGCTTCAACTATGCCGGCAGCGTCTATGCCTGGCGTGTGAGGAAACTTTTTTGTAACGCCTCTGTTGCCCGAAGCCGAAAGAATATCTTTGTAATTAAGCGACGAGTAAAGTACGCGAATAAGGACATCTCCGGCAGGAAGGCTATCGGTTGACAATTCTTCTATGGCACATGTAAACTTCCTATTTTCTGTTTCCCGTACAACAAGTGCACTATAAGTTTTTTCTTTCATTGGTCATCTCCTTTAAATCGTAATATAAAACCGACCGGTCTCCCTTCATTAATATAAAATAATGCTGCAGCAGCATGTTAATTCCTCTGCTATTTTTTTAAATCTATGCTGTGAAGATATAAAATTAGTGATTTAATGGTTGAATCCAGCCGTTTTCTCGCTTTATCCGAGGTATACAACACACAAGCGCCAAGGAGCCCGGAGAAGATCATGTTACTTGCGTTCTCAGTATTTATACTTTGGCTGATGCCCCCTGATTTTTTCTCCTCGTCAAGAAAGCGTCTGATCATCTTTTCCAATCGTATGAATCCCTTGTTGACCTCTTTTGCAAGCCGGGGTGATTGATCGCTCAGTTCAACTGTCAGATTGACAAAAATGCAACCGCCGGGGAAGTTCATTGAATCAGCCAGATAACGGTCTCTGTAATTTTCAAGGATTTTTTGTATTTTAAAAAGCGGTCTTAGTTCATCATAAATTCCATGTAGATTCCGTTCGCGCCAAATCTTTCTTGCCGCGCTGAGTATCTCATAAAAGAGATCTTCCTTGCTTTTAAAGTGATTATAAAATCCACCTTTGGAAGTGCCCGAAGCATCAATAATATCCGTAATTGAGGTGCTCATATATCCTTTCACTGAGAAAAGTTTAAGCGACTCTTCAATGATATGTTCTTTTAATGTCGTTGTTTTTTTCATGTTAAGACCGACCGGTCTCCCCTATAAAATAAATGCCAGGGTTAGTCAATATATTTTTGATTTGATTTTTTACGGGAGACCCCTTTTAAAGAAGTGTATGTGAAAACTTTAGTTTTAACAGGTAATTAAGAACATCCTGCAGGATACTTTGTGAAGCATTATCATATTTGTCAAACATGGCGATGATCATTTTAATCATCTCATCAACGCCGATATCAGGATAAACTCTTGTATAAGCATCCTCCATGGATGCAAGCGTTTATCCATATTAATGTATTGCACTACGCCGATGCATAGGTATCGGCAACCAGACAGTCGTTTATGATAAACAAGTTTCCGGAGGGGCTATTTCATAGGATGCCAAAGGGAAATATTATCCACGAGCAGCCGGTGTTTCCCATTAGGAACAGATTCCCTGAAATATTACTTTTTATTTGCCTCCATAAGCTCAATAAACCCTTCTATTCTGGTTTTAATCTGTCCTTCGGAGTAAGCTCTGGGATCGTTCATGTCGCACTGGAGTATCAGCACCGGAATGCCCTTGTCCTTCCTGATGGCCTCCGCTAAATCGATCATCCCGGCACTGGAAGGCCTGCACGACATATTCTCGTGCAAAATAACGCCGTCAATTTTATATTCGTCAATCCATTTTTCAAAATTTTCGATCCGTTTCTCAAGGTTGTAGGCGTATGGCGTGTCCATTATCAGTTTTGCGACATCGCGCAAAGTCTCTTCCATGGTGAGACATTTTTTCTTCGGAGGAGCAAATGAAAATGTGTAAGGCTCGAAAGCGATGACAGCGCCTTGTTGCGCAAGGTCATACATGAATCTCATTCTGTACCAGAAAGGTATGCCCTCCCACATCACCCGGTATTTTTCGCTTCCCTTGGGCATTGTTCCCTCGCCCTTTGCGGTGATGCTTTTTATATCAGTAAGAATTTTTTTTAAGAAATTTATTCCGATTTTAACACCTGGCAAAACCACGAGGGGGAAAAACGACGCGGATGTTTCGGCTCCGCTGTAAGGCGACGGCACTGACTTTCTGTGTTCAAAAATCTCGCGCCACAGGTTCGTCAGTTCCATCGACCGGTCCAGGACTTTGTTCAGCCTTTTCTCATTCATCTTTTTGCCCGTGTGCTTTTCAACAAATGCCATAAGGTCGTAAAACTGATTCACCACGTAATCAATATTACACTCGAGGGTTTTCTCATCAGTACCGCTCACCCACTTTGGTATATCAAACATAAAAAACGGGACATTCATTTTATCGGCCATAATCTGGAACCACTTCCAATGAGTATCGCAGATGGCATTTGTGCAAACCACGATATCGGGCTTGCTTATTCCCCCGAGCGTCTTTTTGATTTTTGTGTCGTAAGCGCCGATGTTTGTCTTGCAGTAGGAACACAGGTCCTTGGAAAAACCCATTCCCTCGGCATGCTCGATAAGGCGCTGGGACTGTTTGCGGGCGGCAGCCACTGTCGCCATATTTTCGGGATGATCGGGGAAAATATCGTAGACCCACATGATTTCGATCGGGAAAGCGGCGCATGTCCAAGCCGTTTTTTTCCAGGGTAGAATCCTGTATATTTTTTCCATAGCAATCCACCACAGCATTGGCCACTTAAGGTCTTTCGAATGAGGCAGGGTTTTCAGCATCACCTTACCGGCATTATCATCGGAATTTTTTACTTTATCCATTATTTCCTCCATCCATCATTTCAACAAAGGCCATGAGTCTGGTCGAGAGTTGCTGGTCGGCAACCGGGGAAAAGTCCCTTTCAAGGTGGATAACCTTGTAGCCCTTGGATTTCAGGGCATTATTGACAGGCACGGAATCATAGGCATAGGGCTCGCAAAATTTCAGATTTTGCGAAAGAACTCCATCAACATCCGTCTCCCGGAGGGCTTTATAAAGATAATCCAGCCTCTTCTGAATTGTCGGCCTTGTCGCAGGCGTGGGTATACCCATGTAATATTCACACAGAGAGTCAAGTGGGTCGCTCCTGTCGGGGATCAGTGTCGCGAAAAATCTTTCTCCTATGGAAAGATCATCACGGACGACCCTGATGCCGCATTCGTCAAGCGTGTCCATCCACTCCACATAAGTGACGTCACTGCCTGTTAACAGAAAACGCTTTTTGTCAGACGGAAAAGCCGGCCTTGAATTCCAGACCGTTATCTCCGAGTCGAGGCAGGCTGAAACTTCATCCACGGAGCAAGTAAGACATTTTATCAACGCGGCTAGATAATCACGGTTGGGGATGTCCTTATGCGATCTGAGCGCAGAGAGGTGTTTTAGTTTTTTCTTTATCCCATTGGATTTGCCAATCGCCTGCCTGATTTTTTCTGATGTGATTTTGATATCAAATTTATTTTCAAGGTGGCTGATAAGCCTCTGCAGTTCAACCCTGTAATACTTCTTGGCGGCGTCTCCGTCAAGCAGGGGACAGCCGAACCAGTGAAGAAAAGGCGTTTCGACATGAAGCTTCCATATGTCGTAATGCCTGTTTGTATTATTGCACCCCTGCGCGAAAATAATCCCGGCCCATTCTTTTGATTCAGTCAGAGCTTCCGTAAGCCAACTCTTTGCGGCGGGGCAGAAAAAGTTGGATAAATATTTATCCGCCGGGTCATTGGGTTTGTAAACATCACCCATAATTTTATATGGGACAAATCCGGCAGACATTATAATTTCCAGCGGCATTTCGTGAGATGTGTCATAATATGCAATTTTTTTCATTTTTTAAAGTCCTTACTTAAAAAATAAAGCGGTTATTGCCTGTTTTACCATTACATTTATTGCAACAAGTATAAGGTTAAGCGGTGATATTTTTAATTCCCATAATTTTTTACATTGCGGGTTTCCCCGGTAAAAAATTTTCAACTCTTGTGGGAAACATAAAGGCATGTAACCGATTTTTCTTTCCAATTTCCACAAGTGGAGGCATTAAATCAGATTATCACGGTAAAAATCAATAAATATCTTCTCCTTTTGGGGAAAGGATTGATTTTAATTAATTTTCGTTGGTAAAAATTCTCTGTTTGGCGCATTATTCTGAAAAATGATGATCAATTAATAAAGAAATTTATATATAAAGGCAATTTAGATGGAGAAAATTAAGATCGGCATAAGTTCTTGTTTGCTGGGTGAAAAAGTCCGTTATGACGGCGGACACAAATTGAATACAGTGCTTAAGGATGCTCTTTGGGAGAAACACATAGACTATATCCCTGTTTGTCCTGAAGTGGAATGCGGCCTTGGCGTTCCCAGAAAATTAATGCGTCTGGAGGGCAATCCTGATTCTCCCCGGTTAATCATAATAAGCACCGGAGAAGATACGACCAAACGCATGGTGAATTGGGCGCTTAAACGATTGAATCAACTGGAGAAAGAAGATATTTGCGGTTTTATTTTTAAAAGCAATTCGCCTAGTTGCGGAATAAGAAAGGTCAAATTTTTTAATGAAAAGCATATACACTTAAAAGAGGGTAAGGGCATATTCGCAAAATTCTTCATAGAACATTTTCCATTACTGCCGGTGGAAGATGAAGAACTCCTTAATGATCCCGCCATGCTCGAAAATTTTATTGAAAGGGTATTCGCATTCGCTAAATCATGTGCGAAGTAATTCCTTGAGAATTGATATGATCTAAATTTCATCTTGACATCTATTTATTTGCTGTGTTACGAACTTCTAAACTTAGAAGGATGAGTGAGCTAAAAAATGCTGAAAGTTTTTTTCAGAAATAACTGGTGGTGGCAGACCTTGAATGTCTGTCCATAAGCTCGTATAAAAAAGAGCATGGGCAGGGAAACTCCTTCCCATGACTCCGGAATAATATTAACGCCATGGGAATACATCATAACCCATGGCTTTTTTTTAGACTTATTCTTAAATAATTAATAAGGAGAATAAACATGGAACAGGTAAAAGTAGTACTGCAAGACCGTGAAATACCGAAAAAATGGTATAACATCATGGCGGATTTGCCCACACCGATGAAACCGCCCCTGCATCCCGGAACCGGCCAGCCGGTAACCCCCAGTGATCTGGCGGCAATTTTTCCGATGAACATCATTGAACATGAAGCGTCGAATAAGCGCTGGATAAAAATACCGGACGAAGTTCTGCAAAAATATTTACTGTGGCGGCCGTCTCCTCTTTACCGTGCCTATAACTTTGAAAAACTGCTTGGTTGCCCGGTGAAAATTTATTACAAGAATGAAGGCGTCAGCCCGGCCGGTTCTCACAAACCCAACGCCGCCATTCCGATGGCCTATTATAATAAAGTGGCTGGAACCAAGCGCATTACCACAGAAACCGGCGCCGGCCAGTGGGGCAGCGCTCTTTCCATGGCCTGCCAGATGTTTGGTTTGATATGCCGTGTGTACATGGTTAAAATCAGCTATGAACAAAAACCCTACCGTCGCATGATGATGAACACCTGGGGCGCGGAATGTATCCCAAGCCCCAGTAACTTAACTCAGGCCGGCCGCAATGTGCTGGCGGAACATCCGGATTCCCCCGGTTCACTGGGCATTGCAATCAGCGAAGCAATCGAAGATTGCGTAACCAGCAAGGATACTAAATACGCGCTGGGCAGTGTTTTGAACCATGTATTGCTTTATCAGTCAATTATCGGCCTGGAAGCGCAAAAGCAAATGCAGAAAATAGGTGTCTATCCTGATGTGGTTATGGGATGTTGTGGCGGCGGCAGTAATTTTGCAGGCATCGCATCGCCATTTGTCTGTGACAAAATCCACGGGAAAGATGTGAAGATAGTCGGCGCCGAACCGTCATCCTGCCCCAGTATGACCAAAGGACCCTTCGCCTATGACTTTGGCGATCTTGCTAAAACAACACCGCTACTTCCCATGTATACACTGGGACATGATTATGTTCCCGCGCCGATCCATGCGGGCGGTTTACGTTATCACGGCATGGCACCGATCGTCAGCCATCTGGTCAGAGAAAATATGGTTGAGCCAAGAGCCTACGACCAGCTAAAAACATTTGATGCCGGCGTTAAATGGGCGCGTTCAGAAGGTTTTATTCCCGCTCCGGAAACCAATCACGTCCTGGCGGCAGTTGTTGATGAAGCCATGCGCGCCAAAGAAGAAGGCAAAGAAAAAACGATTCTCTTTAACTGGAGCGGTCACGGGCTGGTTGATCTTGCCGCTTATGACGCTTATTTATCAGGCAAATTAGAGGCTTATGAATTACCCGATCATGAAGTAGAAAGGGCGCTCAATGCCATTAAGGATTTCCCTAAACCTTAATAAAACTTAAATAAATTTAAATGGGAAAGCCGTCAGGAAATAAAAAACTTGACGGTTTTTCTTTTTTTCGTCAACCTGTCAAGCAATGAAAACCATGCACGATCATAAATTAATCCGTTGCCCGAAATTGGGCGATGAAATGACTTTCTCATACTGTTTGCGGGAATCCGTTGATCTTCCCTGTTCGCGGATTGTACACTGCTGGTCTTCTTGTTTTGATGTCGCCGCTTTTCTAAAAGAACTTTTGACACCTCAGCAATGGAATAATTTCAACAATTCCAGGCAAAATGATAAAGTGACAAGTCTTATCGAATTAATTGAAGCGGCAAAGGCAAAAAAATGAAATCTCTAGACTTATTCAATCAGGAAGGTACGGGAAACGCAAAGGATTCGGCTCCTCTTGCAGAAAGAATGAGGCCTCAGAAGATTTCCGAATATATCGGCCAGCAACATCTTTTAGGAGAGGGCTGTTTACTAAAAAGAGCCATTGAAGAAGATAAGCTTTTTTCCATGATTTTCTGGGGACCGCCAGGTTCTGGAAAAACCACTTTGGCCAGAATTTTAGCCGTTGAAACAAAATCAAAATTCATCAGTTTCTCAGCCGTTCTTTCCGGTGTAAAAGAAATTCGCGCGGTAATTGATGAAGCCAGGGAATTACTGAAAAGAAAAAAGATAAAGATGATTCTCTTTGTCGATGAAATTCACCGTTTCAACAAAGCCCAGCAGGACGCTTTTTTACCTCATGTGGAAAGCGGACTGATTACATTAATTGGCGCGACTACCGAAAACCCCTCTTTTGAAGTCATTGCTCCTCTTTTATCGCGAACAAGGGTTTTGGTTTTAAAGCCTTTTTCTGAGAACGACCTGCTGGCCATTGTCGAGGGCGCCCTGAAAGATAAACTAAAAGGGTTCGGACAATTTTCTATAAAAATCGACCCGGATGCTCTTCGTTATATTGTTCTTTTGGCTGATGGTGATGCCCGCAGCGCCCTGAATAATCTGGAAGCTATAGTATCTATGGTGCAAAACCTGCATAAAGATAAAAGGGTCATCTCTCTGGAATTCGCCCGCGAAGCTTTACTTAAAAAAGCTCTTTTATACGACAAAGATGGCGAAGAGCATTATAATTTAATTTCAGCTTTGCATAAGAGTTTACGCGGCAGTGACCCTGACGCCGCCCTGTATTGGCTGGGAAGGATGCTTGCCGCCGGAGAAGATCCTCTCTTCATTGCCCGGCGCATGATACGCTTCGCTTCGGAAGACATAGGAAATGCCGATCCACAGGCGCTGATCCTTGCTGTTGCAGCCCAGCAGGCTTTTCATTTTATTGGCCTGCCGGAAGGAGAACTGGCTCTGGCTCAGGCGGCAGTTTATCTCGCAACAGCTCCCAAAAGCAACTCGCTGTATGTTGGTTACGGTAAAGTCAAAGAAACTATTAACACGAAAGGATATTTACCCGTGCCGCTGCATATTCGTAATGCGCCGACAAAATTAATGAAAGAGCTTGATTATGGTAAGGATTACAAATACGCTCACAACTACGCAGATGCTTATGTTCCACAAGAATACTTGCCGGAAGAAATTAAAGGGCAAATTTTTTATCAACCAAGGGAAACTGGTTTCGAAAAAACCATTAAAGAAAGAATAAATGCCTGGAGACAGAAGAAAAATAATGCCAAGGATAAATAGATTTATACCCTTTCGATTGGAAGCTGCCGCCTGATAGGCGTCAGTTCCCGGTAAGGCAAAGGCTATTTTTTATTGCGCTCCTTATAGGTCGCGCTACCCGGTCAAAGGATAACGCGGCCAACAAAGTTAGCCAAAGACCGGATGCGCATCCCGCAGGGGAGCGCATAGTAAATGAATTTAACATTACCGGTAATTACCACCTGCAAGGTGGTAACTTACAAGCGAAAGGGTATTGCAAAAAAGGAAATGGGAGGCTTGGTTAGGGCCTCCCAATGAAGAGGGAAGGTTTAAATACCTTCTGGTTGTTTTGTTGCCGGCCAATCATACCCGTTATTTTCAGTCGACTAACGACTTTATTTAAAGCATTTATCGTACCATAAATGAACATTTATTTTAAGTAATCGATATAATTATAAAAAATGTATAAATTGTCATTATCCTCATAAATAATATTTTTTATTAGCGGCAATAAATGTCGAAAAGAATATCTGTTAATTTTAAAAAATATAGCAAATACAAATATATATCTTTTAATTTCCATATTTGTCTAAACTTCGACAAAAATGTCGGACTTTTTTGGATTATCCGTTGACTTTTCTCTTAAATAGCTTAAAATGACCGGCAAAACGAGACTATGAGGATAAAATGCGTTTTTTTAGAAAAAAAGAGCTAATAGTTCGCCGAAAAGCTAAAAGTTACAATGATCCTTTTCTTCAACCTTTAGCGGTAGCAATTGTCAGCGCTATTTTTGTAGCCTTAATCCTGATTACGGGCTTATTGGAAATTAGCAGAAGTGAAAATAACCTCTTAGCCTTTATGGAAGATCAGGCCTTGAGCACAATCGGCGTGTTGCAGCGGTTAACCGAAGAAAATTTAAAAAGTATAATTGCCGTACCCGAGAAAAAAACCCGTAATTTAAAAACCGTCAGCCAGGAAGAAGCTTCTTATTCCAAAAAATGGGTGATTGAAGCAATAACGGCATTGGCCAAAAACTTAGATGAACAATGGAAAAAAGGTAAGATAAACAATGATTATCTGCGCAAATTCGCGGCGGATAACAATTTTGCATATGTCGGTTTATTAAACTCCAAGGGAAACGCGCTATACCAGAACAGTCGTTTGCAGACAAACATGCTCAATGCTAACGAACTGCCAAAAAGCGGCCGGAAATTAACCACGCTGGAACTGATAGCAAAAATAGGAGAAAAACAGAGAATAGGATTCATCGCTCTGAGGCGTAAGGATAACAGCGGCACAGTGATAATAAGTCTGGATAAAACAGGATCTGTTTACTGGATTCTAAAAGTTGCCGGAGAAAAAGGAATGAATAAAATAGGCGAAGGCCATGGCATCGTTTACATGCAAATTATCAATGATCACAATAAGCTTCTCAGCAGTGTCGGCCAGCCAACCCCAAATATAAGCACAAACGATTTCAATTTTAAAGAAATTTTAGCCGGCAATGTAAAAATTGCCAGCAGAAAAGTTAATTACGGTGAAAATAAAATTTTGGATTTGGCGGCGCCTTTATTTCTGGACAAAAGAATTGTCGGTATAGTGAGAATCGGTCTCGATCGCCGCTCGATGGATAAAAGTCTTATCGAAAACCGGCAACATATCTTTGTTTTTATGTTTTTTATTGTCGTTATCGCTTTATTATCCATGTGGCTCCTTTATCATGACCAGAACCGCCACCTGGCCGGTATTGTTGAAATGGAGCGCCAGTTGGAAAAAGCAGAAAGGCTTTCTTCTCTCGGACAACTGGCGGCCGGGGTGGCGCACGAAATCCGTAATCCATTAAATGCTATCAGCATGGCTACGCAGAGGCTAAAAAGGGATTTTATACCTTCTGATCCGCAGAAAGCAGATGATTTTCGCAATCTTTCAGGAGTTATCAGAGACGAAATCAAACGTCTCGATGGAATAATTGAAGAGTTTTTGACTTTCTCCAAAAGCCGCAGATTGGATTTTTGTAAATTTTCCATCACGGAAGTTTTACAAAAAATTGTCAACCTGATCAGGGAAGAGGCATCCACCCGTGGTATTACTATTGAAACAACATGGCGCGAGACTCCGGCCTTAATTTCTATGGATGTAAACAAACTCCAGCAGGCTTTTATCAACCTGATTAAAAATGCCATGGAATCCATAACTGCCGCGGAAGGGAAGGTTATTATTACGGTTGATAAGGAAGGGAAAAATTACATTGTCGTAAGAATTTCCGATACCGGCTGCGGCATGACATCCAAGGAAATCGAAAGTATTTTTAATCCTGAATACACTACCAAAGAAAAAGGATTGGGGCTGGGGGTACCGTTAGCCTGTGAAATCATCCGCGGTCATGGAGGAGATATAAGAGTAATCAGCACCAAAGGCAGCGGGACAACATTTGAAGTTATTTTGCCTCGTGAGCGATTCAGCGAAATATCCTCAAAAGACAAGGAATAAAAATTCATGCAAAAACTGAGTATTCTAGTCGTCGAAGATGGTCAATCCCAAAGACAAATGCTGCGCGATTTTTTACGCTCTGAAGGCCATACCGTAACAGAAGCGGAAAATGGTGAAACAGCGATTAAAGCAGTTTTAAACGGTCATTTTGATTTAATTCTTTTGGATTATAAAATGCCCGGTATGGACGGTCTGGAAGTACTCAAAGAAGTAAAACGCATCAATCCGGAAATAGATGTGGTTATTATTACCGCCTATGGAACAATAGAAACGGCGGTTGAAGCCTTAAAAGCAGGAGCAATAGATTATATCACCAAACCGGTGGATCTGGATGAATTAATAATACTTGCCAACAGGATAACGGAAAGAAGACAGCTGATTCAGGAAAACAGACTCTTAAAAGAGGACATGAGCAAACGCGGCGTTACAGCGGATAAAATCATTTACAAGAGTCCGCTCATGGCGGAACTGATTAATCTGGCAGGGCGTGTGGCCGGAAGTAAAGCGTCCATTTTAATTCAGGGGGAAAGCGGAACGGGGAAAGAGTTACTGGCGCGACTGATTCATCATTTGAGTCCCAGGGCACACAAATCCATAGTTGTCGTCAATTGCGGAGCTCTGCATGAAAATTTAATGGAGAGTGAATTATTCGGCCATGAAAAAGGCTCTTTTACCGGAGCGGCTTCCCGCCGGATTGGCCGATTTGAAGAAGCCGACGGCGGCACTCTTTTTCTTGATGAAATAGGAGAACTTAGCCTTTCCACTCAGGTTAAGCTGCTGCGTTTTTTACAGGAACGCGAATTCCAACGTTTGGGCAGTAATGTTAATCTCCAGGTTGATGTCAGGATTATCAGCGCGACAAACCGCGATTTGGAACAGCAGGTTAAGGAAGGATCTTTTCGTGAAGACCTCTTTTACCGTCTGAAAGTTGTGACCATGTCTTTGCCGCCCCTCAGAGAAAGAAAAGAAGACTTAGGTATTTTAATCAATCACTTTATAGATAAATTTGCCACGGAAAACGGAAAAAACATTCAAGGATTAACATCTGAAGCTCGCGATATGCTTTTGAAATACGATTATCCGGGAAATGTACGCGAACTGGTTAATATTATAGAACGGGCAGTTGTGATAGCACGTGACCAATACATAACCACCGACGATTTACCATTTAAACCGGTTTCCAATCCGATTGATTCAGGCAAGAAATATTCCGGCGCTTTGCGTGAATCGGTGGATGAATTGGAAAAAAAATTAATTATTGAATCGATGGAAAAGACGCAGGACAATCAAACAAAAGCCGCCGAAATTTTAGGAATATCGGAACGCATGCTTCGTTACAAACTCAAAAAATACGGCCTGAAGAGTTGAGAGGGCTGTTGAAAAAAGCCCATCTGCTGCGTTTCCCTCGCCCTTCGTCATTGCGGAGTATTTTCATATACGCCTCATTCCTCAGGACTCGGGGGCCTTGCATCTGGGTTTTTTTGAACAGCCCCTAAATTTTATGGAGTAGCTAAAACCAAAAAGCTCACTTAGCTGATATGTTCTTCCTG
>JBEKMY010000055.1:0-23470 GCA_049523355.1 Smithella sp. | reverse complement strand
AAATGTACAAAAACATCTCCGCCTTCTTCTTTCTCGATGAAGCCGAAACCCTTGCGTTCGTTGAACCACTTTACTTTACCTTGTGCCATAATGCATATCCTCCTTTCTTAGAATTTCCAAAAGTCGAATCAGCACTATGATAGAACTATAAAAGCCACCAAGACCCTAAAGTACTGGTGGCTAACCTACGTGCTTCAAAATGTCTAAATTCAACTCTTTCCTTCGCGTCTTTATGTCTAAATATCCGAAGTTATAAATATTATATTTCAATTGCGGATAATAGTCAAGCTATATTTTTATTGATAATATTTCGCGCGAATAATATTTAAGAAGGCACATCCGGCTTCCTGATAGATTGCATGATGTTACGACGTTTCGATCCATTGAAAAATCAGGCTCTTTTTACCGCGCTATAATGTTGCATTCATTCCAGTAGTAGAACCTGATATAATCACATTATTTAACTCTTTGAACTTCTTTCTTAAGCTTACGCTGATAAATCAGGTTTTGAAAAATCGATTTCGGTTCTATACCGAAATAATTCGACATCCATAACACACCTGATTGGAAACTGTCGGAAAGCATGCGCAAACGGGATATCCTGAAAGGATACTGTTTGCGGATTTTCAGGGCATCTTCAAAATCCTTCACCACAATGGTTCTGCTATCCTTTCCCTGTACGACGATTCCTCCTTCGCGCAGAAGCTTCAACCGTTTCGCCGATTCTTTGATATCAGGCCCGCAGACAAGGGCGCACTGTCCGCATGTGAGCACGTTCGGATCTTCAATAGAAATCCCCAGGTATTTTTTTATAAGACCGGCCTGCACTTTTCGCTGTTCCAGTTCGTCCTGCGGAAGGTCTTCATACCGCTTTACGATCTTCCATTGGTCTATCCATTCCTCGGGGTGCAGTTTAGAACCGATGCTGTGAATGAGTTTATAGCGTACTGTGGAATCGCCCACCGACGCCCCTTTTACAAGCAATTTCTTTCTGATATTCTCCTTCCCCGGATCAGGCTCCTTTCCCACCCAGGAACTTATCCAGTGCCGTCCCCAACTGGAAAATTTTTTATCCGGAGACAGACTATGAAGACCGAAGCAGGAAGCATTGCACAAATCTATACTCCTGCGTTTTCCCCTCGGATGAAGTTCGCCATTTAAGAGAACATACTCTTCTTTTTCCATCTCGAACATTTTTGCCGGGCACGCCTTGTCGCAGATAAGACATTTTTTGCAGTATTGATTGATGAAATATTTCGGCTCAAGCATGGGATCGCTTTTGAGAACCGCATCGGTCACCACAGTCGAGAGATAGACGGCCGCTCCATATTCTTTGGTCATGACATTGCCGGACATCCCCTGCCCTCCTATGCCGCTGACAATAGCCCCGAAGCGATGAGAAAAACTCGGATGCGTTGAATAGACATCCAGCGAACGGCGATAGGTGTTATTGGTCGGAACCGGGCGGGCCCTATGACCCAGTTTACCCAGATAATCCCCAAGCCGCCCGGCTATGTGGTGGATTTTCTGATTCATGATCAGCTGATCGGTGTTATGAGTAACCGGAGTTTTTTTGGATAAAAAATCATATATGGCATTCACATCCATGGGCATGGCGAAACATATTATGGATTTTGCCCCGCGCATCGTATAGGCGGGGTCAAGAGAAGGAGGGCCATCGAATCTTTCAGGGCCGGCTATACCTATTACGCCGACACCCTGATTTTTTTAAAAATTCCTGATATCTTCTTCCAGAAGACTCATTATAATTTCCTGTTACTCATTTAAATCTTCCCGACCTACATGATAAAAAAACTGCATAGAAACATCATCATACTCAAACCAGATCTTTGCTTAAATCTTTACCGACAGTGGTGCTCTGCAATTTTAATCCCGACAGAGCCGCCGCGGTAACACCCAGATCCGCGATACGGATATGTCTATCATGCGTGCCCTTCTTTCCGCCGGGTATGGATAACGCGGCAACAATGGGAAGCGTATCCACCGACCCGTGGCCGCCATTATAAACGCGCCAGGAAGGGGACCATTTCGGCGCTTTGATACCGACATTGGGAATCTGTCCATTATAAACAGGAATCTGCCAGCCGTTTTTCGCCAGGACAATGAGATCGGGCCAGATGATGGTCTTCTCCTTATCAATATCCACATAGTAGTTATGATAAAGTTCGCCGGGCAGACATACTTCTTTCAGGCCGTTTTTCATATCCGACCGGTCCAAAACCCACCACGGACATTCCTCTTTTTTAGTCTGGGGGTTAAGCGCCCTGTGGGCCAATAATACTTCCTTTGCTCTGGCGACATTTTCCTTATTTTCCCGCCAGTATAAAACCCCGTAACTGCTCACGCTGAAGGAATACATATCCTTTTTTTCCGGTCCGCCCTTCCCGATGATCCCCGCACTCTCCAGAATACCCACGCAATCGGTGGAGGAAAAATCTTCGGTATAAAGATGATTGACCGCGGAGTGGTCGCTCAGGAGAATGATATTCGCGTTATCAAGCACACCCTGCCGCTTCAATCCGTCTATAAGACGCCCGAATTGTATATCCACATCCCGGATAACATCCAGGATTGCTTCTTTGTAAAGAAGCCTGTTCCTGCCGCTGACAAGCTGATAATCGGATTTGTTTTCACATCCATACGGCGGTTGGTACGGCGGATCGATATTGACAAACTCAGATGGATCCCATGCGGACCCTATAGTATGCCCCGCGTCGTCACACTGGGCGAGAAGAATATAGGCCATATCGGGCGCTTCACGATTGAATATTTCCAAAGCCGAATCTACAATCCATCTGTCATGAGGAAAATGTTCGGGGAAATTTTCCATCTGCCAGGTCAGCTGGCCGCCCTGACCCGTATAGAGCCGCGTCATGATGCTGCTTGGACTCATGGATTTCCCGAAAAATCCGAGATGCCCCGATTCCGGCTCGCAGGCCGCATTCTTGTCCGTGTCAGGATGCGCCATGCTTTCCTTTTGCGGAGGTTTCAAATAATAGGGATGATCCGTGCCTGTTACCAGAATATCAATGCCGGACGATTTGTTCCCGTTTTCACGGAACATCTCCCCCACCCATTCCTTACCGGTAATAAGCATGGTTTTGGATTCAGGCCACCGCCGTTTCCATGCCCTAAAGAGAGTATCTACCGGCCTGCCCTTGTCATCTCTGGCAAAAGACATGCTGGTGCGGGTGATTATGGCATCTCCGTTCTCATCCCATCCGGTAGGCTGGGCCCAGACGCTGATAATACCGCTCTGCCCGGAAGATGTTCCTGCCAGCGCGTTTAAATGATTCATGTCCGTTGCAGCGGGAAGAAATGACCGGGCATTTTTGTACCATAATGACTTTTTCAGGAAGGCGTTGATATTGGGCATCAGCCAGTTGCCTTCGCTGCCTCCCGGCAACCCCCTGGCATCAAGCCCGAAGTATTTCGGGTGAAGGGCATCAATGGCAATGAAGATAAGCTTTCGGGGATGATTACTCCCGTTTATAGCGGCCGCAATGCTTTTGAATGGAAATAAACTCCAATTCATTACGGTTATACCGCCCATAAGCGCGGTAACTTTTTTCATAAATGATCTACGGCCCATCCGATTCTTTATGAAATGATCACCTTTGATATTATCTTCTCTCATAAAATCTTCACAACCTCCCGCCTGTAAATTGTAAAATGTCGCTTTAAGCCAGGCCTCTCAGGAGTGCTTATCGAGCCAGGCAATCACATCCCGAAATACTTCATCACGATTAATCTCATTGAGCGATTCGTGCCGTCCGTTTTCGTAGAACTTGAGAGTCAAATCGCCGATACCAGCGATTTTTAGCGAATTGTATACCTGATTCACGCCTTTTGTATTGGCGCCCACGGGGTCTTTCGCGCCGGAGAAGAGATAAATGGGCAGGTTCTTCGGAATCTTTCCGATATTTTCCTTTTTGTTGATGAAATCCAGACCTCCCAGCATGTCACAGAAAAAACCTGCTGTGAAAACCGCTCCGCACCATGGATCATTGATGTACTTATCCACCTCGGCGTTATCTCTGGTAAGCCAGTCATAATCAGTCCGGTTGGGTTTGAACGCGCTATTGAAAGCTCCGAAGGAAAGCTTGTTCATAATTTCGCTTTTTGCTTTTCTCCCGTGAAACATGGCATCCATTCTCGCGACAAAAAGACCTATCTTCCCCAAAGCGCCCGGATCGCCGCCTGTGCCTGAAAGAATAAGCCCGGTAAGCTCGCTTGCGTAAAGCATAGAGTAGTGGCGTGAGAGGAATGAGCCCATGCTGTGGCCGAAGAGAAAAAACGGCTTATTCGGATTTTCCTTTTTGATGATGCCGGTCAGTGTGTGCATATCTTCCACAACTTTTTCCCAACCGTTTTCGTCAGCGAAGTAACCGATATTATCATGCGAACCGGCGGTTTTTCCGTGTCCCCGGTGATCGTTCGCGTATACGGCATATCCCGCTTTTGTCAGCGCGTCGGCAAAACGCTCGTATCGGGCCGCATGTTCCGCCATTCCGTGAGCTATCTGGACGACACCCTTAACAGCAGAAGCTTCATCCGGCACCCATCTGTAAGTGAATATCTGAATCCCATCCGACGATTTAAAGGTAAAAGTATCGCTTTTCATCTTTATCCCACCTCCTGGGGTTAAGTTAACAAAGTATAGGAAGAACGGATTTGTATGTCAAGAAAACATTGACCGCAAAAAACGAGATTTAGTAGTTTAAACCGATCGGAAATCAGACCCCGCAATATCCGCCTTTGTCACTTCGTGACACAACAACCTGCAAAGGATTTGAAGATGCGATTTGTGTCTCTGAATTAAGACAATGATTAACCTTTGTCAATATGGCTTCTGATGAAGGCCGCGATTTCTTTGTTCGCTTTCCTTGCTTCGGGCAGGCCTGTCACCGTGTGGAAAACATGAAAGAGATCTTTCCATTCTTTAAGCGCGCAATCAACACCGGCGCGCGTAAGCGCCTTGGCCATGCGTCTTGAATCGTCAAGCAGCATTTCATTTGTTCCCACGTGAATCAGCACCGGGGGCAAACCGCTCAAATCCGCGTATAAAGGAGAAATCAGCGGCGAGCGCAAATCCGCATCCCTCGCGTATAGAGAAGCCATATAATACAACCCCGATTCGGTTATTATGGGATCAACTTCAGCTTTTGTCACAATGGTCTCCCCTGTAGCGGCGAGATCAACCCACGGCGATATGGCAAAGGCAGCCTCAGGCAGTGGATCGCCCTTCCCTTTGAGTTCCAGCATGGTCGCGAATGTCAGGCCCCCTCCGGCCGAATCGCCTCCAATGACAATGGACTTCGCGGACACGCCCTTTTTCAGTAACCAGCGATACGCGTTGGCAGCGTCCTGAACAGCGGCGGGATGGGGGTCTTCCGGAGCAAGACGGTAATCCACCGATAAAACTCTGATTTGTGATAAATCGCTCAACGCGCCGGCAAATGCCGCGTGTGTCTGAGCAGACCCCATCGTGTAACCTCCTCCATGAAGATACAAAATGGTTGCTTTGTCGTTATTCCCGGAAGCGTCCACCCACAACGCATCGGGGCCTCCGGCGTTTACCTTTTCGATTTTGCATCCCGCGGGCGGCCAGGAAAACGACATCATATCCGCCAGCCCCTTACGGCAAAGCTCGATAGGAAGTTCGCGAATATCCGCTACTTTCATTCTGGCCATAAAGGCCATGACATTTTTTGCATCCTGACTGATCATTATTAATCCTCTTTTTTTCGCGTCAGATGAAATATTTAACGGAAAAGATTATAATATGAAAGATTGCGTGTCAATCAAATATTGACATGCAAAAGATGAAGCATGGTGATTTTATTGATTACGACATAAAACATTCTTCCAGGGATTTAATAATCAGATATGCCGTAGCCGTATTTGTCGCCAATGGGATATTATGAACATCACATATACGCATCAGCATAAAAATATCGGGATCATGCGGATGGTTTCCCAACGGATCGCGCAGGAATATAACCGCCTGAATTTTTCCATCAACCACATCGGACGCAATCTGGGCATCGCCGCCGAGCGGGCCTGAATTTTTCTTCTCAACTTTCAGTCCTGCTTTTTCAATATGGTTGCCCGTAGAACCTGTAGCAACCAGATTATATTTTTTGAGTATCTCAAAGTTGTCTTTGACGAAAGCAACCATTTCCGCTTTTTTTCCATCATGTGCTATTATAGCTATAGTCTTCATCGTATTTTATTTACCTCTATGTTAAAATTCATTGATTTCATCAGGGTTCCGGATAATCTTAACCAAACAATCGTAAACATATAGATTAACCTAAATACTTATCTATTTTTTCCAGCAATTCCTCTATCTTATACGGTTTAGACAAAAAATAATGCCCGCCGATAATGTTCTTGCGTTTTATCTCTTCATCTTTGGATAATAATGCCGTAACAAAGATTATAGGAATATCCTGTGTCTGAAGGCTCTCCTGTAATATCTCCACGACCTCTCCCCCTTCAATATTAGGCATTTGAATATCAAGTAATATTAAATCGGGACTTTCTGTTTTTGCAAGCATTATGCCCTCTTCCCCGCTTTGCGCCGTCATAACGGAAAACCCGTTTTTGGTCAGATCATGCTCCACTATCTTCAAAAAAATTCTGTCGTCATCGACAGCCAGAATTCTTTTAGCCTCAGACACCGCGCACCTCCTTCCTGACTTCTTCAAAAGCGGCCATTAGTTTTCCGATATTGCTTTTTATAATATTAATGTCCTGTTTTTCTACCGATCCTGTTTCTATTTCTTTTGCTATTGACTGAATTCCTGTGATGCGCAGGTTCCCGGCCGAGCCGTGAATCAGATGAGCGCTTTTCCGGATTTCTTCATAATTTTTATTATCTACGATTTCCTCCATTGTTTTCAAGGCCGGTTCTGTCTGTTCTATAAACATATTCAACAATTCATTATACAGATCTTCCGGCATATCCAGTTCCCGAAAAGCTTTTTCCCTGTCTATCAGCATTATACCCCCATTATATGCATGACCGTTTACCATCAACGATCAGAGCAGCTTCGGCAGTTTTCATCATAACCGAAGGATGACAGCCTCTGGATTTAGAGGTTTAATTATACACTAAGTCTGCATAATTAAATAGCCTTTATTTAAGTCTTTCTTTAAGCTTAAGGATTGTTTCAAATGAAGTGTTTTCGTCCCTATGACGCGGAGGTTAAGTACTGCACAGCTTTTTCCAGACCATCGAGAGTAAGTTCGAACATGGGAAAAACCTGACGGATTATTTCCGTTGTCCTGCTGTAGCGCCATTCCTGAACCGACATGGGATTTAACCAGACACTGTGGCGGAAAGTTCCGGCCAGGGATTTCAGGCGTTCCAGACTAACGCCCGTCTGTTTCGCGTCTATGTAAAGAGCTCCGTTGGGATGAACCAATTCATAAGGAGCCATGTTGGCGTCCCCCACAATTATAAAACGGGTTTCCGGATCCAGGCGAATAAAATCGTCAACATCCTGCGGTTTATAGTATCTTTGCGGATCTGACCAGACACGGCTGTAGATTGTGTTATGGAAAAAATAAATTTTTAAATCCTTAAATTGAGAACCGGCGTAATGAAAAAGAGTCTGGACAACGTCTATGTACGGGTCCATGGACCAGCCGCCGTTGTCAATCAGGAGCACAACTTTCAGACGGTCGGCCAGGCGGCGGTCGAAGATAATATCGATTTCCCCGGCATTGCGCATGGTTTCATAGATGGTCTTGTCAACGTTCACGATATCTTTTGGCCCGGTGGACGCCATGCGGCGCAGCCTCTTGAGCGCCTCGCCCATTTGAGACTGGGTCAGGGGACCTTCCTGGGAATAATCCCGGTAGCGCCGCTCCAGGGCGACTTTGACGGCAGAATGGTTTCTCGATTCTCCGCCGACACGCATTCCGCCCGGATGTGTTCCGGAGTGTCCCGTGGGTGAAGTTCCTTTCGTTCCAATCCATTTATTGCCGCCGTGGTGAGCTTCGGTCTGTTCCTTCAGGCGGTCAAGAAAATATTGAATAAGCTCTTCCGGCGTCATCTTTTTGAGTTTCTCTTTATCAATTCCCAGAGCGTCCGCCATTCCTTCGGGATTTTGCAGCCATTCCTCAAGCATGGCGCGGGCGATTGCCGTTAATTCCACGGCGGTGGGATCTTCCAGGGAAGCGTTTTCAAAATGGTGGGCGAATATCTGATCGTAAGTATCGAAATAGCGTTCGCTCTTCACGAGAATGGTTCGGGCAACCGTGTAAAAGTCATCAAGAGAATGAACAAGCCCCGCGTTCATCGCTTTTTGCAGGCGCAGGAAAGACGTTGGCGTGACGGGAATTCCACGTTCTCTTAACGTATAGAAAAAATCAACAAACACGAATTAAACCTCAACCTTTCGATTTAACGACCTGCTGTATTGCCTGTTGAAGGTCGGCGCTCTTCTTGAACAGGATTCCCAGAAAAGGCGCTCTGCCCTGAAGAAGCGTTTTCGGCCTGAAGTCGGGATCGCTCTTCAGAGCGCGAATCCAGTTGATTAATTCCCGTGTGGCCGGTTTTTTCTCAATCCCACGCAGTTCCCGCAAACGGTAAAACGTGCTGATGCAGACGCTCATTAATTCTTCGTCCAGTTTGGGGAAATGCACTTCTACGATCATGCGCATCATATCAGGATCGGGAAAAGCAATATGGTGAAAGTTGCAGCGTCCGAGAAACGGATCGGAGAGATCCTTCTTGGCATTGGATGTAATGATAATAACGGGACGGTGTTTGGCCTTGATGGTTTTGTCTATTTCTATAATATCAAACTGCATTTGATCGAGGACATCAAGCATATCGTCCTGAAAATCAGTGTCGGCCTTGTCAATCTCATCAATAAGCAGAATGGTTCTTTTATCGGCCGTGAAAGCCTGACCGACTTTGCCCATTTTAATATAGGATTCGATATTGCTCACATCGCGCTTTGAGTCGCCAAAACGGCTGTCGTTGAGGCGTGTGAGCGTGTCGTACTGGTAAAGCGCTTCAATAAGCTTCATGCTTGACTTGACGTTCAAAACAATCAGAGGCATTTGCAGGCTTTCCGCAATGGCATAAGCCAGCATGGTCTTTCCCGTGCCGGGTTCGCCCTTGAGTAAAAGAGGCATTTCCAAAGTCATGGAAACATTTACGATTTTCGCCAGTTCATCATCTAAAACATATTTAGACGCGCCGCTGAACCGGGGATTATTTTTTTCTGATGACATGATAAACTCCTATTGCCCTTGATTTAAAACGCAAAACGTCCGCAAAGGGCTGATTTGTAATCTTACAACCCTTCTTACTATACGATTATGAAGGAATTTACCAGCCGTTTTTGATCGGGTTTCTATCAGTGATTTTTTATTGAAAAAAGATAAGAACAACTATTTTAAAAGGAAATATTATTGCTAATAACAGCGTAATGTATTATATTTTTTGTTAGGAATACTTCCACTTGTATTGCGAGTCGCAGGCCAGACAGGCCCGTGTTTGTGTAATTTGGGATTATCGCGGCGTCCGGCGGATTTCGCACAGTGTCTAACAGTTCTCGTAATATTTAATCGCATTAGTCAACAAATCTTCATAAAGGAGGAATATATGTTCCCGAAAATTAAATTTTTTTGCTTGTTGGCGTTAGTTGCAGTGTTTTTTTTCACGTTGCCAACAGCCGAGGCCTGTACCGGCCTGATGTTCTCGGTGGAGCCCCTCCCGGGCGCTCCTGACGGTCTATACGCTTTTCAGGCGCGCACCATGGAGTTCGGGCCCGATGTCACCGGCTGGCAGATCATCTCTGTGCCCAAGGGCTACATTTATAAAAGCTGCAAATACGGCATCTGCGGAAACGGCGTGTTCGGATTTAACTGGACGGCGAAATACCAGCATGTCGGCATGAGCCCGTCGCGCCCCGACATTCCCATTCTAGATGAAGTCGCGGACGGAATCAATGAAAAGGGTCTGGCCTGCGGAGCCTTCTATCACATGGGGTGCGAGGAATACAATGCGGACCCGATAACCGGCAAGGCTATTGCCGATACGGATTTCGTCTCCTGGGTGCTCAGCAATTTCGCTACAGTAAAGGAAGTCAGGGATGCCCTGGAGCACAATACGGTCGATGTCGCCCAATTCACTCTGACAATCAAGGGCAAGCTGATGTGCACGAGCAAAACGTGTCCGCAGTTGCACTATGCCGTGACGGATGAAAGCGGCGCTGCCATCGTCATCGAGTTCAAAAAGGGAAAGGCGAAGATTTTTGAAAGCGCGGGCGTCATAACCAACGACCCGACTTACGACTGGCACACAACCAATGTGCAGAATTATATCGGCCTGCAGGCGCTCACCAGAGACAGCGCCGTTTTCAGCAGGAAGACCTACAACAAACTGGGAAACGGCACGGGAGCAATCGGCCTGCCTGGGGATTTCACGCCTCCGTCACGTTTTGTCCGCGCGATGTTTTTCCTGAGCACATCTCTGCCGCGCACGGGCATCGGGCCGGATGAGGCCATCGCGGACGCTTTCCGCATTCTCAATCAGTTCGATATCCCGGTGGGTTCGGTCATTGCGGATTCCCCGGCCGGAACGGGACAGCAGATTCAGGATTCGACCATGTGGACAAGCCTGTGCGACCTCAAGCGCAAACGGTATTACTTCCACTGCCAGAAAGACAGGACATTAAGAATGATTGAACTGGACAAGCAGCCGAAGAATGCTCTTTCGATTCAGCAGCTGCCGCACCAGGAGACGATTGTCAACGTGTCGGACGCTTTTATCCCGGTAACCAACAAGCCCTGATTCTGACGGAAGACAAGCGGTCTCTGACTGACAAATTACATCATCCAGCAAAAGTGGGTAATGACGGGCGTTTATCAAACCACGGCTTTGCTTTTTCCAACTGAGACGCAAGCCTAAACAGCGTGGCTTCATCGCCGAAGGGCGCAACAAACTGGACGCCGCAGGGCATGCCGTTTTTATCCCATTGGAGGGGCACATTCATCGCGGGCTGGCCCGTAAAGTTGCCAATCTGGGTGAACGGCGTTTTGGCAAGGGTTTGTATGGCTATTTGATTTATCATTCCGGTTGCTTTAGCTAAAGAGCCAAGTTTCAGGAAGCTTAATATTTCCATAGCGGCCTTTTCGTATGATTTCGGCAGAAGCTCTCCTATTTTTGCCGCGGGGAATGCCACTGTCGGAGTAAGATATAAATCGTACTTTAAATGAAACTGTCCCATCACTCTGGCGGCGATATCCCATTCACGCATGGCGCTCACAAAATCCGCAGCGCTGTAACAACGACCAAGTTCACCGAAAAACCACGTCGTTATTTCAAAATCTTTCCGTCCGACTTTTCTCTTCAACACAGATTCCGCCAATTCTATATCAGCCGCGGTTTCCCCAAAATAAAGAGTGAAATAAGAGTTAGCCAGTTTTATGCCGTCAAGTTCCGGCCTGGCCTCTTCCACTTTGTGCCCCAACTCTTCCAGCAGTTTGACGGTTTCATGAACGGCCTGTTTGCAGTACTCATGCGTTCCTGTACCCAGAGGAGATTCCGTGTTAAAGGCGATTTTTAATGAGCCGGGTTCCCGATTTATTTCTTCGCTGTAAGGTCTTTCCGGAGGTTTTAGAATATATGGCGCGCCCGGATCGGCCCCTTGAGTCGCGTCGAGCATCATGGCGCAGTCCCGAACTGAGCGCGTCAGCACATGCTCCACAGTCGCGCCCTGCCATAACTTGCCGAACGTCGGCCCTGTCGGAGTGCGTCCTCGTGAAGGTTTCAGGCCGAACAGGCCGCAATAACAGGAAGGAATGCGGATTGAACCGCCTCCATCGCCGCCTGAGGCCAAAGGCACTATGCCGGAAGCCACCGCTGCGGCGGAGCCCCCGCTTGACCCTCCGGGAGTACGCTCGATATTCCATGGATTGCGCGTCGGTCCGAACAATTCCGGTTCAGTGATGCCCATCAAACCGAATTCGGGAGTGTTGGTTTTCCCCAACGCGATCAGGCCCGCTCTTTTGAAGCGTATCACAAGCTCGCTGTCATAATCGGGAACATAATCTTCGTACGCGCGGCAGCCCCATGTCAATTTGACTCCGGCGTAACAGCTGATTAAATCTTTCATGAGAAAAGGAACGCCGCTAAACGGCCCGTCAGGCAGAGGGTTTTTGGCTGCGGCCCGCCCGATATCGAACATCGGGGTTACCACCGCGTTGATAACGGGGTTGATTTTCTCCACACGGCTTATTGCTTCTTCGCAAAGTTCGGCAGGAGAAACTTTTTTCTCCCGTACAAGTTTCGCTAATCCCAGTCCGTCATATTTATCGTACTCAACAAAACCAGCCATGATCCAAGCCTCCCTCATCCGATAGTCTTTTGTTTAATAGCCTATGCTTGTTTAAATTTTATCTTTTTTTATCATGGAGAAATAACGTTAAAGAGAATATTAGGTCAAAATCGTTCTAAAATCCAATAGAATTTTACAGCTAATACATGATGGGAAATATACTTACACGAATGCACGTATCCCCGCCTGCGGGGATTGAAAGGATGGAAGAAAAACGTAGTAAGGTTCACAAGACCCGTTAAAGCGCAGCAAAAGCTGAACACTATACCGAACTCGCGTTTTTACCTCACCGGTAATTAACATCTGCAAGATAATAATTTCATGCGAATGGATATAAATCAGTCTTCCGGAGAATGTATTTTTATATCTATTTGCAGATAAAGGATAACGAGGCGGCTAGGCGAAGAGGAAGCCGACAACGACGCCAACAAAGTTATCCAACGTATGCGAATGGATATCAGTCTTTCGGCGGATACCCGGTAATATCTCTAATCTCTTTAAACAGAGGCTTCAGACGCCCGTACATTTTACGGTAAACTTTCGTATAGAGTTCATCGTAGAGCTTTCGATTATCCTGAATCGGCTCAAATACTCTTCCTGTTCTGGTCATCGCTTTAACCGCAGATGGAAAATCGGAATAAAGTTTGAGCCCGATTGCCGCGTCGATGGCCGCGCCAAGAGCGGATGTCTCAAAGGTATGCGGCCTCTCGGCCGCCAATCCGAAAATATCGGCCGTAATCTGCATTGCAGCGTCGCTTTGCGAACCTCCTCCGGAAACCTTCAGTCTGGTTACCGGCACTTTTGTCTTGCGCTGCGTCAGTTCTCCTCCTTCCCTTAGCCCATAGACCAGCCCTTCAAGAATGGCGCGATACAAATATGCCCGATTGTGAACATCGCCAAAACCGATGATTGATCCCTTGGCGAAAGAGTCGATATCTCTGCCCGGAGTCCAGTAGGGCTGGAGCATCAATCCCATGGAACCGGCGGGCACATTCTGAATCAACGAATCAAAAAGCGTTTCCGGCGCCTGGTCCTTTTGTTGGGCGATCATACACTCCTGCAGGCCGAACTCTTCCTTGAACCAGCTTACCATCCAAAAACCGCGGAATATCGAAATTTCTGTATAATAAGTATCCGGAACGCACGCAGGATATGGCGACATCATCGGACGCAGTTCTACGTACTTGGGAGTGGCCACATCAAAAGTTGCGATAGTCCCGAAGCTCAGACAACCGATTTCGGGAGTTAGACAACCGGAGCCGAGTATTTCGCAGCCTTTATCCGAACCCGCGGCAAAGACCGGCAACCCTTCCGGTATGCCTGTTTCTAAAGACGCCTTTTTTGTAATCTGCCCCATAATTTCCGATGGCTTCACAAGTTTGGGCAGTTTTTCCCGCTCAACCTTAAACAGCAGCCATTTAAAATCGTATTTCCCCGCCCATTGATATGTTTTATTGTTGAACGGCAGATATCCGATATTGTTGCCCACGGAATCAACAAACTCACCGGTGAGCCTGTGCGTGAAGAACCCTGACAGATATAAATACTTATGCGTCTTATTCCATATGTCCGGCTGCTGCTGGTATATCCAGTTAGCCTCACAATCCTTTATCACACCTTCCACAGTATCAAGCAGATTTACCGCTTTAAGCATGGGCCGCAGGACGCTGGACATTATTTTGCTTGCGTCCGCCTTTCTCTGGTCAAGCCAGACAATCGCCGGCCGCAGCGCCTTCCCGTTTTCGTCCACATTGATTATGGTGGCCCGCTGTGTCGTAAGCGTGACTCCTGCTATATCTTTTTTAAGGGTTTCATGAGCAAGAAGCAGTTGACCGGTTGTTTTGCAGAACACATCCCAATAATAATCAGGCTGCTGCTCCGCCCAGCCGGGATGCTCTGAAAAATAAGGCTGGATCGGTGTTTTAACGATATGCAGTATATTTCCGTTCAGATCAATAAGGGCAGCCCTTATCGATTGAGTTCCCGCGTCTATGGACAGAATTAATTCTTTCGATGGATTATTTAATTGTGTCATATGCACCTCGCTATGTTTTTTTATAAAAACTTTCAGGTTTAAATTAGTGGGACAATACTGGCCTGTGAGCCTTTGATTTTAGCAGTAACGAACAGCGCGGCGGTATGCGCCAAATCAACATTTGACAACTGGACCGGATGAATCCTCATATGTTTGCACAAGCCATAGGTAGTCAGCGCCAGGTTATTGCATCCCGGGCTCATGGTCACATTGCGCTTTCCCAGGCGCCTCTGGAGCGCTACGCCGTAATCCTGAATAGCGCAGCTGCCGGCGATATGCGCCCTGCCTTTGATTTGATCGACCGCGGCTTTGTCGATGCCCTTTCCCATAAGGATGGCAAAACCGCCCTTGCCGTCATGATCGCGGTAGAGCATTTCAACCACCGTCTCGGTATTGCGGCGGCAGCCTTCCTTGCAGCAGCGTTCCTGCCCCCTAAGAAAAGTTACATCCGGCGGATAATCATCGAGTAGTTCACAGGTGAAGTGCTGCCGGCGCTCATCAAACAGGTTCTTGTTGATTATATCGATACGGTTCATATCGCTGATGCCGATGCCCGTGGCGGCGCAGCGATCAAGATGTTTGACTCCGGCCAGATCAAAACCTAACAGGGCCGCGCCCACAACGTCGGTAGCAAGCGGGTCGGATCCGCCGATGAGCAGATCCATGGGCACTATGCATTTGGAAGCATTATAAGTCGTGGGGTAATGGCCGTGATTGGTGGCAATAAGGCCGTCGATCAGGGCGAAGTCCGGCCTCAGCACACGGTAAATATCCGCGAACTTCTGGTGGATGCGGTAGTTGTGATCCGCAATGCGGCTTGACTGATGCACGAAACCGAATTGATTCTTAATGGAGAGCGTCACCTGCGACATAGAGTGGGTCTTGAGCTTGGGCAGTGACAGATAAAAATTATCGGCGCGATTTTCAATGAGCCGTTCAAAGACAAAATGTGAGATATCGATGAATTCCTCGATGCCTTCTAAAAAGATCGGAACAGACGCGGTTTCGTCAAGATACACCAGAGTGGCGCCTGTTTCCTTGCAGACTTTCAGATACCCGATGGCATGGAACACCAGGCGCGTAAAGTTAGCCTGGGTGCAGTTTTCAATCACGTAGATCGTGCGCGCCCCACAGGAGCGGAAGTAAAGAATGGTTTCGCGCAAGACTTCCGGATCGGTATAAACATAGGGCTCAAGACCCACCGCATTGACTTTAATATAAACGTCCCGGCTGCTACGCAGCATACTGCCGCCGCCGCCGAAATGTTCGAAGACCGCGCTTACCGCTTTTGCAATGCCCGGTTTTGCATCCGCCAGAATGACTTGAGCCCTTGCTTTGTCCATTTCTCCCGCTTTCTGCATGCCTTCCTCCTTGTCATGATCGTTTATGATTTATGGGGCAATTCGGGTTTATCTCCGGTTGCCGATAATCAATCCAGGCCCATTTGACCGCCGGGATTCATGATATTACGCGGATCGAAATGCTTCTTCAACGCGCGCAGGACAGCCATCTGTTCGGCTCCCAGATGTGTTTCCATCCATGGGCCGATCATCCGGCCGACACCGTGGTGGTGGCTCAGCGATCCGCCGTATTTCTGAATATTGTCGATGATGCCTCGCTTGAATTTTTGGAATTCTGTAAGATCATTCATGTGCGCGATGAAAATAAAATAGAGATTTGTTCCCTGCGGGTAAAAGTGCGAGGCGTGGGTCATGCACATCGTATCCGGCCGACTCTTGACATACGCGCGGACGCCCTCATGCACACGGTGGAGATTATCCCAGGTTACAGCGGCCTCCAGTGTATCGATCAAAATGTCGTAGTCGCCCAGATCCTCGCGCATGTACGGTTCGGTGTAGCGGGTGTGCTCCCATTTACGCGCGGCATAACCGCCCAGCGACATGGCGCCGTGTCTTCGGGCAATCGTTTTAATCTTTCGCGCTACCAGACATGTATAGTCCTTGTCTCCTTCGACATTGCCTAAAGACAAACAACGCTGCATGGGCTTAAACCCCCGCAGCACAAGAAACTTATCCACAAAGCCCGGCATGCCGTAGAGTTTCAATCCCCTGTCGGTTTCTTCGGGATCGGAAATACGATAGATGGCGGGTTTGCCGAATTCGGATTGCATGATTTCGCGGCTGGCGTTTACGGCGGCTTCCCACGTGGGATACATGAAGCTGAAGCGGGCGCGGTTTTCGGGCATATAGCGGAAAATTTTCATAGTCACTTCAACCAGAATGCCGAAACAACCTTCCGAACCTTTCATGATATCGTTTACTTTCGGACCGGTAGCCGTGGCCGGATAATCCAGGGTTTTAAATGTTCCGACAGGTGTAACATATTCCTGACTAAACACAATATCGTAAGCGTCGCCGTAATAAGTCGAAGCCTGTCCGGAACCTAATGTCACTATCCAGCCGCCCACTGTGGAATATTCAAAAGACTGCGGAAAGTGGCCGCAGCTATAGCGATGTTTTGTATGGAAAATATCGGGAGCATGGTTGAGGGCATCTTCATAGGCCGGCCCGAACAGACCCGGTTGTACGCGCGCGGTCTGATTGAGTTCGTTTACTTCCAGAAGCTTGTTCATGTGAGTGCTGACTACCAGGGATACGCCGCCCTTAGCCGGAAGGCAGCCGAAGTTCACGGATGAACCTCCGCTGAAGACCGTAACAGGGATTTGCTCTTTATCACAGTAGGCCACTATTTGCTGTACATCATTCTTGTCGCGAGGATGCAACACGACATCCGCCACTTCGTGGATAGTACCCTCACGGAGTTCCAGCATTTCCTCGGTGGTCTTTCCGGATGCGTATTTGACGCGGCTGTAATCGTCCAGCGCGACGTTTTCTTTGCCGACAATAGCCTGCAGAGCATCAATCTGATGAGATTTAAGTGTCGCGGGACGGCTCAACACAACCGGTTGGCGTCCTTCCTTACCTTTGCGGGCGAAGTCAGCGTCGCTAAGATGGAAATCCTGTTTCATCATCTTGTACCAGGCGGCGCTTGGATGTTTAAAATGCTGAGGATCGCCGTATTTAAAGATAGATCTGTATGTGCCTGAATCCGGAGATTTTTCCGTCCAATCCGGTTGGAAATTTTTGGATGTCATCAGCATGTCCTCCTTTTAGTTTGCAGCGAACACTTGAATAAACCCCGCAATGAAGAATAACACAAAATCCGTCTTTTCACTACACCGGCAGTGTGAGCAGGTTTTGCGTGTCTGAAATTTCCCGCTCAACTCTGTTTTCGTCCCAATGCAATTCCATGGCGGCAATAGCCGCCACTTTGCGCAACACATCCTCGCCGGGATTGCCCAGAGTGCCAATACCCGTTCGACGAACAACGATATCGGATAAAGTCCGCGCCATTTCCTGACGTATGGCATAAACCACCTCGGCCAGTATTTCGCCGTCTTCATTGAGTGTCTCGGCCAAAGCCTTGTCCTCATGCGCCAATTTGAGGATTTCGGCATATTCGGCGCCGTAGTTGTGGCTCAGATAATTCATGGTAGGAGCGCTGAAATCTTTGTTTTTCTGCTCGACTTCGGTAAAAAAAGAACATAAATCCTTTATTTCGCATCCTGTCAGATAATGTTCTTTGGTAGTGCTCTTACCCAGAGAACGTCCCATTTTTCCGGCCACAATCTTGAGGCAGTTCTCAGCGAGATTACGACTGGTTGTATACTTGCCGCCCTCACAAGTGATCAGGCCGTCGAGCCCGTCTATCTTATTATCGTAAATCTCATATTTGCGCGAAGATGTATAAGTCTCCCCCGTATCCTGTTCCACCAGCGGGCGCAGGCCGCCGTAAGTATGCTTAACATCGGCATAAGAAAGCTTGCCATCACCGAAGGAGGAATTGACATCGTCGATCAGTTCCATGATACTTGTCTTGGTCACTTTATAATCATCGGGATTGCCTGTAAAGGGCTTATCCGTGGTGCCGATAAGGGTATGGTTGCGCCAGGGAATGAGGAAAAAATGACGTCCGTCCGGAGTCATTGAACCAACCGTGTAATTACCGGAAAGCAGGTGTTTGGAAGTAATGATATGAATACCCTCCGACCTGCGCAATATTGCGCTGACGCTTCCGTTTGATTTGGCAAGTCCCAAAACGATATCCGCCCATGGTCCGCCGCAGTTGACGGTTATAGTGGCTGACACCGTATGCATTTTATTTTCCAGAAGATCTTTTACCAAAACGCCGGTTACGTTATTGTCAGCACCCATTAAAAAACCTTCCACCTTGGAATAATTGGCAACTTTGGCGCCATAGGATACGGCGGATTTGATAAAGGCCAGCGTGAGCCGTTCCGGAAATATGCTGTTGCAGTCATAGAAAACCGATGCTCCGGTGAGTTCTTTAGTGCGCACATTAGGTTCGCTTTGCATGACCTCTTCTTTGGATATAGTTCTGTGCATGGGGATTTTTTTACATCTATCCCAGGTAAAATTCTTGTCATAGGACAATAAATCGTACATCATCATACCGATTTTCACGACCCATTTATTGTTCTTGAACGGCTTTTTATAATGCACCATCATGATAGGCGCGGGATAGACGAAATTGGGAGCTATATTCTCCAGCACCCGACGTTCACGCAGCGACTCGCGCACCAGCCCCACTTCACCGTTTACCAAATATCTCAGACCCCCGTGTATCATCTTGGAGGTGACGGCAGATGTTGCCCAGGAGAAATCCTTCTTCTCCAGCAGCGCCACCTTCAGTCCTCTTGTGGCCGCCTCATAAGCTACCGAAGCGCCGGTAATGCCTCCACCGATTACGAGAACATCGAAATGTTCGTTAGTATGATTCTCTATAAATCGTTCCATATTCATTACTCCTTTTGTCTTACGTTATCCAGACTGGCCTTCACGGCATCTTCGGCATAAATAAGCACATCATGCATGATCCTGCGGGCTTCCCGGGGTTTTTTCGCTTTGATGGCTTCATAAATTTCCCGGTGGAAAACGCGGGAACGTTCGACATTGCGTTCATCATCGAAATAAAGATAACCGTAGTCGTGGAAAATCTGATTGAAATAATTGAGGCCTATCGTGCAAACCAGATTGTGAGTAGCGCGCGCGATAATCTGGTGTACCTTGATATCCCGCTCCAGCATACTCAAGTCTTTTTGGGAGATAACTTCTTTTAGTTCCTTGAGGTCGGTGGCGGTGCGCCTCTGTGCGGCAACATAAGCCACCTGAGGCACTATATAGCGGCGTGCCTCCAGAAGATTGGACATTATTTCTTTATGTTCGTCCATATCCAAAGCGACTTTGATGAGATCAAGATTGCCGCTTTCCAGATAATTTTTCGCATACAATCCGTCACCATGACGAATTTCAATCAGATCGAGGTTTTCAAGTTTGCTCAATGCCTCGCGCACTGTGGCACGGTTAACATTCAGAGTCTGGGCCATTTCGCGCTCAGGCGGAAGTTTGCTCCCCGGAGGAATTGCGCCATTCATGATCTGTTTCTGGATGATGGTTACAATCTCCTCGTGCAGTCGTGAACGTATGATTGGCTGTGCAAAAACCTTTTTGGCTGTCATCATCTGTCTCCCTTACTGTTCCCATCCTAATTGGTTGGGTGGTTCCTCAAAGATTGCCACGAACACTTACATGAATTCGCAATGGGTGTGATGGCAAATCAGGAATGGCAGGAAAGAGGCTGAATTGCCCGGTGAAGGTCATCTTCGACCGGGCAATTAGAGAAGTGGTGCTGGATTCCCGCCGTCGTAACCTGGCGGTTAGTCTGGGGTTATTGAAGGGTCATCTGTGACGGGAACGCCAGAGATGGGAGCGGATTGCAGTCAGCGAAGTATGGTAATCATTTTTGTCCGGTTTACCTCCTCGGGTTTTAATTATTGTCAATTATCAGAGTTGAAGCCTACATTCTAATTCATGCATATTCATATTTAAGATTAAATTTCTTAAGTATTTACGGATAACAACGATAGCAAGTTCCACTTCCTTTGATTTAATATTCATATCGCTGCCTTTCCCGTTCACAAAAAGTATTTTTCTCTGTTCCGGGTTGTTTATATCATTCAATGTTTCCTCATACATCTTCAAACAACTTTCAAGCTCGGCAATCTGTATATGCTTTGGTTTACATAATAATTCTAATGACGGCATTAAACCGATTTCACCGGTTTCTTTATTTAAAAGTGCAATAGAAAATATTTCATATTCCATTTTTGATCAGCCCCTTTTTATTTAAGATTCTTTCAATATTCTGAAGTTCAAATTTCATGCCAATATTATTTCGAGATTTATCTATATTTTACAAAGAGATAACTAAAACGGCCTCGAAATGATAATTCTCACTTCTGATAATAATGTTTATGCATTTATCAAAAGTGAGAATCTCAATAATAGACAGTCTAATGGAGAGGCCTGTGGGGGTCGGCGCGGTAATCCCGAAGATTGCCGCAAACACTTACGAGAACTCTAATGATGAATTATAATTTAGAAAGGATTGCAACCATTTATTGAATGTAAAGCGATGAAGCGCACACTTCCGTCAACTCTATTCTTCCTGCTTTCTTTTTATGTATGCCAGCGTACGTTCAGCAGCATATTTGACTTCTTTAGAATATGACCCGATACCTAAAATAGATTTTGATTCGGCAATTGTTGTAAGAACTTTTATCGCCTCAGGCGAGCCAATAGCCCCGAGAGCATTGCATATTTTCCCCGGCACGGATATATGGTCATTCTTAGCCATCGTTGAATTGCTTTTGAGTATATTATGCAGGTCAGTCACAGCTTCTTTGCATTTTACTTTACCAAGCGCTTCAATAATATCAACCCGTAATTCCTGATCTACCAGAAACAGCATAGACAGGAGCATCGGTCCCCGCATATTTCCTCCGGTCTGAACAATGCTCTTGAAAGCCTCCTTGCGTACCCGCTTTTCTTTATGCAGCAGTAAAGGTTTGAGCACATCGACGCTGGATTCATTGCCGATATGTCCCAGCACATAGGCCATGTTACGCAAGTAATACCATGGCGTATTCATATTAATGCTTGCTTTGATGGCAGGTATGGCGGCTTGCCCCATTTCTTCAATAATATGAATAGTGCTGATACGTGCTTTGCTGTCGCTGTCCTTCTTAAGACTATCGAGTAATTTGTCTATTACAAGGCTGCCAAATCCGGCAAATATCTGACTGGCTTCATTTTTTTTATTATGTTCGTTGGTATTGATTTCTTTAAACAGGATGTTAAAGTTATTCGTTGACGCCATATTTCGGAGAACTTTCAAGGAGATATCCTTTATGTCATCATCTTTTTTCAGCGTGCCGTTATAAATTTTACTAAAGACATTTATAATTGGCGTTGCTTCGGCAAAGAATCCATTGCTGATGAATTCCTGAAGAAGCGTCTCCAAACGCCTGCATAATTCTTTGTATTCAGGCGTGACGGCATTTTCCTTCTCTATCCACTCGGCCGACTGTATTGATAATTTTCTGAGCATATCCATTTTTTCTTCGGAAGGAATAGATTCAATGGATCCATCCAACGCGTTTATACGGTTGATTACTTTTTCCATGCTGGCAACACCTTCAGGAATTTTATCTTCCGCGTTATTAGGGCCAGCGACGACTTCCTGTCCCTTCTCCAGAGTTAGATATACTTTATTATCAGGAATAATCTGTTCTGTGCTATTTTCCGCCGCAGGTCCGGGCAGAGAAGCTTCATCTTGTGCCGGTTTCCTTTTTTGCTTAAGAAGGTTTATAATAATATGCAGTTCTTCCTTTTCCGGATCTTCATCAAAAGAAAAACTCTTGAAGTCTAAACCGGAAAAGATATCCTGCAGAAATGAAACATTAATTGTTTCGTCATCTTTTTGATCAGAAATATTTTCGCCTGACAGGGCATTTTTTTCTAATTCCGCGAAGACCAAAGGCGCATCCTGTTGTAATGTGTCCATCAGATGAAGATAAAGCGTTTCAATGAAATTTATAATCGCAGGATTGGCGGAGGGATATTGCTGATCATTTTTTATAACCGAGTGTATATGAACAAGCGCGTAAATCGCATTTAGCTGTAAATCTACGTTTGCCATTATTCTCTCCCGATGAAAGTGCGGTTTCTTTTTTCAGGCAATTCTAAAAATATTTGGTAAATATCCCTTGACAACAAGTAACATAGTTGCTATATTATAATTAACAAAAGAAACAAAAGGAGAGCAACTATGAAAACGCTTACTATCAAATCCTTTCAAGATAGATACCCCGATGATGACGCTTGCCTTAAAGAGATATTTCAATATCGTTATGGCTCATTAAAAGTTTGTCCCCATTGCCACAAAGAAACTAAATTTTACAAAGTTACGAACCGTAAATGTTATGCCTGTCAATACTGTGGGCATCAACTTCATCCGCTTGCAAAAACTATTTTTCATAAATCTGATACTTCTCTTAAAAATTGGTTCTACGCTATCTTTCTATTTGCCAATTCCAAAAATGGAGTAGCGGCAAAAGAGTTACAGCGTGAATTAGGAGTAACCTATAAAACAGCTTGGCGCATTGCTAAACAAATACGCCTTCTCTTTAATGTTCCCGTTGGTCAACTTTCTAACACGGTTGAAGTTGATGAAACCTATGTTGGCGGTAAATCTCATGGAAAGCGAGGCCGTGGAGCCGAAAATAAAACCCCTGTCTTTGGTATGGTTGAAAGAGGCGGAAAGATATTTGCAGAAGTTGTCGGCAATACTAAATCTTCTACCATTACTCCACTTGTCCGTGAAAATGTTGAGATAGGTTCCACGCTTATGACTGACGAATATCCTGTATATGATAAACTTAGCAACTATGGATATAAGCATAAAGAAGTAAACCATTCTGCAAAACAATATGTTAAAGGCAATGTTCATACAAACACCATTGAAGGCTTTTGGAGCCAACTTAAACGCAGTATTAACGGGACTTATCATGCCGTTTCCCCGAAGTACTTACAGAATTACGTGAACGAGTTTTCTTATCGGTATGACATGCGCCACTATCCCGACTCTCTTTTTTCTCCAATTCTTC
>JBEKMY010000054.1:0-20739 GCA_049523355.1 Smithella sp. | reverse complement strand
TTCAACGATTACAACAGCGGCAATTTTAACAGTTCCACAATTCCAGAGTACGGCCCATTTGTGAATGAAGGCAGCTCTTCTACCGTATCGGGTGTTTCGATATATTTTTATCCGTCTAACGGTTCGGGTTCCGGGACGGGTTCGGGGACGACCCCGTCTACCACTCCTCTTCCCGGAGCTTTTCCTCTGTTTGGTTTCGGACTGGCTCTCTTATGGCTACTGAGTAAAAAATCAAAATCTTAGCTTTTTTTGCTGGTTCAATCGAAAAGATTGAACCAGCCTGGATATTCCTCAAAAAAGTTTTGTATGAACCAGGAAAAAATTTATCATCAATAACAACAATAGTTTTTGCCTTATTTCTTGCCCGATTTACAAAACAAAATAAAAGCAAAAAAACATATTGGACGAAAAATTCATAACAATGTCACTTGTCCTTAATAAAAATGCAATAAAGCCCTGATAGAAGAGCTTCAAATAAAGAATTGATCATGTTAGCGCCGGTTCTATGAAGACAATTGATGATATTAATTCAGTCTTCATTACTGACAAAAATTGCCTGGCGATGAAATTTTGATCTGGAACATTCCGGTTCAATCGAAGGACGATTGAACCGGCAAAGGAAACCGGAAGGCGAAAAAAGAAATTTATAATGAAGGGTCGAAAAAAATAACTGTTTTTTCATTTGGCCGTAATCAGGGTGTAATAATTAAGTGTTAATGTACGGCCGTAAACAGCAAAACGGTTTTTAGTTACAAGGACATTCATTAGTATAAACACAGAAGTATAAACACAGAGAAACCGATGGATAAAGTGAAAAAAATTATCGAAGTGATCAAGTCCCTGATGGAAAAAAAATTCACTGGATACATCAAAGTCAATTTTTCCCGTGGACAAGTCGGGAGAATAGAGAAATTTGAAGAAATTCTAAAGAAATAAAATATTGCAGGGTCCTTTGCTGACTGACAGAGATATCTGTTTTGCACCAGAAAGCCCGGATTGAGAAGGTCGTATTTTCTTAATTCGGGCTTTTTTATTTGATATACAGGGTACTTCGCTGACCTGAAAAGGTAACAGAAAGCCCGGAGCGAGAGCTTGTTGCACTTGTTTTGGGCTTTTTTTCGGAAAAGTCAATAGGCTCCAAAAAAATAAAAATGAAGAATGAAGGAGGTGGTGTCGAAACAAAATGCGTTGCGGATAAAAACAGGCAGGTTGCAGGCATAAACCTTCAGCCGATCTTAAAAGATTCATTAAATAAATTTGAAATTTAAGGAGATAATAATGAAAAAGAAACTTTTAGTATTTGCCGCGGTATTCATGCTTGTGTTGAGTGTCGCCGGGCAGGCCATGGCGTCTTTCGCGGTCGGCGACCTGATCGAGGTTGTCTATCAGACGAATGGGCTAGGCAATGAAGTCGCGACCGATCTGGGTCCTTTAACCAGTTTGACATCAGCAGCCAGCGTCACTGATAGTGGTAATTTGGGCAACACAATCAACTTCACCACTCTGTTTCCAGGACAATCGGTGTCCAATCTTAATGTTGCCTATTTTATGTATACTGCTTCAGGCGCCTTCTGGGTAAGCGGTCCTATCCCCCCTAGTGACGGCCAGACCATTGAGGCTAATGGTCATGTGACTGCCGCTAAGAGTGCAATGAACCTTGTGCAGAATTTGTATGCTGGAAATTTAGTTAGCGGTAGTACAACGCAGGCGCAAATTGCATCATCAGCCGGTAATTCTTACTGGAACCTGCTGGACAAGAATAGCGTTGCTGTTGGAAGCTTTGGCACCTTAGTAAATGGCGGAACAGCCAATGAAGCCAATCTTGCCAATCTGGCAACTACCGGCTATGTTGATCAGTACTTATATTATTACCCATCTTCCGTCAGCGGTATTAAAAACTCAGCAGGTGTCGAGATTGCCGATATCCGCACCTTCGCCGATGGTAGTACCGAGATTATTCCTCTCGTTACCACTCCGCTGCCCGCAGCATTCTGGCTTCTGGGCTCCGGTCTTGTCGGCCTTGTGGGGATCAGAAGAAGGAAAATGGCTGTCTAAACAAGAGAGGTAATGTTTTTTAAACAAGTAAAAATTAATTCTTAATAGGAGAATGAAAATGAAGATCAAAAAATTATTAGGTTCGCTTGTAGCGGGAACCGCCATGCTGGCTGTAGCGGGCATTGCATCAGCTGCAACTACTTATGAAGCTAACCTCTACGGGGCCTCAGCCCAGTTCACCTTCTGGAATCTCCAGGCCGTGAGTTACATCCAAAGTCAGCCGGGATGTTCAGGTGCTACGGTAAGACAGCCACAGTTTGATAGCGCTGACCAAGTAAACTTCGCAACCTGCGGGCCCAACAACAATACATATATCATCCGTGTTTCCTCCAAGGCGTCCTATGACGGGATTTTAGCTGTGAAAGGCGATAATTCTCTGGCTGGCTCTGAGGCGTGCACACCGACCACTTATACTGACGGTGGTGTTGCAGGAAATTACCGGTTAATGGCAGATGAAACTAGCTGCGGTACCAGTGGTAACAGCTGCTCAGCACAGAAGTGCGTAAGAGTAAATATCGGCGCATCGGATGTGGCCGGCGAATCCTTCACTCAGACCAGCAGCGGCACAACTAATGGTCCCGCAGGCGGGGCTCAACTGACGATGAGCTTCAACGGTATATCTACAGCCGGACTGAAATATATTCAGCCGATTGTCGTGCCCTTCCAGTTTTGGGTCCATAACGACGTGACGAATTCAGTTTCGGGCACAGGCACAAACAAAACCATGAGTAACATAACCCGCGCAATGGCCGTGCTTCTTTTCTCCGGTGAGATAGCGTACTGGGATCAGTTTGGCCCAAACTTCCCCCACCTTGGTGTCACGCTCTGTTTGCGCCATGCGGGTTCCGGCACCGCAGCTACTCTTGATTATGCCGTTGTAAAAGGTAATGGCTGGGGTGGTCAGTTACCCACTTCTGAGAATAATCCGAGTGTTGCTGCTACCTTTAGTGGTGCCTATCCATATATTTATTTCAATAACGGAACATCGGCTGAGGAAGCCTGCGTCGACACCGTGTCAGGCGCAATCGGTTATTTCGATGCGGACAAGATTGTCGGCAGTACTAGCGGGCCTGGCGGAACTAACATGGACGGAACTAACGGGGTACCTAAAGGCTATCCAAATACAAGAGGCATCGCCTACCAGGGTGAATATCCTACGGCTGAATCCATTGGGAACTCCCGCTATGATTTCTGGACGAACGAGTGGGCCTTCTGGAATAGCAATGATACAGAGATGACCAGCGGCAGCTTTGCATACAACTTTGTGAATAATGCAAGTAATGCGGTTCCTGCATCTGAAGCGAATTTCTGGATGCTCCAGAGTAACATGAACGTCGAAAAAACTACGGATCAGGCATATCTGGGAGAGTAGTTGTTGCCAATGTGATTTGTTTAACACCGACAATATCTCAATCTCAGATTCCATAATATGCCATTTGGGTACTGCGTCGGGTTAACAGTCAAGGGGCTCCTTCGGGAGCCCCTTTCATTTACGGGTGTTTCTCTTGCTGGTTCAATCTTGTAGATTGAACCAGCCCAGGAGAGATTGAACCAGCCCAGGAGAGATTGAACCAGCCCAGAAAGATTGAACCAGCTCCAGGAAGCAGAGAGCGTCTAACTGCCGGAATGGTCTTTGTAAAAAAAGAATAATGACTTCCGGACTCGAAAAAATATCTTTTTATTAATTCTTCACGAAGCCGCAACAATATCACAACAAAGCTATGTTAGTTATGCTGCCATTAAGAAGAAAGCATGATGATAAGGACGTTGAAAATACTGAAAAACCGGAAAAAGGCTCATTCATTCTTCTTAAGCCGGGCACTTTCACGGCAATTTAAATCGGTATTAGTTAAGGATTTTATATGGACAGGATGAAAAAACTCATCGAAGTCATCGAGAAGCTTATCGAGAATGAAGTTACCGGTTATATCAAAATCAATTTCACCCAGGGAAGCCTGGGAAGGATAGAGAAAATCGAAGAACTTGATGACGCCATCTATATTGAAGAAGAGAAAAAAAACAAGAAGTAAAAAAAGAGGAGAAAGATATCAGCCATGAAACCAAATAACATATCGAAAACAGGCCGGTTACGAATGCCGATGGCCTCTATATTACTGGTCCTGCTGGTTTTGGGGGGGTGCGCTGCTACCGGAAATATAAGGCAGACGCAGCTCGGCGATAACGCCGATATCCATTTCCAGTGCCTGCTGAAAAACGGGGAAATTGCGGCGGCGACAGATGACAACGCCGTAAAAAAAGACCAGCCGAAGGCAAACATTTATGTCGTCCGGCTGAAGAATGATCCCGTATCAGTTCTCGTCCCTGGTCCGTCGGAAAAACCCGCGGGCGAAAAAGAAAGAACTTTTGAGGATGATATCGCGGTTCGCCTTGCCGGGCATTTAACGGGTCTGAAAGAAGGAGAAACGCGTCATGTAGAGTTGACGGCACAAGACCTTCCCGAGAGGACAAAGGAAAATTACACCGTCAGTCTGGCGCGTGTCCACAAAACGCCGAAGGAAATAAAGATGACGATCGAAGAATACAAATCCCGCACGGGCATGTCTCCGGAAACAGGAAAATTCTTTGTCTATGATCCCGCCGTTCCGGGACGCGTGGAGAGCGTAACCGGAGAAGACGTTATTATCCGTTTTTCAGCAGAAGATGGCGCTGTGGTGCAAACGCCGTTTGGGGTTGGACGTATCCGGGAGGAAGCTGATGCCTACAAGGTTGATATTGACGCCCACAAAGGCAGTCTTATCCGTTCAGGTCCCCTGGTGGGCCGCATCACGGATGTTGACGACAAGACCATGACCATTGACTACAGAAATCCCTTTGGCGGTGAAACACTGTCCTGCGACGTAACCGTCAGTAAGATAACAGAAAAGGTAACAGAGGCTGAGGCCAAAAAAGCCCAAAAAGAAGGAACTGTAGAAAAATGAAAGACAGCTTAAGATTTGCCAGGCATTTTTTCCTTCTTTTTCTCGTGATTGCGGCATTCCATATTTACCTGCCCAAAAGTTTCGCTGCGGGAGATGAAGTGGCTGCGGCTTTCGAGATCAGGGCTTTTGAGCTTTCGGGAAACAGCATTTTCCCCGCGGAAAAGCTGCAGGAAGCCGTCAAGGCCTTCACCGGCGCCGGAAAAACTGCAGCGGACGTGGAAAAGGCGCGCGACGCCGTGGAGAAACTCTATCACGATGCCGGTTATCCCGCTGTTTTGGTCAATATTCCTGAACAGACAATCAAGAACGGTATCGTCAAATTACAGGTGATCGAGAGCCGGATTGGCAGGGTAAAGATTTCAGGAAACAGGTATTTTACGTCGGACAAGATGATGAGAGATTTGCAGTCTTTCAATCCGGGCGAAATGCTCTATCTTCCTAAAGTCCAGCAGGAAATAGGCCGTCTAAACAGGAACCAGGATTTCAAGGTGGAACCCGTCATGACGCCCGGAAGCGAACCGGGTACAATTGATGTCGATCTGAAAGTGGATGACCGGTTTCCCCTGCATGGGAGTCTGGAGCTAAATGACAAGAATTCTTATGGCACGGATCCGTTACGGTTGGCGGGCATGATCCGCTATGACAACCTCTGGCAAATGGAACATTCCGTTTCCCTTCAGTATCAGACATCGCCTCAGGACAGCAGTGAAGTAGAGGTTTTCAGCGCCTCCTATAGCCTGCCTGCGCCCTGGGAAAAAGATCACCAGTGGGTCCTGTACGGTATCAGGTCGGACAGTAATACATATACGGACGTGGGTGACGGATTCAGAGTGGTCGGCAAAGGGACGATCCTGGGCACGCGTTACGTTATTCCCCTTCCGCCTTATAATCTTTACGCACACAACATAACCATCGGTCTTGACTACAAGGATTACAAGTCCAGCGTCAATTTTAATGCTGTGACGGGAAGTTCAACACCTTCGCCCATTATTACGCCGGTTACCTATATGCCTTTATCCTTTGCATACAACTCTGTGCTGCAGGATGGAGGAGGGATGACCCAGTTTAACGCAGGTTTGAACATATCCTTTCGGGGGGCGGTTTCGGATCAGAGCCAGTTTGAGAACGCGCGTTACAAAGGGAATGCGAACTACATCTTTGTCACAGCGGGTATCCAGCGCAACCAGAAGCTGCCCTGGGGGATGGGGCTGTTAGTAAAAGTGGACGGACAGGCGGCCGACAATCCGCTGATTCCCAATGAAGAATATATAGCAGGCGGCATGGAAAACGTAAGGGGATATATGGAAAGCGAGGCGGAGGGCGATGATGCAATACACGGCACTATAGAGCTTTCTTTCCCGGATCCACTTGCAAGATTCGGAATCGTGAAGCGGTTGCAGGCGAGCCCCTATATCTTCTATGACATTGCCCAACTCAACGTTAAGGATCCCCTTCCCGCTCAGAACGGAAGCATCACACTTGATGGGGCGGGGGCGGGAATTCGCGGTTCATTGACGAAATATCTGGAATACGAGTTTGACTGGGCTGTAGCTCTAAACGCGACAAATCAAACACAGGCAAACACCAACATGTTTTATTTTAAATTAAAATCTTTATTTTAATGGTGAGCAAGAGGAATTTATGAAAAAAAGAATTTTTTGCACCATACTTTTCTTGCTTTATTGCAGTTTTGTCCTGTTTCCCTCAGGCTCGCAGGCGGGAACTGTCCAGATTCCCGGTTTTAATGCATCCGTCATACCTGTGGCTAAAAGCGCATTACCTACGATTCCAGGCTCAAAGGATGAAACTGTCCAGATTCCCGGGTCATACGGATCCCTCACCCCTCCGTCGTCAGACACATTGCCTGTTTTGAAACCCGGTGGCCTCCAGCAGGGTATTTCCGGGCTCGATTCTACGACCACTCCCAACACGTTAGTCATCTATCAAAATCAGGCGCAGGCCATTATTGATTGGCAGACCTTCAACATCGGCGCCGGTGCTTCGGTCTATTTCAACCAGCAGGGCAATGCCAACTGGGCCGCCCTGAACCGTATCTGGAGCCTTGATCCCAGTTTGATTTTCGGAAAGCTCACAGCGGATGGAAAGATTTATCTCATCAACCAGAACGGAATCCTCTTCGGCCCCGGCTCGCAGGTGAACGTCAATACCCTTGTTGCCTCGGCGCTGAATATCAAGAACAGCGATTTTATCAAAGGATCCCTGAATTTCTATGTGGAAACGGGGACAGCAAATCAGGATCAAAACACTTATGATTCTAAAGGCAATCTCATAGCTTATTATGATGTTGATTTATCAGGCAATTCCTATTCCTACAGTGGCATAACGTACAATGCCAATGCTGCAGTCTCGAATATCGGGACGATCAACGCCGCAACCGGCGGCTCCGTATTTCTCATCGGACCCACAGTGGAAAACTACAACATCATCAATGCTCCGATAGGGCAGATCGGCCTGGCCGCGGGCACGTTAATGGAATTGAGCCTCCCTGCCGTTTCCTCAGGTGGCGCTTCGACGGGCAATCAGAGAACCGCCCTCATCGTCAACGTTGAGGACGGTTTCGGCGAAGCCGTGAACGGAGGACAATTGACCGCGGATATGGGTTTGGTCGGAATGTACGGCGGTGTGGTAAACCAGCAGGGAATCATCCGCTCGGTGACGGCTGTCAATCAGCAAGGCCAGATCGAGCTTATAGCCCAAAATACGATCATCACAGGCAGCAACAGCATAACGGAATCTCCCATTTCGACTTCGTCTACTACCTCCGAAACATCCACCTCGTCTTTCGGAGGCGTGATAAATATGCACGGTAATTTTGCAAATCCTGAAGATCCCAATTACGTGCCGACCGGGCTTATCGAACTGAACGGAAGCATCTATGCGCCCGCAGGTTCGGTGACGCTCAATGCCGGCAATCGTGTATTTCTTGCCGCTGGAAGCAGTATTGACGTCGGCGGAGTCTGGAGCGATGAGACAGCCGCGGCGCTGGCAATGCAGGTGCAGCTCAATAGCGTCGAACTTGCAGACGCATACGGACAGAAGGGCGGCATCCTGCAGGGTCAGACAATCACAGTGAATCTCCTTACCGGATGTTCCATAGGAAACATTTCCAGCGATATACTCGCCCAGCAGCAGACTGCCCAGCAGCAGGCAATCAATGGAGGAAGTATCATTATTGAGGGAAGCAGCAGCAGCGATATTATTATCAAGCAGGGCGCGACGCTCAATTTTTCCGGCGGCGGAATAAATTATAGCGGGGGCTATGTGGACTCCACCAAACTGGTCTCCGGCGGGAAAATCTATGACATCAGCAATGCTCCTCTTTACCTTACGTATGATCAGATCATTGAAGGGGTCGGAACATATATGGCGGCGCACACACAAGGCGGCAACGCCGGCTCACTTACGCTTGCCGCGGGAACCATTGTCCTCGACGGGCAACTCGAGGGATCGGCAACAAGAGGCATTTTTCAAAATGCCTGGACGCCGGTGGATTTGACGTCCGGATCGGCCTATTTGCTCTCCGTAGCTCAGGGGTTGCAAACTCCGAGAGGCGGAACGCTGACCATCGGTAACCAGCCTCCTGGATTAAACCCTTTTCATGAAGACGCCCTGGTACAAGAGATCACCGTTAGTAATACTACAACGCCGCAGTTGGCCTCAAGTTTTGGCCCGAACGACACCCTTGCAAGCACTGTCACTGTCATCCCGGCAGGCACAATTAATGCGGCCGGTCTGAGCAGTCTTTCTCTGTATGCCGACACTACGATAACAATGGACAGCGGCGCGCAGATTACTCTGTCGCCCGGCGGAAATTTTACCGCCCTTGCCCGCCGTATCGAAGATTACGGGAGTGTCAGCGTGACTGCAGGCCAGATCAACCTGATCATTTCGGACTATCTTCCGTCCGATACACAGTTAACAGGGGAAATATTCCTCGGTTCCGGAAGCAGTCTTGATGTTTCCGGGCAGAAAATAGACAATACCCTGGCCGGAAATACGTCCGCTGCCGCCCCTGTTTCGGGTCAGATCGGCGGAGGGAGTATCAGCATTGAAGATCAAACTGACAATGGACAAGGTGTTTTCATTCAAAGCGGAGCGATAGTGGATGTGAGCGGCGGCTACGTCATCAGCCCAAAAGGCAGTGTTACCGGAGGGAATGCCGGCAGTCTGACCATTCAGGGAACAAACATTATGCTAAACGGCGATTTGCGCGGGTATGCCCTGGCTGATGCCAACGGAAAAATCAGCGGAGGCTCCATAACGCTTAATTCGACGAATATCAGTGTGGAAAACACGGCGCCGGAATGGCCCGAAGATTTCACCGCGGGCAGCGTTGTTCCCGCGAACATGGCGAGTCAATTCGTTCTGGCGGGGAACCGGTTTGACGATACCGGCTTTACGCAGATCGCTCTGAACAGCCTTAACAATATCGAAATAAACGCAGCCCTCACCACGTCGCAGGTCAGGTTGAGTTACCCGTCGTCAGCACTGCAAACAGGAAACGCTGCGTCCGGCTACAGCCAGGAACTGCCCGTTGCGGCAGGCAGACCTGGCCTTATACAACTTGACGATTCCGTGGCCTTCATGGCCGGTTCTTCGTCCTTCACTGCCAGCGCCGGCAAAACTTTTATCGGCGCTTACACTGAAGCTGGGAACAATTTAATATCTGTTGTCAATGGAACTGAAACAGTTACTGTTTCTTCCGGATCTGTGGTGAGCACAACTCCGGGGGGAACCATAAATCTGTCCGCTCCGGCCGGGGTTTATATGGCCGGAACCCTCCAGTCTCTTGCCGGAAAGATAAACATCACGACGACCGGCAATAAGGCAGGAGGAGGCGATGTGGAGATCGGCGCAGGAGGCCAGATTCTGGCCAACGGCTATAACATGCCTGCCGCTGCGGCAACCGTTGCCGGCTTCGGTGTGAACTCCAGTCCCCAAAACGGCGGCACTGTAAAATTGTCGGCTGCCGGAAATATCTTTTTGGACCAGGGATCCGTGATCGACCTTTCGGGATCGTCGCCGATCGAAAACATCATGAAATCCAGTAATGGAAGTATTGTCCAATACCAGATTGCCAGTAATCCCGGCAGTCTTTCTTTGACCTTTCAGGGCAAGCTGACATGGGATGGCGTTGTTAAGGCCCAACCGCAAATGGCAGGTATAGAGGGCGGTACTTTGACCATCAATAATACCGTTAACTCGCTGGATATAAGAGCCGGGGACATTCAGACTTATCTGGCGGCGGGATTTGACAACCTGACCTTGCAGAGCAATGACTTGTTGCAGTTTAACGGGTCTATTAATGCAACCGTGGGGCGGCAGCTGACCTTGAATGCGCCGGAGATAGCGGGTTCCGCCGGGAATACGGTATCTCTGCAGGCGCCCTGGATTATTCTCTCCAACACCTCAAGTTATCCGGCAGCCGGGTCGCCTGCGTCAGGGAGCGGACAGCTTACCCTTTCGAGCACAGGCTGGCTCGATTTGGAAGGAAGCATCAATATAAGCGGATTTCAGAATGTGAATCTGGCGGCGGCAAGAGATATCCGTTTAACAGCCCAACAATATAGCAGCAGCACAACGAGTGTCTGGGAGGGGCAACTCTTCGTTGCCGGAGACCTGACCATGCAGGCGGACAGGATATATCCAACAACACTTTCCGACTATAATATTTGTTCCACCGGCAAGACAACAATACTTCCGGCTGACAATCCCGTGGGCGGACCCATCTTTTCCGCGGGAGGCAATTTGACGATAGGAGCGCTGGGAGGCATCGAAATTGATGGGGTGCTGGCTGCGCCTATGGGGACCATTACGCTTCAGAATTACATTCAAGATCCGAGCACTAGTCAGGGCGCGCGGATTTATCTTGCCGGAGGCAGTGTTGTTACAACGGCCGGCAATACAATGGTCGACTACGGCAGTCTCGATGTTAATAACAACTGGACTATCACGAACACGTCGAATAATACCACGATATCCGTGAACAGCGTCCCCCAAAAGTCTATAACCGTCAATGCCGTCGGGGGAGACGCCATTGTCATGAGCAATGCCCAGATCAACACTTCAGGCGGCGGGTCTATTTTTGCCTACTTATTTCAGGCGGGCGTCGAAGGGACGGTGGACCCGCTGTCCGTAAGCGGACGCTACATCGTTCTTAGCGGCAATCCCGTCATGGCGCCGGGGCCTGCCGTCTATCTGGAAGGCGGCGGCGGACTCTCCGCGGGAATGTATTCCCTTCTGCCCGTATCTCAATACGGCCAATATGCCTTCCTTCCCGGAGCCTATATCCTGGAGGTGCAATCCGGCAGCGTCCTGCCCAGTCAGGGCGGCTTGACAAATTATGGTTATCCTCTCATCGTCGGATATAATAGTGTGGCAAATACGCCGATACGCTCGACACAGCCGCAGGTTTACAGCGTCATGCCGGCGGCGGATGTCCTGGCCGAGGGGTATTACGAAAAAGAAACTATAACGGCAGGCGATGCAGGAAATGTAACCATCAAAGGGAATACAACTATTATTAATGGCGCCCTTCAGGCGGCGGCCTTGCCGGGTTATCAGGGCGGTTCTCTCACCCTCAGCGGGACAAATATCTATGTTCAGGCAGTGACGGCAACCCCCCTGCCGCAGGATTTCAACTATAATACTCCCGTTCCCGCCAATCTGGAAGGCGAACTGAATGTGACCGCGGAGAGCTTATCCGGCAGCGGTTTCCGGGAGATTAACCTCGGGGATATCAATAGCACGTCTACGGTAACGATTGAAGGCGGGACAGCAGCTCAACCTATCGTGTTGAGCGCCCCCATTATTTCACTGGCTGCCATAAATACTATAACGATCAACAGTTACACCCAACTTAATGCATTGACGGTAAAAGATGCAAGCAGCGGCGAAGGCGTGATCAATCTGACGACTCCGGGTTCCCTTTTGGTCGATAACAACTCAACTTTGCACGCGACCAACAATATTATACTCAATGTAAATAATGTACAGGGACTTCAGGGCAATCTTGTGGTGGATAGCGGCACCATTACGTTGCAAAGCAGCAACATATATTTTGGTGGTGTACAGGCGGGCAGCGGCCTTTATCTGACAACAGATATCTGGAACAGGTTTACGGGATACCAGAACATCGCCCTTGTGGCCACTAATGACATTCAGTTCGGGGACGCCTTTACCATATCCGCCGCCGGAAGCCTTACGCTCGATGCGCCTGTGATCGTCGGCATGATGACGGCTAACGAAACTGTCACTATGGCTGCGCCAACCATAAACTTGCAGAATTCGGGAAGCTCCTCAACAGCCGCGCCGGTTGCTGCAAATGCCGGTCAAATATCGTTTAACGGCAATAACATTAATGTCGGCAGTGGCGATGTTCTCTTTAGCGGTTTCTCGAATATCGCGCTCAACAGCAAGGGAGATGTGACATTTAAAGGTGTGGGATCGCTTACGACCGGGAATACCGATCTGCAAATCAGCGCAGCCCGTATAACGACCGGCGCAGGCCTGAATACCAGCGGAACTTATCAAGCCGCCGATTTCAATGTCTATACTGGAGCCAATTACTATAATGATTTTGGCATTAATCCCGGTACCTCCTATAATCCAAACCCCCTGGGAACCATTACAATCACCAACAGCGGCGGAACTCCGGGCACAACGTCCACGCCGGGCGGCACACTGGGGTTCTGGGGCAAGGCCATTTACAACGGGACACTCAACAATGACGGCACTATTAATGAAAAGGGCACGATTATCCAGGTGGACGGCGGCAATATCAACCTCATTGTCATGGGCACTGATCCCGCCAATGACGGCGTCTTCCTGCATGACGGCGCCCAGATCCTCGCCAAGGGCACCGGTGAGGCGCCCGGAGGAGAGGTTACCTTGCAAACGAACAGCGGCAGCATAGTTCTGGATAAGGGTTCTGTAATAGATGTTTCCGCAGGCGCGCAGGGAGACGCGGGCGCCGTGACATTATTGGCGCCGACAGGAGGAGTTACTATTGGCGGGACTTTGTCGGGCCAGGCCAACAGCGGGGCCGGCGGCTCATTTATGCTCGATACGCTGACCCTCGATACGAATTATATCCAGGCGAATAATCTTACGGTTACAGACATGACGGATCTCCTTGGTATCCTCACTGCCGGCGGCTTTACCCAAAGCGTTAATCTGCGTTCGCGTCTCGGGAACATTGACATTGCAGCAAATCAAACGCTGACGGCGCAAAATGTCACCCTGACCGCTGACGATCAATCTGCCGGACAAATCAATATTTCAGGAACCATTGATGCGTCGGGAAATACGGGCGGTCATGTTGAACTTTATGCCGCAAATGATGTGAACTTACAAAACGGTAGTCTGATCAATGTCCGCGGTACGGCGGCGAATTCCAACGGCGGCGAGGTTCTTCTGTCGTCGGAGGGCGGGTACGTGAACCTGAATCCGGGCAGTGAGATAGATGCTTCGGCCAGCGGAACAGGCACTGGCGGGCTGGTTCATCTGCGTGCGCTGCGCAACGGGAATGATGTGCAAATGAATCTCGACGGAACGGTGACAGGCGTGTCCAATTTTGTTGCCGAGGCCTTTCGGGTTTATGATAACGTTTCCACCATCAATGCGGCCACAATCACCGCCTGGAATAAAGATAACAACAATTATATGGCAAACGCTTCCACGATTCAAACAAGGCTGTTGAATAATCTCACCATGTCGGGATGGGGCGCCGGTGAGTTTAATCTTCTGCCCGGCATCGAAGCGGACTCCAACTCCAATATTACCCTGGCGGTAGCGGCAGCAGCCGTAGATCTGACAAAATTGAGATACGGCGGAGAACCGGGAGTTCTGACCCTGCGGGCTGCCGGCAATCTCAATATATACAACAATCTTGTCGATCACCCCACAGCCATGAACCAATTATCAACCCCTTCCGCCGTGTGGGATTCCTGGGCATACAATCTGACGGCCGGCGCCGACATGTCCAGCGCCGACTATATGGCTGTAAACCGCAACGGCACGGGCAACCTGACCGTCGGAAATCAAGAACTGGTTTACACGGAGAGCGCTCCTATTCGCTTTGCAACGGGCGGCGACACCGTGATCGGCCAAGGACAGAATTCGCCTCCAAACTATATGATTAATATATTCATGTATTACAATCTTGCCTCTTATAGCGGATCCATAGAAGGCACGGTGGGGCAGGATCTCCGGATTAACGGCGGAGCCATTCAAACGGCCACGGGAGATATCAATATCACGGTTGACGGAAATCTCATCCTTACTGATGCGACAGTGATGCAAAATGATACATTAGGCGCCATCCGCACAACCGGTTGGTCCAACTCGCCGAATAATTACTGGACTTATGCAGGAGGCGGAAACATCAGTCTGAATGTGGGCGGAAATATCGGCAAGGAGATCGGCCCGGAACAATGGACAACGTCATTGATCAAGAGTCAATGGGATTATACGACCAAGCCGGTGGTTTCAAATCTGAATAATGCGGGTGTATATTGGTCTGCCAGTTACGGGTCGAGAAGTCCCTTTGTAAATCCAACAGCAGGCATAGCAACCATGGGGGGAGGGAACCTCGATGTCCGCACAGGCGGGGATTTCCTGACCCAGGCAGGCACATTCGGCCAAAATAATAATGGAGACCTTGTTATCTATGCCGGAGGGGATGTTATAGGAAGATTCCTGAACACACAAGGCCGGATGGAAATCAATGCCATGGGGAATTTCGGCGCGGCAAACCAGCCGCAGGTAGTCGAGGCTTTTGACAGCCAGATAAATATAGCCGCCCAAGGCAATATTTATCTGGCAACAGTGGTCAACCCATTGCTTGTTGCAATGTTAACTAAGGTTGCTTCCCAGAAATATTATAAACTTTCATCAGTTAACGTCGGTTACTCGGAAAATGCGAAAGTCAATCTGACGGCAGGCGGCGATGTGACGCTCGGCTATAGCGATCCTTACCATACTCCATGGGATAATAATGCAGAAGAAATATTGCCGCCTACCCTGAATATTACAGCCGGGGGGGATATACTTGTGCTCCATGATTTTGCTCTTCTGCCGTCTCCCACGGGCAATCTTAGCCTCATCGCCGGAGGAAATATTAATGGACAGTACTTCGATTCTTCCGGGAATCCGCAAAGGGCAGAAATTTTTGTCTCCGATATATCGCCGGCAAATGTTTACAATGACGCCGCCGCGCCTGCCATAGTCGATAATCTGTTTTTGCCTTTCCTTCACGCAACGCAACCCGTTCACGCCAATGATACAACTCCGGTAGTAATCAGCGCCGGGCAGAATATTGAAAACATAGAACTGTTTCTGCCGAAAAAAGCGGAGATCACAGCGGAAGAAGGAGATATATTGGGTCTCTATTATTTCGGTCAAAACATTAATTCCACCGATGTATCGGAGATCGCAGCCATACAGGGGGATATTAATTTTGGCTTTGGCATTCAGGGGGCTTCGAACATGAATACAGGCGTGGTGCAAGCCGGTCCGGGCAGTCTTTTCATACAGGCAGGCGGGTCTATTACGCTGGGGAATGCGCAGGGAATTCAGACGGTGGGTGATGCATTCAATTCTATTCTGGGAGCCAAGGGGAGCGACCTGATCATCATAGCCGGATATAACAAATATACGCCGGCGGATATCGAAACCTTTTTTGATACGCTTCATACGATGGCCCAAAACTACACTATTCTGATGGACGCCGGCCAGACAGATCAGGCAAATCAGCTCCTCCAGCAAACCAAAACACAGACCGTAGCGCCCATGCTCAGCTCACCCTCCGGCAGCGGCAACATCGAAATGACCTCCTCCCAGATCAGCACGAATTCCGGAAAGGACAATATCTACATCATTGCCGCCGGCGAACTGGACGTTGGGAAAAGCACCTTTTTTAGCAATCCGGATGAAGTACAGAAAACAGGCATATTCACGGCCGGAGGCGGAGCGATAAATATCCTTACCAATGGAGATGTCAATGTGAACGAGTCCCGCGTCATGACCTTTGAAGGCGGCGATATCACGGTCTGGAGCGAAAGCGGCAACATCAACGCGGGCAGAGGCGCGAAAGAAGAAGTGATAGCATCGCCGCCCACATTGGTTGCAGAGTATAATGCTAATGGTACCGAAATTATCGGTTATCAGGTTGTCTTTACTCCTCCCGCAGTTGGCAGTGGCATCCGCGCCGTGACTTTCGCCCCCGATGGCCCCGCCGGGCCCCCGGCGCCGCCGGAGGGAGATATTTATCTTTTCGCGATTCAGGGCATTATCGATGCGGGCGAGGCGGGGATTTCCGGAGGAAAGGTTGTTCTGGCGGCGACGCAGGTTCTCAACGTCAACAATATCAGTTCCACCAATGGGTCCATCGGTGTGCCCAGTATAACAACGGCAACGACCGGCCTCGGGACGCTGTCCGGTTCCGGGAGCGCAACTCAGAACAGCCAGATGTTGAGCAGCGCCGCGGGAATCGGCGCGGCCGGCAACGCCAACGCATCGCAAATGCTTGATGATGTCATGACCAAATGGCTGGATGTAAAAGTTATAGACTTTATTCTCGATGATGAAGGAGGAGCATAAGGAAAATTGTGGGAAGAACAAAGAGAACATATTTTTCAAAGGGATGTCTATCGATAAAATTATCGGGGAAATTATTGGGGGTTATTGCAGGAGCGGTTTTTATTCTCGGCGTAATGGCCCCTCCGGAAGCGAACGCGTGGTGGTACGGAAAATGGCAGCAAGGGGCAAATATCAAAGAAAACTTAACAGACTTTACGATTCGATCATTATGCAGCAACCAAACACCGGCCAATCCCGCATTGGAACACTATCCGTTTCCGGTGCGACCGGTTCCGGTTCTGGTTCCGGTACATCCGGTTCCGGTGCGACCGGTTCCTCCGCCTCCGGTTCTGGTTCCAGTACATCCGGTTCCGGTGCGACCGGTTTTGCTGCCTCGTAGATGATTGATGACATTATAGCAAAATGGCCGGATGTAAAAATCATTGATTTTGATCAGAACGAATAAGGAGAATAAGGGGAAACAGTGCAAATGAATAAGAGAGTTTTTTTTCTAACAGATAAATTGTCTAAAAAAGTTTTGGGTATAACTTTATGTCTGCTATTTTTTCTTGGCATAATGGTCTCTGGGGATGCGAATGCCTGGTGGGACGGAAAATGGCAGCAGAGAAAAAAAATCCAGTTTGACGCTTCAGACAAAGCCTCCAACATTAAAGAAAACCTGACCGACATTCCGGTGCTTATCCGTTTGCATTCGGGCAACTTCAGTTTTTCCGGCGCCAAAGCCGACGGTTCGGACATAAGGTTCGTCAGCGCCGACGATAAATCGCCGCTGAAGTATCATATTGAAAAGTTCGATCCCAAGGAAGAGATTGCCCTCGTCTGGGTCAAGGCGCCCCGGATATCCGCGAACTCCAACCAGGATTTCATCTGGATGTATTACGGCAACTCCTCCGCTCCGGATGGTCAGGAATCAGCAGGCACTTATGATGTGAATCACGTGGCTGTTTATCATCTGGGCGAAAAAGACGGCAATCCGCGGGATGCCACAGCCTATGGCAATCACGCTACGGCCTTTATCGGGAAACTCGGAGAGCCTTCCATTGTGGGAAATGGCGTTGGGTTCGGCGGGAATGGCGAACATATGACGATAGCCGAATCCGAGTCCCTGGTTTTTACCAAGGGTTTCACTTTTTCGGCCTGGGTCCGCAATAACCAGACAGGAAAAGATGAGCATCTCTTTTCGTGGGATGACGGTAAACAGTATATTATTATAGGTCTTGACGACACAAAAGCTTATTGCAGTTTAAGCACGGGAGGAGGGAAATTCACCACGCCCAAAACGATGGTTTTGACGCCAAAAATATGGCACCACCTGGCCGTCACCATTAATCCGGAAGGACGCATAACCATTTGCCTTGACGGAAAGGAATCCGGCTCGAGCAATTTCAAAGGAACGATACCCGCGCCCGCAACGGATATTTTCATTGCTTCATCAGCCAACGGCAGCAACGCCTTTGCCGGAGATATGGATGAAATTCAATTGTCCAACATTTCCAGAACTCCGGAGTGGATTAAAGCGGAATTTTTAGGGCAGGGACCGGACAGCACACTAACTACCGTTTTAGACGAAGAAACAGGCGGGGGAAGCAGCGAACCCCTCACGATACATCTCATGAAGGTTATTATCCGGACCATTACCCTTGATGGGTGGCTGATCATTGGATTTCTGGCCTTAATGGGTTCGGCGTCCTTTGTCATCTTCATGCAAAAGATCAATGTAATCAACCGGGCAAAAAAGGAAAACAAAACGTTTGCCGAGCAATTCCGTAAGATTGAACATCCGCTCTCACTTTCGGACAAAGATGAGGACTTTCCCAACTCTTCATTATACCGGGTCTATAAAGCCGGCGTCGATGAACTGAAAATATTACAGGACAGGCAAGGAGAAGAATCTTTTAAGAAGGGCAATGGGATTTCCGGCAGAGCCATGAATGGTTTCAAGGCTGCCCTGGAGAAGGCATCCATGATGGAGAGCAGAAGGTTTGCAGTCGGGATGATCGTTATGAACATGAGTGTCGCGGGCGGCCCTTTCCTTGGTCTTCTGGGAACGGTATGGGGGGTTATGAACACGTTTGCAGGCCTGGCTGAGGCCGGAGAAGCTAATCTGACAGCCATCGCGCCCGGCGTCGCGTCCGCGCTTGCCTGTACACTGGCGGGGCTGCTGGTCGCGATACCCTCTCTTTTTGCCAGCAGTTACATTACCGGCCATTTAAAAGACATGAGCGCCGATCTGAATGTCTTCATCGATGATTTTATCCTAAGTCTTGAGGAGGAAAAGGAGAACATGCCATGAGAAAAAACCCTTATGATGAACATGAAGTGTACGATGAAATTAACGTGGTGCCGCTCCTGGATCTGGCCTGGAACCTTCTGCTGGTGTTTATGATTGTCGTTACAGCTTCCGTTCAGGGAATCAGCGTCAATCTTCCCAAAGCGAGCGCCGTTGCCAGCAAGATAAAGCCGTCAACGAAGGCAATCACGATTACCGGTGAGGGGACCATTTACCTCGACAGTTTTCCGGTGACCATTACGGAACTTGAGGCAAGACTAAAGCAATATAAGGGAGCAGATCCCAATTTCCCGGTGGTGGTTCGGGGAGATGAAAAAATATCTTACAAAAGCGTCATCGAGGTTTTGGATGTGCTTCAGCGGCTGGAGATTACCCAGCTTGGACTGGTGACGCAAAAGCTTGTGAAGTGAGACGGCGTTGAATTCGGCAGCGAGCGCATTCCCCGTAGTTTGCTGCGGGGTAAGCGAGCGAATACAGAATTATAATTTACTTTAAGAATCGAAGATTCTCCGCGGCTTGCCGCGGAGAGCTTCAATATCACGGAGGAAACAAAACCGATGTCCGTTGAGAAAAAGAAAAAAGATTCCCAAGTTTCATGGGTTCTCATTGCTCTGATGGTCATTTTTCTTGGAGTATCGGCATATATCGTTAAGATGGTTCTATCCGACGACTCTCCGCGCAGGAAGAGTTCTATTGCGACGGTGACCCTGCTGAAGCCGCCTCCGGTGCAGGTTAAGGAAAAACCGCCGGAGCCGGAACCGGTCAAGGATATAAAGAAGGAAGAGATCGTTGATCCTACACAGGTTAACGATCAACCCCAAGATGCCCAGAGTCAGGATGACACGCCTGCAGGCGACAGGCTCAGTATTGATGGAGACGGATCAGCCGGGGGTGACAGTTTCGGACTGGGCGCAAAGAAAGGCGGAAGAAGCATCTTGGAAGGCGGCGGGGGCGGCTTGGGGAAACGGTCTCTTCTTAGTAAATTCGGCGGGTATACGCAGATTGTGGAGACTGAAATTAGAAAAAGAGTCATGAAGCAACTGGATGAAGAGGGTGGATTTCCCAAAGGAAAACTGCAGACGATTGTCCGTGTCAGCCTTGATGCTAATGGCGGTATCATTAAGTATAAGATTATCGGCTCTTCGGGAAATCATAAAATGGATGATGCCGTTAAAAATTCGCTTGGTAATATTAAAATCAGCGAACCTCCGCCGGATGGAATGCCGCGGACGATGAGCATTAAGATCTCATCCCAAGGATAATTAAGATAGCACTAAAAAGTAATGATGAGGAGAGTTAATTTATGAAAAGATGTGAGGCAATCATTATATTTGCCCGCTTAAGGGAAGTTAGAATATATGTCCGCTTGAGCTTGTGTTTGTTTTTGATTCTGTTATTTTTAGGATGCGCCGCTCCCCAACCGTTAATCATCAAGAATCATCCGGAGGAGCCGCCCCCGCGGAAGAGCTTTTTCTCATCCATATGGCCCATCAAGCATAAGCAGGAAGAACCGCCTCAGAAGAGCACTGCTGCGCTTCATCAGGAAGACCAGAAAAAGGCCGCCAATAGCGATATGGCAGATATGCTTAACCTGTTGAAGAGTAAGAACGTCATCAGCGCCGATGAAGCGAACCAACTTGCTAAAAAATATGGGATTACGCTCCCCACAGTAAAGAACGATAATCCTGCTGCGAGTAAAAGTGATAACGGCCGCGCCGAAAAGGCCGCGGCAAATAAGACTGATGAATCCCGGGAAAGTAATCAGGAGCAGTTCACAAACAGTACAAAGGAAGAGTCATCTGAAGAACTCAAGAAAAGTGACAAGGAGCAAAA
>JBEKMY010000053.1:0-35816 GCA_049523355.1 Smithella sp. | reverse complement strand
GTTTACAGGAAAGAGAGGTTTTTGCAGCCGAATAAGCCGTGATCAAAGAGCAAAAATTGATTAAATATATGATATTATTAAATATTAAGTTTTAATAATTATTTAATAACCATTTAAAGCAGCAAGGAAAAAACAGGATAATTAAGCAATATAAACATATATTTAAAGTGTTTAAACGTGGAAAGATCAATCTGTCAGGCTTGATTCCCTACCACTAACCGCATTTTAACAATCTAAAAACCCCTTTTTCTGGCCTGTTTGTAGGGGATAGTGTAGGGGATAGTTATTTTCTGAATGGTTAGATGATTGAAAATACTTTATAACTATTTGATTTTATTCTGGTAGTCCCACAGGGAGTTGAACCCTGGTTTCCGGCGTGAGAGGCCAGCGTCCTAACCACTAGACGATGGGACCAGAGAATAGCTGGGGTCTAAGATTCTAACCTGGGTAGTATGGTTCAGAATCCTGAGTCCTATCGCTGGACGTTCCCCGGTACTGTGAAAAGTTGAGCGAAACTATCTATGCAATTCAATTAAAAAAGTCAAGATGAAATTGCCGCGATTTTAGATAATGTAGTTATTGCTGAACCTACGCATCAGTGCTTGATGCAATATAGGCAACAGCGTCGTTAATCCTTTTAATCACCCGATCTTTGCCCAGTGTAACCATAACTTCGTCAATACCGGGACTTACGGTTTTACCGGTGAGAGCCACCCGTAGCGGCTGAGCGATCACCTTAAACTTTATATCCCGTTCCACAATGAAAGCCTTGAGGAATTCTTCAATGTCTTCTTTGCTGAAAGTTTGCACCGTCGGTATCGCTGCAACTATTGCTTTTAAATGGGTTAGAACGTCAGGGACCAGAAATTTTTGTGCCGCTTGTGCTTCATACTGAACTTTATCTGCAAAATAGAAATCGGCAGCGGCAGCCAGTTCCACCAGAGTTTTTGTTCGCGGTTGCAAGTCGATAATAACTTTTTTAATAAAAGCGGCATCGCCGGTATTTGTCTGTGCCGGCCACAGGGGCTTCATTTCTTCCAGCAGACGATCGGAATCGGCATCCTTTATATAATGAGCGTTAAGCCAAAGGAGTTTTTCAGGGTTGAAAACAGCGGGTGATTTACCAACCGCGTCCAGACTGAAAAGCTCAACCAATTGTGAAAGCGAAAAAATTTCCTGATCGCCATGCGACCAGCCGAGGCGCACCAGATAATTGACGAGCGCTTCCGGCAGGAAACCCATTTCCTTGTAGGCCATGACCGAAGTTGCGCCATGTCGTTTGCTAAGACGTGCTTTATCGCTTCCCAGAATCATCGGGACATGGGCGAATTTGGGTACCTCAAAACCCAGCGCCTGATACATTAAAATCTGGCGTGGAGTGTTGTTGACGTGGTCATCGCCGCGGATTACATGGGTGATGTTCATAAGAGCGTCATCAATGACCACGGCAAAATTATATGTAGGGTAACCGTCGCCGCGCTCGATTATCAAATCGTCAAGTTCTTCATTGTTAAAAATAATATTGCCTTTAATCAGATCTTCTACAATTGTAACACCGTCTTGCTTGCCGCGAAAGCGCACGACGCTGTTTGCCGATTTGCTTAATTTTTTATCGCGGCAGGTGCCGTCGTACTTAGGTTTTTTTCCTTCGGCCAGGGCTTGTTTTCTTTTTGCTTCCAGGGCTTCCGCTGTGCATGTGCAGTAGTAGGCTTTATCTTCCTTAATTAACTTCAGCACCATCTCCCTGTGCAACTCTACACGCTGTGCCTGAAAATACGGGCCTTCGTCCGAGTTTAATCCCAGCCAGGCCATTGCATTCAGTATGGCTTCTGTTGATTCATCAGTAGAGCGTGTCTGATCTGTATCCTCAATCCGCAAAACAAATTTTCCGCCGTTGTGACGGGCATAAAGCCAATTAAAAAGAGCGGTTCGCGCTCCACCGATGTGTAAAAAGCCTGTTGGCGAAGGCGCGAAACGGGTTCTGATTTTCTCCATTATTCTATTTTCCTATGTTTTTTGTAACCTTATAGGATTGAGATCGTCCTTTTGTCAAGCACGTTGATCTTTTGCCAATTTAAAATCACCTATTTAATCCTTCATTAAAACAAATAAATTATGCTTGACAACAAAAAGAATTTATAATTAACTCTTCCGATTATTAATAAGGTAAATATTTTTAAAAGACAGCAGGCTTTTGATGGCTAATTCTTTGAAAATCAACGTATTTCTTATCCCGGAAGAAGGACAAAACTTCATCTTTTCCGAAGATAATGCCTGGTTTAAAGCATGCTTTAAAGATAGCGAAAGTACTGATTTTACACTGGATAGGGTTGATGTAAACTGTCTGATCACAAATACTTCAGGCACTGTTTTTATTAAAGGTTCGTTTTCCGCGCAAATTGATATTTGCTGTAGCCGTTGTTTGGAGAACACAAAACTGTCCATTGGCGCTGATTTCGCCTATACGTTAATTCCCGCAAAAGCTGAAACTAGGGAAGATTTAGAGCTTACGCCGGAAGAATTGGAAATAAGTTACTATAAAGGCGATTTTATTGATCTTGGGCCTATTATCTGTGAGCAAATAATTTTGCAGATACCGATTAAAGCGCTTTGCAGTGAAGAATGCAAGGGTTTGTGCCCGCAATGCGGCGCTAATTTGAATACTTCTTCCTGTAATTGCCACTTAAATTTTGTTGATAATCGCATGGCTGTATTAAAAAATTTTACGATAAAAAATTAACTATAAAGAAGGATAATTTATGCCAAATCCGGTAAAGAGACATTCAAAAACAAGACGTAATCAGAGAAGAGCGAACGATTTTTTGAAATCACCTTCAATTTCTTTGTGTCCGCAGTGTAATGAGCCGAAACTGCCTCATCGCGTCTGCCCGACATGTGAGACTTATAAGGGCAGGGATTACAAAAAAGCAGAAAAGAACGCGTAGTATCATAACTTAAGAAAAGAATGTAGAAATGCCACAGGCACCGCTCGTATTTTACGCGCAAGCTGGCAATAGATCCGAAAATAACGCCTCTGAAATTAAAAGAGTAAAAATAATCTTTTTATAAGAGTGAATGATACCAGTTGTATATGTAAAGATATATGAAGTTACTTTCTGACATAAAAAAATAAAGGATTATTTTTGAAAAAGAGGTAAATGAAGTATAAATTGATCCGATTATTAGGGTAATAATTGACTGGAGGAGGATTTTGCATGACGTTAGAAGAAAAAGTCATTAAAATTGTAATGGAACAGCTGGATGTAACAAGAGAAGAGTGCGTTTTAGAAGCATCTTTTCTTGACGATTTAGGGGCGGATTCTTTGGATATCGTTGAGCTCCTCATGGAAATGGAAGAAGCTTTTGGCATAGAGATAGCTGATGAAGAGCTCGAAAAAATTAGTACAATAAAAGATGTAGTTGATTTTCTAAAGCAAAAAGGCGTTAATTAGATCGCCGTGCAGGATTTTAGCCAATGAAGAGGCGTGTTGTTGTAACAGGTCTTGGGGCGTTGACTCCCTTAGGGAATTCAGTTAGTCAATCATGGGAAGGCGCGATTACTGGTCAATCCGGTATTGGCCCGATTACCAAGTTTGATTGTAGTTCTTGTAAATCCAGAATAGCCGGTGAAATAAAGAATTTCGATCCCCTGCAATTTGTAAATAAACAGGAAGTCCGTCGTTACGACGACTTCATTCTTTATGCTCTGGCTGCTTCAGAAATGGCCATGGCTGACGCGAAATTGACGATCAGTCCTGAATTCTCCGAGCGCACCGGCGTGATAATCGGCTCGGCTATTGGCGGAATCGCCACGCTGGAGGAAGAATTAAAAAACCTGTTTAGTGTCAATCCCCGTAAAATTTCTCCCTTTACCGTTCCGGCCGTCCTTGCCAATCTTGCATCCGGTCACGTTTCCATAAGATTTGGAGCCAAAGGTCCCATCAATTGCGCCGTTACCGCCTGCGCAGCGGGAACATCGGCAATTGGCGATGCTTACAAGACCATTGCCTGGGGAGACGCTGATGTAATGATTACCGGAGGAGTCGAAGCAGCGGTAACACAATTAGCTGTAGGCGGCTTTGGCGCGATGCGGGCGCTGTCGGTGAGAAATGATGAACCTCAGAAGGCCAGCCGGCCGTTTGATAAAGACCGTGATGGTTTTGTCATCGGGGAAGGTTGCGGTATAATTATTCTGGAAGAATTATCGTTTGCTTTAAAAAGAGGGGCGCGTATTTATGCGGAACTTGTCGGTTACGGGTGCACATCTGACGCTTTTCATATGGCCGCTCCGCCGCCCGGACACGAAGGCGCCGCCCGCAGTATGCAGGTTGCGATAAAGGACGCGGGCGTAAATCCCGAGAATATTGATTACATCAATGCCCACGGCACGTCAACGCCGCTCAATGATTTATATGAAACCCAGGCCATCAAATCTCTTTTTGGCGAACACGCAAAAAAGCTGATAGTCAGCTCCACAAAGTCTATGACCGGCCACATGCTGGGGGGAACAGGAGGGGTGGAAGCCATTTTTGCAATTAAATCTTTGCAGGAAGGCATCATTCCGCCAACTATTAATCTGGATAATCCCGGCGAGGAATGCGATTTAGATTACGTGCCAAAAGTTGCCCGGAATAAAGAAATAAATACAGCGATGTCCAACACTTTTGGTTTTGGCGGCGTCAATGCTGTTTTGTTATTTAGAAAATATATAGACTGAAATAACAATATTTTGTTATTTCTAAAGATTAAGAGCAAAGGAGAAAAAGTTCCAATGTCTTTTTTAGAAAAAGTTGATTCGGAAGTAAGCCGTGCCATTGATCTGGAAACGCGCAGGCAGGCGGGTAAAATCGAGCTTATCGCTTCAGAGAATTTTGTCAGTGAAGCTGTGCTGGAAGCGCAGGGATCTGTTATGACCAACAAGTACGCGGAAGGTTATCCGGGGAAGCGTTACTATGGCGGCTGTGAATTTGTAGACATAGCGGAGTCCCTGGCGATTGACCGCTGCAAACAGCTTTTTGGAGCAGATCATGTTAATGTTCAGCCGCATTCCGGCACGCAAGCGAATATGGCCGTATACTTTTCGGCAGTTCAACCCGGCGATACAATTCTGGGAATGAATCTGTCTCATGGCGGACATCTGTCTCATGGAAGCCCGGCCAATTTTTCAGGTAAATTTTATAAGATCGTTCCCTACGGCGTCAGAAAAGATACAGAGACTATTGATTACGACGAAGTAGAAAAATTAGCCAAAGAACATAAACCCAAAATGATTGTTGTCGGCGCCAGCGCTTATCCGCGGACGATTGATTTTAATAAATTCCGGAAAGTTGCCGATGAAGTCGGCGCTGTTATCATGGCGGATATAGCTCATATAGCGGGACTTGTTTGCACGGGACTGCATCCCTCGCCTGTTCCCGTTTGCGAGTATGTAACGACCACAACTCATAAAACTTTGCGCGGTCCGCGCGGCGGTGTGGTTATGTGCAAGGAAGCTTACGCCAAAACACTAAACAGCAGGGTTTTTCCCGGTATGCAGGGCGGTCCGTTGATGCATGTGATCGCCGCCAAGGCTGTTGCCTTCAAAGAAGCGCTCATGCCGGAATTCAAGGAATATCAAAAACAAATAATTAAAAACGCTCAGGCAATGGCGGATGAATTGAAAAATCAGGGATTCAGGCTTGTTTCGGGCGGAACGGATAATCATCTGATGCTGGTTGATTTAACAGACAAGGAGGTTAGCGGCAAGGAAGTGCAGGAAGCGCTTGACCTCGCCTCCATAACCGTCAACAAAAACGGCATTCCCTTTGACAGCAAAGGACCTCAGGTAACAAGCGGAATAAGAATCGGCACTCCCGCGGTAACAACCAGAGGCATGAAAGAAGGCGAAATGCGGTTAATTGCATCCTATATTGCCGATGTAGTGAAGAATATCAATAATGAAAAGAAAATTAAGGCCGTCGCTGAAAAGGTAGAAACTCTTTGCGCCCGGTTTCCTCTTTATCAGGGGAGAATTAAAAACCTGTAAACAGACTTGATCTGCTATATTTCAGCTTTGTGAAAGCGTGTACTCATGGCCAAAGAAAAATTATCTTCGACAAGCTTGCCTCAGAAAAATAAAAAAAGGCCCGATTGGGATAATTATTTTTTGGATATTGTCGAGCTTGTATCCAAACGCAGCACTTGTTGCCGGCGGTCTGTGGGAGCCGGATTGGTGCGCGATTGCCGGATTCTGGCCACTGGTTATAACGGCGCTCCCTCCAAGCTTCAGCATTGCCTGGATATTGGCTGCTTGCGTGAGCAACTCAAAGTTCCTTCGGGTGAACGTCATGAATTATGCCGTGGACTTCACGCGGAACAAAACGCCGTTATTCAGGCGGCGTTGCATGGGGTCAATACCAAAGGAGCGACGTTGTATTGCACTAATCATCCCTGTGTTATTTGCGCCAAAATGATAATCAACGCGGGTGTTGTCAGTATCGTTATCCGTAACGGTTACCAGGATAAATTGGCCGCTCAGATGCTTAAGGAAGCGGGAATAAGCGTAAAACAATTCTAAGCATACTAAATTAAGGTGACAAGATCATGAAATGCCCGTTTTGCGGTCATGCGGAAAATAAAGTTATTGACTCGCGAATAAGCAAGGATGGGAAAGCCGTCCGCCGCCGCCGGGAATGTCTGAATTGCGCAAAGCGTTTTACCACCTATGAGTATGTTGAGGATGTGCTGCCGATGGTCGTAAAAAAAGACGGCCGTCGCGAACAGTTCGATCGGCAGAAAATATTAAATGGCATAAAAAAAGCCTGCGAGAAGCGTCCAATCAGCATGGAGTCCATCGATAAGCTTGTTGAAAATGTGGAGCAGGCCTGTCAGGAAATGCAAATAGAAGAAATTTCTTCAACCATTATCGGAGAAAAAATAATGAATGAACTGAAGGCTTTCGATGGCGTTGCCTATGTCCGGTTTGCTTCGGTTTACCGTCAATTTCGAGATGTCGGCGAATTTATGTCCGAATTAAAAGATTTATTAAGCAAGGGTAAAAAATAATTTATGTTTACCGGAATTATAGAGGGATTAGGCAAAGTAAAACGCCTGACAATGAAGGGCGCCGATGCCGTTCTGGAAATTGAATCCAACGTAGATCTAACGGATGTTTCTATTGGCGACAGTATCTCTGTAAATGGCGCTTGTCTTACTGTCACTGCTAAAAATAAGCAAGATTTTCAGGCCGATGTTTCCGCCGAAACAATTAGTAGAACAACACTCAAATATTTACACACGGGAAACAAAGTTAATCTGGAAAAATCATTGCGTGTCGGCGGTTTCGTGGGCGGTCATTTTGTTTTAGGCCATGTCGACGCTACGGGCAGAATTCTTTCCCAAACGCAAAAATCCGGCTCGCTTATTCTTGCTGTAGAAATGAATGATAATTTGTCCCGCTATATTGTGGAAAAAGGTTCGGTGGCTATAGACGGCGTCAGTCTTACAGTGAACAAACTTGAAAAAAACAGGTTTTATGTTAATATAATTCCTCATACGTCGGCTAACACCACTTTAGTGATGAAAAAAGAAGGCGATTGGGTAAATATTGAAACGGATATCCTTGGTAAGTATGTGGAAGCATTATTAAAAACTCCGCGTGGAATCGATAAGGATATCCTTGAGCAATACGGTTTTTTAAATAAGTAAGGATAATAACAATGGCAATCAGCACTATTTTAGAAGCAATTGAAGATATTAAAAACGGGAAAATGATTATTCTGGTTGATGACGAAGATCGTGAAAATGAAGGCGATCTCTTTATGGCGGCTCAATTTGCTACGGCAAAAACAATCAATTTCATGGCCCGTTATGGCCGCGGTTTGATCTGTTTAACACTTAATGAAGAAACGGCGGATAAACTTAACTTAAAACAGATGGTCCAGGATAATCAGGCCCGTTTCGGGACGGCATTTACAATTTCCATTGAAGCCAGGCACGGTGTTACCACAGGCATTTCCGCCGCGGACAGGGCGACAACTATTCAAGCCGCTGTTAATCCGCTGGCTAAGCCGGAGGATTTGGTCAGCCCTGGTCATATTTTTCCCATTCGAGCAAAGCGGGGCGGAGTTCTTGTTCGCACCGGTCAAACCGAAGGGTCAGTGGATTTATGCCGCATTGCAGGTTTGACGCCGGCGGGTGTAATTTGCGAAGTGATGAAAGATGATGGCACGATGGCCAGGATGCCGGATCTGGAAGTTTTTGCCCGGGAACATAAATTAAAAATAGTTACCATTGCCGATCTAATTGATTACCGCATGCAGAACGAATCCCTGATCAAGCGAATGGCGGAAGCAACAATCCCGACCAGTTTCGGCGGTGATTTTAAGATGATCGTTTACGAAAATGAAGTTGATGACTGGCAACACATAGCTTTGGTTAAGGGTGACATTAGAGAAGATGACGAAGTTCTGGTGCGAGTCCATTCGGAGTGCCTTACAGGCGATCTCTTCGGTTCCAGGAGATGCGACTGCGGAGATCAACTTCATCGCGCGATGAGCATGGTGGAGAAAGAAGGAAAGGGCATAATAGTTTATATGCGTCAGGAAGGCCGAGGCATAGGGCTCGTTAACAAAATCAAAGCATACGCACTACAGGAAGAAGGCAAAGATACGGTCGAAGCCAATATAGCCCTCGGATTTAAGGAGGATTTAAGGGATTACGGAATTGGAGCGCAAATCCTTGTTAATCTGGGTGTGCGCAAAATGAGGTTGTTGACCAATAACCCCAAGAAGATAGTCGGTTTGGAAGGTTACGGGATCGAAATTATCGAGCGGGTTCCCATCGAAATAAATCCGAACGAGAACAACATAAAGTATATGAAAACAAAACAAAAAAAGATGGGGCATCTCCTGAAAATATAAAATTTACTTGAGTTGTCATTTCTTCGCAAGTGGCAATACAGTCATTTAAGCGTGTGTTAACGGGAAAAAAAGAAATTTAGACGATCAGCAAAAATTAAATATTAAGGATGGTAATGGATAATGCCGAAAATAATTGAAGGAAAAATTGTCGCCAAAGGAATGAAGTTTGGCATCGTGGCCAGCCGTTTCAACGATTTCATTTGCGGCAGGCTGATTGAGGGAAGTGTTGACGCTTTGATAAGAGCAGGCGCGGAAGAAAAAGATATCGCTATCTATAAGGTGCCGGGTTCTTTTGAATTGCCGCTTACAGCGAAAAAGCTGGCAAAAAGCGCCAGGTTTGACGCCATAATTTGTTTGGGCGCTATAATTCGCGGCGCTACTCCGCATTTCGAGTATATAAGCGCAGAAGTATCCAAGGGTATTGCGATGGTGGGTCTTGAAACAGAAGTTCCGGTAGTTTTCGGCGTGTTAACGACTGATACAATTGAACAGGCTATTGAGCGCGCGGGAACGAAGTCGGGAAATAAAGGCGCCGATGCAGCTATGACAGCAATAGAAATGGTTGATCTATTCAAGAAAATTTAATGAAACTGCCTTCATCTTATGGCAGAAGTATCAAAAGATAATGTGGCAAGTCGATAAGAGTTCTTTGAGGTTTAATAATTAAATGCGCGAACGGAGAAAGGCAAGGGAAATTGCCTTACAGGTTCTTTACAGTCTTAATTTTGTGAATATTGATACGCAGGATGCTTTGGATCTTTTCTGGGGTAATTTTGTTGCTCCCAAAGCGGCTAAAGAATTTGCTGCATTTCTAGTGCAGGGCACATGTGAGCACAAAGACGAACTTGATAAACTTATTGCCGGTTGTTCGGATAACTGGTCGCTGGGACGAATGTCTCGGGTAGATATAAATGTTTTGCGTCTGGCCGTATTTGAGTTCCTGTACTGTGATGACATTCCCCCGAAAGTCACTTTGAATGAAGCCGTTGATCTTGGAAAGACTTTTGGTTCGGAAAATTCCGGCTCTTTTATCAACGGCATATTGGATACTCTTAATCTAAAATTAAATAAAAAAAATGCAACTAATCCTCTCAACAGAATCTCCCGACGTTCCAAAACATAAATGTTTGGCTTTGGGTGTTTTCGCGGATGAAAAACCGCCGCGAGGGCTTTGCGGTTTTATTGACTGGCGCCTCAACGGCATGATTTCCAGAGAAATTAAGCAGGGGAGAATCTGCGGAGAATTTGAAGAAAAAATTGTTATTCCCTTCCCTCTGCGCATTGGCTCAGAAATGCTGCTTTTGTTTGGCCTCGGGAATATTTCCGATATAAATTACGATAAGATTTATAATGCCACTTATCTCATTGCCCAAGCTGTTGATGGAATGTCTCTTAACAGCTTTGCTTTCGATCTTTATGGAGAAGACCGCGGAAGTCTGATCACCGCGAATATTATGGAAGCAATGGTGACCGGAATTTTTGATTTTCTTTCCTCGGATATAGAAAAAATCTCCAAAATGACCGTTTGTGCAGTTACTTCGCCTGCCCATCTTCAGGAAGTATATCTGGGAATTAAACAATTCAAGGCCAATGTTAACGATAAAGGTTCTGTGGATGTAAGCGAGTTGGAAAACAGTTTCGCTTGATACCAATCCGCTTGTTAGTTACGACCTTGCAGACGGTAATTACCGGTAAGGTAAATCTTTATTATGCCCTCCCCTATGGGAGACGCTTCTGAGCCTCTGGCTAATTTTGTTGGCATCGTCGTCGGCTTCCTCAACGTATTAGAATACGGGAGTGTATCCCCGAAAGGGGGACAGCTATAAATAAATAATTTCCTTACCTGTGAGCTACTCGTAATGGCGTGGTTCACATACGCTTGCCCAAGCACCCTCCTTGAGGCCGCGTTATCCTTTGAAAGCTGAAGATGATTTCTTTTTGGAACGACGGGGAAATTCTCACTGAAGATTAATCAGATTCTCCTGTTGATGCATTTTTTTTAAAGAGTCGTTGTGGTGTTTACGCAACAGATCAGCAAACTGGTCAGGTGCGATAGGCTTACTGAAATAAAAACCCTGCATCGCGTCGCAGACTTGTTCCCGCAGAAAATTCTCCTCTTCCTTGGTTTCCACTCCTTCGGCGACAACGGTAAGACTTAAGTTTTTGCCCATGACAATGATCGCTTCGGTGATCGCTTTATTATCGCAATCCATGGGAAGATTGTGAATGAATGACCTGTCCACTTTGAGCGTGTTAATAGGAAAGTTTTTTATCTGTGCCAGAGAAGAATAACCTGTACCAAAATCGTCAATGGCGAGCCGCACGCCCATTTCTCTTATTTTAGTCAACACCTCAATCAGACGCTGGGGATTGTGCATGATCATGCTTTCGGTGATTTCCAGTTCTAACAGATTTGGCGTCAAACCGGATTCTTGCAGAGCCGCTTTAATATCATTTAATAAATTGTCATCAGTTAGTTGACGAAGCGATAAATTCACCGCCATGCAGATAGCGGGCAGGCCCTCGCGCTGCCAGGCGACATTTTGAATGCAGGCTGTTTTCAGTACCCATCTGCCAATGGGTACGATAAGCCCTGTTTCTTCGGCTACAGGCATTAGTTGAGAGGGAGTTATCGAACCAAGCTGTGGGTTATTCCAGCGCAGCAGTGCTTCAACGCCCGTGATCGCCCTGGTTTTGAAATCCAACTTGGCCTGATAATTTAAGAATAATTCATTTCGCTCAAGCGCGTGACGCAGATTTGTTTCGATAGACAAGCGTTCATTTGCTATTGATTGAATATTTTTTGAGTAGAACTGGTAGTTGTTCTTACCTTCTTCTTTGGCAAAATACATGGCTATATCCGCGTTTTTCATCAGAGATTGTTCGTCCTGTCCGTCGTTTGGATAAATGCTTATGCCTATAGAGGCTGTTACGCGGCATTCTTCACCCATAAGAACCATGGGTTGAATAGCGATTGAAAGTATTTTCTGGGCCAGATTCGCTACTTGATTTAATTCATTAACTTCTTCGATCAATATAATAAACTCGTCGCCACCCAGACGACCAACAATATCAACTGCCCGCAGCAAGTGTTTAAATCGCTGAGCTATCTCCTGCAGCAGTTTGTCTCCTGCCTCGTGCCCAAGAGAGTCGTTGATAATCTTAAACCGGTCAAGATCGATAAATAGAACTGCTAATTGCTTTTTATTACGATGCGCGGTTTGAATCGCGTGGTTCAGTAACTGGCTGAACAATAAACGGTTGGGCAGTCCAGTCAGAACGTCGTGGGTTGCCATATGGTTGAGCTCTTGCTCTATCAATTTGCGTTCGGTAATGTCGCGTATAACTCCCTTAAAACCATTTGGTTTATCAGGTGCATCTTTTTGTAACGATGCAGATGCTTCAATATATCTTTTAGAGCCATCCTTTCTTATTATCAGCCAATCAAATCCTTCAGTAGACTCTCCTGTTTTGTAGACTCTGTTAAACGCCTGAAAAACTATTTTTGAATTCTCTTCATCTGAGAATTGCCTGTAATTTGTACCGGTCAATTCCTCCTTGGAACAGCCGGTGATTCGACACATTGAATCGTTGAAAAAAATAAAATTGCCGGCAAGATCAACTTCAAAATAGCCCTCCTGAATGTTCTCAAGAATGCTTCTATATTTCCCCTCGCTCTGACGCAGCGCTTCTTCAGCATTTTTGCGGTCGGTAATATTCATGAAACTTCCCAGCGTCGCCCGTTTGCCTTTATACATGATGGAAGTAACCGTTTCCAAAACCCACATCAGGTCATTATTTTTTTTGATAAATCTGTATTCATAAGCTTCAAAGATTTCCTTTTTTAAACATTTTACCGCCTTGTTTCTGACCTTTTCTCTATCTTCGGAATAAATATTATTGAGGGAATCTGTGCCTAGAAGCTCTGCGTCCGTATAGCCGGTAAGTTTCTTATACAGCTCACTTACATAGACAAATTTACTTTTTTGTACGATATATATTCCTACTCCGGCATTTGCTATAATGTCTCTTGCCAGAAGAGAAAGATCATTGTCAGATGGAGAGAGTTTCTTCTTTTGTTTGTTTATTGGTTGGAGTTTATTTGCCATAGTAATTCAGATTCCGTTAAACCTTTAATGAACGATCTCGAATTAGATTTAGCCGATCCCTGTCAAATATTTTTGGAATTACTTTAAAAAGATTTTTTTTAATACTATATTTAGAGCAATTTATATACCTAATTCAATAAAGTTATGTATTTATATTATCGGTAATTAAAATTATAATAAAATCAAAGATAAATATTTGCAAAATATCTGTGTAGTACTAAGCATGGATAAATGATCATCTCCCCTCTAATGGTGATTTCCACCACAACAATGTTATTTTGATCAGAATATAGAAATAAAAAATAATACTTATTGCAACGGAAATTCTGGTTTAATGCATAAAAAAGTGGTCTTCAATATGGTAATAATCTATTAAAAACAATTACATGGATAGCAAAAAATCAAGGGACTGAGAAATTTATAGAAATATCTATATTGCGGATCGAATAAGACGCTCAAAAATAAATTATCCACAAAATTTTAGCAAAATAAGATTCAGTTGCGTAATAAGCCGAAATTCTTATCTGGTCATTGTGTATTTTTGTTCGTCTTTGGGAACGTACCATTTGATGAAATTATGTTCCAGACCGATGGGCGCCGGTTGGATTCCCCGGAAACGATTATGGATGATTACCAGGGCTTCCGGAACGTAGAGGAACGTATAGGGTTGATCTTCCGCGAGAATTTCCTGAAAGCGGTCATAGTATTTTTTTCTTTCCTTCTGATCGAAGGTGCTGCGGCCTTTTTCAAGCATTTCATCGGCTTCGGGATTTTTGTAGGAAATAAAATTGAGTTCCTCAGGCGCTGTTTTGCTGGAGTGCCAGACATCATAAGCATCAGGATCAAGCGGAATAGTCCAGCCCAGAATTACTGAATCAAAACGCCTTTTATTGATAAAGTCCGTCACAAATGCCGACCATTCCAGAACACGGATTTTTACTATAATGCCAATTTCCTTGAGCTGCCGCTGAATAATTTCCGCGCATTTCTGTCTGGTCTCGTTGCCCTGATTGGTTACTATTTCAAAAATAAAAGGTTTGCCGTCTTTTTCCAGAACGCCTTCACTATTGAGTTTAGTCCATCCCGCTTCATGCAATAGTTCACGGGCTTTTTTCGGATTATAATCATAAATTTTAACATTATCATTGTAAGCCCACGTTCCCGGTTTGTAAGGACCGTTTGCCGGTTTTCCCAAATTCAGCAGAACACCGCTTATAATTTCATTTTTATTAATTGCATACGAAATTGCCTGCCTTACTCTCTTGTCAGTAAAAAGCGGATTTTTCAGATTGTAACCAAGATATGTGTAAGCAAAACTTAAGTATCTGTATTTGTTAAAATTATTTTTAAACAAATTGTTTTCTGTTTGTCGTGTGTACTGCAGAGGCGTTAGACCCATCATGGCGATGTTCTGTGCGCGCAATTCCAGAAACATGGTGGCGCTATCGGGAATAATTCGCGTAATCCGGCCGTCAATGTAGGGCTGTCCCTCAAAATAATCAGGATTGGAAGCAAGGGTGATTTTCTGTCCGGCAACCCATTCTTTAAACATGTATGGACCGGTGCCGATGGGATGCCGCGCCAGCGTGCTTTTCGTTATGTCTTTGCCTGAAAGTAAATGCCGGGGCAAAATAGCGCTCGACCAGCTTATTAAAGCGGGAGCAAATGGTTTTGCGTATGTTACACGAAAGGTGTAATCATTGAGCGCCTCAACTCTTTTAACTTTTAAAAAATCACCGGCATAAGCTGTAGGTGTTTTCGGATCAATGGTGACCTGATAGGTGTAGAGAACATCGGCAGAAGTAAAAGGATAGCCGTCGTGCCACTTGACGCCTTTGCGCAAATGAAATGTTATAACAAGGCCGTTTTGCGAAATTTCCCACGATTCGGCCAGATCGCCGACAATGTTCATGTCCTTGTCGTATTTAACCAGGCCGTTGTAAACCATGCCCGCAATATTGTGAGAAGCCGAATCGGAGGCCAGAAGCGGAATCAGATTACTGGCGTCACCTATGTCACCTTGCACCAGAATGTCGCCATAAGCCGGTTTTTTGTCTGATAAAGGTTGAGCAATATCCACCGATGGTTTCTTGCCGCATGCGACAATTAATACGATTATTAGAGATAAGAAAATTAAAAGACGAAGTATACGCATGGGAGTAAACTAGCGCAGTCACAGAAGCATTGCAATAAAATTTTACAATTTATCCCGTTTATTTTCGATGGCGGGATATAGGCCTGCCCATGCGTTTTTTACGCGTCTTATGCGTGTCGGGTTGTCTGTTTGCGCGATTTTGAATCTTACTCTGTTTAAATTTATTGACAAATTCCTTTGAAGCAAAATATTTATCCGCGAAAGAAACGATGAAAGATTCCTTGTATTTCGGAGGAACAAGCGTGAGCGGCCACATGTGCTTTATGATAATATCCTTTTCGATATCATTCAAAACAAAATATTTACTGGCATTAGCGAGAGCTATTTTGGGATGTTCGATACCGTGGTATTTTTCTTCGGGAAGGTCGGGAACATCATGATGTCTCCAATCATACAGGAAAAAATCATGGAGAAGCCCGCCGCGGGCTGCGGATTGGTAATCAAGTTTAAGAAACTTGCACACCTTGTATGAGAAATAAGAAACATCCATCGCGTGTTCGTAAATAGAAGAATTATGATGATAATGCAGCTTGAGCTTCAGAACTTCGTCGTGTTCATAGATATCTTTAATTATTTCGTGAAATTCTTTTTCAAAAGGCCTCCGTCCATCCTTACCGGGAATGATTTTGCCCGGAATGGATTTTAAAAACGAGCTAATCTTATTTTTGATTTCAGCGTTGATGTTGTTATCAATGTATCTGCTCAGATTAGGAAACGCGGTGCTGAGACGTTTGAAGGAATTGAATATATTTTCGATTTCAGCGTTGCTCAGATTAAAATATTCAGAGTACAGATAGGCAATTTTTCTTCTGAACTCAGTAATAGATACAATAGAGAAAACAAAGTCCGTGACGCCATAAACAAACAGAACAATGGATGCGATTCGGAGAAATGACCGATCCAACGATTGGACATAATTAAAAACAGCCGGATGAATAAATATGATAAATATTATGGCCATGACAGCCCATAGCATTGAAAAGAGCAAACACACCCTGCCATGAATATTAAACTTGTTTTCGGAATAGTCCCACAATTTCAACTGGAATGCTTTTTCGAATATGAAACCTGTGAAATATTCGATTGTGGTCAAAATAATGCCGTACGCGATAAATTTGATTGGCAGTGGCCAGGTACGAATTAAAGATTCCAGTAATATGATCAAACCTGTGCAGAACCCATAAAGGGGAACAAATGGTCCATATAAAAAACCGGCATTGATGAGTTGGCGTTGAGTTATAGATCTGTAAACTACTTCTATAATCCACCCCATGAAAGAGTAGATCGCAAAGAGGACAATTATGTCGAATATTATTATATTATCAAATATCATTAGATATCTTTTTCACGTTTTCAAAGTTAAATATAAAAGCCTTATTTCTTGGCCATGAAGTTTAGTATTTTGATCGCACAAAAATTAATAATAGACAGGTTGGATAAAGCATTTATAATATTAAATATCTGTTGTCAATGAATCTCTATTACGCTAGTTGATTAAGCTGACATGGTTAAAATACAACTTGATATTTTCAGGATTTGTTTAAACTAAAAAAAGGTGCGTGGTTGGAAGTGAAAAATGCCGGTGTGCGTCTGAGTATTTGCGCGACTGCCGGATTTTTTTTGAAAGTTTTCTCCAGGAAATTGCGCACGGCAGGCCGCTGCCAGCCCAGAGGATGCTGAAAGTTTTTGTAAAGAGATAAATCGCCTTTATAAAAATCACGCGTAGCCAGTCTTTTAGCCTCAACGCTCCGGCACGGTAAATTAAAAATAGCCAGATTTAAAAAATCAATACAATCATGGTATTGACAAACGAATTCCAGCGTCTTTACAGCGCTTCTTTCAGTTTCCGGCGGTGTGCCGAAAAGAAAATAACAATATGTGGAGATGTTTGCTCTTTTCAGCGTTCTTAAAACCGCGGAAGCCATCGGCAAATCAATTCCTTTATCGAGTTGATCAAGAACACTCTGATCACCGGATTCGATTCCAAGCTTGAGCATTTTGCATCCGCTACGTTTTAAGGATAAACAAAAATCAACATCGGCTAAATGTGGGGTGATTCGGGTGAAGCCATACCAGGGCGCTCCCGGAGGCTTTTGCGCCAGAGCTTCCAGCAGCGATGGCGAAATAGAACTATCAAGAATATGAATTAATGAAGGATTCAAAAGCCTGGTCAGGATTTGCAATTCTTGCGTTACACGGGAAACCTCCAGAGGAAAATAAGAAGTGCCTTCTGCTTTTTCCGGACAAAAAGCGCATTTGTGCCAATAGCAGCCGCGTGCGCCGCTATATGGCAGAATCTGGCCTGGCGATAAATATTGACTAATCGGAAAAGCCTTATAATCGGGCGCTGAGTTGTTCTCGCCATCTTTTATTCCCATAATCTCCAACAATTTTTTTTCTCCCGCGCCTTCAACTATTTCATCGGCGAGGCCGCCAAATGTATTTCTGTTGGCGCCTAGCCTAATCCATGAGGTAATAAGTGATCCGCCTAAAACAATTTTCTGTTGGGGATTGATTTGTTTGATGAAGCCGATCATGGCAAAAGCGCATAACGTCTGACTGAGATAGTTTAAAGAAAAACCGATAAAATCAGGATTGCCTGCCAGAGCGTTTGCCAGACGACTCTGAAAGTAAGGATAGAAAAGATTGGCTTGCGGTTTTTCGGATGCGGATATAAGGTCGGCGCTCTTTACCGGAGAGTGGTGTTGATCCTGATAATCGGCAAGCGACAGATCAACGCCCCATGACTTACCAGCCACATTTAAAAGACGGTTAGTATCCATAACCGCCCGCTGGTAATGGCTTGGACTTTTGTATGTGGCGTTATCTTTCAGCGCGGCGAGATTTATTTCCATTTTTTTACAGGCGCGCGTCGTCCAGCGGTCTTTGGTTATATTTTTATTTGAAGCATGGTGTAATAAAAAATAGATGCCTTCCAGATTCGCGTCAATAACTTCATGGTGAATACCATTTTCATCCAAACAGGCTGATAACTTTCCGATGCCCGCGGGCGGTTCTGAGCATTTGGCTATCGGCGGATGGATTAGAATTATTTTTGGCATCACAGTTTATCAATTTAAATTAAAGTTAATTTTGTTGGCGTCGTTGTCGGCCTCCCAGAACGTATGTAAATATGGGAGTGCCTCCCCGAGGGGGCACAATAAAAAAGATCATTTCCTTGCCGTTGAGCCACGCCATTATGGCGTGACTCACATACGCCTCGTTGCCTGGAGCCCAGCCGCCTCAATATCATCTTTGATTTTAAAATGATATTACTTAAAAAAAGATGTTAATTTATTCTTAGTACGTAACTTTTGTGTAAGCACGATTGATTATACGGCCTTCCTTTAAGCTTGACAGCGGGGAAACTTTAAGTAATAGTCACTTCGCAGACTGTCTGATTTTGTTATGTTTTAGCCGGAAGTATTTGAAGTAATGCATAAAGCCGAAATGATCGATATTTTTGCTATTCCGGCATAAGCTGGAGGAAGCGGCGCTAAGTCCGGCCGATGCCGGAAGAATCAAGAATTAATGATCGGCGGCTTGCTTTTTTTAAATAGATGGTTATGTTGGTGCCATGGGTCGTAAATTAAAAAATGACAATGATTATCCGGTAATTTGTGAAAATAAATTATTTTGACATTAGAACTAAAATAATATTTGCATTGGCTATCGCGCTATTCATGGCGATTGCCGCCGGTGCAATATTTGCGGCGGATAAATATCCGGCGCCTCGGGGATCCGTCAATGATTTTGCCAATATTATTGATCCGGAAAATGCGGCTAAAATGGAAGCTCTTGCGCGGGAAGTTTTACAGAAAACCGGTACGGCGGTTGTTGTTGTCACCGTGCCTACTATCGGAGAGAACGAAGATTTTAATTTTTACGCCAATGGCCTTTATAAAGCATGGGGCATCGGTAAAAAAGGAGAAGACAAAGGCGTCTTAATATTTTTAACTCTTAAGGAAAGAAAAATCCGTATTGAAACCGGTTACGGCGTGGAAGGTATTTTGCCGGATGGTTTGGTAGGCGAGATCAGAGACAAGTATTTTAAGCCTCAACTTCAGGCAGGCAATTATGGCAAGGCCTTTTACGATACAATGTATGTGCTTAGCTCTTACATTGCAAAAGATGCCAATGTTCAACTGAGTGATTCACCTCAGCCATTGCCATACCGGCAAGACGTTCGGCAAGTGAAAAAAGGCGTTAATATTTTTGGGCTCATTTTCTTCTTCATTGTAGCGGCTCTGCTTTTGGGCACCAGAACAGGCAGGTCAATGCTTCCCTGGATACTGCTGATGTTTTTAGGCGGCGGCGGACGCGGCGGCGGCGGCGATGGCGGTTTCAGCGGCGGATTTGGCGGATTTGGCGGCGGCATGAGCGGCGGCGGCGGCGCCGGTGGAGATTTTTAATAAATTAAAAGGGTGTGTGCAATGGCAAAAATACCGGATAAACCACAAGACATTTTTGTTCCGTTAACGCAGGATTTTCTAAAAATATTTAACAAGGAACTGGTTTCCCTGATTTTGTACGGCAGCGCTGCCAGCGGTCATTATCTAAAGGGCAAGTCGGATATTAATTTATTGGTTGTGCTTACTTCCTCGGGCATGGATAACCTGGCGAATGTTTTAGATGCTGTCCAGACATGGAAAAAGAGCCGCGTTGCTGTGCCGCTGGTTATGACAAAGACGTTTATTGAAAAATCTTTGAATTGTTACCCGATAGAATTCCTGAATATGCGCAACCGTCACATTTTAATTTATGGCGAGAATGTTCTGGAACAATTAAAATTTAAGCCGGAAGATTTGCGTCTGCAAATTGAAAGGGAGTTGAAAGGGAAGTTAATCCTGCTGCGTAATGGTTATCTGGAATCCGGAGGAAACGCGCGGCAGTTGAAACAACTGATCAACAGGTCATTTACTGCGTTCACTTCAATATTCAACGCCCTGCTTTATTTAAAACAGGAATCAGCGCCGCATCATAGACGCGATACGATAAAAGAAATAGCGAAGTTGTTTACGGTTGACGCGGGAGTATTCTTAAGTTGCGCCGATATTAAGGAAGGTGTTGATAAGCTTTCAGGAAAAGAAGTTGAGGCAGTCTTTAAAAAATATTTGCAGGAAGTAGAAAAAATTTGCGATATTGTTGATGCTTTATAGTTTGTAAATTTAATATTATGTAGGAGGAAAGAAATGGATTCAAAAAAGAAAACTTTAATCATTGTGTTGGCAGTGATTGTTTTTCTGATTATCGCCGCTTATTCTTTTTTTGCGGGCAATTACAATAAATTTGTTCAGTTGGATACGACAGTTAAAAGTTCATGGGCTCAGGTGGAAAATCAATTACAGCGGCGTTATGATCTGATTCCCAATCTGGTGGAAACCGTAAAGGGTTACGCCAAACAGGAAAAAGATGTTCTGGTGGAAGTGACCAATGCTCGCGCCAAAGTCGGCGGCGCCGGAAATGTTCCTGATAAAATTGCGGCTAATAACCAATTGAGCGGGGCTTTGAGCAGATTTATCCCGATTTGAAATCCAATCAAAATTTCATGGCGCTGCAGGATGAACTGGCGGGAACGGAAAACAGAATCGCCGTGGAAAGAATGAGATACAACGAGGCCGTACAAATTTATAATCAGACGATCAAATCATTCCCATCAAATTTGCTTGCCGGTATGTATGGTTTTAAAGATGCTGCATTCTTTGAAGCGCCAAAGGAAGCAAAGGGAGCACCTAAGGTTAAATTTTAGCCGCAAATTTAATTTTCATTTTTCAAACCAGCCCTGAACATTATTCGTAAAAATGTTCAGGGCTTTTTCTTTTTATTATTCCAAAGCATCAGTCTGACTTCTTCGTTTTTAATAATAAAATTATCAGACCGGTTTCAGAATCGAACTGAACAGCAAACATTGCATTATTTACCTGACGGATTTGAAGCCCGCGGCCGGCGCCAGCCGGCTTAACCGGTCAAAAGAGGGGAAGAATTTTTATTTAAGAATTACCTTTATATGGGTTTCCTGTTTCTAACAATAGTTAATTTGGAAAGCAAATTCACAAACGGATGTGAAAGATAAAATTGTTGCTTCCCTTAAGGGTAAGGTCGATATGGAAAATATCAGAGAGCTTGCCGATTAAACAAAGCGATAATGAGCTGTTGAAAAACGCTCATCTGCTGCGTTGCGCTGCAAACCGCACCGCTCAACGTATACTCATATATGCCTCGCGATACGGTTCTTACGCGCCTTGCATCTGAACATTTTTGAACAGTCCCGAAACATGGTTATTTTCAATAATTCTGGTGATGCCTGAATTTTAATTTTCTTGACACATAAGCCGCTTCTTCCCTATAATCAATATAAACCATTTCGCTTGTCATTGTCACTTGCAAGTGGCAATGACCGGCAGGATAAGGCTGCTAATTCATTATGCGCTTCCCTGCGGGATGCGCCTCCGGTCTTTTGCTAATTTTGTTGACAGCCTTGTTATCCTTTGGAAGTAAAACGGTATAACATTCTTATATAAAAATATTTTCTCCGCGGGAAACTGCTTTAATAGACTTGCATAAGTTTTCATAAAATTGTCAAAGCACGGCTATATTTGATTCTCCGGGTGATAGAAGATGAAAAGTAAATGTCGTCAACAAAAAGACAGGAAGCATCCAAAATACAGCGAAAATATATGGGCTCGGGAAGTTTTTAGTAATGGTTGGCAATCCCTGCAAAGTATTATTGGAAGTTCTCCCATTCCCGCGTTTATCATCGGCAAGGACCATCTGATTATCTACTGGAATAAGGCTTTGGAAGAACTTAGCGGAATCAAGGCCGAAGAGGTTATAGGCACCGGACAGCAGTGGCGGGCATTTTATAAAACGGCAAGGCCCTGCATGGCTGACTTGCTTGTCGATAAATTTCAGAAAGAGATCCCTCAATGGTATGCTAATAAATTCATCAAATCAAAATTGATTGACGGCGCCTTTGAGGCTACTGATTTTTTTCCGGACCTTGGGAAAAAGGGACGATGGCTGCGATTTACCGCCGCTGTTATTCGAAATTCCAAAAGCGCCGTTATAGGGGTTGTGGAAACTCTTGAAGATATAACCCTGGCGAAAAGAGCGGAAGAAGCCTTATTGAAGGCTCATGAAGAGCTGGAAATCAAAGTAAAGGAACGCACGCGTAAACTGACGAAAACTAATAAGGCTTTAAAAGAAACAACAGATCATTTATCTCTTATTCTGGAGTTCCTTCCTATCGTTTCTTATACTTGTAATGCCGATGAGAATCTAACAATTACTTTTGTCAGCAAACGCGTCAAGGAAATTACGGGATACACGCCTACGCAATTTACAGGCAATCCTTCTTTCTGGCAGGATCATATCCATCCTGAAGACCAGCAGGATATTCTAAAAAAGTTGAAATCGGCGAAGAACACAGGAACTCACCAGTTTGAGTATCGTTTTCAAACGGCAGACGGTTCTTATCGTTGGTTTTCCGATCATCGCCGTCTGATAAAATTGAGCAATCGCTCACGAAGTTACATGATAGGAGCATGGCAGGATATAACTGAGGATAAAAAAATCCGCCAGGAGGGAGAACTCCGTCTGCAGCAGATGATTCAATCCCATAAATTAAAAGCCCTTGGTGAAGTTGTAACGGGAGTCGCTCACGAAATAAACAATCCGGTTAGTTTTATTGCCAACAATATTCCACTCTTGGAAGAAATGTGGACTGCCATTGAACCGATTCTCGCCAGTGATGGAGCATCCAATCCGGATTGGGGTGATAAAGGCATAGGTTATGTGGAAGTTTGTACAAATATGAAAGAAATTATTGAGGAGTTCAAAATAGCTTCTCAACGAATCAAGCGTGTCATCTCTGGCCTCAAAGAATTCGCCCGTACGGATGAAACAGAGCAAAAAAGACCGGTTAAAATTGACGAAGTTATTCATGGAGTATTGATTATTGTCGGCGCTCAGGTCCGCAAGACCGTCTCCCGCATGGACCTATACATTGACAGTAATCTGCCGACTATTCAGGGACATTTCCAAAAGATAGAGCAGGTCATTGCCAATTTGTTAATTAACGCGCATCAATCCATTCCGCCGGATAGAAAAGGAAGAATAATTATCACCGCCAGAAGTATTGAAAGATTGAACGCGATTCTGATTGAAATTGAAGATAACGGAATGGGTATGGAAAAAGAAGTGCTGGATCATGTCTTTGAACCTTTCTTTACGACTCGCCGTGATTTGGAAGGGACGGGTTTGGGACTTTCCATATCTTATGGACTTATTAAAGAGCATCGGGGAATAATAGGAGCTCTTTCCCGCCCCGATATAGGAAGCCGGTTTTCTATCTACCTTCCTCCTGATGGCAAAACACAAATAAATATTCGTCCGGCCATACTTTGCTGTGACAGTGACATTTCTTATCTTGATGAAATAAAAATGAGCTTTGCCGATATTATTGATTGGCGCTGCGGTCTTGAAGATACTTGCGAAGATATCATCGCTTATCTTGAAGCTCATCCTGAGGTGGACATTTTTATTTCGGAAATAAATCTGCCGGCAATAAACGGTTGGGAATTGTTAAAAAAAATCAAGGAACGTTTTCCGCTTTTATCCGTAATTCTTTACTCTGGTGATCCCCATGCATGCAAACCGCAAGGATTAATAGCCGGCAAATATGATTATGTCCTTAAAAAACCTTTTAGCATGTTACAATTACGAAATATAATTCGTGAAATAGGAAGGCAGAGATTATGAGAATCCTGATTGTCGATGATGAAGAAGTCGCCCTAAATTCAGTGAAACGTTTACTAAAATGGCGGGGCATCCGAAACGTGGATATATGTAATAACGGCAAGGATGCCATTAACAAAATTAAAGAAACTGAGTTTGATATTGTGCTTCTGGATCTGCTCATGCCCGAAATTGACGGATTGCAGGTTCTGGAATCAACAAAACCTTTTCGTCCCCATACGGAATTTATCATTCTCACGGCTATTGATGATATTCCCACTACTGTTAAGGCAATTCGTCTTGGCGCTTATGATTATCTGGTTAAACCGGTAGATAACGATCTTCTCTTCCTGGCTATAGGGCGAGCCTACGAACATAGAGGATTGCTCATAGGTTTATCGGCATCAGCAGGGTACAGCAAAAGTAAGGTTCCGAATGCTTTCGCTGAGATTATCACTCAATGTCCACAGATGTGTTCCCTTTTATCCTATGCCCAGGTTATGGCCGGAGGCGGCAATCCAATCATGATTACCGGAGAATCGGGAACCGGCAAGGAACTTGTTGCCAAAGGTATTCATCAGGCTGGGCCCATGCCCCAAGGCCCTTTCATTGCTGTTAATGTCAGCGCGATTCCCGCCAGTATGTTTGAAAGCCAGTTTTTTGGTCACGCCAAAGGAGCATTTACCGGCGCGGAGATGCCGCATCGGGGCTATTTCGAACAGGCGGATGGCGGGACTCTTTTCCTGGACGAAATCGGAGAATTGCCGGTTGGCCTGCAAACAAAACTGCTCCGTGTGCTGGAAGAAAAATCTTTCTATCCTCTGGGTTCATCAAAACCGATTTGGGTGGATGTAAGAGTTATATCCGCTTCCAACAGAAACATTGAACAGGCATGCAAGGAGGGCAATTTCAGACTGGATCTGCTCTACCGGCTGAAATCGGTCCATATCCATCTGCCTCCTTTGCAGGAGAGATCAGGCGATATACCATTGCTTTCGTCTCATTTCCTTCGCAAATCATGTCATAATTATAAAAAAGAAATTCTCGGTTTCAGCCCTGAAGCCATGGATTTGTTAAACAGCAGGCATTATCCGGGAAACATCCGTGAATTGGCTCAAATTATTGAGAATGCCGTTCTTCTGGCCGATTCCAATCTTATTTTTCCTCGTCATTTGGGTATGGTGTCAACGAATCCATCTCCTTTCGCTCGCCAATTAAGCACGTTGAAGGAAAACGATGAAGCGCATTTGATTTATGTTTTAACCAATGCTAATGGTGATCGCGGCAAGTCTGCACAAATTCTTGGAATAACCGTCAGACAACTTCAACGCAAAATTGCCGCCATGAAAAAAAATCCTCAGTGGGAATTAATTCTGCGCGACATTTAAGTCATACGAGGTGACATAAATGTCTCCATTAATAATCTCTTATAATTAAAGCATTTTTTCATCTTCAAATATACATGAACATTCCGGGAGTTGTTTCCCCGGCGACTTTTACTTCTTTTTTTTACCGATTTTCTTTTCTAATCATTCATGAATATCAGAGGGACGATTGTGAAATATTTTATTGGCCAGAGTTTCTTCCCCCGGAAGCGGTAGTTCATAATCATATAACAACACTGCATTTCCGCCTGTAATGGAATGACAGATAAAAACTAATTCAGGTTTTATTTACAGGCAGTCCCGGAATAAAATACAAAATAATAATTCATGGCATGGCTGTTGCTCTTATGATTATTGAAAGGAAAGGTGACGATGAAAGCTTTTACCGCAAAGCTCGTAGATTTAACTCAAAATAATGCGGAAACAATTGCCCGGCAGTGGGCAAAGGATGTGAAAACTAACGAGAAGACTTATACCTATCATGAAGAAACTGAGGCAAAGATTCTTCTCCAGGCTAAATATTTTTACAATAATTTTCAATTAATGTTTTTCAATGAGTCGCCATATGAACAGGCAAAAGAAATTTTCGATAAATATGCGGAGGAAAGATACAAAGAAGGAATCCCTCTTCACGAAGCATTGTATGCTTTGATTCTTATGAGACGGCATATGTGGTTATACGCGGAATTTCAGTCACTGTTTAATATCGAGATAGATCACCGCCAGGCAGTGGAAAGTCTCAGCCGGACAATTCTTATGTTCGATTATATTATGTATGTTGTTACCAGGAAATTCTGGAAGTTGATGAAGCTGGAATGGCAGGCAAAAGAAAATACGCAGTGATTAATAGGACAAATTAAAACAAAGGGGAGATGAACGTGGAAAGCGAACAAGTCAATAAAGGGAAAGTTTTATCCGTCCGAAGCAGCGTCGTTGATGTCCACTTTCCCAAGGCGCCTTCGATTCGTAATGTTCTTAAGGCGGGCGATGAGGGACAGGTAATAATCGAGGTTTTTACCCAACTGGACAACAATACTGTCAGGGGGGTTGCCCTGACGCCCACTCAGGGTCTGGCCAGAGGTTCAACGGTTATTGATACAGGCAAGCCGTTTGAGGTTCCCGTGGGCAGAGAACTTATGGGAAGGGTTTTTAATGTTTTTGGACAAACGATTGATAAGAAAGCGCAGATTGAAGCGTCAGAATTGCGTTCCATACATCGGGAACCGATTCCTCTGCGCGATCAATCTACAGTATCGGAGATTTTTGAAACGGGAATCAAGGCCATTGATGTTCTGGCGCCGCTGGAGAGAGGCGGTAAAGCAGGCCTGTTCGGCGGAGCGGGTGTCGGCAAAACAGTTTTGATTACGGAAATGATTCACAACACGGTAAGCGCGCATGAAGGCATGAGCATCTTTTGCGGTATTGGCGAGCGTTGCCGAGAAGGTGAGGAACTTTACCGTGAAATGGAAGAAAGCGGAGTTCTGGGCAATACCGTAATGGTTTTCGGTCAGATGAACGAACCGCCGGGAGCGCGTTTTCGGGTCGGACACTCGGCGCTTACAATGGCGGAGTATTTTCGCGATGACGCCAAGCAGGATGTGCTCCTGATGATCGACAACATTTTCCGTTTCATTCAGGCCGGCATGGAAGTATCCGGTCTATTAGGACAACTCCCTTCACGTCTTGGTTATCAACCGACACTGGCCACGGAGCTGGCCGAGCTCGAAGAGCGAATATGCAACACCAAAACCGGCGCGATCACATCAATCCAGGCGGTGTATGTTCCGGCGGATGATTTTACCGATCCTTCAGCCGTGCACACCTTCGGCCATCTTTCCGCTACTATCGCTCTGTCGCGCAAGCGGGCGAGTGAAGGATTGTATCCGGCCATTGATTTGCTCCAGTCCGGCTCCAAAATGCTGATGCCGAACATAGCCGGCGAACGTCATTACAAAGTTGCGCAGGAAATACGCAAAACGCTGGCAATTTATGAAGATCTAAAAGACATTATCGCCATGCTGGGCATTTCCGAGCTTTCCCGCGAGGATCAGCGCACGGTGTTTCGCGCCCGGCGTCTGGAGAGATTTTTTACCCAGCCCTTTTTTGTGACCGAACAGTTTACAGGAACTGCGGGAAAGATGGTGTCGCGTGAAGAAACGCTGACTGGTTGTGAACGCATTCTCAACGATGAGTTTGCCGAGTATCCGGAACGAGCGCTTTATATGATCGGTTCAATTGATGAGGCAAAGATTTCCGATGTTGCTTAAAATTTTGTTGCCAGCGGAAGTATTGATGACGCAGGAAGTAAAAAAGATAGTCGCCGAGGCGGAAAACGGGTCGTTCTGCCTGATGCCGAACCATATCGATTTTGTCGCCACGCTTGCGCCTGGTATATTCACATATATGCCGGTCGAGGGCGGTCAGGAATTAATGGCAATGGATGTTGGTACGCTGGTGAAAAAAGGATCGAATGTACTGGTTTCCACACGCAACGCCGTGCGTGCATCCGATCTGGGGAAGCTAAAACAGGTCGTTGTAGAACAATATGATGCTTTAGATGAACGGGAAAAAATGGTTCGGTCTGCTTCGGCCAGACTGGAGGCTTCAATGATAAGACGTTTTGTGGAGTTGAAATAGTAAAAACCGTTTCAAATTCAATGTTCTGTGTTTTAGGTTAAAGACAGTGGATGGTAAACATAGAGCATAAAAAATTAAAAGGACTTAGGATTAAACATGGTTGAAATTAGACGAACATCCAATGGGCGACGTAAGCAGCAGATTGCTGATCGTTTTGCCGATCAGGTGGCCAGAAAAGAAGCGTTGCGATTGAAGGGACTTCGACATAAGGACGAGACTGTCTGGTTCGGTCTGGGGATGTTTGGGATTATCGGATGGGCAGTGGCTATCCCCACGTTGATTGGAATCGCTTTTGGTTTATGGATTGACCGCACATGGCCATCCCAGTACTCCTGGGCGCTGATGTTTCTTGTTGCTGGTGTTATAGTGGGTTGCATCAACGCGACCTACTGGGTCAGGAAAATACGCAGCAAGATTATTGAAGAGGAGTGAAATGAATTTAAATACGATATTTATCCTCGTCCTGATGTTTATGGCGGGACTGGCGCTGGGTGCTCTCTACTTTATCAGCCTATGGGAGACAGTGCGTAGACTTGAACGAACGGGAGGTGGTGCGCGTCTGCTGGCTATCAGCTTTTTGATGCGGCTGGCAGTCATCCTAACGGCATTTTTCTTTCTGATGGATGGCCATTGGGAGAGGCTGACAGCGGCCATGATAGGATTTGTGGCAATGCGTAAGATGATCACACATCACTTCGGGCCGCAAAAGATCGTACAAGTTGGTTCATTAATAGAAAATTCGGCAGATAGATATTGATAGACATTTAGAGGAATACATATGGAAGTCGTAGCGTTGAATCAAATCAGTCCTGATCAGGTGATTATCTGGAGTTGGGGATTTATCACCATCAATGTGACCATCCTTTATACCTGGCTGGTGATGGCCATTCTGGTCGTCGGTTCCTGGCTGATTACCCGCAATATCTCTACGGGAATGAATACACCGCGTTGGCAGCATTTTATGGAAATAATTGTTTCCATTATTCGGGGTGAAATAAGTGAAATGACGAAAAGAAGTCCGGATCATTATGTTCCTCTGGTCGGGACACTTTTCCTGTTTATCTGTACATCCAATGTGCTGGTGATTATTCCAGGATTTGTTGCGCCGACGTCTTCCATTACAACTACAGCGGCGCTGGCTTCCTGCGTATTTATTGCCGTCCCGTTTTACGGAATATCACGCATTGGCATCGGGCATTATGTTAAGGAATATTTTCAACCCACGTTTATTTTTTTCCCGTTTCATGTCATGGGCGAATTGTCCCGGACGCTTGCCCTGACCGTTCGTCTTTTCGGCAACATTATGAGTCATGAAAAAGTCATCGGAATATTGCTGGCGATCACGCCCTTTTTGTTCCCGGTAGTCATGCAGGTGCTGGGCCTTTTGATCGGCGTAATTCAGGCTTACATTTTTGCGATTCTTTCCATGGTTTATATAGCCTCCGCGCTTAGCGCCGAGGATGATGTTCATCCGGAATTAAAGAAAGAAGAAGGCTCTGCAGCCTGACAAACTTGAATTAAAGGAGGAGTTTTTATGGATAAGGTTAGTCTCGTCGCGATGGCCGCGATGATCGCCGCGGGTTTGGTAATGGGGATTGGTGCAATTGGTCCTGGAGTTGGCATGGGGCAGGCAATCGCCCAGGCGCTGGCAGCAATCGCCCAGCAGCCGGATGAGAGGAATTCTCTCACCAGAACTCTTTTTGTCGGTTTGGCTATGATCGAATCGGTTGCCATCTACTGTTTTGTTATTGCCATGATTCTGATTTTTGCCAATCCGTTCTGGGGTCACGTTATTAAGTGAGGGGGATGAACCATGCATATAGACTGGTTTGTTTTTTTAGCGCAAATCTTTAATTTTCTTCTGCTCATATACTTGTTGAAGCGCTTTCTTTACGGGCGGATTATCAAGGCAATGGATGACCGGGAAGCAAAAATCGCCGCGCGCTTTGCCGAAGCCGAAGAACTGAAAGTCAAGGCCAACGAGCAGGCCGAACTTTACGAAAAGCGTAATCAGTCGCTCAACGAAGCCAAAGAACAGATGCTGAATGAGGCGACGATGGCCGCTGACGCCAAGCGCAAGGAACTGATGACAAAAGTCCGTACGGAGGTCGATCAGCTCAAGACGCGCTGGCAGGATATGTTGATTCGCGAACAGGATGCATTTTTCTATGATCTGCGGCAACGGGCGGCCAAACAATTATATGCCACAGCTCGCAAGGCCTTGAGCGATCTGGCGGATGTGGAACTGGAGGAACGGATCGTAGATGAATTTCTCCGCCGCATCAAAGCGCTTGATGAAGAAAAAAGCATTCAGCTCCGCAAAGCGATCAGAGGCGGCGGCAACAAGGTGACCATTCAGAGCGCTTTTAGCATTGACACTTCGAGAAAAACACAAATTGAGGAAACCTTGAAAAAGCAGATCACGAATGGTTTTACGATCAATTATTTGCAGCAGCCGGATATTGTGTCGGGCATTGAATTGCGGGTTAATGGCAATAAGATCGCCTGGAGTCTCAATGAATATCTGGAGACCCTTGTGCAAAGTATGACGGAAACACTCCAGAAAGAGGCGCACGCGGCATGAGGATAATAATGTCAGGAGGCGAGGAATGAATCAAGAGGCTAGCCAATTGGAAAATCAGGAATTAAAAACCTTCCTGGATGATACGTTTGACACCATGGAAAAAGTCCTGGACGAACAAAACCCTGAACTGCGGCAATATGAGATCGGTACCGTGCAATTTGTCGGACGCGATATTGCCAGAGTGAGCGGCCTGCCGCATATACGCGCGGAGGAACTGGTTCGCTTTGCGGGAAATTATATGGGACTTGTTTTCAATATCGATCCGACGGAAATCGGAGTCATCCTTCTGGATCCCAGTGAAAACCTGCAAGTGGGATCGGAAGTGCAGCGCACCAAACGCGTGTTGGATGTTCCCGTGGGGGACGGGCTTTTAGGGCGGGTTGTCGATCCACTCGGACGTCCGCTGGACGGCTTGGGCGAAGTCAATACAGTCATGCGTCTGCCGGTGGAAAGACCGGCGCCGGCGGTTATGGACCGTGCGCCGGTTGTAGTGCCTTTGCAGACAGGAATTAAAGTAATTGACGCGCTTATTCCTGTCGGGCGCGGCCAGCGCGAATTGATTCTGGGCGACAGGATGACCGGCAAAACGGCCATTGCCATCGATACGATTATCAACCAGAAGGAAACAGGCATCATTTCTATTTATTGCGCCACCGGCAAGAAAAGCGCTGATGTGGCCAAAGTGATCGCCGATTTGCGCGATCACGGCGTGATGGGATCATGCATAGTCGTAGTGGCCACAGGAGAAGACACGCCGGGTTTGCAGTTTATTGCTCCTTACGCGGCTACAAGCATGGGCGAGTACTTTGTTGAGAAGGGACGTGATGTGCTGATTGTCTATGATGATCTGACATCGCATGCCCGTGCTTACCGTGAAGTGTCGCTTCTGTTACGTAGACCGCCGGGGCGCGAAGCTTTTCCCGGAGACATATTCTATATTCATTCCCGGCTTCTGGAGCGTTCCACGCATATGCGGCCGGAATTGGGCGGCGGGTCTTTGACATCGCTGCCGATTACCGAAACGGAAGCGCAGGATATGTCGTCTTACATTCCGACCAATCTGATTTCCATTACGGACGGGCAGATTTATCTTTCGCCGGTGCTTTTCAGCAAAGGTATTTTGCCGGCGGTGGATGTCGGTAAATCCGTCTCGCGCGTGGGCGGTAAAACACAATTGCCCGCGTATCGTTCCGTGGCGGGTGATCTTCGCCTGTCCTACTCGCAGTTTGAAGAACTGGAATCGTTCTCTCGCTTCGGCACGAGACTTGATGAAAGCACAAAGCGGATACTGGAGAGAGGGTGGCGTGTGCGTGAAATTCTCAAGCAGGGCCAATACAAACCACTGCGCGCCTCAGAACAGATTTCCAGTTTGCTTTCCGTAACTGGAGGCGCTCTGGATCATGTCCCGATAGATAAGATACGCGAAGTAGAGGGGCGTCTGCTGGAAACCGTTAACGAGCAACTGCCGGAATTATGCGCCCGCATTGAAGAGGGTAAGAAACTGGAAATGACTGATCGCGACAGCATCATCAATAAAATAAAACCAACAGTTGCGCCGTTCGAAAAAATTGAGGAAGACAATGCAAACAACTGAGTCCCTGAAAAGAAGAATGAAAAGCGCGAGTGACCTTTTATCAGTCGTCAAGACGATGAAGGCTCTGGCGGCTGTGAGCATCCGTCAATATCAGAAGGCGGTTGATTCGCTGCGCGATTACAACCGGACGGTGGAGATGGGCTTGCAAATTGTGCTCAAACAGAGAATGGGCGCGACGACACAAAGGAAAACCTCCGCTGTTAAGCGCCTTGGTGTGATCGTTTTCGGGTCGGATCAGGGTCTGTGCGGACAGTTGAACGAACAGATTTCAGTTTTTGCGCTGGATTACATCAAGGCATCCGGCGTAAAAAAAGAAAACCGTAAAGTGCTTGCTGTTGGCGCGCGCGTGGCGGACTATGTGGAAGACGCGGGACAGCCTATAGATGAATTGATGGCCACGCCCAGTTCCACCGCGGGTATAACGCCACTGGTTCAGGAAATCATTATGGTTATTGAAGAGTGGTATTCTCGCGGCAACGTTGATCGCTTTGTGCTGTTTTATAATGAATATCTGACAGGGGCGACTTATCATCCCCACATGCTTCAACTCCTGCCGGTCAGTACGGATTGGCTCAAGGAAATCGCCCGGAAAAAATGGGATTCCAAATCCCTGCCGATTTTCCGGATGGACGCGAAGAAGATTTTTTCATCGCTTATCAGGGAATATCTTTTCGTGTCGCTTTACCGCGCGTTTGCCGAATCCCTCGCCAGCGAGAACGCCAGCCGTCTGGCATCCATGCAGAACGCCGAAAAAAATATTGAAGAGCAATTACAGGATCTTCACGTGCAGTTTCATCGCACGCGTCAGATGACGATAACAGAGGAGCTGCTGGATATTGTGGCAGGTTTTGAGGCATTAAGTTAAAAAGAACGTCTATTGTCGACAAGAAAGAAGGTGAAGATCATGGCAGTAGAAATGAACATTTGCGGTTTATGCGCCTGGCGCAGGGAATGTCAGAAAAGGTTTAGATTAACAAAAGACTCTTTCATTGGAAGTAATTGTCCCGATTACACAAGGGATTTATCCATCAAAGCAAAAGTTGCTGATGAAGAAGAAGATGAAAAAGTAATAATGGACCGGATGGTCCAGCAACAAATAGCTAAATGGCGTAAATTGCTGGATCAAGCTTTCAGACAGGGACTCAAGATAGAAAATTTCCAAGGCGGACCGATAATCACACTTTCGAGAGAACCCGGAGCCGGAGGAAGTGAAATTGCAAGAAAGCTGTCTAAAGCGTTAGGCATGGATCTGATAGGGGGCCAGATCATTCAACACGTTGCAGACAGCGCCAAGATGAGCAGGAAAGTCATAGAATCTCTTGATGAAAAAGAAGTTAAGTTTCGGGACACCCTTCTTTTATCCATGTTTGGGGAAAATCGTCCCTGGCCGGGAGAATTTTTGCAGCACCTGACCAAAGTGATAGGGTCTATTGGAATTTTTGGCAATGTAATTCTTGTGGGCAGGGGAGCTAATTTTGTTTTGCCGAGAGAAAAGACATTCAAGGTTAGAATAATTGCTCCGATCGAACTAAGAATCAAACATTTTATGGATGACAGAGGATATACGAAGGCTGAAGCTGAACAATATGTGATCAAAACAGAAAGTAACCGGAAAGCGTTTGTGCGGAAATATTATGGCGCCGATGTCACTGATCCTAAACACTATGATATAGTAATAAACACAGAAAAAATATCTTTGGCAGGAGCGATTGAATCAATTATCTCAGCCAGTCACCAAAGAAGGAATCGAAAGCTGGAAGACTCAAAAGTGGTGAGTTAGTAAAACCGGAACGAGAGAAGCAGGGTGCTCTCAAGGTTTGGGGTCAAATATTGAATAAGGAAATAAAAGTTTGATGGCTTGAAATTTATTTTGCCGGAGAGTGATGCTGTGAGAGTGCCTTAAGAGTAGACCATGAAAATATCATGGGCAATACCGCAACAACACAAAAAGAGAAAAGGCTTGCAATATTGAATGTCGCAGGCCTTTAATATTTTTTGTAAAAGAAGCCGGAATCGCACCGGTGCGGTCACGATCAATGAAAATATCGATCCTGACGTGTCCCGCGTATTCTAGAGGCCCTCGAGAGGGCTGTTCCCTTAAGAGCTAATTATAGGCATACGGAAGGGAATTTGCGGCGCATATTAAATCTTCTTTGGTTGGCGCGTCTGAATTGGTCATCATTGAAAACGGCTGTCTGATTTTAGGAATCCGGCAATCAATCTTTTTTTGCGAATTCGAGGGCTTCCGCACACGCAAAGTGATCATAAAATTTATCAATACGAAACAGATAAAAATATTAAGTTTTAAGTAATTGACCTCTAATGTTATTTTTTATTTAAAGCACGCCTTCGTTTTCCTGCGGCGTAAACTCAGGCACAATTTCTTTGAGTTTTCTTTTAACGCCCTTTGCGTCGTGACGCTCTGCTATCTTCGCCAGTTCGTCAATCTCATGATATAGAGATTGACAGGCTTCCTGCGGACTTTTTGCGCCGTTGAAGTAATTGTTGGAGCGCAGGACCATGACTTTTTTATGTATGGTAGGCAGAATATCTTCTCCAATTGCAATCAGTTCTTCATATAATTTTTCACCATCGCGCAAACCGGTAAAAACAATTTTGATGTCTACATCAGGTTCTTTTCCCGAAAGACGGATCAGGTCGCGAGCCATGTCGGCGATTTTTACGGGAGTTCCCATCCTTAATATAAAGATTTCACCGCCATTTCCCATCGTGCCGGCCTGCAGGATCATCTGTGAGGCTTCAGGTATGGTCATAAAAAAACGGTTTATTTCCGGATGAGTAACTGTTACTGGTCCGCCATGTTCAATCTGCCGGCGAAAAAGAGGAATAACGGAACCGGACGAACCTACGACATTGCCGAATCTCACGGACATTAACTTTGTTCCTTTTGTCTGTTCGCACTGCATGATCAACTCCGCTACCCGCTTGCTGGCTCCCATAACGTTGGTTGGGCGAACAGCCTTATCAGTGGAAACAAGAACAAATCTATCCGCATGATGCCTGATGGCTGTCTCCATCGCCACACGGCTGCCGATGATATTATTGGTAACGGCCTGCCATGGGTTTTTTTCCAGCATGGGCACATGTTTATAGGCCGCCGCGTGAAACACAACCTCCGGTTTGTATTTTTCAAAAATGTCATTCATGAGAGTTTCATCCTGCACCTGCCCCAAAATAGCTTCACAGTTGCGGCAGTAATTCTCGTTTTGCATTTCCATCTGAATGCTGAACAAATTGGATTCACTGGCATCCAGCAGGATGAGCTTGCGGGGCTGATATTTGATTACCTGCCTGCATAATTCCGACCCGATTGACCCTCCGCATCCGGTTATCAAAACAGTTTTTCCATCAAGAAAATTATAAATGTTTTTAACATCCAGATGTACCGGCGATCTGCCCAGTAAATCTTCATAACTGATATCTCTGAGTGCTTTTACGCTGACACGTCCATCGATAATTTCGCCTATCCCCGGTAATGTTTTGTATGGAATATTATTGCTTCGGCATATTTCGACAACACGTCTTATTTGCTCACCACTGGCTGAAGGATTGGCAATTAGTATTTCCTGCACATCTACTTTTTTTATAATATCAGGCAGCTTTTCAATATCGCCCAGAACTGGTGTGCGATGAATTAAGCTTTTTTGTTTTCCCGGATCATCATCAATGAAACCTATAACCCTATAATTTAGTTG
>JBEKMY010000052.1:0-20990 GCA_049523355.1 Smithella sp. | reverse complement strand
ATGAACACCTCCAATTTGTTTTAGATGTTCATGAAGTTGCGTAGTAGCTATTCGATTGTCAAAGAACTTTGTCCACGATGTCTTGGCACAGATTTCTGTCCACGATGTCCTGGCACTCAACACGTAGACTTTAAACTTATAATTATCAATTCTTCTATGTAAAAAAGCAAACCCTTTTTTTGTAATAAGAAACATGACCAATATTCTTTTATAAATTATCGAGATCCCTGATATCATCTGATAATACCCTGTTTCGTTATTTAAATTCCCTAATTTGTTAAGAAAATTTCCTGTTATGTTGAATAGGGAATATTCTTTGTAACCGCTTGAAATGAGGCATCATATCGTCGTTGCTTTTTCCATTTCGACAGCGGGAACAACAAAAATCCCTGTAAGTTCCTAAGTGAAACATATTTCAAAAAATAAAAAGTTGACTATAAATTTATGGTGTGGTGGCAATTTTGTTGAACTAATATTAAATTATATTTGTTATGGATTTATGTCTAGCATTTTTATTAATGTTTACGAGTTATTTGTTTTCAGGAAAAAATCTGCACATCTGTATTTTTTAGAAAATGTGCGATCTTTTAAAAATATCTTTTTTTTTAAAAAATAATAGTTATACTGCTTATAAATTTTCACTTTTTATTCGGGGATAGTTCATGAAAAGAATTACCGCTATTATTTTTTTAGTTTTGAATATTACAATTTTTGTTTCTGCATTTAATGTTATAGCTTCTGATGACCCATTATATGATTATTGGCAAAATCAACAACGACAACAGCTGCATCATCGAGAAAAGGTTGTACACATCATAACCATAGATTCTAATAACAGCACAGTAAGAATACAATGCGGAGATGATATACAGCTTGAACTCCAAGAAAATAATACAACCGGGTACAGTTGGCATTTTGATGAACTTAACTACGAAATAGTTTCTGAAAGGCAGGAAAGAAAAAGTGATCTTATCGGTTCCCCTGCCACACATATTTGGATATTAAGACCAAAATCTCTTGCCAAAAGCGATATAAAGATGAGTTATTACAGGACATGGGAAGGGAAACGTTCGGATACCCTGCAATTCAAAGTTAAAATAGTTGCTGATTGCACATTTCGATGAAATTAAATATGAAGAATTTTTGCAAAGTACTTCCCGTAGTCCTCAACTTCCAATTTCACATTTTTATGCTAAGAGCAATCCGTAACAAATACCATTCACACCTGACGACAAACATCGTCACCACACCTCACATTTTATTTATGCACACCTTTCACCTATAGGACAAACCGCAATACATTTAAAACAAGCATATTGAAATCCGATGAAGGATGCCTGATAAAGACTCATGAATCTAGGTTCTTTGAGCAGGATTTTCTGCTCATCCGCAGATTTACCCATGAATTGCCTGATATAACCAATCGCGCTGCCAATCCCGTAAGGTTGCGAGGCTCGAAGACACTTCAGATTATCCGTTTTCCCTTCAACATCGAGGGCTTTTCCAGGACAGGCCTTGACACATAAATCGCAATCTATGCAGAGGTCTTTCTTAAAAGGTGGATCTGAAGCAAGGGGCAATTCCGTCAACAATCCTGTAAAGCTGAGGCGCGATCCAAAGGTCGGATGTATGACGAGATGATGCCTGCCGAAAACACCAAGACCTGCTGCAATTGCGGCATGACGAAGTGATATATCGCCTAACAATCCCAATGCAGGCGTCTCCATATCCAAGGGATAGGACGATAATACGGGTGATGTTCTGGCTTTGTATTTTTTCTCGATAAATTTGGCCATGAGATAAAGGTGATTTTTTGAGGTATCCATCACGCCCATGCGTCCGCTCATATTGATCCGGGAATTGTTGCTATCGAGCGCACCATCGATCATTCTATGTCCAAGGACGATGATAGATTTTGACCTTGGCAATATAGATCGTGGATCCGGTGATCTTTCTGATTTATAATCCTCTAAAGAGGTAAACCCAATTACATCTATACCCAACTCCAGACCATATCCCCTGATTTCTTCCTTGCTCACGATGACCTCTTTTAGCTTTTTATTCCACTTTGAATTTTTCTAAAATACCATTCAAGATTTTTTTATAAGACTCAACTTCTTTCGACGTAAAGTCTTCTTTGATTTTGCTGTTGATAGACCTGATAATCATTTGTGCCTTTTTTTCTTCATCAAGTCCTTCAGGAGTAATGCAAATCAGAATAGCTCTTCTATTTTCTAGAGGAACCCGCCGTTTAACAAGGCCGTTTTTTTCCAGACGATCAATCAGACGTGTGACCGCAGAATTGTCAATATTGAAAACCTTTCCTATTTCGGACATCATGCACATGTTTTTTTGCTTCAGGAGGAAAAGAGTTCCCGCTTGAGCTGTTGTCACCTTTAGTCCTGCTTTCGACAACGCAGTGTTCGTATAATGCATTAATGTCTGATAAGCCATTGATGTGAGATAGATCAAACGGTCATCGTTTATCATGGAACCTCCTTGTGGATATAATGTTGACTAGTCTATACATGATCAGTCAATAATATCAAGAAATATTATTGCTCATCGCCATATCATCTCATGCATATTCAAACGCCATCAGGCTTTTGTTTTTAGCAATGAAGGCCCAAGCGTGCGATAGCCGGACGTTCGGTGCGAGATGGACATTAACATCAAACGTAAAGAACACTCCCTCCAGAAAAATGCTGATCAATAATAAGGACAGATGTACTAGCTCACTATAGGGTAACCTGCAAATAAAAAGACCCGCCAACAATACATTCGAGTCTTTGATAGTCATTTGTCTAAAACTATTTATTGACCATGTTCTTCATTGTGATCTCATTATCATTAGCTAACAATGATCTTATACATATCTACTGCCTATCAAGAGTAATTAATAAAAATTAAATGCCGTTCAATTATCAGGATGACATTCTTCGTCGATACGATACAAGTTTCATTCCTCTTTGTGACAGTATACTATCGTGTACGTTTCAAACAGTAATGATAACTTCGAAATAATTGACATCTAAACAGGACTTTATTATATCTAAAATGTCAGAAAGAAATTCATCGTCAAGTAAAATACAAAGGAAACATAGGTGGAGGATAAAGGGAAGGCGAAAGGCGGGGGCAAATTGCATTTTGGCCAGTCTAAGTTGACGACTCATTTTGTTCAGACAACAAACGGGATCGCCGGACTCTTTCAATATTCGCGGGTTCCGGGCTGGCTGTGGGGCTTGCTCCTTGTTGGCGTAGTTATCATAGCTTATCAGCCGGTGTGGCACGCGGGATTCATCTGGGATGATGATACTTTTTTAGTGAACAATCCCCTGATCAAGCAGGCCAATGGCTTGTATCAATTCTGGTTTACCACCAAAGCGCCGGATTACTTTCCGCTGACATCCACAACCCTCTGGCTGGAATGGCGCCTCTGGGGTTCAAACCCGTTGGGCTACCATGCTGTCAACGTGCTCCTGCATGCCCTGAGCGCAGTATTGATATGGCGAGTACTTGTTCACTTGAGAATTCCCGGAGCGTGGCTGGCAGCGGCCTTGTTTGCGGTTCATCCGGTCAATGTTGAATCGGTGGCGTGGATCACAGAGCGCAAGAACACACTGGCCATGCTATTCTACGTCACGAGTCTTCTCTTCTACCTGCGATTTGAGAACACAGATCGATGGCTTTGGTATGTGATAGCGTTGGGATCTTTTGTGCTCGCGTTATTGAGCAAAACAGCGGTCGTGCCGCTGCCGGTAGTGCTATTGGGATTAGCGTGGTGGCAGAGGAATCGGATCAGCATCCGGGATGTAAAGCTTGTACTGCCGTTTCTCGGTATTGCGGTACTAATGGGATTAATCACCGTCTGGTTCCAATCCCATGCTATAGCATCAGATATAGTACGTACAGACAGCTTTTGGTCGCGCCTGGCAGTAGCGGGTTGGGCAGTGTGGTTCTATCTCTATAAAGCAATGCTGCCGGTGAATCTGATATTCGTTTATCCAAAGTGGCAAATCGATGCAACGAAGCTATTGTCATATGTACCCGGACTACTGGTACTGGCGGTGGCTGGGGTGCTCTGGCACTATCGCAAGGGGTGGGGCAAGGCGTGGTTGTTCGGGCTGGGGTACTTCGTCGTGATGCTGCTGCCGGTTCTGGGTTTTATTAACATATATTTCATGCGTTACTCACTGGTAGCGGACCACTGGCAGTATTTCTCAATCATGGGACCCATTGGACTCGTGGCGGCTGGAATAACCTGGGTCTCTGACCGATTGAAGAAGAACGTTTTCTTAGTACCTGCATTCAGTGTAATTTTGTTGTTAATCCTGGGCGTTTTGACCTGGCGACAAGCCTTCTATTATAGTGACAGCGAAACGCTCTGGAAAATGACCATCGCGAGAAATCCCGATTGCTGGATGGCTCATGACAGCCTTGGTAACAGCTTTAAAGAGAAAGGCCAATTTTACGAGGCAATGAACCAATACCAGGAAGCCATTCGGTTGAACCCGAATTATCCTGGTGCCTATTACAACAGGGGGATTGCCTATACTAAACTTGGTCAGTATCAACTGGCCATCGAGAGTTATAATGAAGCTATCCGGCGGACACCGGATAATGCTTTCTATTACAATAACAGGGGTTCTGCCTACTATAAACTTGGTCAGTATCAACATGCATTTGATGACTTTTCTCAAGCCATCCGCTTTAAACCGGATTATGCCAATGCCTACTACAACAGAGGGGTGGCTTATAGCAGATCAGACCAATACCCGTTGGCTATAGAAGACTTCAATAAGGCCATCCAACTGACACCGGATAATGCGGATGCTTACAATAATCGGGGGATTATTTATTTTTTGCAAGGCAACAGCGAATTGGGTTGTAATGACGTACAAAAAGCGTGTGCATTAGGAAATTGTAAAGCATTAGAAATTACTAAAAGCAAGGGAGACTGCCGTTGATTTAGCAGCTTCTAATATTTCGCAACTACCCAATTCACACGCTTTTTGCGCGTCATTACAACCCAAAATATTATGACCCTGATTTTGACAAATCATCGCTCTGTTGTTGCAGATTTTGGCATAATCAAGCTTATAGACATCATCAAAAAATAGTAACAAATTTAATTTTAAAAGATTGACTTCATAAGCAACATGCGTTACATTACATATGTAATTTAAACATATCGGAGGTTACATGCCGCCCAAAAAGATTTTTACAAAATCAGATATTATTAACTCTTCTCTGAAAATAGTTAAAGAAAAGGGATTCAAACAACTGAGCGCGCGTGAAATTGCCAGGGACTTGATTTCATCAACAAGGCCCGTGTACGAACATTTTCAATCAATGAATGAGCTTAAAAAGACGGTACTGCGAATGACTGTTGATCTCCTCTATGATTATGTAACTCGGCGATACACGAAAAATGCCTTTCTGAATACAGGCGTGGGATATGTTTTGTATGCCAGGGATCATAAGGAATTTTTTAAAACCATATTCCTCGAGGACAATGATGCAAGCGGAATCATCGATGAAATGTTGAGAAAACTCGACAAAGAGATCGTGAAGGTACCAAAGTTAAAAAAGCTTGCTCATACAGAGAGGAAGGACCTATTGAAAAATAGCTGGATATATACACATGGATTTGCGGTGATGGTTTTTTCCGGATACATTAAAAATGAGCAGGATAGTTATATCATCCGAACACTTGCTGAAGCAGGTCCTATTTTTATTGAAGATGCCCTTCGAAAACACAGGAAAGACAATCCTGATGCGATAGTCAATAGAACGATAAAGGAGATTTTATAATGTCTGAAAATCCACTGCATTTACTTATGAACCCGCAATCCATAGCGGTCGTCGGAGCAAACAATAAACCCTCAAAAATGGGGACAATACAGGCTTTGAATATTTTTAAAGACGGTTACCGCGGCCGGTTTTACCCGATTCATCCCACAGAAAAAACAGTTTTGGGGTTCAAGGCTTATGCTTCGCCGGAAGATTTGCCCGAAGTTCCTGATCTGGCCATGCTGATAGTTCCAATAAAAGCAGTCGTTCCTCTTTTGGAGAGTTTTGGAAAAATCGCCACGAGAAGAGCCATTGTTATCACCGCCGGCTTTAAGGAAACAGGGGATGCCGGGAAAGATATGGAAAAAAAGATCAACCAAATAGCAAAACGCTATCAGATGCGTTTTGTCGGTCCCAATTGCATGGGAATAATCAACTCTCAGCTTCCGCTAAACACAACCGTGTTGCCTATAGCCAAAGAACCAGGCCTGCTGGGCTTCGCTTCCCAAAGCGGCACTTTCCTGAGTCAGTCCTTGCCTTACTTGAAGAAAAGAGGAATCCGCTTCAGTAAAGCCATCAGTCTGGGCAACGAAGCCAATATCAATATTATTGATGCTCTGGAATATTTGGGAGAAGATGAACAAACAAAAGCCATTATCCTTTACATTGAAGGAATTCGCGAGGGGCAACGATTTTTAGAGATAGCCCGCAAGATCACCCCGCACAAACCTGTTCTGGCGCTATATGTGGGCGGTTCATCCTCCGGAGCGCGCGCGGGAATGAGCCACACCGGAGCCATGGCCGGTCCGGATTTCCTCTACAACGGTATTTTTAAACAAGCCGGTATAATTCGGGTCGGCTCCATTGAAGAGCTATACACATATGGCTGGACACTGGCTACACAACCGCCGATTAGGGGCAGACGCGTCGGTATTATGACCAATTCTGGCGGTCCGTCGACAACCGTTGCCTGTACCTGCGATTCGGTTGGTCTGGAAGTTCCCCGTTTTTCCGACGGCCTGCAAAAAGAAATCAGAAAACATATCGAACCGCATGCGTCTGCGGCAAATCCCGTCGACATGACTTTCGACTTGAGTATGGAAAAACTTGCCGTTACCCTGCCGGAAATTGTTATGAAAAGCGGCGAAGTAGATGCGATGATTCTTCACGGCGTCATGATGACCGGCTATTTGAAAGAAATTTATCCCAACTTAAAGGATATTATCGGGAATATTTCTCTGGAAGATTTTTTAAATTTCAGCCAGCCGATGGCAACCGAGACTTTTGAACTTTCCCGTAAGTATAAAATACCGATGCTGATATCTTCTTTCTTCGATCATGAAGATAATTACATAAAAAGATATCAGGATACGAATACGCCGGTTTTTTATTCTCCGGAAAATACGGCGCGAGCGCTGGACTGTCTTTATCGTTACAAGCAAATTAAAGAACGTATTTCCCGTAAAGAAATCATCCTGCCAAAAATCAAAAAGTCGGCAGCCAACATTATCCGGCAGGCTATAAACAACAATCAAAAGGCTCTGGATGAACACGCGGCCAAAATGTTGCTTGCCTGCTACGATGTGCCGGTTACAAAGGAAGTAATGGCATCAACAAAAACGGAAGCTCTGGAGGCAGCAAAGAAAATCGGTTATCCCGTGGCGCTCAAAGCCTGTAGTTGGGAAATCATGCACAAAAGCGGCAAAGGATTTATTGCTTTAAATATAGAAAATGCCTCCGGGCTTGAAGATAATTTTCAGTCTATTCAAAAAGCGGCAGGAAAACCTGTACCGGTACTGGTTCAGGAAATGCTGAAAGGGAATCGTGAATTTTTAGCCGGCATGACGCGCTTTGCCGGATTCGGTCCCGGCATTGTTTTCGGACTGGGTGGAGTTTTTACTGAAGTTTATAAAGACACAACACTACGCCTGGCGCCGTTTGCAGATGTTGACGCGCGGGAAATGTTCGCTGATATTCGCGCCCGTAAACTACTGGATGAGTTCAGGGGGATGCCAAAGGTAAAACTTGATAAGCTTTCCCACATAATCAAAACAGTGGGGAATATTTCCTTACTGCATCCTGAAATAGCAGAGATCGATCTTAATCCGATTATCATCAGTGGAGATGAACCGGTTGTCGCTGACGCTTTAATCGTGCTGGAAGATAATCCTTACTGTTGATACCATTCGCTTTCAAAGGATAACGCGGCGGCTGGTCGGAGGCAACGAGGCGTATTAATCATACGTTGAGGAATCCTATGACGCAGCCATCAAAGTCAGCCGACGACCGGATGCACATCCCACAGGGGAGCGCAATAAATAAAATCTTTGCATTACCGGTAATTACCCCCTGCAAAGTGGTAATTACAAGCGCATGGGTATTAGCGTTTTTTATGCGATTTCTTAAACATGTCGCCCAAAGTGCCCATGGCCTGAGATGGCTTGGCTATATAGCTACGAAAATCTTCATCCTCGCCAGCTATTGAAGTATCTTTATCATTGCCGGCGAGATCAAGCGATATCTTTCTGTTTTCGCGGTCAATTTTTTCAATTTTAACTTCTATTTCTTCACCGGCTTTCATAACATCGCCGGCATGTTTAATTTTTTTACCGCGCGCTATTTTGGAAATATGCAAAAGCCCCTCCACGCCGTCTTCCATTTTAATGAAAGCGCCAAAATTCGTCAGGTTAGAGACCTTGCCTTTGAGCAAACTTCCTTCGCCATACTTTCGCACGAAACCATCCCACGGATTGGGAAGAGTCGCTTTAGCGGATAAGGTGATTCGATTATTTTCCCAATCAAGATTGATTACAACAGCCTCAACCTTGTCGCCGGGAGAATAGAGAACTTTGGGATCATCAACTCTCCCCCATCCCATTTCCGAAACGGGCATCAGGGCATGAATGCCGCCGATATCAACAAACGCGCCGAAGCTTTGCACGCCGGTGACTACCCCGCTGATCGTCATTCCCTTTTGTAGAGAATTTTTAAGTGCGCTGACTTTTTCCTGTTCCATTTTCTCGAGAAGAGGACGGCGCGACATGATTATATTCCGGCCGTTCTCCGAATATTCAGTAACGAGAAACTCAAATTTCTGACCGATGTAGGCGGTAACATCATCAATTTTTTTGGTATCCATTTGAGAGTAAGGACAAAAACCGCTGACATTAGCGTTAATCCTGATGGAAAATCCGCCTTTAATTTCCTTTTCTACTGTCGCTTCCATTGGAATTTGATTTTTATAGGCGTTGAATAAAAAATCATCAACGCTTTTGCTAGTCAGCAATTTGGTTGTAAAAAGTTTTTCGCCATGTTGCGAAGAAACAAAATAGGCAGTAATGCGATCGCCCTCTTTTGCAGTAAGGTTGCCGTTCTCGTCCAGAAATTCCTTTTTATCAAGATAACCTTCGCTCTTTGCCCCCAGATCAAGGAATATCCAGTCCGATGTAATATTTACGATAATCGTATCAATTTTTTCCCCCACGGAAAAAAGCCTTGGAGTAAGATTTGTTTCATTGAGCAATTCAGAAAAACTTTTTGTTTCTTCCATAGATATTCCTCTCTTTATTAATGCCGCGCTTTGGGCAAGGCTTGGCTGACCCGATAACATAAAAAATATAAATTGTCTTTGGGTTTTTTCTAATCATTAAAAAAATATGGATATTTAAATAAATATATATAACGAAATGATTATACTATATAAGGGGTTAAAATACTTATGCGTTTCTAAATCTCCCGCGGCTGCAACGGGCTGATATATGAAATCCGCAATATAGTTATTATCGCCAACAAGCTCAAAGAATTTGGCGTTAATATAATCTTGGAAAACATCGGTGATCCGGTTCAGAAAAGAGCAAAAGATTTATCATAGACAGTCTTCTGCTCTTTATATTATAAGTAATTTTACTTTTTAAATAGTTTTAGTATCTTCCGTTGCCGCCTGTAACTACTGAATATTTTGATGCCTTCTTCAATGCCGGGATTCAATGTTCACTTCTTATCCTAACTCTTGCAGAGCCAGATCCTGATAGGCGTGGAAAAACTTATGACAAAACGCATCCCATCGCCGGCAAATATCCATCGTTTTTTCATCCGGTTGGAAAAGATTGGGGTACGCCACCAGTTCAGTGATCTCTCCGGACAATTCCGTGATGATCGTATCATCCAAACCGAAAAGAATATTGCGCACAAACTCCGCAGGCGCATACCAGGCGCTTACTTTTTGCAGATCGCGGTGGATCTGCGTCAAAAGGACATTCCTTGGACCTTCCCACAACTCGTTAATGGCGGAATCGCGGTATAGACGCGGCAGCGACGAAAAATCTTCCATGACCCCGTGGCCACCGAAGATGGACATAGCATCGCGGATAACATCAGTGCAATCCCAGGATGCTGCCATCTTCTGTAACATGATAAGTTCCCGTATATTGAAACGATTCTTTCGAACAGCTTCCGGTTCATCCATGGCCAGTCCACCTTTGGCTCCTCCATCCAGAGCCAGGAAATCCCGATAAAGCTTGAAAGCCCCGGCAGTCGTTCTTTTGGTCATATGGTCGATCTTCTTTAACTGAACGGCCACCAGCGGGAATTGGCCGATCGTCAGGCCGAAAGCATCGCGAAACTCCGCATATTTTTGTGCTTCACGAGCTGCCCGCGTCATGTAGGCGGCGGCGGAAAGACCCACTGTAAGGCGCGAGTATGTCAGAACAATACCGACAACGTTGGCAACGCCTTTTTCCAGAGGACCCACCGGATAGGCTATTGCGCCATTGAACGTCAATTCTCCCGTGGTGAGTTCACTGGTGCCCATCTTCCACTTGATCCGCTCAATGGTGTAGCCGTTTCTTATTTCCTTTTTTTTGTTGCCCGGAAGCCAGGACGGCACAACAAAAAGGGCGACCTTTTCCGAGCCGATTGGTTTTGCCGTCACCACGGCATAATCGGCGTGCGTTGCCGAGCAGAAGAATTTTGTACCATAAAGCCGCCAAGTACCGTCTTCATAGACGGCTTCCAATACATTCGCCGGCACATCCGAGCCACCCTGGATCTCCGAAAGATACTGGGCGCCAATGGCAAAATCGCCCTGAATGCCCTCTTTGCAATGAGAGAGAATATGCCTTGTTTCCGGCGTATCGGCATACTTCTCGAGAAGCTTGACCAGACCTTCCGTGCAGGTAACGGGACAGCCGATACAAGCCTCGCCATTCTGATAAACCAAATACATCTTAATCAGCTTGACCCACGGAGATGTTTTATCGGCAAAGAATGCTTCGGAGAAAACTTCTTTTTCCAGTATTTCCGTTTCGTGAGGACGCACAATCCTGTCGATACGATTATGATGGCCGTCGTAGTGCAACATGAAAGGCCTTTTTTCAGGCCGGGCGATGTTTTCAGCAAAGTCACGCCACCTGAAAGACGCTTTAACAGAGATCTCCCGGGCTTGGGAATCAATCGTTTCCCATTGGCCTTCTGTGAAATGGCGCACCGCCTTTTGGATAAAAGGATCGTCCCGGTAGTAATCAAAGTTTTGCCGCCAGTCTAAAAAATTATCAAATTTGTATGGATTGTTTCGATCGGATAAAGACATATGACCTCCCGAGCAAGATATTTCTTGATTTTATTAACCTACGGTTACACTACTAACCAATGGTTACATTAGTCAAGCTTTTTTTAATACAAGGTTTTGGAACAATATGATATATGGTAACCAGAGGGTTGATATGAAAAAAAGAAATTCGTTTGCCGACCTTAAAAATATTGAGAAAAAAGCACGACAGGATGTCATTATCGAAAGCGCCAAACGTGTTTTTGCCATAAAACCATTCAACAAAGTCAGCATTCGTGACATCGCCAGAGAAGCGGGAATCTCTCATGCATCCATTTATCGGTATTTCCCCGATCAGCAGTCTCTGTTTGTGGAAGCCTTCCTCCATGGAGCCGAAGAAATCACGGTCATTCTTGATGGCATTATCAGGAACAGTGAAAAAAAAACCGCCGAAAAGGTGGCCGAAGTCTACCTCACCTACCTGATCGATAATGACCAGTATTTCCGCATGATGACACATTTCATGCTGGACGGCTCACTTTCCGCCGAATTGGTCGACAAGCTTAACGCCTCCGAACGACTTATATTTGATAAATTCGATGCCCTTTTCAGGAAAATGAACGTGCCGGAACCGGTAAGACCAATATCTCATGCTTTTTTTGCGGCACTGAATGGCGTTCTTATAACCTTCAGAAATTATCCAGGCCGAAGCGTAAAAGATGTGCATCAACATATGCACAATATCGCCCAAATCATTGTATCTAAATTTTGTATAACGTCTGTTTAAAGATGCTTCTCATTATCCTTTGCGAACACCTTGGAAAATGTCACAGGTCTATTATAAATGCATTTAGAAAGCCGACGACAACACCAGCAAATAAAGTCGGTAATCTCGGCGGCTTTATGGCGTGGCTTTTAAAATTCAGTGAAAAATAATAATAAGCATAGTTAGATTTAGATATGAAATACCCTCCAGGGTATATTAATTGTCAGATTTAAAATATCGGGTAAAAATGAAACTATTAATCAACTACGCTAACAATGTTTTCCGCAGGAGCCAGAAATTAAACAGCAAAACAGGAAAGGAAGTGGGTTTTTTTGATGAAGTCATTTCCTATTCTCCCGGAGATATTGAACCCGACTTTTATGAAAAGAATAAAATAATTCTGAGCCAGAAGAAAGGCAATGGATATTGGCTATGGAAACCATACTTTATAAAAAAAACATTAGAGATGTTGAATTGGGATGATTTCTTATTCTATTGCGATTCGGGTTCTTATTTTATCAAGCCGATCACCCCGTTAATAGAAATCAGTTTATTAAATTCGCAGGATATTATTGTTTTCGAGCTTTCTTTCACGGAAAGGATTTGGACCAAAAGAGATGTTTTTATACTGATGAACTGCGATAGTCCGAAATATTCAGAGAGTAATCAACGCTTGGCCAGTTTCAGTCTGTGGAAAAAATCAAATTTCACAATTGATTTCATCAATGAATTCCTAGACTATGCTCAGGATGAGAGATTGATCACTGATCTGGAAAACCAGTGCGGTTATCCGAATTATCCGGATTTCAAGGAACACAGACACGACCAATCCATCTTTAGTCTTCTTTCAAAAAAATACGATTTAAACGCTTACAGAGATCCGTCTCAATGGGGCAACAGCTCAAAAAAATTTTATACCAACTCTAAATACGAACAGCTCATTGAACACACTAGAAAAAGGAACTGGCATATGTTACATCAGGCAAAAAAAATACATAGCCTGACAAATCGTTTCATAGAATAGGCTATGCCATCTGACGGGCCCAATTGACGGCATCGGAAACATAACAACATGAATAAGTCTCTAAAGGAAATTTACGACAAATTTGCCCAAACGTATGAAGAAAATCGCGGACTTTTTGACATGACGGAAGTCTTTAATTCTTTTTATGAAAAACTTGATGTAAAAAGCGGATGTTTGCTTGATTTGGGTTGCGGCGCCGGCGAACCGTTTCCAAAATTATTTATCAATCACGGCTGGAAAGTAACCGGCGTGGATTTTTCTCAAAAAATGCTTGACCTGGCTTCAAAATATATTCCGGAAATGCAAACCATTAACGCCGACATGATTGAAGTTGAATTTGAATCAAATCAATTTGACGCGATCACTGCAATTTACAGTCTTTTTCATATCCCCAGCGATTTTCATACAGCGTTATTTGAAAAATTTTATCGATGGCTTCGCCCGCAAAGTAAAGCGTTATTCACTTACGCGACAAAAGAATATACCGGACAAATTGAATTTGACGGTTACAAAGAATTCATGGGACAGAAACTGTATTACAGTCATAAAAGCACGGATAAGTTGTACGCTGATTTATTAAATATTGGTTTTAAAATCGAAGCCGCCGATTATCGTAATATTGGAAATGAAATATTTTTATGGATAACAGTGAGCAAATAGCTGAATTCTTCATAAAAAACAGAAGAGCGGAAGGTTTTACAAATTACCCTTCCGCTCTTTATTTAAGAAATTTTATTTTTTAGATAATTTTAGTATCTTCCCCCGCCACCACCGCGGTTTCCACCGCCGCGATTACCGCCGCCGCCGCCTCTATTAAATCCACCGCCTCCGGGACGTCCGCCGCCTCTGGAGCCGCCGCCTGCGCCGAATTCTTTCTTCGGCCTTGCTTCGTTGACGGTAATGGCCTTACCATCAAGCATTCCGCCATTGAATTTTTTAATCGCCTCAGCAGCGCCTTCTTCAGTTTTCATTTCGACAAAGCCAAAACCTTTGGATTGGCCTGTGAACTTGTCTTTAATGATTGAGGCGGTTGCAACTTCTCCTGCTTCGGAAAAGTTAGACTTAAGGTCTTCATCTGTGACCTTATAAGACAGGTTGCCGACATACAAATTCTTGTTCATTTTAATCCCCTTTCTTAATTACTTTCTGTTTAAACTTCATTCCCCGATGGGGCCCCACAAAGCATCAAAATCACCCCCATCCATCTCCCGGTTGAGAAGGAAGGAAAAAGTGAGGGGCTTGTATGCCTTACCTCTGGAGCTTTTTAAAAGCTCATTGCCGCTGAAAGCGAAAAACCACCACTACTCCGGAGAGCATGGTGGTTGTGTTTTTATCTATTAAGAAAGGTTTGACATTCTATAATATAAACACACTTAATTTTGCTCGTGTTTTTACTAGTTCACACTACAGGTTTTTAGTCAAGGAATATTTGCCTTTATTTTCCAAGGGCATCAAACATCATTTAATCAATCTGCGGCGCATTTTAAAAATAGCCAAAGGAAACATGACGAGGCAAAAAACGATCAAGTATGCTAAACTTATCAATAATTCTAAATTAAATAAGCCGAAACTTAATGCCCGGACAAGGTTGACCAAATGGGTAAGCGGCAAAACCAAAGCGAAATACTGCGCCCATAGGGGCAAACCGGTTAGTGGGAAGAAAGTGCCGCTGAAAAGAAACATAGGAGTAATAAACAAAAATATGGGCAGATTAAACAATTCTATTCGCTCAACCATACCGGTAAAAAACATAGCTGTGGAACCAAAGGCAATCCCGCCAAGAAATGCCGCAAAAACAATTAATATTCCCGCCGGATAGCTCACTAATCCGAAGAAACTTATCACTATCAGCATTATAACCGTGCCGATTACCGATTTTGTCGCTCCCCAGACTATTTCACCGGTTACGATTTCTTCGGCATTGAGCGGAGTAGCCATCATGGCGTCAAATGTCTTCTGGTAATACATTCTAACAAAAGAGCCGAACGTATTTTCGAAAAACGCGTTGTTCATAATATTGATCGCCACAAGCGCCGGAGCAATAAAACGCAAATAAGACGTTTGTACCGACCCATAACTGACAGAGCCGATCATGCCGCTAAAGCCGATTCCAAAGGCCAGAAGATAAAAAAACGGCTCCAAAAGCGGCGGCAGAAAGTTGATCTTCCAACTTTCCTTATAAACAGTAAGATTCCGTTGCCAGATCCGCATAAAACGGGTGGAAATATTGACGTTCATTCCCGCAGCTCCCGTCCGGTTAATTTCAGAAAAACATCTTCGAGAGTCGCTGAACGCAATATGCAACTTTTGTGGGTAAAGTGATCACAGATTTCCCGGTAAAATTCGTGTCCTTCTTCGGTGTAAATAATCAGGCGATGCCCCAGATCCTCCTGCCTCATTTTTTTTGCCCGAAAAAACGCGCGTAAATCATCTTCCGGCTCAGCGATCTCAATAATATCTTTTCCAGCGTATTCACTAATCAGGTATTGGGGCGATCCCTGCGCCAATATTTTGCCCTGATCCATTATTACTATCTCATCGCAAAGGCGCGCCGCCTCATCCATGTAATGGGTTGTAAGCAAAATAGTCATGCCTTTTTTTTTCAGGCTTTCCAACCGCTCCCACACCTGATGGCGCGATTGAGGATCAAGGCCCGTTGTCGGTTCATCCAGAATCAAAAGATCAGGCTGATTGATTAAGGCGCGGGCAATAACAAGTCTGCGCACCATTCCTCCGGAAAGTTCCGTGACGCGAGCGTCCCGGCGTTGTTCCAAAGCGAAAAATTTTAATAAAGACAACGCTCTTTCAATGGCTGTTTTTTTATCAAGCGCAAAATAACGGGCGAAAACTTCAAAATTCTGCATCACGGTCAGGTCAGGATCAAGAGTATTATCCTGCTGGCAGACGCCTATACGGGCTTTAATAATCCTGTATTGTTTTTTTATGTCTAATCCAAAAACAAAAATATCGCCGGACGTAAGCGGTGAAAAACCATAAATCATTTTGATGGTGGAAGTTTTACCGGCGCCGTTCGGTCCCAGAATGCCAAAACACAATCCCTTATCAACACAAAAAGAGATATCATTTACAGCGGTAAAAGCGCCAAATGATTTTTTTAAATTACGGACAGCTATCACCGGTTGTGGAATTTTTTTGTCTGACACGCTGTTCTCACAATTTTATTATATACCAAGTTGCATTCAAAGGATAACGCGGCGGCAAGAAGAAGGCTCCGCAGGCGTATTACTTATTCGTCGAGGAAGCCGACGACGCAGCCAACAAAGTTAGCCAAAGAATGCGGCTTGGTATAAACTTATTCCAATAGCGAGGATATTGTCAACAGAAAGAAATTTCACATTTTTATGTTTGACGAAACATATTCCTTCTATTATATTCACATTTAGTTTATATTTGCATGGCGATTGAGTTTGTATTTAAGTTTTGTTTTTGAGTAAATTTTAATTTATCTTTTTTTTAGAAATGGAGGAATTCACTATGAGTAAATCAATGGACAAAGGGAAAAAAGACGCAAAGAAAAAACCTGTAAAGTCCGCCAAAGAAAAGAAAGAAGCCAAAAAAATGAAGAAGGCCGCTAAAGCCAGTCTGTAATTGGTTAGAAAGGTAAGCGGAAAACCCGTTTAAAGAATATGGTTTCACCATCATGAATTAATGAGGATACGGGAGGGTGTTTCTTCGGCTTCAGTGACGTTTAACCGCATATTATGTTAGCTGATATAAAATTCGTCAAAAAGGATTTCTAAGGATTTCTCATGAAAATTAAATTTCTCGGAGCGGCAAGAGCCGTTACCGGTTCCTGTTTTATTATTGAAACAGACAAAACAAGATTCGCTGTTGATTGCGGTATGCATCAGGGCAGCGCCGAAATTGAAAAACGCAACTGGGAAGTGGATATATACGACCCGGCAAAAATCGATTTTTTCCTTATTACACATTCTCATATCGACCACTCAGGATTGCTTCCCCGTATGGTGCAAAAAGGGTTTCACGGTCCTGTTTACGCAACTGAACCGACTGGAGACCTGATAAAGATATTACTTTTGGACAGCGCTCATATTCAGGAAACAGAAGCCAACTGGAAAAACAAAAAGCTGCAGCGTTACGGCAAGTCTAACGGTATTGAACCGCTTTATTCAACGAAAGATGCCGAAGCTGTCGGCCCATTAATTAATACTAAAACCTACAATGAAATTTTTACTCCAGGCAGCGGGATAAAAGTCAACTTTCAAGACGCAGGCCATATTTTAGGCGCGGCCATTCTGGAATTATTTATCGAAGAAAACGGCACATCCACAAAGTTAATTTTTTCCGGCGATATCGGCCGCCGTCATCAATTGTTAATGGAAGACCCCAGCATAATCAGCGAAGCGGATTTTCTTTTTATGGAATCAACTTATGGCGACCGCAATCACAAAGGCGAAGATGACAGTTTAAATGAACTGGCCGAGGCGATTAAGTACAGTTATTCCAAAGGAGAAAAAGTAATCATTCCTGCTTTTGCCGTGGAAAGAACGCAGGAAATGCTTTACTCTCTGCATCTGCTTTCCCGTGATGGAAGACTGCCTGAAGATATGCCTGTAATTCTGGATAGTCCGTTGGCAATTAAGGCGACAGAAATATTCCGCCGTTACAGATCATATCTGGACGGAGAAACACAGAGCCTTCTGAAAAACGGCGAAGATCCTCTGGATTTGCCGCAGCTTAAGTTTTCCTCGACAACCGCAGATTCCATGAAAATTAATGAAATGAAAGGTCCGGCAATTGTCATTTCCGCAAGCGGCATGGCCAATGCCGGAAGAATCAAACATCATTTGAAGCATAATTTGTGGCGTTCGGGAGCGAGTATTGTTTTTGTCGGTTTTCAGGCGGAAGGCACACCCGGCCGCAGGATAGTAGATGGCGCGAAAACAATCCGTATTTTTAGTGAAGACATCGCTATAAAAGCCAAAATATGGACCATTAACGGTTTTTCCGCTCACGCCGGACAAAGTCAGCTTTTGGATTGGCTGGGGAATTTTCATAATAAAAAAATGCCGGTTTTTTTAATACACGGTGAATTTGCCGCGCAAGAGCAACTGGCATCCTTAATCAAACAAAAATTGGGCTTTGATGTGACGATTCCGGAATATCTCGAAGAGATCAAAATTAAAGCCGGCGCCCAAATAGAACAATTAAAACAATCACAGGTTATACAACAGCCGATTATTTTGTCTCCATTGCTTGCTGATCTGAAAGCGAAAATTGATAACATCAATAATCAAATGGGAAAGATTCAATCTCTGCCCGCGGCGCGGCAGGCCGAAGTTCTTGATTTACTGCGCCAGGCCAATGCAAGCATTGATGAAATAAAACCTCATTTGTAAGCGGGTTGGTATTATTTAATTTTTATTTCCGGATGAAATATCAACGCCATTGTTTCGATGGCATCAAAAATGCGCGGAGATGCCCGGCTGATCAGGTCAGTATCTATAAGATAAATTTTATTATTTTTTATCGCCGGTATCTGTGCCAATTTTTGCCAATAACTTTTTACTGCCGCGAATTCTTTATCATTGGACATGGGCGCAAAAAGAATTATGTCAGGCGATCCCGCCATGATACCTTCCGCGCTGTAGCGGGGATAACGGGCAGCATCATTGCCGGCGATATTAATACCGCCGGCCCGGCCTATTGCTTCACTGATTAACGTCCCCCTGCCGACTGTAATCACCGGTTCCAGACCAATCTGAAAAAAAACTCTCGGTTTTTTTTTGTTTTGTGTTTGTGCGGCAATATTGTCCAATCTTTTCTGGAGTTTTTCCACCAGCTTTCCGGCAACATTAATTTTATCTGTAATCTCGCCAATATGCAGGATGCTTTTAAGAATTCTATCCGTATCAGAAGGATTTGTCACATATACGGCCAAACCTATTCTTTCCAGTTGATTCACGGTGTCTTTTCTGTTGCCGTCGGCGGTGGCGATAATTAAATCAGGTTTTAGAGAAACAATTTTTTCTATGGACGGATTGATAAAACCGCCTATTCGCGGCTTTTGGCGCGCTCGCGGCGGCCAGTTGCAATAACTGGTTACTCCCACAATATTGTCATCCAGGCCAAGCTCATAGAGTGTTTCCGTGATACCGGGGGCGAGAGAAACAATCCTTCGTGGCGCTGTAGATATAGTTACACTGCGGCCTATTTCATCAGTTACCGTGCGGGCGCAGGATATGCTAACATAAAATAACACCAGAAAAACAGTTAACGATATTATCAAAGCATTATTAGAGCTTGTTAATTGTTTGCGCATAAATTCATACAAAACAAAAAAACCTAATCCGTAATATTGTAGATAAAATATGTGATTACATTCAAACGCGATAGGTCATAATATTCAGGCAATGGTTCAAACGATCCAGTGGCTTGGACAACATTTAACGCGTCGTTATCAAGATCAGCATACCCCGACGAAGCCACAATGGATGCACTGGCGAGACGGCCATCGGCGTCAATGGACATTTTTACAACAACAGTTCCTTCTTCATTTTTTTCGTAAGAATTTTGGGGATATTTCCAATCGGGATTGTTCCAAGCTTGTGAGAGCTTTTTTTTGATATTGGCTAAATACGTAACATATTTGACATCTTTACTGTCTAAATAAATTGTATCCTCGCGCCAATCATCATTGTTGATGTCAACCCCTTTCTCTTTTGGGGCCTGAGTCGATTTTATTTTTTCCTTTGCTTTATTTTCATTTTTAGACGCCGGCGTTTTTTCCACTTCAAATTCAGGTTCTTTAATGCTTACTGAAATTGTTTCCACTGGCTTAATGTTATCGCGCAAATCAATCATCCTTGTAGCCGCGAGCAGTGATACATGAATTAAAACTGATATTATCACAGGCCATAATATAGCTTTTTTTGTGTCCATGTTTTATGTTTTCCAAATTTCGGAATTTCGTCAGCCAAATTCGATTTATCATGATAATCATATACGGCATTTGTTACAAAATCAATAATATGATGAATGTTCCATTCCGAACAAAATTTAATTTTTATTTGATGTTGAAGATCGGATGCTGAAGAAATTAATCTTAACGAATCCATCTGAAAAGGTACAGAAAAGACAGGCAGGATGTTAAACCTGCCTGTCTGGGGAAAAAACGATAGTATGTTTTTAACTTACTCGATATTAGCACTAACAACAGAGGCAATCTGCATCATATCAATTGTCTGGCCTTCTTTCAATTTTGTAAAATCAACAACTTTACCGCTCGAGGTCTTAACTTTAGTGTTGTTAATTATCTTGATTAATTTGGCATCAACAACAATGTTCTTTCCGGCATTTTCCGGTTTTCCATTGACTGTCTTCGTTTGCAACTTGTTGGCCTTGATGTAATCCCACAGTTTTTTGGTTATCTCTGTGCGGGGAAGCGCTTTAGCGCCCAGCAACTCCGCCAGATCGGCTTTCAATTTAACCGGTTTACTCAATCCTTTTTTTTCTGCCATAATAATTGCCTCCGTTTTTTTAAATTTTATTAGAATATTTTAAACCTCGTCTATTGCGGGGGAGTATAAGAGCTTTCAGTTTTATATGTCAAGGAAATATTGACCGTAAAATATTTAATCAGTCATTGATATTTTTATATGGTAACCTAAAAGTGAATTCGTATCATTATTTTATTGACACAAGGCTCTTCTTCTTATACTTCAACTTCGCAGAAACAAATGTTAATCAAAAATCAGTTTAGGAGAAAAATCATGTCAAACCGGATAATTAAAGACCGCTCAATAAAAATTATCAAAGGAAAAGCATTGCTTTGCGACCCCGTCTTGAACAAGGGAATGGCCTTTAACGAGACTGAGCGC
>JBEKMY010000051.1:0-21220 GCA_049523355.1 Smithella sp. | reverse complement strand
TAAGATTTATTTTCTGTTTCGTCGTCCAGCCAGTTCAAATATTCTTTGCTGCCCTTAACAATCGGAACCGCAATTATTTCCGGCGTTTCGTAGGAATGCAGTTTTTTTATCGCGGCCTGGGCCTTATTAAATAAAGCTTCCCGTGTTTTAATCAGGCACAGCCACTCATTGGCGGTTTCAACATTGCCCCTCCAGCGATACGTGCTTTCAATAGGGCCGTTAATCTGCACACAGGCGGCAAGCTTTTGCTCCACCAGATATTGAGCAATTTTTTGCGCCTCTTCTTTAGTTTCGGTCGTTGTGGATATTTGGATGTAAGATTTCATAGAATCACCAATTATTCTAACGACCTTGCAAAAAGTTGCAGAGGCAAGGCGCGCAAAATCCGAGAAGCGAGGTTTACTATTTAGTCAACATCGCAACAAGCTTGTCCCGGCAAAAGCAGAAAAGAGATGCCGCACAACGCAGCCTATGCATTTTTTCCAAAGTCGTTGCCGACACATTCATACATCATTATCGCCGCCGCCTGCGGCAAACTCAGGGAATCAGCTTTGCCGCTTCCGGGTATACTCCATTTTTCATCAGTAATTCTTAAAATAGCCTCCGGCAGGCCATGACTTTCATTGCCCAAAAGCAGGGCGGCCTTTTTTTGAACCGGATGAGGCAATAAACCATCGTGGACATCAGAACCGATGAGAAAAAAGCTTTTTTTAATTTCCGGCAATGCCACTGATAGATCAATTTCAGGAATAATTGTCAAATGAAAAAGGCTTCCCATAGAGGCTCGCACTGCTTTCGGATTGCTATAATCCACCGAATTAAAGCTTACAATTATTCCGGCAAAACCAAACCATCGCGCGCTGCGCATGAGCGCTCCGAGGTTGCGGGGGTTGTTGATTTCATGCAAAATCAAAATGTTGCCGAAAGCATTTGCGCACAAAGAAGATATGTTTTGTGGTTGTTTTATTCGCACCACAGCCATGATTCCTTCAGGTTCTCTATCCTGTCCTATTTTTTGCCATTGGTTACGTGTAAGTTGATAGGCTGGAATTTCTTTGGCGTCGGAAAGCCCAAGTTTCTCCCAGTATTTTACTTTTTCTGGCATAAGGAGCAATGCTTCAATTTGCCAGCCGCTTACCAACAGTTCTTCGACTACCTTGACGCCTTCGGCCAAAAATATCCCTTCGTCCTTTCTTGCTTTAGCATCGGCAAGTCTTGCCCATCTTTTTAACTGAGTTTGTGAGATATTTAAAAATTCGGCCATTATAAAATCCTGATTATTTTTCTTGAGTGATAGTTTGCTGCTTTTTCGGCCAGATCAGCGACACAATAACGGATAGTGTTATGACGGAAGCTATAAAAGTCAGCGAAGAAACGATATTTATTTTATAAAAATCGGTAATCAGCATTTTGATTCCCACAAAACCAAGAATTATTGCCAGGCCATAATGCAGAAAATAAAATAATTTCATCAAGCCGGAAATGGCAAAGAAAAGAGAACGCAGACCTAAAACCGCAAAGACGTTGGAAGTAAAAACGATAAAAGGATCCGTTGTAACGGCTAGAACCGCGGGGATGGAATCAATGGCGAAAAAAACATCTGTTGTTCCCAGGGCTAAAATAACAACGATGAGCGGCGTGGCGTAACGTTTGTTTTTGATGATGGTAAAAAACTTGTTTCCTGAATATTCACGACTAACCGGCATAAATGTGCGCAGCAGTTTGACCATGATGTTTTTTTCTGGATGAACTTCCTGCTCCTTACCCCGGGCAAGCCCGATAGCGGTAAAAATCAAAAAGATTCCAAGAATATATATTATCCAGTGGAATTCGTTAATCAGCGCGATGCCGGCAAAAATGAAAATGCAGCGCATAATTAAAGCGATCATTATTCCCCAGATTAAAACTTTCTGCTCGTATTCGACCGGTACCGAAAAGTAACGGAAGAAGAGCAGGAAGACGAAAAGATTATCGATGCTCAGGGAGTATTCAATCAGATAACCAGTCAGGAATTCCAAGGCTTTCTTATGGTTTTGGCTATAAAATAAATCAATACCGGCACAAAAAACCAAAGCCAGCGCTATCCAAAATAACGTCCAACGGAGGGATTCCTTAATTTTTACTACGTGCGCCCTGCGGCTGAAAACACCAAGATCCAGCGTTAGCATAGATAATATAAAGACACCGAAAAATGTCCACCACAGAATCATTTTACAAATTCCTTTATTATTTCGGTGAAACTGAAACTTGCTTACGCCAGATCAAAATTGTGATACCCGCCATCATCATCAACGCGCAAAGAACCTGCCCCATGCTCATAAAACTTAGAACGAAACCAAGTTGATAGTCAGGCTCGCGGAAAAATTCAATAAAGAAACGCACAAAACCGTAGCCGCAAATATAAATTCCGATTAAAAATCCATCAAAAAATTTCTTTTTTCTAATGAGCCATAACAGTGTGAACAAAACAACTCCTTCGAAGACGGCTTCGTAAAGCTGAGAAGGATGGCGCAGACTATGTGTCAAATCAAGCGGAAAATACATTCCCCAGGGCATTGCAGTTGCGCGGCCGTATAGCTCTCCATTCATAAAATTGCCGATTCGGCCGAAAATATAGCCAAGCGGGATTGCCGGAGTGAACAAATCAACAAAATTCCAGAAATTAATCTTGTGCTTGCGGCAAAATAGAAGAGTTACTATAAGGACGCCGATAAGGCCTCCGTGATAAGACATGCCGCTGAGTCCGACAAATTTAAACCCGTTGGAAAAATCGAAAGGCAAAATTATTTCCAGCGGATGCTGGAAATAATAATTGAAATTATAAAACAAGGCATAGCCGAATCGTCCGCCGCAGATCAAACCGAGCATCGCCCAGACAAGATAATCCTGCACAGTTTCCCCTGTGTATTCATAATTTTCATTTTTTACCCGGTAGAGTGTTAAAAAATAAACGATGGCAAAAGCGACAAGATACATCAGGCTGTAATAGCGTAATTGAAATGAACCAATGCTGAAAAGGGTGGGGCTTATGTGTGATGGTAATTGCTGCCATGTATTTATAAGAGATTCCATAATTTAATTTTCTCCGGTTTTAAAGTTTAGTAGGTTTGGCCTTTAAGTTCATCGACATAAAGCTCGGTGCTGTATGTGGCGTTGGCTCCGTCGCCTGCGGCTGTTATTACCTGCCGGAACTGTTTAGCCCGGCAATCGCCTGCGGCAAATATTCCCGCGGAAGAAGTGCGCATATTATCGTCCGTTATAATGTAGCCGCCCGCGTCCAATTTTAAGACATCCCGAAAAATGCCGGTGTGGGGAATTCTGCCGACAAAGATAAAGACGCCTTCTGCGGCGATTTCTTTAATTGCTCCGGATTGAACATCGGCCACCTTTACGCCGGTGACAAAATCCAGGCCGGAAATTTCCGTCAGGTTCGCTCTCAAGACAAATTCAATTTTCTTTTCCTCGAACGCTCTTTTCTGTAGAATTGCTGCGGCACGCAACCGGTCGCGGCGATGGATTACGGTAACTTTTCCGGCGAAATGAGTCAGAAAGAGAGCTTCCTGAATAGCCGTATCCCCGCCGCCCACGACAACAACGTCTTTGTTTCTGTAGAACGGTCCATCACAGGTGGCGCAATAGGAAACCCCTCTTCCTGCAAATTCATCTTCGCCGGGAACGCCCAGCTTGCTCCACTGAGCCCCTGTCGCTGCAATTATGCTTAAGGTTCTGTAGGATTTATCTTCCGTGGTAACATTCCAGATAACAGGGTACTCCTCGTTTTTTTTAATTGCCGAGACATCCCGGGTTATTATTTCCAACCCGAAATTAAGCGCCTGTTTTTTAAAGATTTGCATCAGATCATATCCGTTAATGCCTTCGGGAATTCCCGGATAATTTTCGATGAGATCGGTAATGGTTATTTGACTTACCGTTGCAGCTCCTTCCATGAGCAATGTTTTTAATCCGCTTCTGGCAGCATAAATTCCGGCGGTATAACCTGCCGGCCCGCCACCGATAATAATTGTATCGTAATCATATTCCGGCAATTTTGCTTTGCTCACGTGAAACGCCCCCTTAGATGATATATTTTTATTTTAATCAGGATAAAGGCATTTTGTAAAGTTTAAAATAAGGTTTGAGGAAATATTGGACCGCAATGAAAAAAAGGCCTGATTCTCATGCCGAAATCGCTACATCACCTTTGTCCATGATAAGAAAAACATTCTGGAGAAATATACTATGCTGTTCATATTATAGGATATGAGGTTTGATTACCTTAAACACAGAGAAAGCTGTTTATTTGAGAAAGGCTGAAACTTGAGCCTCTAGCCAATCTGCCCATGCCTTAATGCCTTCACCGGTTTTGGAGGAAACTTCAAAGATGGCCACGGCAGGGTTGATCCGCTTGACGCGTTCCTTGAGCACTGCCATATTGAAGTCGGAGAGTCCCATGTAATCGATCTTATTGACCACGAGCACATTACTCACGCTGAACATAAGAGGGTATTTCAGAGGTTTGTCGTCACCCTCGGGCACACTTAGGATCATGGCGTTATGAATCGCGCCGGTATCGAACTCAGCCGGGCACACCAGGTTGCCCACATTTTCGATGATAATGAGATCGAAGGCGTTTAAATCGAAAGCTGCCAATCCGGTAGACACCATGGCGGCATCAAGGTGGCAAAATCCGCCGGTTCGCAGTTGCACTGCTTTCACGCCCATAGCCGCAACTTTTTCGGCATCTACCATCGAATCGATATCAGCCTCGATTACCCCGATCCGGTAATGCCCTCTCAATTGTTCGATTGTTTTCATAATCAGGCTGGTTTTACCCGCGCCCGGCGATGCCATGAGGTTGAGCAGATATGTATGGCTGTTTTTCAACTGCTCCCTGATTTTTGCAGCCATGTCCTTGTTGTCCGCCAGAATATCCTCTTTGATTTCTATCAGCCGAACTTCATCCATCACTGAGCCTCCATGCTTTTAATAAAATATTCCCTGCCGGAGATAAGCGTTAATTCCTTATTCCCGCATTCAGGGCAGACTATGTCCTTCATTTCACCGGCTTTCACCGGTATTTCTTTCGCGCAGCTTGCGCATTTAAGCACCACCGGTGTACGCTCAATCACCAAACGAGCGCCTTCGGCCAGGGTGCCTTTGCTGATATAATCGAAATATCGCTGGAGCCACTCGTCTTGCAGATCGCTCAATTCACCAATGGCGAGTGCTATGCTGTGCACTTTGCTGACTTGATTCATGCGGGCATGATTGAGGACGACATCAAGAATACTCTGGATTACCGGTAATTCATGCATGCAATGCTCCTAAAAATATTTCAAACCAGATTGTATTTTTTATTCTTGTGCTATTCTAATCAAGATAAAGATGTTTTGTAAAGCTTAAAAAACACTTTGATAAATGTTTATTGTTTAGTACATTTGTGATAATGGTTTCCCATCAAAAGGAAATTTTATGGACAAACTTAAAGGTTCACAAAAAAAATATTTGCGCTCGCAGGCACATCATTTAAAACCGCTTGTAATTATAGGTGCAAAAGGCGTAACCCAACAGCTCATCGGATCGGTCGATCTCGCCCTGAAAGATCATGAACTTATCAAAGTAAAATTTGGCGAATTCAAGGAAGCTAAAAAAGGAATATCCGAAGAAATCGCTCAAGCCACAAAAAGCGAGATAGTAGGCATCATCGGAAACATCGCCATTCTATATCGTCAGCATCCCGCACCGGAAAAGAGGAAAATTAAAATTCCGTGAAGTTCAGTTGTTTTTATGGGTAAGGATCAAACTTATATCCAACACTGTAGACGGATTGAATCAGATTTGTTTGAGGATCAATTGTCTCGATTTTTCTACGTAATTTTTTTATGTGACTATCTACGGTGCGATCGCTCACAAAACGTTCCTCATGATAAATTTTTTCCATAATTTGCTGACGACTGAAAATACGACAGGGATGATCAATGAGGAGTTTCAATAGCTTGAATTCCACGGCAGTCAATTGCAAATCCCGGTTATTAAGAGTAGCCTTGTAAGTGTGGTCATCAAGAACAAGACCCTGTGCCTGAATGGTCTGCCCATCGCGTGTTCGCCGCAGAACGGCCTTGACCCGGGCAACGACTTCGCGCGGGCTGAAAGGTTTGCAGATATAGTCGTCCGCGCCAAGTTCGAGCCCCAGTAAACGATCAATCTCCTCAATTCTTGCTGTCACTATAATGATTGGTATGCGGGAAAAAGTCCGGATAGCCTTGCAGATTTCCATGCCGTCACGTCCAGGCAGCATAATGTCCAGAATGATAAGATTGGGTTTATTTCCCCTCACCCAGGCTTCAACCTGCGTTCCCTCGAATAGAGTAGAAACTTCAAAACAGGACGCTTTTAGATAATCAGCCAGCAGGGCCGCAAGTTTAGGTTCGTCTTCCACAATGAGTATTTTTTCTGTCATTGGCGTCCCTCGAAAATCGGAATGCCAATCCGGATCAGTAATCCGCCCAACAAGGATGGGTGTGCGGATATAATTCCCTCATGTGCGTCAACAATATTTTTACTGATGGTCAACCCGAGACCGGCGCCGCCTGAACTTCTGTTGCGTGATCCTTCCACACGATAGAATCGTTCAAATAACCTTTCCATGTCTTCCATAGAAACTCCGGGCTTTGAATCCTGAAATTCAATCATGATAAAATCACCGTTGATTTTTGCTCCTATTTCAAGCGTTCCTCCTGCATCGGTGTATCTCAGAGAATTTTCCAGTAAGTTCGCAAAAAGCTGCCCCAGTCTTTCTTTATCGGCAAAAACAATGGCCTTTATGTTGCCGGAAATATTTTCCTTAAGAGCAATATTTTGACGGTCAAACTCCGCGCGGTAAGATTGTATAGAATCTCTGAGCGTTTCAACCAGATCAAGATTCTCCTTCCTATAGGTCAATGTGCCAAGATCGGATAAAGAAATCTGATAGAGATCTTCTACCAGACGCTTCAAGCGCAGCGTTTCCGCATGAAGTGAGCGAATCGTTTCCGGAGTATTGTTATGGATACCGTCCAGAAGAGCCTCGATTTCACCCTGAAGCACAGCAATAGGAGTGCGCAGTTCGTGAGAAATATCGGCAACCCATTGACGCCGTTCTTTTTCATGCTTTTCCAATGTCAACGCCATGGCGTTAAAATCACGCGCCAGTTGACCCAGTTCATCCGTGGATGAGAAGGAAATGCGCGTAGTATATTTTCCAGAGGCAATGTCATGAGTGGCCGCAGCCATCGCCCGAATCGGTTTGACCATTCGCCGCGCAAGCGGAAATGAAATAATAATAACAATCAAAACCACACCGCCGGCTCCCAGGACAAGCGCAAGTTTTTGCTGACTGAGGAACCTGCCCTGCAAGGGACGAGGGAAATGCTTTGGTGATAAAATGCCCACATAGCCTTTCGTGCTGCCGCGTACAATAATCGGATGTAAATTTATCTCCCCATTCGGTGGATAAGAACCATAAACCGGTTTTTTATCAATATTTAAGATGACTAAAGGGTTAGGAGGATCAGGAAGACGGTTTCCGGCAAATTGCGGATTCATCGGCGGTTTGTGATCATGTCCATTTTTATCCTGATCAAACAACGGCGGACGACCCATTGGGGGTTCAGAAGATGGCATTATATCATCCGGGGTCCAGCGTGGAGTCGTATATTTAAGAAAATCCCAATTTCCATATTGCTCATACTTCTTTCCCATATCGTCCGCAACCTGTACTAATATTTTTTGCTCTAAGGTTCCAAGATATTGAGAAAATCCCCGGTTAATACTCCACCACATGATCAATATAAGGAAAAGAATTGCCAAGCCGGTAGCGCACAGAATTAATAAAAACAGGCGGTAAGTAATTCCCATCTTCATTGTCTCATTACACCTCTAATGCCAGTTTATTAATATAGTGTTTGAGCGTCAAGGTTAAAAAAGACAACCGGCAGGAGTTGATTGAAAGAAATTTCTGCTGTCGGAATTAAATATTGAATTGTTATTAGCTACTTAACGTGTTCATGATCATTTGGAACATAAAATTAATTATTTAAAATTTCCTTATTTCCTCCATATTTATGCCATATTTGCCTGCTAAGATACCTTCCATAAAAGGACTGGCGGCTATATGAGCACCGCAATGAAAAATAAAGAAAGGTGACAGCATGAACAAATTTATTATCAGAATAATGCTAATCTTTTTTTTGATGATTGGCAGTGTTTGGGCGGCACAGGCAGAAGAAATGAATAGCCCGCCGGAACCGCAAGGAAGCATGAAACCCCCACCGGAAGCAATTGCGGCCTGTAAAGGAAAGAGTGAAGGAACATTCGTGCAATTTACAACTTCGCGCGGGGATACTCTCAAAGGTATCTGCAGACAGATTGACGATGTGATGGTGGCTATGCCGCCATCGGGAGCGCCACAACCGAGTGATAAGTATTATGAGACTAAAAGTGTAAAGCAAACAGATTAGCGGATGGGAAAATAAAATTATCAAATGTTATGTAAGAAAGTCATGAACAAGAATTTGATAGATAATCATTGTTTGTTTTGTATGTCATGTGCCTGCAATGAAACTGTTACAATATAAACCTGATCTTTGTGAGAACAAGCGATGTACGGCCAGGACAATTGAGGAAATGGAGCCATGTGTTAATTATCAGAAAAGTGTGTGTACTTCTATATGCAAACACATTGTTGCAGGCCGTTACAACGGCGGGGAGTGCAGGATAGATTACGCGGCAAAAGAGGTAATCGAGGAATGAAATTGTTTTGTAACTTTGTTGATAATTTTACTGACACATACCGGCTGACAACGATTGTAATTTTAATGATGTGTTTTTTTATTTGTCTGTATTTAGAGAAAAAATATGATTCCATATTACGGACACGCAGGAATAACAAATAACTTGTGCGAGGGTATCCTTAAAGGGTGTTTGCAACCAAGTTGAAAAACAACAGCGGTTATGGGGAGCGCAACCACTAAGAGAGTATACCGATGACACTAAAAGTGGACGGCAGACTGATTAATAGATTTCAAAAATAATTTATTCTATGAAAGAAAGGATAGCGTCATGAAAAAAATATCAAGTTGTTTCGTTTTAAGTTTTCTAATGTTGTTTATTGCATCGCAGTTTTCTTATGCGGAACCCATGGCTTCAATGGATAAGACGGAAAAAGGTTTTCAGAAAGAAGGATATTTCCCAATGATGTTGCCGATGATGCCGCCCATGATGCCATGCGGTATAGGGCAAATCAAAGGAATGCCGGAGTTAATGAATCTCCATTGGCTTCATCTGCAGAATCTTAAACTTAGTGAAAAGCAAAAAGAAGCATTAAAGGAAATTGAAAACACTGCTGCAAAAGACGTAATCAGAAAGAGCGCTGATGAACAGATCGCTGAAATCGAACTTCGGGAACTTCTTGATAAAGACTCTGTCGATCTGAAATCGGTCGAGACGAAACTTAAAGAGATCGCGGCTATTAAAACCGAAACGCAATTAATAATTATCAAGTCAATGGAAAACATGAAGGCGAAATTGACGCCTGAACAGCGTGAAATATTGAAAAAAGTGAGACTAATGAGCCCCCCGATGAGGCCACCCTTTAGGGGAGAAATGACTCGTGATGAGACAAACATGCCTCCGCCGTCTGCCGAGGGAAAAGAATTAAATTCATTTCATGAATGAAACTTCAACGATAATGGGTAATCTTTAAAAAACCGGCAGTTACGGAAATCCTCAAATAATTTCATTTACCCCTCATTAATGAAATTAAATGCTTCCGTAACTGCCGCCTTTGTTTAGCCCGAATGCTTTCGGGCGCATGTAAAAGCAACAATTGAAAGATTAGCTCATAAAAATAATAAGGAATTCTGGTTTGTGCAGAGGGAATTTGCTAATCCCACGGGACTGCTTGAGGAAGTCATGAGGCCGGAAATTCATCCCCTTCAAAAGAAAACAGAGGGTATTGTTCGTGAATTCCTGGGACCGCATGTTTCGGAGCAGGACGTACAGTTCTGTGAAACGAGCATTATCAGCCAGTGTGTCAATCCGATGATTGTGCGTAAAAGGTCGCAGGATAAAGACAAAGCGCAAACAGAGCCGCAGAGAATCAAAGATATTAACGCAAATGCAGAACATGTTTTAAGATTTTCACTGGCTGGAATGAAAGCTATTCGCAAGAACGCGGAATCAAAATGATAAAAAAGGTAAATCAATGTCTCTACATAGAAATAAATTTGTTCAATGGGCATTACCCATAGTATTAGCGCTTTTCATCATAGTTGTTTCCGGCTGCCCGGCAGTTGGTCCCAACTATGTCCGTCCCGACACAGCCGTATATAAAAACTGGAACACGCAGATCAAAAATGATTCCGGCGTAAAAGAAACGGGTGCCGAAAATTTAGCGAACTGGTGGAGCGCTCTCGGCGATCCGATGCTTTCGAGTTTAATTGATCGTGCCCAGAAAGGAAATCTCGATCTGAAGAAAGCTCAGGCAAGTATTCGCGAAGCCCGCGCCCGCAGGGGATTGGCCAAGGCAAGTTTTTTCCCGACCCTTGAGGCCTCGGGCAGTGACACCAGGAGCAGAGGCAGCGAAAATGCGGGAGGTACGACCATCGTTGATTCCAATGTTATAGCCGGCGTTATGACCAGCGATCTTTATAACCTCGGTTTTGATGCATCCTGGGAACTCGATATTTTTGGCGGGGTGCGCCGTTCGGTAGAGGCGGCAGGGGCAACCCTTGAAGCAAGTCAGGAAAACATGCGCGATGTTCTTGTTTCGCTTGTTGCCGAAGTGGCTAAAAACTACGTTGATGTGCGAACTTATCAGGCCCGGATTGCCATAGCACAGGACAACCTGAAGACTCAGGAAGAAACATATCAGTTGACCGTGTGGCTAAATCAAGCGGGATTGAGTGATGAGTTGGCCGTTCAACAGGCTCGTTATAACCTTGAAAATACACGTTCCAATATACCGACTTTGCGCACCGGACTTGAAGAAGCTATGAATAGCATTGCGATTCTTCTGGGAGAACAACCGGGCAAGGTTCACAAAGAGCTTATGAAGCAGGAATCCATACCGGTTGCACCGATGAATATTGCGGCAGGAGTACCCGCCGATATCTTACGGCGCCGTCCCGATATAAGGAAGGCGGAACGCGAGTTGGCTTCACAGACTGCACAAATCGGCGTGGCAACGGCGGATCTGTATCCCAAATTCACTTTGAGCGGTTCGATCGGACTGGAAAGCATTTCGACGGGAAATTTGCTTTCATCGGGCAGCCGAAACTACAGTTTCGGTCCAAGCATCACCATACCCATTTTTTCCGGCGGATATACCCTTCAAAACATAGAAATACAATCCGCTTTGCAGGAACAGTATCTGATCGCATACAAAACCACCATTCTCGGTGCGTTAAAGGATGTGGAGAATGCCCTTTTCGCATATGTTCAGGAACAATACAGAAGGCAGGCGCTGATTGATGCGGCTGCGGCAGCGAAACAAGCGGCAGAGCTGGCGAAGAACAAATACCAGTCAGGTCTTTCCGATTTCAGTGATGTACTGGATGCCCAGCGTTCGCTTTTGTCATATGAAGATGAGTTGGCAACAAGCGAGGGGACGGTTACTACAAACCTGATAAGCCTTTACAAAGCTCTGGGCGGAGGATGGACATCCTCTGAAAATAAAAATTAACATCAGGATAATATTTTTAACAGGAAGAGATATGAACGCGAAACAAGATAAAGAAACTGACATTGCCAAAGTTCTGGAAGTTGACAATTTACGGGCAAAGCAAAAGATTCCAAAAATGTGGATTATTGCGGCTGTTTTAGCATCTGTCATCATAATTGTTGCTGTCTTCTGGAGAGGATCCCATTCATCAAACGCCGTACAATACAAAACCGAGGAAGTGAAACGCGGCAATCTGACAGTCATTGTCACTGCCACAGGTACGTTGAAGCCGACCAACAACGAGGTTGCTGTGGGCAGCGAACTTTCCGGCACAATCAAAACGGTTGAGGTTGATTACAACAGCAAAGTAAAAGTCGGTCAAATCCTGGCGAGGCTCGATACCACGAAACTGGAGGCACAAGTGATACAATATAGAGCATCCTTGGAGGCAGCACAAGCGAAAGTTCTGGAAACTCAGGCAACTATCAAGGAGGCTCGCAGTAAACTTGCACAGTATCAACGGGTAAGGGCATTAAGCAATAATAAGGTTCCTTCTCAAACAGATATAGATGCTCAGGAAGCGACACTGGAGCGCGCAATTGCTGACGACGCCAGCGCCAGAGCGTCCGTTTCGCAGGCAAAAGCCACTCTTGCCACCTATGAGACAGACCTTTCCAAATCCGTCATCCGTTCACCTATCAATGGTGTTGTCCTTACTCGTGACGTGGAACCGGGACAAACAGTTGCCGCGGCCATGACGGCGCCGACATTGTTTACTCTGGCGTCGGATTTGACGAAAATGGAACTTCACGTCAATGTCGATGAAGCCGATGTAAGTAATATAAAGGAAGGCCAGAACGCGACCTTCTCCGTTGCCGCTTATCCGAATCGGGCCTTCGATGCCCGGATTGTTCGCGCCAATTACGGATCAACTACAACATCAGGAGTTGTGACATACGAAACAGTATTAAAAGTGGATAATTCGGATTTGCTTTTACGGCCGGGTATGACCGCTACCGCGGACATTGTTGTTAAGAAAATCGAAAACGCCCTTCTGATACCCAGCGCGGCGCTTAGATTTACGCCGTCTCTTCAGGAAGAAAAGAAGTCTTCCGGCGGCCTGGTTAGTTCAATACTTCCGCATCCGCCCGGATCGGGAAACAGACAGCAGGGTGAGAGTGGTAATAAGAAACGGCAGAATGTATGGATTTTAAAGAACGAAAAACTTTCCGATGTTTCGATCATTATCGGGTCGGCAAATGGCGGGATGACTGAAGTCCTTTCCGGGGATATTCAGCAGGGAGAAGCAGTTGTGGTTGATACCATCACGGCGGTGAAGTAATTATGACAGCCCGCAGCGAAACAGAAAACCAGCCATTAATCGAGTTACGCGGCATAGCAAAAGTTTATGGCGCCGGTCAGGCGGCCATGCACGCGTTGCGGGGTATTGATCTGCGTATTAATGAAGGTGATTTCCTGGCTGTAATGGGACCAAGCGGTTCGGGTAAATCAACCTGTATGAACATTCTTGGCTGTCTGGATACGTCAACAGCGGGGACGTATATGTTCAGGAACATTGAAGTCGATAAGCTGACCCGTTATCAGCGTACAGGGTTGCGCCGGTTCTATCTGGGGTTTGTCTTTCAGGGATTCAATTTATTAAACCGCACTTCCGCGCTGGAAAATGTGGAGCTTCCTTTGATTTATCGGGGCATTCCCGCCCGCAAGCGACGGGAACAGGCCATGCAGGCGCTTGGGACAGTGGGTTTGAACGGATGGGAAGATCATACACCGGGCGAGCTTTCCGGAGGACAGCAGCAGCGCGTTGCCATTGCACGCGCCATTGTAACCGGACCGGAAGTACTGTTTGCGGATGAACCTACGGGAAATCTGGATACTGCCCGCAGCCGTGAAATAATGAACCTGCTTACCGGATTGAATCGCGACCAGGGAGTTACCATCGTCATGGTTACTCACGAACCGGATATGGCCACTTACGCAAAACGCGTTGTTCACTTTTTAGACGGTCTTGTTGAATCGGATAAACACAACGGGAGGGAAATGTAATGTTCTGGAACACACTTCTTCTGGCTATGCGCGAACTCAGGCGCAATGTGATGCGCTCGATTCTGACAATCCTTGGAATAGTTATCGGTGTTGCCGCTGTTATTATCATGGTGACTATCGGCAGTGGCGCTACCTTGCAGGTCGGACAGCAGATTGCCAGCATGGGGAGCAACCTTCTCATGGTCACTCCCGGAAAACGTTTGGGACCTGGCCAGTCCACCGGTAATATTCCTTTTAAACAATCCGACACGGAAGCTATTGCTAAAGAAGTCAACTCGATTAAGGCTGTGGCGCCGGTCTCGTCCCAATCCGTTAAGGCCATATTCAGCAATCAGAACTGGTCAACGCAGGTCACCGGGACCGATAGTTCTTATATCATGGTGACGAACAGATCAATTAAGTCAGGCCGGCGATTCACGGAAAGTGAGGTGCGCAGCGGCGCGGCGGTCTGTATTGTGGGAGACACGGTGGTTAAGAAGCTGTTCGGCGGACAGGATGCCCTGGGAGAAAATATCCGCCTGGAAAAAGTTTCCTGCGAGATTATCGGCATCCTGAAGGGAAAAGGACAGAGCACCATGGGAACGGATCAGGACGATATCGTGATCATCCCTCTTTCCACATTTCAGCGGCGTATTGCCGGCAATCAGGATGTCGGTATGATACAGATTTCCGTCCAGGACGACGTCTCGACGGAAAAAGTCCAGAAAAACATAGAACAATTGCTGCGCGTGCGTCGTCATCTATCTCCGAGCGATGATGATAACTTCAACGTGATGGATATGAAGGAAATCGCCTCTATGCTCACCGGCACCACGCAAATGATGACCGCGTTGCTTTCGGCTGTGGCTGCGGTGAGTCTTCTGGTGGGCGGGATCGGTATTATGAATATTATGCTGGTATCGGTAACCGAACGCACTCGTGAAATAGGCATACGACTCGCCATCGGCGCTTTTGAACGCGAGGTGCTTATGCAATTTCTAGTAGAGGCAGTAGTGCTTTCTTCTTTCGGCGGTTTAATCGGAATTGTCCTAGCCCTTACCGCTTCCGTCTGGTTGGCCAACATCTTGGGGGTTCCCTTCGTCTTCAACGCAGGCATTGTACTTGTTGCGTTTCTGTTCTCCGCTGCGGTGGGAGTAATTTTTGGTTATTTCCCGGCAATGAAAGCAGCGCGTCTTGATCCGATCGAGGCGCTGCGTCATGAATAAAAGTCTGGAAGGATGGTAAAAAAAATAGCCTAACAGGTTGTAACGAAGACAAAGAATTAAGATAATTTTTTAATTCCGTTGAATATTTGCTGTGGCGCATAGGGGTTGACGGGGCAAATCATCGGTTTAGTTGATTCTGTCCCGAAAGATCATAAACTAATAAAAATTCATTTGTTATTATATGCTTGCTGTCTTTGCGATCATTGGAAATATAAAACAGGTTGTTTTATATTTCCTTATTTCTTCCATATTTCTTCCATGTTTCCCTGCTATTGTTGACTCAAAATAACATAGTATGGTCTTCGTAATGAAAAGATAAGGAGGCAATAAGTAATGATGAACCAAGAGAAATATTTGACTCAATTTTTGTTATATTTTCTGATCATGATGTTTTTGATGGTCAGTGGTTGCACCAGCAAAGATGATACGGTTACATACACTATTTCGGGGACGGTAACTGTATATGGTACCGGAAGTGATCTTGACAATGTAACAATTAATATGACAGGTTCGTCAACATCTTCTACAACGACTGCTTCAAACGGAGATTTCAGCTTAAGCGGCTTGGCCAATGGCACTTATACGCTGACCCCGTCGCTTTCGAATTATACATTCAACCCGGTCAGTGTAGTAGTTATCATTGATGGGGCAAGTATTACCGATACTAACTTTGTGGCGACATCTACGGAAGGCGCAGATACTTACAGTATTTCAGGAACGGTAACCGGGGCTGTTCAATCAGGTGTCAAGCTTACTTTAAGCAGTGGAGCAACAGGAACTGTAATGACCGGCTCAGACGGAACATATTCTTTTGCGAATGTTATAGGCGGTACTACCTATATAGTGACGCCTTCGCTGTCAGGGTATACTTTTAATCCTGAATATTCTGAGTTTACTATAACGAGCGAAGACGCTGCTAATATTGATTTCACATCATCCAACTGATTGTTGGACTGGTTTTTACGTGTACTGGAAGGATTGGTTTGAAAATAGTAAAAGACACAACCAAAATATTTGAATGAAGTTTACTGCTAAAGGTGGAAATGATGTTTGATGAAACAAAGCTGCCGCCGACCTTTTTAAGAAAGAGTAGAATTACATTCTTGAATACAAGAGATGACGCCTAATCTTAAGAATGGCAGTTGTGGGGGATACTCTATAGTATCACCTACCCCTTCTCATACCTCTGCAACTGCCGCCTCCATTTTCACTATTTAGCCGATATTTCCGTAATGTTGGGAGGACGCGATTCTTATCGTCTGGTCAGTTGGCGGTATTTGATGCGATAGGGCTGGCTGGCGGCGGCGCCTAGTCTTCGATTTCGATCTTCCTCATATTCGGAATAATTGCCGTCGAAGAAAAGCACCTTGCTTTCTCCTTCAAATGCCAGAATATGTGTGCAAATTCTATCCAGAAACCAGCGGTCGTGACTGATAACAACCACACAACCGGCAAAGTTCTCCAGTGAATCTTCCAGCGCGCGCAATGTGTTGACATCCAGATCGTTGGTGGGTTCATCGAGCAGGAGCACATTGCCGCCTTCCTTGAGCATGCGCGCCAGATGCACGCGGTTACGTTCGCCACCCGAAAGCGCGCCGACTTTCTTTTGCTGATCGGTGCCGGAAAAATTAAAACGTGATACATAAGCGCGGGAATTTATCTGCCGGTTCCCGATGGCAATAATATCCTGACCATCGGAAATCATTTCCCATATATTTTTGTTGGGATCAAGAGCGTCGCGGCTCTGGTCAACATAGGCCAGTTTCACGGTTTCACCAATGCGAATGTCTCCGGAATCCGGTGTTTCCTGACCTGTAATCATCCTGAACAGGGTGGTTTTGCCCGCGCCATTGGGACCGATCACGCCGACAATGCCGCCGGGCGGCAGCGAAAAAATCATGCCATCCACCAGCAGTTTATCGCCATAACCTTTATTCACGTCTTTGGCTTCAATCACCAGATCGCCCAGACGGGGTCCCGGCGCGATGAAGATTTCCTGTGTGCCTGATTCTCTTTCGAGATTTTTGCCCAGCAATTCCTCGTAAGCGCTAATGCGCGCTTTGGATTTGGCATGCCTGCCTTTCGGTGACATACGAATCCATTCCAGCTCGCGTTCCAGAGTTTTAATTCTTGCCCCTTCGGATTTTTCTTCATTCTTCAGGCGATTTTGCTTTTGCTCCAGCCAGGAAGAATAATTTCCCTGCCAGGGAATTCCCTGACCTCGATCGAGTTCCAGAATCCAGCCGGCAACGTTATCGAGGAAATAACGGTCATGAGTAACGGCAATGATGGTACCTTCATATTTTTGCAGATGATGTTCCAGCCAGGCGACTGATTCAGCATCAAGATGGTTGGTCGGTTCATCCAGAAGCAGTATGTCCGGTTTTTGCAAAAGCAGGCGGCAAAGAGCGACGCGACGTTTCTCTCCGCCGGATAAGACTTTCACCTGCGTGTCACCGGGCGGGCAGCGCAGAGCATCCATAGCCATTTCCAGACGGGAATCTATATCCCAGGCGTCAAGGGCGTCAAGTTTTTCCTGTACCGCGCCCTGCCTTTGGCACAGTTTTGCCATTTCGTCATCAGACATCGGTTCTGCAAACTTCTCATTTATTTCATTATATTCATGAATCAAGTCCATTGTGCTTTGCACACCCTGTTCCACTATTTGCCGCACGGTTTTTGCTTCGTCCAAACGCGGTTCCTGCTCCAGATAGCCTACTGTGTAGCCTGCCGATAGAATCGTCTTACCCAGATAATCTGTATCCGCGCCGGAAAGAATCTTCAGAAGAGAACTTTTGCCCGAACCGTTTAAACCGATAACGCCGATTTTGGCTCCGTAAAAATAAGACAGATAAATGTCTTTGAGCACAGGCTTTTTTTCATAAATTTTACTTACTCCGATCATTGAGTAAATTACTTTGTTTCCTTCATTGGTCATAGATGCTTGTTCTCCGTAAAACAGATGTTAAATATAAGGGAATATGCTCTGAATGATTATATTAAAATTGTCCTGAATGTTGCCCTTGCCGGATACGATACCCATATGTCCGGGGAGAAGCCACTCCAGATCAAGTTCAGAAAAAGAAATGATGCTTTTCTTCAAAAGAGCGCCGTTGCCACCGGGAAAGTCGGTTCGTCCGACACTTTGATCGAAAATTACATCGCCGCAAAATAAAGCTTTTTGCTGGGGCCAGTAAAGGCCAATCGAGCCGGGGGAATGGCCGGGAGCAAGAAGTATTTTAAATGTCTGGTCCCCTAAAATTACATCACCTTCGTCCATCGGGAAATTTACCTGCATCCTTGGAACGTTAATTCCGAAAAGGCCATATAGCTCGCCGCCATCTCCTTTTAAAAATTCGATTTCTTTTTTATGCAGGCCAATTTTGACTGTCGCCTTATCAAACACCTCGGATCCTTGAAAGTGGTCGGGATGCGAGTGCGTGTTAATAACATAACGAATATCCTCCTCCCGGATGCCGTCGGCGGACATCTGGTTGAGTAAATTGGGCACATAGCCGGTCAGGCCCGGATCAATTAATGCCTGTACCTTGCCGCCGATAAAGTAGCTGTTGCAGTTATTATCGAAGGCATTTGTCCATTCGTAAATATAAATATCGTTTTTTAATCTCATTACTAATCTCCTGTTTTTGATTCAGCCGGAACAAAAATCCAAAGTAAAATGTATATCAATAATCCTGTGCCGTAAAAAATGAAGAGAATCGTGAATAAAAGGCGCCATGACCAGGAAGGCAGCGGAGAATGTTCACCCAGGCCACCGCAGACACCGCCGATCCAACGGTCATTAGCTGATTTTGTCAAATTCCGCAGCCAGTTGTTTTCTGCCATTATTTTTCCCTCATCATGATTTAAAGAGTCTGATTTTTTAATCAAATCCGATTTACAATTTATGTTATCTTTTAGCGGGGGAAAGCGCATCAATCGATAAATCTGATACCTGATGGCCTATACTGATGATATTTCCTTCCTTGTCAATGAGAAATAACGTCGGTACTCCGATGAGATTGTAATCGCTGGCGACACTTCCGTCCGAATCCACCAGAACCAGATAAGGGAATGAATTTGTTTTAGCAAAACGCGCCACTCTTTCGGTTGATTCGTTTATGTCTATATAAATAAATTTCAGTCCGCGCCGGGCGTATTTTTCATAAAGAGCTTTGTAGTTTGGCATTTCAGCCCGACAGGCGGGACACCAGGTAGCGCCGAAAAAAATTACCACCGGATTCCCCCGTTGCCTGCTCAGTTTAAATGTTTTTCCCTGCAAATCCTTTAACGAAAAATCAGGCGCTGCAATCCTTTCGTGTCTAAAGGAATCATGGGATTCGGATTGTCCAAATGACAGGGCAATAAGAATACAGATAAGTAAGATAATCGAAAATAAAAAACCTTTTTTATTCATCATAACCTCATTTTTTATATTGATAAGGTACCCGTAATATACAGGAAATATTCCGCCGCGCCAATTAATATCATCCCGGAAATAAACTTTATTTTTAGCATCCATGTTCCCGATTTGGGCAAAGCGGCAATAACTCCTGTAAATGTGCCGACGATAATCAGCAATGTTCCCATCCCGAGGGCGAAAACAAAAAGCAGACTCATGCCCAGTAAAAGATTTGTCTTTACCGCCACATAACCCAGTAAAACTGCCAGGGCGGGGGCGGTACAGGGGCCAATAACAACGCCGGATACGGCGCCAATTAAAAAGCTGTCCAAAAATCCTTTTTTATTACTGTTACCGGTCCGTTTTACTAACTTATGCGGAACAGGCAGGGAAATATTGAAAACATCAAACATGGACAATCCCATGACAAGACATAAGTTAGCCATAATGAAGTATGTCCAGGGCGTCGTTTGCATCTGCCCGAAAATCCTGCCAGATAATGCTGCCGCTCCGCCCAAAATGGAATAGGTTAATGCGATTCCGGCAACATAAAAAAGTGAAAGAAAAAATCCGCGAAGCTTGGATGATGACCCCTGCGCGCCAATAATTCCAACAGTTACCGGAATCAAAGGGTAGGTGCAGGGAGTAAAACTTATTATGAGCCCGCCTAGATACGCGGTCAATAACGCTAAAAACACCGAGCCTTGCAGGTATAAAGATAAATTGTTGACCATATTTTCAATCATCACTCTTTGCCCATTTTTAAATTTATTTGCTGACACGATAAAGAAATTACTCTTAAGCGTCAAGCAAAAAGCTTGTGCTGACATATAACATGTTTATTATTATTGGGAAGTTAACGCGGGCAAAAAAATGGTGCCGAAGACTGGATTTGAACCAGCACAGGCGTACACCCACTAGACCCTGAAACCATAATTAAGGACATTCAGGTAAATGCAAGTATAATGAGAACAATATGATATTTCAAGGAAAATGACAAAATTCTTGATTAAGGATACGGGGCCGAAATAGGGGGAAACAGGGGGGTATATTGGGGAAAGTGTTGACCAAATGTTGACCAAAAAATGAGTAGAGGGGAGGGGGTAAACCAGAACCACTCCCCTTCATTTCAGTAAACCGAAATCTCTTTCCCGGTCAATGCACGAGGGGTAAATTGCTTCATCTTATCAATGTTCAGTGGTGGGCATTTTTCAGAATTAAGGATGTAAAGGTAGTTAGACATATTTAAAATCATGCCTTGCGCTAATTAGACGGGCTTAGACTTTGCGGTTGTGTTCATTCGAGGCAAATGTTCGGAGATATATTTCCATTTGCATTTTTTGTAGGCGCTGAGATCAGAGTTTAGCGCAGTATCAATTTGTTCCTTGGATTCCCTCAGCCAAACCTCAGTGGTTGACCTATTGGTAATATTCAAAACGCTGCATTCACCATCATAATATATGAACTGCTCACAGTTTAAAGATTGTTTGGCTAATTTCACCACTTCACTCTCCACCACGATACGAGGCATTTTTGTTGACCGCTCAATCGCAACAGCTTCGTTAAGCGGTATTCCAATTACGATGTCATTTGACATATCATGAGTGAACTCTCCCATGGTGATACCTCCACGAGTTAAGAGTCCGTGCATTTGGAGTAACTGCATGCAATCCCATTGAATTACACCGAATAGACTATGCAAATGATTAGGTGATGCAGAAATTATAAAACTATCAGATAAGAAAGAAAAACTAATGTCATAATAATCTCTGCCTATGACCAGTTGCTTCCCTATGTGATTTTTGTCCCATTCTCTCAATTCCTTCTTTTTCTCAAGAGAGAATT
>JBEKMY010000050.1:0-22041 GCA_049523355.1 Smithella sp. | reverse complement strand
CATCGACATTTTACCGGCCGATTATCGACATTACACCGGCTGGCTATCGACATTATACCGGCCAGGTATCGACATTTCACCGGCTAAACCATTTGTAAATGGATGAAATAGAAAAGTTATTGCTCCGGTAAACGTTAATTAAATAAACGTGTAAAAAACGTTTAAAGAGATCGGTTACAAAAAAATAGTCTTTTGACTGTAGATTTCAATAGTGATTTTTTCCATTCCTTAACGCCCATGGGACAGCGCTTTGCCCTTTATTTATCCAAAGTATTTCGTACCCAGTCAATCCATCGAAGAAATCTCAGTGAATTTGCCAGACAAATACTAATAATCGCTAAAAAGAGAAAACATATTAAAGAAACGATCAGGCAAACTTGTGATAATTTGATTAAAAATGGTTTCCAGTTGTTGAGTGATTATAATTTTATTTTATCTGCCGACAGGCAAGCTGAATTAATAGTTTTTCACCGTGCCGGCTCACCGGTTGTCAATAAATTTAATATTCATTCCAAAAAGCAAAAATTGAAAAAAGAACAGTTCAGAATCGATTGCCTGACTGAAGATATTCTCGATATCTGCCAGGATGACAAGAGCAAAAATTTTTATCAAAGAGTCGCCGATCTGATGCCGGACGAAGATATTTATCAGGCCATTTCCGAAGTCAAGGAGATACGAGATTCGGGCCATATTAAGAAAAGTCTCGGTGCTGTTTTTACGAGCAGGATTTTAAAGTTTGCCGAGCAGAGAGGAATTATTCTCCGGTAGGATTTATCACAATTTGATGTGCAGTGCTTAATGGAAGGGTAGACGGGTTTGCTACGGGAGACCCTACGCAGAAAAATTCTGCATAAAGTTTACAAGCGGTACAAAAAACGATCATTAGTATCTAATATGATTAAATATTAAGCGTTGACAATTTGTTTACACAGCGAATAAAAAATATGTAAATTTCGCAATGAAAATAAGTATATACAATGTTTACATGAAAAAGAGGTTTTTAGAGCTGAATAAACAGCAAGTTAAGAGCAAAAATTGATTAAATACATGATATTATTAAATATTAAGTTTTAATAATTATTTAATAACCATTTAAAGCAGCAGGCAAAAAATAGGGTAATTTTACAATAAAAACATATTCATATGGGGTTTAAACATGAGAGAGATTATTGGTGCTAAAATGATTGGGGAGTTAATGACGAGAATAGATAAGAAAGCGGCAGATAAAAAATACTCACTGTTAGAATTAATTCCAATTTAAGAACGGATGAATTTGAATTTAGCCTTTCTTAGAATCATCAACGGCGATCATTGATAAAAAAGTCATTGCCTGTGATGATAAACCTTGAATTACAAATTTTTATTTGATAGAAAGAGCAGCCAAAAAAAACATTTGACTGGCAGAGGTAAAATTATTTGGGGGTGTTTTTGGGGGCATGCTGAAAACTACGCTATAAAGAAATGTAGTAATTAAAGCTTGTTATGCAATTTATTGGAATCCCCCTCTCGCCATAATATATTTCGGCTGTAAATTAATAGCTGTCATTCCCATCGTGGATGACCTTCAGGTTACAAAGGAAGGTGGGAATCCATGATTTTAGAACATGGTATTGTTCGTTTGCTGACAAGAGAATAAGTTTTTTACGGAGAGATGTCCGAGCGGCCGAAGGAGCACGACTGGAAATCGTGTGTATGCCCACAAAGGTGTACCGCGGGTTCAAATCCCGCTCTCTCCGCCATTTTCCTTTTTAAACCAAACAGGCGACATGCGTTCGAATTCGGCGGCGAGCGTAAACACGTTTGTTCATTGCGTGAAATCCATCTCGTTAAACTTCAAAACGAAAAAAAACAGTTAAGACAACCTCTATAATCAGTAATCTTCTGTGAAAACAATAACATCGTTTGTCAAAACGTCATGCAAAAAATTTGAGTTGATTCCTGTTCATTTATCTATTAAAAGTCATGATGAAGATTATTTTAAATAGTGTGGCCGGGTCCCGCGCAACGGAGGCTTGTGAACCCCGTCAGGTCCGGAAGGAAGCAGCGGCAGCAATGTCCGCCATGTGTTGCGGTAAACCCGGTCACCAGTTATATCTGCCCTTTTGATTTCAAAAGATAACGAGGCGTCTAGGACGAGGCGCCGCAGGCGTATTTAATAATACGTTGAGGACGCCGAGACCGAAGCCAACAAAGTTAGCCGCAGAAGGCAAAAGCGGCATCAGGAGTTCAATTGGAATATCAAGTAATAGCCCGAAAATTCAGACCGCAGTCTTTTGAAGAAGTTGCCGGTCAGGAGCCGGTTGTCAAAACTCTGCGCAATTCCATTGGTCAGGGTCGTGTAGCGCACGCTTTTCTTTTCAGCGGTCCGCGCGGTGTCGGGAAAACTTCTGTTGCCAGAATTCTGGCCAAAGCGCTCAATTGTGAAAAAGGACCAACGGCCACTCCCTGTAATATCTGCTCAAATTGCATAGGGATAACCAATGGTTCCTCGCTGGATGTGCGGGAAATAGACGGCGCTTCAAACCGCGGCATTGATGAAATCCGGGATTTGCGGGAAAATGTGAAATTTGCTCCGGCATCGTCCAAATACAAAATTTATATTATTGATGAAGTGCATATGCTGACCGATCCGGCTTTCAACGCTCTTTTGAAAACTTTGGAAGAACCGCCTGCGCATGTGATTTTTATTTTTGCCACAACCGAAAGTCATAAAATTCCCGCCACTATTCTTTCACGCTGCCAGTGCTACGATTTTCGCAGAATATCTCTCAAAGAAATAATCGTGAATCTGGGACTTGTTGCCGCCAAGGAAGGAATTAAAATCAGCCCTATAGCTCTTTCCTGGATTGCTGAAGCGGGCGACGGAAGCATGCGTGATGCGCAAAGTGTTTTTGATCAGGTCATTTCCTATGCCGGACTGGATATCAAAGATGATGACGTGGAAGAAAGTTTAGGACTGGCAGACCGGAAATATCTTTTCCGTCTATCCGATGCAGTCCTCAGGCAGAATGCCGGCGCGTGCCTGATTATTCTCGAAGAAGCGTATCTAGCCGGAATAGACATGAAGCACTTTTATCAAATATTGTTGAAACATTTTAGAAATCTGCTTTTGGTTAAAATTGCCGCCGGCGACAGTTCTTCATTTGATATCGCGCCTGAACAAATTGAAAATCTAAAAAATCAGGTACAGGAAATATCACGAGAAACCCTGCAGCGCTATATGGAAATTCTGATTGCGGAAGAGGGAAGTTTTCGCCGCAGTCAGGAACCGCGTATGAAACTCGAAACCATAATTGTCAAAATGGCTTACCTGGAGCCGATAATTCCTTTGGGTGAAATTCTTTCGACTATTGAAAACATCGAACAAAAGCTGCTAAAGAGATCGTCGGCAGATGCTCTAAATGCCGCGGTTCAAGTTTCAGAAAATAAATCCTCATACGAAATACCTTTAAGTGCACACATAGAAACAAGCGTTATCGCTGATTCAAACAAAGGAAATAATCACTTCGATACGAAAAATGTACTGGACTTGAATGTGCTGAGCGACAATTTTAAAAAATTTATCAAAAAAGAAAACGCTATTCTGGGGGCAAAAATTGATTCCGCCGGGATTTTAAGTTATGAAAATGACTGCCTTACAATGGGCTTTCCAAAAAGCAACATTTTTATAGAGGAAATTAAAACAAAGCAAAAAGAAAACCTGGAACAAATGGCCGGAAAATTTTTCCAGAAAAATGTGGTGATAAAAATTGAAATATTAAGCGCGGAAAATGGCAATGCGAATGGAAATAACGGACGCAGTCCGGCCAGTATTATAAATGATATAAAACGTGAAGCAATGAGTCAGCCGCTTTTAAGAAAAGTAATGGATGAACTTTCCGATGCGAAAGTAATAGACATTATAGTGCAGACGGAAAAAAATTGAGGCATTGAAAAAGCAGATCGATTCGTGAAAACTTGAGGAGGATAAAAGAGTGCAAAATTTTAATACCATCATGAAGCAGGCAAAAAAGATGCAGGAGCGCATGGGTCAACTGCAAAAAGAATTGGAGACGAAAACCGTCGAAGCTGATGCCGGCGGCGGTATGGTGCGCGTTGTGGTGAATGGAAAATATGAAATTGTATCATTGAAAATTGAAAAGGAAGTTGTGAATCCTGAAGATATAGAAATGTTACAGGATTTGATTGTTGCCGTGGTTAATGAGGGAATACGTAAATCTCAGGAAATGGCTTCCTCGGAAATGTCAAAAATTACCGGAGGATTAAATATCCCCGGTTTGTAATAAGGTTTATTTATGAAAGCATACGCACAACCTATAAAAAAGCTTATTTCTGAATTAGGCAAGCTTCCCGGTATTGGTGAAAAAACAGCCGCGAGGCTGGCAAATTATATTTTGCGCTCCACGGAAGATGATGTGAAAAAACTCGCGGAAAGCATTATTGAAGTAAAAAGAAAAATCAAGCTTTGCCGGATTTGCTTAAATCTGACGGAGGAAGATACCTGTCACATTTGCCACGATACAACAAGAGACAAAGAAGTGATTTGTGTTGTGGAAGATCCTGACGCCCTTGCGGCGATTGAAGAAAGTGGAGGATTCCGGGGAACTTATCATGTTCTGCACGGTGCTCTGGCGCCCCTGGATGGAATCGGGCCGGATAATCTGCGGTTAGGCGAACTTATCCAGCGAATTAACGAAGGCAGTGTTAAGGAAGTAATCATAGCCACAAATACAAATGTTCAGGGTGAGACCACAGCGTTGCTGCTTACCCGGATGCTCAAAGAAAAAAATATCAAGTTGACGCGCATCGCTATGGGTATGCCGATGGGCGGAGATTTGAAATACATAGATAAGATGACGATTTCGAAGTCCTTGGAATTTCGTCGCGGCATGTGATGATTACACCGGAAAAGTCCATATGCTGTGTTGCGCTTCGTTATGAGGCGTTGCGGCGTATGCGAAAAATACGCCTCACTTCTCATAACTCGCGCGCCTTGCCTCTGGAGCTTTTTGCGGTGTAATTAAATAAAGGATAAAGAATTCTTGTTATCTTTTGAAAACTAAACGGCATAAGATTCTCTAAAGGGAAAGTTTATGGATGCGGAAATTAAAACCAAAACAAAATTGCGGCGGATTAACGTTAAGCGTGTCACCAAAGCGGTAAGAAAGCTTTTTATCGAAGCCAATACAGTTTTGGGTGAAGATGTTATTGAAGCCCTGCATCAGGCGCAATCCCGCGAAGAATCGGAAACCGGCAGACAGGTATTACAGAAAATAATCGAAAATGCTGATATCGCCTGTCGTAAAAAAATGCCCATTTGTCAGGATACGGGACTCGCAGTAATTTTTGTGGAGTTGGGGCAGGATGTTCATATAACAGGCGGGCCATTGCATGCCGCAATTGAGGAAGGCGTGAGACAGGCCTATAATGAAGGTTATCTGCGCAAATCAGTCTGTGATCCGCTTTCCAGAAAAAATACCACCGACAATTTACCCGCGATCATTCATGTTGATATTGTTTCCGGTGACCGCTTGAAAATTATTGCCATGCCGAAAGGCGGTGGCAGCGAAAACGTAAGTGCTGCGAAAATGCTTACCCCGGCCGCGGGAATTGATGGAATTAAAAAATTCGTAATGGATACGATGGCAGCCGCCGGCGCCAATCCATGTCCGCCGGTAATTGTCGGGGTGGGTATTGGCGGTTCGCTTGAGCAGTCTTGCGTTATGGCTAAAAAGGCTCTTTTGAGGCCGGTGGGCGAAGCCAACAGAATTGATGAACGCGTGGAGCAAATAGAAAGAGAGCTTTATCAGAGCATTAACAATTTGGGTATTGGTCCTGCGGGACTTGGCGGCAGGGTTACTGCCTTGGCGGTAAATGTTGAGATGATGCCATGTCATATCGCTTCTCTGCCGGTCGCGGTGAATATTCAATGTCATGTAGCCAGACACAAAGAGACGATTTTGTAAAAAGGAACGACTTTGTGAAAAGTCCATCTGCGGAGTTTACCCCGGCGAAGGCCAGGGTTACGCTTCATCCTTGAGGCGTTGCGGCGTACGCGAAAAATACGCTGCACTTTCAAGGCTTTGCGCGCCTTACATCCGGAGCTTTTGACAAAGACGTAATGAGTGTCATTTTTACGAAGGCGGGAATTCAGGAGTTTAAATGGGCACAGCACGAAAAATTAAAACACCACTAACAGAAGAGATTATCACTTCGTTTCATGCGGGCGATATGGTGTTGTTGAGCGGCGAGATTTATACCGCCCGCGACGTTGCCCACAGGCGTTTGTACGATTCTCTTCTCAAAGGCGAGAAAATGCCGATTGATTTGTCGCAAACAGTTTTGTTTTACGCGGCTCCGACACCAGCTCCGCCAAAAAAAATTATCGGCTCCATCGGCCCGACAACCAGTTATCGCATGGATTTTTTCACACCGAAATTAATTGAAGCAGGTCTTCGGGCCATGATCGGTAAGGGCAATCGATCGCCCGAAGTTATTGAAGCTATCAAAAAGCATAAGGCTGTTTATTTCGGCGCGATTGGTGGCATTGCAGCTCTGATGTCCCGATGCGTAAAAAAAGTTGAACTTGTTGCCTATGAAGATCTGGGGCCGGAGGCCATTAGAAAACTGACGGTCATAGATTTTCCGCTAGTGATCATTAACGATTTTCAAGGCAACGATATGTACATTGCTGAGCAACTCAGATGGCGTATCACATCGATATAACAATCATTTTTTGCGTTTGTGAAAATCTGTTGACTGAAAATTGCTTCTATATTATGGATGGTAGTCATTTTTTGTAATGTTAATAAGGAGATTAAAATAAATGATAGAAGTTAGATGGCATGGACGTGGCGGTCAGGGGGCGGTAACTTCGGTGGAATTGCTGGCTGTAGCCGCAATCGCCGCCGGTAAATACGCTCAGGGCTTTCCCAGCTTCGGTCCGGAAAGAAGAGGAGCACCTGTTGCCGCCTTTACCCGCATTGACGATAAAAAAATAAACGTCCGTTCGGGAATATATGAGCCCGATGTGGTGCTGGTTCTGGATGCAAGTCTGATAGGCCTGGTCAATGTAACCGATGGTCTGAAGCAGGGCGGCAAATTGATAGTCAACACAACTAAATCGCCTGATGAAATACGCAAGGATTTAAATTTCAGCGGTATTGTGGCCACGGTTGACGGTACGGGCATCGCACGCAAAGAAATGGGCGTACCCATTGCCAACACCACGATGATAGGAGCGCTGTTAAAAGTAACAGGAGTCATGGAGCTTGACGCCATGAAAGAAGCAGTAGAGCACCGGTTCGGCAGAATCGCTCAGAAGAATCTCAATGCGATGAAACGGGCTTATGACGAAATTAAAATAAGTAATTAAGGGGTATATCCAAATGGCATTGAAAACATGGAGGGAGCTTCCAACAGGCTGTGTTGTTTTTGAGCCGGGCAGCGCCAGTGAATATCATACGGGAAGTTGGCGGTCGCAAAGGCCCGTTTGGAACAATCAGAAATGTATTAAATGCGGCATCTGTTATGTGTATTGTCCTGAAGGCTGCGTTCAGCAGGGTGAGGATGGTTTTTTTCAGGCGGATATGGATTATTGCAAGGGCTGCGGCATTTGCGCACATGAATGCTGGCCTCGCGCTATAACGATGATAGAGGAGGGATAACATGGCAAAGCGCATTGGAATGGAAGTAGCAGTTGCCGTGGCGGAAGCAGTGGGTCTGTGTGATATTGATATGGCGGCCGTTTATCCCATTACCCCCCAGTCACATATTGCCGAACATCTTTCCGATCTTGTGGCAGATGGTAAAATTAATGCGGAATTTGTGACGGTGGAATCGGAACATTCGGCCATGAGCGCGGTCATCGGCGCGTCAGGAGCAGGCGCCCGATCTTATACCGCGACCAGTTCGCAGGGATTGATGTATATGCATGAATTGTTGCCTATAGCTTCGGCGATGCGTCTGCCGATAACCATGGCAATAGCCAACAGGGCGGTTTCCGGTCCCTTGAATATTTTAAATGATCATTCCGATATTATGCCCCAGCGCGATTCCGGCTGGATTTCCATTTTTGTGGAAAACGCGCAGGAAGCCATTGACATGTCTATCATTGCTTTCAAAATCGCCGAGCATAAAGATGTGATGCTGCCCGTAAATATTAATATTGACGGTTTTCAGTTAACGCACATGGTGGAATCTTTTGAGATGCCCGCGCAGGAAGAAGTAAACAAATTCCTGCCGCCGTTTGTTCCGCACGCAACGCTTCATCCGGCAAAGCCAGTCACAATGGGCGCTTTTGCCATGTCCGACTATTTCGCGGAAATCATGAAAGCCAAAAACGAAGCCCTTAAGAATTCTAAAAAAGTCATTCTGGAAGTTTGGGACGAGTGGGCAAAAATGTTTGGCCGCGGTTATAAACCGGTGGAAACTTACATGGCCGAAGATGCGGAAGTACTGATGCTGACAATGGGCTCGATGGGCGAGACGGCGCAAATGGCGATTGATGAGCTTCGCGCCAAAGGTGTTAAAGCAGGGCTTATAAAATTAAGATTATGGCGTCCTTTCCCGTTTGAAGAAATCAAAGCCACAATTAAAAACGTGAAAAAATTGATTGTGACCGACCGTGCCGTTTCATTCGGCGGTCCCGGCGGTCCTGTATTTTCGGAAATTAAGTCGGCCCTTTATGTCGAAACTCACCGTCCTGCGGTTTATGATTATATTTATGGTTTAGGCGGGCGCGATGTTCCGGTAAGTGATTTTATAGGCATGTTTGAAAGAGTTCTGGCGGATACCGATAATAAAGTGGTGGACACCTATGAATTCTGGGGAGTGAGAGAATAATGAGTATCGTAGAAAATTTTGATTTATTTGCTCCGCGTCTGATATACAAAAAAGAATTAATATCTTCCGGCCACCGCGCCTGCTCCGGCTGCGCTGAAGTGTTGGCCGTACGGATGATGTGCAAAGCGCTTGGCGAAAACACCGTGATAGCTTCAGCGACCGGCTGCATGGAAATCGTCTCCAGTATGTTTCCCACAACCGCCTGGAACGTTCCCTGGATTCACGTCGCCTTTGAAAACGCGGCATCGGTCGCTTCCGGCATAGAAGCAGGCCTCAAAGCACTGCGTAAGAAAGGCAAGATTGACGACCGCTATATAAAAGTCGTCGGCATGGGCGGCGACGGAGCTACCATGGATATTGGATTCCAGGCTCTTTCCGGAGCGATGGAACGCGGCCATGATATGATTTACGTCTGTTTTGACAACGAAGCCTATATGAACACAGGTATTCAGCGCTCCAGCGGCACGCCGATGGGCGCATCCACCACCACCGCTCCGGCGGGAAAAGTCAGTTCCGGCCAAAAGACATGGAAAAAGAATCTGCCGGAAATAATGGTCGCGCATGGGATACCCTATGTAGCTACCGCCTGCCCCAGCTATCCGCTGGATTTCATCCGCAAGATCGAAAAGGCAAAAAGTATCAAGGGGCCTTCTTATATTCACTGCTTTTCTGTGTGTCCGACCGGTTGGCGCTGTCCATCGCACATGGCGATTTCCATGGGGCGTCTGGCCGTGGAAACGGGAGTGTTTCCTCTGTATGAAGTAGAAAACGGGTATTATCGTCTCTCTCCCGATATGCCGAAAAAACTCAAACCCATTAAAGATTACTTCAAGGGACAGGGGCGTTTCCGCCACCTGAGCGCGGAAGAAATTGACGTGATTCAGGGGAAAGTAACCGCTGAATTTAAGAAGCTGACGGAAAAAGCAAAGTTTCTCAAAAAAGGCAATGAGTAAAAGAGAAGTTTAAAAGAATACCGAGGTGAAAAAAGCATGACGAAAGCGAGCAGTATTGCAGCAACAACAAAGAAAATAGTTAAAAAACACGGAGGCGGTAGAAGCGCGATGATTGCCGTGTTGCAGGATATTCAGGAAACTTTCAATTATCTTCCGAAAGAAGCCTTAAAGGCAGCGGCTCAAGCCATGAAGGTTCCTTTCACCCGTGTGTATGAAGCGGCAACGTTTTACACCGCCTTTAGTTTAAAACCGCGCGGCAAAAATATCGTTAAAATTTGCACGGGAACTGCGTGTCATGTTCGCGGTGCTTCCGCCCTTCAGGACAAGTTCGAACGCTCTTTGTGTATTAAACCGGGCGAAATGACACCAGACGGTCAGTTTTCGCTCGAAACCGTTAACTGCGTGGGCGCCTGCGCGCTGGGTCCCGTAGTCGTCATCAATACTGAATATCACGGACAGGTAACCATGGCCAAAGTAGATAAAATCATCGACAAAATCAAACAAGAGGGGGCGCAGTGATGAAAAATAATTCCGATACCCAACCCCAACAGCTTAAGGATGATTTGAAACTGAACTACGGGCCGAATAAAAAGTTTGTTGCTATTTGCGCCGGTACCGGCTGCCGCGCTTACGGTTCTCTTAAAGTTAAAGAGGCACTCGAGGCTGAACTCAAAAAGCAGAACATGAATGTGGATGTCATTGCCACTGGATGCTTGGGTTTCTGTGAAAAGGGACCTATGGTAGTCATCCATCCCGATAAATACTTTTATCAGTCGGTAAAAGTAGCAGACGTTCCGGAAATAGTTTCCAAAACCGTGGCCAAAGGGGAAGTTATCAGCCGGCTGCTGTACCGCCATCCGGAGACGAAAAAAACCATGTTCAGGGAAGAAGACATGCCCTTCTATAAGAAACAGCTTCGTGTGGTTTTTGGTTCTAACGGCATGATTGATCCGACAAAAATTGATGATTATCTTGTCATCAACGGCTATCAGGCGCTGGGCAAGGTACTTTCCGAAATGACACCTGAAGGCGTCATCAATGAAGTGAAAAAAGCCGGATTGCGCGGTCGCGGCGGCGGAGGTTTTCATACGGCCGTCAAGTGGGAAGGAGTACGCAAGACGGCAGGTGAACCTAAATATGTCATCGCCAACGGAGACGAAGGTGATCCCGGCGCGTATATGGACAGAAGCCTTATGGAAGGCAATCCCCACAGCATTATTGAGGGTATGATCATCGGCGGTTACGCCGTGGGCGCAAATGAAGGTTATATCTACGTTAGAAACGAATATCCGCTGGCTGTAACGCATTTAAATATAGCAATTGCGGCCGCCAGAGAAGCCGGGTTATTGGGTAAAAACATTTTAGGAACTGATTTTTCATTTGATATTCACATCAACAAGGGCGCGGGAGCTTTCGTCTGCGGTGAATCTTCCGCTTTGTTTGCTTCGATAGAAGGCCGCGCCGGTGAGCCGCGCGCCAAATATGTCCACGCCGTGGAAAAAGGGCTTTGGGACAAACCCACCGTGCTCAACAACGTGGAAACATGGGCCAACGTTCCTTTGATTATCAATAAGGGCGCCGACTGGTATTCGTCCATCGGAACCGAAGGTTCCAAAGGAACGAAAATATTCTCTCTTGTCGGCAAAATCAGGAACACAGGCCTTATCGAAGTTCCGATGGGCACTACGCTATACGAGATCATCTACGACATGGGCGGCGGCATTACCAACGGCCGCAAGTTCAAAGCCGTGCAGACCGGCGGACCGTCGGGAGGATGCATTCCGGAGAGCCTGCTCGATATACCGGTTGATTTTGATAAACTTTATGAAGTCGGCTCAATGATGGGTTCAGGCGGCATGATCGTAATGGACGACAAATCATGCATGGTTGATGTGGCGAGATACTTCCTCGCTTTCCTTAAAGAAGAATCCTGCGGAAAATGCGTACCCTGCCGTGAAGGTGTTCGCCGGATGAGCGATATTCTGGAAGATATTTGTGCCGGAAAAGGTACAGAAGGTGACATCAATCTTCTGGAAAACATGTCTCAGGCGATTGCCGACGGCTCGCTTTGCGCGCTGGGCGGAAGCGCTCCCAATCCGGTGCTTAGCACCATCAAATATTTCCGGGAAGAGTATGAAGCGCACATCAAAGATCACCGCTGTCCGGCGGGAGTATGCAAAGCGCTCATTACCTACAGCATTGATCCGGAAAAGTGCACAGGATGTGGTTTGTGCATCAAGGTTTGTCCGACGCAGGCAACCAGCGGTGAAAAGAAGAAAGCTCATACAATCGATAACAACAAGTGCACCCGCTGCGGCGCGTGTATCGAAAGCTGCAAATTTGAAGCAATCAATGTGAAATAGAGGTAGGATAAATGATGGTAAATTTGACTGTTGACGGAAAAAATATATCGGCGCCCAAAGGGACTATGCTTTTGGAAGCAATACGCGGCGCGGGCATTGCGATTCCCACCCTGTGCGCACATGAAGCCGTTTCGCGTTCCGGCGCCTGCAGACTTTGCGTGGTGGAAATTAAAAAAGGAAACAGAACCAGAATAGTCACATCCTGTCTTTATGCCGCCGAAGAAGGCCTGATTGTTGATACCAAAAGTGAGAGGGTGCTGAATGTCCGCCGGCTGGTTATGGAATTATTGCTGGCGCGCTGTCCCGAATCCGAAGTTTTACAGAAGATGGCAAAAGAAATGAGCGTGGAGGTGCAGCCGCGGTTTGTTGCCGATTCGGATAAAGGCAAATGTATTTTGTGCCGTTCCTGCGTGCGTGTTTGCGAAGAAGTTGTCGGTGTGAGCGCCATCGGTCTTTTTTCCCGCGGTTCCGATAAAACCGTCGGCACGCCGTATAATGAAAAATCTGACGTCTGTATCGGCTGCGGCGCGTGCGTCTATGTATGTCCCACCGGACATATTGAAATGACTTCGACAGGAGACAAACGTAAAATCTGGGGGCGCACATTCAAGATGCAGACCTGTGATAAATGTGGCAAATATTTCGCGCCGGTGGATCAATTAAAATTTATCAGCAAGAAAACCGGAGTTCCGATGAGCGAACTGACTGTTTGCACTGAATGCCGGTAAAATTTGTTTGCTCTATAGCTTAAATCGATACAACAGATGTGCTGTTAATCCTGATGCAATCTGCGTTAAGTTTGCGCGATTTTGAGGTAAATGTCACACTGAGTCAGGAAAACCGATAATAGACATCGGCACCTACGGAAAGTGTTTCTCTTGCAGAGTTAGTTACCAATGCGCCGTTTTACTCTCTATCCTGAGCTTATCATCCTGTTGATTGATGGCCCTAATTTAAGTCTTTCTGTCAGGTTGTAACGCAAAAGGCACTGAAGATATAACTCATCTCCCGGCGGGACATTGGTAGTGTATTTTTTAACTGGAAGTAATATTTCACGAGAGCATCAATGCTGAAATCGCCAAAGGATTTATATAGAAAAATCATGGGCTTAATGTCATACTGAGAAAAATCGACATGCTGTTTTATATTTTAAAGTGGCTTTATTTTCTTGACTCTTGGATGTCATCTCCATATAATTAACACTACTGCGCTTGGTATTGTGACATTTTGAACACCGTCGTTAAACTATAACAATAAAATCATACAGATAATAAAGGTAAAAATTTATGTGGAAGTATAAAGTTGTTTCTCCGGAAGAAGTTCTTTCTAAAATCGAACCGGGCATGGCCATTTTTCTTGGTACGGGCATGGCGGAACCGCGAACTCTGGTTAAACATCTCATGGCTTCAGAAGAACCGAATCTGCAGGATCTGGAATTGATTCAACTTGTAAGCATCGGGGATGCGATACCCATTGATGAAAGATATTCGCGGAAATTCCGGCTAAAAACTTTTTTTTCCGGTTGGATTGCTTCCGAGGCTGTCAGTGAGGGTAGAGTAGACCTTATTCCCAGTAGATTTTCGCGTATTCCCGGTCTCTTCAAATCCGGAGCCATCCACATTGACGCCACCTTCATTCAGATATCACCGCCGGATGACAACGGTTATGCCTGTTTACTCGGAGTGGATGTGGAAAGGCAGGCCATGGAGGCGGCAAATCTCGTCGTTGGTGAAATTAATACTCATGCTCCCCGGGTCATGGGTGACACCCTGGTTCATATGGATGAATTCAACTACTTTGTCGAATCGACGGAATCCCCGATTTATCTACCCCGGTGGCCGGTGGCGGATGTTTTTCTAAGATTAGCCGCGAACATTGCAAATGTAATTGAAGACGGGAGTTGTATATCTTTCGGCATTGGGCCTCTCTATGAAGCCCTGGCCGTGCAGTTGGCCTCAAAAAAACATTTGGGAATTCATTCTCCTTTTTTTACCGACGCTTTGATGGACCTTGTAAAAAGCGGAGCTGTAAATAATCGGCTTAAAGGTGTTTTCCGCGGCAAGAGTTCCGCGTCTTATCTGCTGGGCAGTGAAAAATTAATGCAGTGGCTGGATCAAAATCCCCTTGTTGACTTTCAACCGGAAGATGTGATTACCGATCCGAAGGTGATCGGCAGTAATGATAAGGTGATAGCCATTATTCCAGCAAGAAAAATTGATCTTACGGGAAATGTTGCCCTGCACACAGGCAAGGGAAATGTCACTGCCGGTCCGGGAAATGTGCAGGAACTTTTTATGGGCGCGGCGCTGTCGAAAAAAGGCCGGACGATTTTTGGACTTCCCAGCCGTAACCTCAAGAGTATGCCGAATATTGTATTATCTGTTGACAACCTGCCTTTTCAGTTCACCAATCGTGAATCCATGGATTTGGTTGTGACGGAATATGGAGTAGCCTACCTCATGGGAAAAACAATGAGGGAGCGCGCGCAAGCGCTGATTGACATCGCGCATCCCGATGATCGGGCGGAATTGGTCAGACAGGCCAAAGAAGAAAAATTGCTTTACGCCGACCAGATTTATTTCCCCGAATCAGGATCTCTTTACCCATCCAAGGTATGCTGTTCACATGAATTTAAAGACGGTCTGAAGGTTTGTTTCCGGCCGATTAAACCTTCAGATGAAGATATGATGCGCCTTTTATTTTACCGATTCTCGGATCAGGCGGTCTATTCCCGGTACTTCACTTCCATAAAGACAATGCCCCATAAAAAAATGCAGGAATATGTTAATGTGAATTACAATCTGGTCATGTCTATTGTAGGCATTGTCGAGGATTCGGGCACCGAAAAAATCATTGCCGAGGCGCGTTACGCCAGGACGAAGCAGGATAGCTTTGCCGACACGGCATTTATTGTCGATGAAAAGTATCATAACAAAGGAATTGCTTCGTTTCTTTTTGAATTGCTGATTCGCACAGCCCGCGAGGAGGGGGTTAAGGGATTTACTGCCGATGTATTGGCAACCAATAAATCAATGTTGAAAGTGTATGAAAAGTCACCCTTCCCTGTTCAGACTGTTCTGTCCAGAGGTATCTATGAATTAACAATACCATTCACCAATATATCTGATTTGAAGGAAAAAGATTAAAATCTATACGATGACTATTATTACGAAGCACGCATATACTTATTGAAGCATGCGTCACGGTAATTTCACGGCGGAAATCCGGTAACATTTCTTATGCTGAAGCAATAATGAAATGTAACACAGGTTTTGATCACAGCCATGCTTTTTGTAAACTGTTTTTATTGTCGATTAACAGCCGCATGTAATCCAATTCCAGACCGATCATTTCTGTATCCTTACGGCGAAGCCATTCTGACAACCAGGCAAAGCGAAGCGCCACGATAAAATCCACCAGATACTTCCAGCTTGTATTGGAGAGAATCCTGGCCGCCTTTATATCGGAAATAAAACTTTTCACAAGCTCGCCGGTCAGGCTTTGGGGATCTTCCACTCCGACACAGCCGATCAAATTAGCCATGTCGTAGACTTCCCGTTTGACACCGGAAAATTCCCAGTCAATTACGCATTTAATATCATCGGCAGACCAGATAACATTCATTGGATGATAATCACCATGACAAAAGGCAACAGGCAGTTTTTCGTAGGCAGGCATAAAATCTTTTTCCAGAAAACAAGAGATATCGTTAATTTCACTTTTGATGTTTTTGTTATAAAGATTAATTTCTCCGATTAATTTATATATATAATCTTTAAGCGAAAAAACTTTGCGGAAATCAGAAAAAGGCAGGTCTTGCGATTTGCGGCGCAGTTCAATGAGAAAGGCGGCCAGCGCGCGACCGCGCCATTTTTCATACATGTATTTTTGCCGATCGAGCAAAACGCCTTGCACAAAAGGCATTATTTGCCATAAATCATTTTTATATTTGATAACATATTCCCCTTTTCCGTCAGCCAAATATGGCTGGATATGCGCGAGATTTTTCTTCGATAAAAAATCAACAGTCGCGGCGATCTGTCGTTTAAGCTTCAAAGATTTTGCGGGTATTTGCTCCAGAACAAAAAACATGCCATCTTTATCTTCCAGAACGACTCGAAAAACCGACCGCTCGGGACTACCCGAAACAGGAAGATTATAATGTAATTTTTTAAGTTGCACCTGCCAGAGCCCGGCAACAGCTTTCAATATTTCTTTGCTGAATAAAGGAGTTTCCGCTCTAGCGTGAACGCGTGATTTTCTATTTTTGTGGATTACGCGGCCCGCGTAGGTAACGCCGCCGGCGCATTTATTCCCGGCGATGAAAACGTTTTCCGCGTTTTCCCACTCTAGCGTGAGATTGCATCCGTTGGGACATTCCAGGCAGAGTAAGTTTTCCATATTTACCATTCCTAAAGTAAGTTTTCGTCATATTGACGAAAATTCCCGGCAAGATAATGTTCTGTTTATTATGCGCTTCCTTAAAAAAAATGTGCTTCCAATTAAAATGCTATCTTTGTTGTCGGCACAATCCGGCGTATGCCCGGGCCGTTGTCGGTTTCGAAAACGTATATAAATCCGGAAGTGCACATCCGAAGGGGGGAATATGTAAATAACTCATTTCCCTGCCGGTGAGTTAAGCCGTTATGGTGTTGCTCACATACGGCTTGTTGCCACGATATCATTTTTAATTTAGAAATGGTGCCAGATATACTTTTAGTTTTACTCCGGCGTTTAGGCTGTTATATTCCGGCAAATTTCGCGAAGTTCTCACCTAAAAGCGATTTCCTCGTTTTCTCCGATGGAAACAGTTTTTCAAGTCTTCTTTTAAGATATCCGTAGTCGAACTTTCCGTCGGCGGCATGTGGACCAAAAGGGCCATCAGTGCCGTAAAAGCACCTGTCCGCACCGAGGTAATCAACCACATCTCTGGTAATTTTTTCGCCGACATAAGCCGCGGCTGAAAGATCAACACAAACATTTTTCTTTTTTCGGATTATTGTCCATGTATCGGCGTAGCAGGGAAACGCCGCATGCGCGAGAAGGAGCTTTAAATCCGGTAAGATATTGATAAGTTCCAGAATATCTCCATGCTCATTAAATCCCAAGTGAATAAGGAGCGGTTTATTAATACGGACTGCCTGCTCGGCCACGGGCAGCAATTCGGAGGGATTATACCGGTGCCAGAAGGGATGCGCCTTGATCCCGATAAAGCCTGGTGATTTGGCCCATGTATTAATTTCCTTTAAGGGATCATTTTTGCCGCGGGGATTTACAAAAACCCATCCATAAAATCTGCCCGGATATTTTTCAATCATGTTAAACACCGGCTGATTGTCAGGATCCGGATAAATTTTATATATCTTGCCAAGTATATTAATTGCTCCATCGTCTCTAAAATTTGCCGCCGCCGCCTTTCCTATAAATCGGAGGGAGCTGTGTGTAAGAAGAAATTGGAGCATCCTGATAACAATCGGAGGAGTTGCGGGCAGCGGATCGACCATGCCGGCTATGAGAGCTATCCTCTCCACGCCAGTTTCATCCATTCTGGCAATGAGATCATCAGTCTTCAGCATGCGTTCATCCAGATGATAATGGCAGTCTATTACCATGGTTTTACACTCTCTTTGATTTTAGAACTTTCCTTTATCGATTTTGCTTGCTTCAGATAAGTGCGCAAGTATTAGAAGCTTCTTTTGAATAATTCCTTAATTGCTTTTTTGCCGCCTTCTTCAAGAAATCGTGTTCCTGTTCCGGTGAAATGAGGTTGACTGATTACCGGTTCATTTCCTTTTTTACATTCTATCCAATCAAGACGGTTCCATATGAACCAGGAATTGCGTTTTTGATCAAATACATACAGCGGCTTGTTGCATATCTTGCTGAATTCGGCTCCCCAGCCGGTACCTCCTTTAACGGTCTTGTCTTCCAATATCTCTCCAATGACAAATATTTCCTGACCATTATTGATCTGATACCAGATACTTTGCAGGATTTTACGGAATGTCGGGTTATCCGTGTAACGCCGATTCATTAATTTGGAAACATATTCCAGGCTGATATCACCGTTTTTTAATTCTTCGTGATTAAGAACACGTAAACCCTGTGTTCGGACTATAATATGTCCGGGAAACGTAAAATTAATTTCTTCGATTCCCATTTGTTCCGCGTTGATGCCAAATTCCGCTTCCGCTCCCTGAGCACCGCCGCTGAAAAGAATACAATCATCTTTTTTCATGCCGATTATTTCTCCTGTTCCTTTTATTTATGGATAAAATGTACTCATTACCACAATTTTATCATGATACGTAAGTATGCATATCAAAGAAATCAATTAATTGCTAATAATTTCAGATAATTTGAATAATATATAAAATATGGTTTGAATTATTTAATTTTAATAATCCGTTACTATTCTATTTAAGTTGCTGTTCCTGTTGATTTAACTGGTGCCCCTGGCGTGAGTCGAACACGCGGCCCATGGATTAGGAAACGCAATTAACATAAGGGCGATTTCCCGTCAGTTTGAACATCTTGAATTCGGCAGCGAGCGCATTCCTGTAGCGTGCTACGGAATAAGCAAGCGTTTATATAATTATAATATTCCTTAAGAATCGAAGCCTCTCCGCGGCTTGCCGTGGAGAGCTTCAATATTAACCGGTTAAAATAGTAAGTTTGTTTATGTTTGGATTATCTTCGGATGAGACGGTTATAACTTAGATTCATTTTCTTTCAACCTCTATATTATCATGTTTAATGTCCGTCAATTTACCTTGACCCTTAGTTCAATACCTGATAGATAAACACAACCAGTTCTGAAAGCAAGTTAAGTAACAATAAATTTATATTTTCACGCAATCTTATGGGGGCTGTCGTGCAAAACGGCTACGCGGGGAAATTTTTACAAGTTGACTTAACCAATGATGTCCGTCTTGCGGAAAAACTCTGCATGCAGGACTTTAGCCTCTCCATCCGCCACTCTCTTCTTTATAGCATGGTGCCGAAAACAGTCCGCGACGCTTTTAATGCCATTACGGGTTTCCGTTTCACTTTTAAAAATTTTCTTGAATACGGCGCACACGATTGGATGCTGAAGTGCGGGATCAATAATTTGCCGGGCATTACCGGCACGGATGATGTTTTGCCGAAAAAGAAATGGATGCAGGGGCAGGTTCAGTGCCGGATATGGAACTATTACGCGATGAATAGTACGCCGTTTACGGTCTAAATGCTGATGGAATTCCTAAGGAAAAAAACTGGTCGAGTTTGGCCTTTTAGAATCACAAAATAAACTACATAAAAAATAATGGAGGATGGAAAATGGCAGAATCATACAAAGCGTTTACTCAGGAATGGATGGATGCGTGGAAAAAAATAATTAATGGATCCAAAGAGTACAGAGAAATTGCCAAAGAATGGGAGGGAAGCGTTTCCATAACGGTCAATGCCGATCCTTCAAAAAACGTCCCCGAGCCCGTTTATATGTTTACGGATTACTGGCATGGCGATGCGCTTGAATTTTTAATCTGTGACGCTGCCAAAGCGCAAACGGCTAAATTCATTATGAGCGGTGATTACTCCCGCTGGAAGCAAGTCGCCAAAAAAGAACTTGACGCCACCAAAGCGCTGATGCAGGGAAAGCTGAAATTAAAGGGTGATCTGACCTACGTTGTGCGCAATGTCAAAACGATCAACAAAGTGGTCGATCTTTTGACGGAAATAAACACAATATTTCCCGACGAAGTTTGAAACTTTGTCTCTGCAATTAAGAATTTATAGTTAAAGAATCTACCGCCGGTGGACAGCGATCCGGCAGGATAAGGAGAACGTTATGGCTTACGATGACAGTTTATCTTTTGTTTACTTTGGTCCGACAAAAATTATTTTCGGCAGTGGCTCATCCACATCGGAACTGGAATCTGAAATGAGCGCTCTGGGTTGCTCACGAGCTGTCGTAGTTACCGATCAGGGAATTATCAAAGCGGGTCTCTCGGAAAAAATAGTGAAAACCCTGGGCGATAAATGCGTTGGTGTATTCAGCGATGTGCCTCAAGATACAGGCATTGATGTTGTCAACCGTGGCGCCGCCTTTGCCAGAGAAAAGGGCGCGGATATCGTTATCAGCATTGGAGGCGGCAGTGTGATTGATACCGCCAAATGCATGTGCATACTACTCACTGAAGGCGGGTCTCTGGCTAATTATGAAGGCATCCAACTTTTAACACGTTTGCAGACGCCGCATATCGTTATCCCGACAACGGCCGGAACGGGAAGCGAGGTTACTTGGGTAGCGGTAATCTACGATAAGGATAAAGGGCAGAAAATATTAATTGTGGAATCATATAACGCGCCGCGCGCGGCCATTCTCGATCCGCAACTAACGTTGAAACTGCCTCCATTGCTTACCGCATCCACAGGCATGGACGCCATGACCCATGCTATAGAGGCAATGACATCCGTGCAGCGCGAACCCATGGCCGATGCCATGGGCCTGCATGCCATCCGGCTTTTGAGCGCTTACCTCCCGCAGTGCATAAAAGACGGCAGCAATTTAAACGCCCGCGGGCAGGTGCAACTGGCGGCAACGATGGCGGGGTGGTCATTCGGTAACGCAATGGTCGGACTGGTGCACGCAATGGCTCATTCCATCGGCGCTGTCGCTCGCGTGCCGCACGGTGTTTCCTGTGGCATCATGCTGCCATACTGTATGGATTTTAATATTAGCGATGGCGATCAGGATGCAATCGATGTTTACGCCACAATCGCGCAGGCGTTGGGCGTGAGCACCCGCGATGATGAACCGAAAAAGGCGGCAACAGCGGCGGTGAATGAGATATTTGCTTTGCTTAAAAAAATCGGGCATCCGCTGAAGCTTTCTGAATTCGGTGTAAAGGAAGCAGATATAATCAAAGCGGCTGACCTAAGCATCGCCGATGGCGCTATTGTCAACAATATTCGCTGTGTTTCAGATAAGGATGAAGTTCTGGAAATTTACCGCAAAGCTTTGTAGCTTTTGATGGAGAATATATGGAATTGAATATAATCAATAATGCGGCAGATGTTCCTTTTTCTTTCATTGTGCAGGATCTTCTGACCGGCAATATCGAAAAATCAGAGGCAAAGTACGCTGTTTATAAAAAAATGCGCGGCATTGCGGCAATAAACTTGCAGGATATTGAAACCGCGATAAGCCTTCATTTCAATCAGGGCAAACTCACCATAGAGCAGGGAGTCAGTCCGGACGCGGCCGTCATAATCACAACGCAATCGGATAAAGTAATGGATTTAAATATGCTCCGTGTGCGCTGGGGCCTGCCGTATTATTTTGATGAAGCGGGTAGACATGTTCTCGGCTTGCTGTTGGGCGGTAAAATAAAAATCAAGGGACTTTTATCTCATCCGGTATTGCTTACGCGACTCACTATTATCATGTCGGTCATGTAACCGGGAATATGGTTTTGATTGAGAAGAGGTGTCAGGATCAAAGAGCCAGGCCTTTGCCTGGCTCAAATTCATGGGGCGTTGACCACTTCATCCAACAACAATTTACTTACCTGTTTTTATGATGCTATAGGATGGCTTTCTGCACGTGAAGGGCCGCTTTTTTGCGAATGCGCTTAAATTACACCTGCGCAAAGTCGCCAGGACGAAAGTAATCGCCTGACCTTCATAATGCTCGACCTAATGGATAATATAGGGCGATGCGTATTGATAACTTTTTGTAATGTTGTTTTTCTTATTTTCCTGATTCATACAACATTTCCCCTGAAAATGTACCTTTTAAAATAGATATTGTTAAAGAGCTGTATGTGATCAACAGGAGGCCGGGCAGATCGTAAAAATTTCCCCTGCGTGCTCGTGGCAACATTCCTTTGTTCTTA
>JBEKMY010000049.1:0-22774 GCA_049523355.1 Smithella sp. | reverse complement strand
ATTGTAATGGCAAAACGTTTGCCATATCTGTTTGTTGGATGGATGTGGTATGCGATAACTATTGCTCCCGTTATCGGGATTATTCAAATATCAGTGACAGCACCATACGCGATGGCCGACCGCTATCATTATCTGCCTGAAACCGGATTATTTTGAAGCCTACAATAATAGGGGAATTATTTACGGTAGACTCGAACAATACCAGCTAGCCATCGAGAATTTTAACAAAGCAATCGCCATTGAACCCGATTACGTCGAAGCCTACAATAACAGGGGAATTGCTTACTGTGTCTTTGGCTGGTATCGACGCGCTGTTGAAGATTTTAATGAAGCCATACGCCTGAAACCGGATTATGTCAGTTCCTACAGCAACAGGGGAATTGTTTGTTTGAATCAGGGCATCAAAGAGCTTGGTTGTTATGATGCACAAAAGGCGTGCGCACTGGGAGACTGTGAAATATTAAAAATTGCTAGAAGTAGAGGAAACTGCCGCTGATCTTTTGACACTGCTCTTCTTTAAACTGCGATTTTCAGAAATATTATTCTTGAAATCATTTAGTAGTATATATATTATTTGCAAAGTGTGCGGACCTGTTCCATGACCTTCAGAGATTTTACTTCACGTCCCAGCACATGCGCAATGAAACCGATGAGGATGCTGCGAGACTCCATGGACAGGGAATCGGTGAGCGCGATTAATTTAATTTTATGAATATCCATATCCTTGCCCAGAAGCAATGTGCGCACGGTGCCGGCTGAAATCGGCTGTTCATATCTTTGTGGCTTGGCGCAAACGCTGCATTTGATTCCGCCTTCGCCGGCGTGAAAGTAATAAGAATTGCCATTGGTCACCGGAGTTTTACAAATGATGCAATGGTCAAGGGCCGGTTCGAATCCGGTTAATTTGAGCAGGCGCATTTCAAAAAAGCGCACGATTGCATCGGATGCCTTTTCACTGCCCAGTATCAGCAGAAAATCCTGCAGGAGTTGAAACACTTTTTCATTCTTTTTCCCTTCCGGGCTGAAATGATCCGTAAGGTCGATAAAATAAGAAGCGATAAGAGTTTTTTCCATATCCTGACGGATGTTGTGATAGTGGTCAATTATATCGCAGGATTCGATGAGGGCGAGCATGTCACGGCTTTTGCGGGTGAAGATAATATCCGTCAGGGAAAAAGGTTCAAAGACATTGGCAAATCTTTTCTTGCTTCTTTTGGCGCCTTTGGCGATTCCCTTGAGCTTCCCGAAACCGGAACTGTAGAATGTTACGATTAAATCCGATTCACCATAGCTTAAGGTGCGCAGAACGAATCCGGTGGTTTTGTGACTTTCTCTAACGACCATCGTATTTTATTTCTCCGCCGACGATGGTAAGGATAGCCTTGCCCTGCATTTCCCGTCCATGAAATGGAGAATTTTTCCCGCGTGAGCGAAATGCCTGCACATCAACAGTCCATTTAATCAGCGGATCAATCACGGTGATATCGGCATCCGCGCCAGCCGCAAGCGTTCCTTTCGGCAAATTAAGTATGCGCGCCGGATTAACGCTCATCTTAGCGATTAACTCAGGCCAGTTCAGAGTTTTGCTGCGGATAAGATTCAGGCTCAAAGAAAGCGAGGTTTCCAGACCGCTGATTCCATTGGCGGCATATTCAAATTCCACCTCTTTATCAGTGCGTCCGTGGGGAGCATGGTCGCAGGCAATGACATCAATCGTTCCATCGGAAAGACCTTCTTTAATTGCTGTGACATCCTTTTCGCTTCTTAATGGAGGATTTACCTTGAAATTGGTATTGTAACTTTGCAGCGCTTCATCAGTTAACGTGAAGTAGTGGGGCGCGGTTTCCGCTGTTACCTTCAGACCTCTTTTCTTGGCGTTACGAATCAGTCCAACGGAACCGGCAGTGCTGACATGCGCTATGTGAACACAGGTTTTAGTAAATTCGGCGATTAAAATATCACGCGCTACCATTACTTCTTCCGCGATGCCGGGGATGCCGCTCAATCCCAAAATCGTGGAATAATAACCTTCATTTATCTGGCCGCCGCTGGAAAGGTTTGTATCTTCACAATGCGAAATAACCGGTAATTGCAATGAGAAGGCATACTCCAAAGCCCGGCGCATCAGGGCTGCATCCATTACCGGCTTGCCATCATCGGAAAGAGCGATTATGCCGGCTTCTTTGAGATCCCAGAATTCCGTAAGCAAAACGCCTGCGGAGTCTTTGCTGATGGCGCCAATCGGGTAAACGTTGGCAAGCGTAGCCTCAATCGCTTTTCTTTTGATAAATTCGGTAACCGAGCGGTTATCGTTAATCGGGTTGGAATTAGGCATGCAGGCAATAGAAGTGAAACCGCCGGCAACGGCGGCGGCAGCGCCTGATGCGATTGTTTCTTTGTATTCGAAGCCGGGTTCGCGTAAGTGCGTGTGCATATCGATCAAACCGGGAACAAGAATCATTCCGGCCAAATCAATAATCTTTGTTATTTCCTCCGAACTTTTTGATTTTACCGATTTTGACAGATCTGCCCCCGTTTTGGCAATTTTTCCATCTTCCAGAAAAATATCCATCCGGGAATCCATGTTTTGCGCGGGATCTATTATCCTCGCGCCGGTTAATAACAGTTTCATTCATTACCTCCGGTGAGCAGGTACAGAAGAGCCATTCTTACGGCCACGCCTTTATTGACCTGATCAAGGATTACAGAGTAGGAAGGATCATCGGCGATATCAGGTGATATTTCCACGCCGCGGTTAATAGGCCCCGGATGCATGACTATAACATCTTTTGCGGCCAGTTTAATGTTTTTACGATTCAGACAATAGTGTCGGGCATATTCACGAAGCGACGGGAAGATGTTTTGCTTCTGCCGCTCCAACTGGATACGCAGCATCATTACAACGTCGGCATCGGCAATGGCGTCTTCAATCCTGCTAAAAACTTTTACGCCCATTTGTTCAATATCCCGTGGCAGCATCATAGCCGGTCCGGCCAGAACAACATGGGCTCCCATACTGGACAGACCGTAAATATTGGAACGGGCAACACGGCTGTGCTCGATGTCGCCGACGATTGCCACCTTCAATCCGGAAATTTTACCCTTATGTTCCTTGATGGTCATCATGTCCAGAAGAGCTTGCGAGGGGTGTTCATGCGCTCCGTCGCCGGCGTTGATTATGGATTGCTTAACCAGCGATGCCAGTAATTGCGGAGCGCCGGCGGCGCTGTGGCGCAGGACAATGACATCGGGATTCATAGCTTCCAGATTGCGGGCTGTGTCAATAAGAGTTTCGCCCTTTACGACAGAACTGGTTGAAGCTGAAATATTAATTGTATCGGCGCTTAATCTTTTACCGGCTATTTCAAAAGATGTTCTGGTTCTGGTGCTGGCTTCATAAAATAAATTGATAATTGTTTTGCCGCGTAACGTCGGCACTTTCTTTATTTTGCGGGTGGAAATTTCCAGAAAAGATTCGGCGGTCTCCAGAATTAGATTTATTTCATCAACCGAAAGATCCTTTATTCCCAAGATGTCTTTTTTTTCAAATTTCATAACAGGCCTTGAAAAGTTTTAAATTTAAGTTCCTTCTTCTATGACTACTTCATCCACGCCATTCTTTTCCACAAGGTCGACTCTGACCGCTTCCCAGAGAGAAGACGGCAGATTTTTCCCGATAAAGTCTGCCCTGATCGGAAGTTCGCGGTGGCCGCGGTCGATTAAAACGGCGAGCTGAATCATTTTGGGCCGGCCAAAATCAATCAATGCATCCATAGCCGCACGGATGGTTCGCCCTGTAAAGAGAACATCGTCAACCAGGACAACTATTTTATCGTCCAGGGAAAAATTTATTTTTGTTTCCTCAAGGCGTGGCTTTTTGTTTGATACGGAAATATCATCACGGTAAAGAGTAACATCTAATATTCCCAGAGGAATTTTATCGCGTTCAATATCGGATATTTTTTTCTGCAATCTTTCCGCCAGATAAACTCCGCCCGTTCTGATTCCTACAAGTATGAGGTTTTGCATACCTTTATTTTTCTCCAGAATTTCATAGGCAATTCTGGTAAGGCATCGGTCGATTCCATCTTTATCCATTACTATTTTAGTATTCTTGTTTTTCGACATATGAGCCAACCTCAGTCCGGCAATGTTATAAAAAAAGCCTTTCCCCTGGCGGGAAAAGGCTAAAATAAAATTTAAAATAATCTTTCATTGTTTTTTCCTTTTTCAATCTCACCGGATTAAATTAAAAGGGTTGATTTCGATTGCTTATACAATTAAGATGTCTATGTGTCAAGGTGAAAGAGATTTTTCGCCAAAATATTTTGATCAAAAGCATAACTCATAAATTGAGCCGGCTTTAAGTAAAAATCCTTACAAATTTAACTACAATTAATATTAATAAAAATATTAAGTAGAATCGCAAGAAATACATAGCAATTTTTGTCGTTTTAGTTAGTTGAATTCGCGACATGATCAAATCCTTAAAGTTTAACTCTTGTTTCAATACCCTTCATAATATCATTGTAATGAATGACGCCAAGAAGACGATCTCCGGCATCGACAACGGGAATCATTTCGTAATGATACTTGGCAAAAATTTCGGCTAAATCATCCTGGACATCGTCATCTTCTGCTGTGATTACCGGCGATACCATTATTTCCTCTATTGTTTTATCATCTGTAGTCAGAAGCATTTCCCGCAGATCGACAACCCCTGAAAGAGTTTGATCGTCTTCATTAACAACATAGATATAAGAAATGTTATGCGGCTCTAATTCGGAATGCCTGATTTTTTCAATAACCTCGCCAACGGTAAACTCTTTTTTTACGGTAATGAAATCATGAGACATAATACTGTTTGCTGTTGCTTCTCGCTCGGAAAGGATAGATTGTACACGTTCGTATTGATCTTTGTCCAGCAGCTGCATGAACTGAGTTACGTTATCATGCGGGAGTACCGCAAATAGCCCGGCAAGTTGCGGTATTGACATTTCCGAAAAGATATTACGAGCCCGCTCCTTGCGCAGATTGGCAATAATCTGACGTTGTGCTCTTGGTTCAGCTTCCGCCAGTGTTTCGGCAGCCTTTTCGGAATCCAGCGCAGAAAAAAGCGCCTGTTGCTCGTCGCCGGGTAGTTCTTCCAGAATATCTGCCAAATCTTCACTGGGGAGTTCCACCATATCTTTTCGTGTAACGGAAAGTGAAACTTTGTCTGTCGAAATTGCATCTTCAACTGACAAAGGTTGGACGTACTTCCATGATATAAAATCATCTTTTATAAGATGTAATTTCCCCAAACCTATTCTACGCAAGAAACCGTTAAAGGATATATCAACATGAAGTAGCAACAATTTATTCCTGACCTCTATCAAGTGAATATCATTGACAACTTCGACACGGCGATCGTCTGTGTCTACAATGGTGCGTCCCATCAAATGTTTATCCAGAAGAATCCATCCTGCCTGGTCAACAAAAGGCGGGTAAACTTCGCTATTTTCCGGAGGCTGAACAAAGATTGCATCATCTTCTATTTTTATGACTCTTTCCCAGGGAATAAAAGCCGTTGGCGTACCCCAACCATATTCAATATAAATGCCGACGGCTTCCGGATAGAGGTCCTTTATCAAAAAGACAATATCTGTGAGCTTGCCGATTCTGTTATTAATCTTTCCAATGCAAATTGGTCGTTTGACCAGTTCGGAAAAATAGATAAAGCGATATTTGGAACCGTTTCCAGACGGTTTAGATGATTTTGAATTATTATTTATATCCATTAGTCCCAGCTCTCACAGTGAAGATCATTTAAAAAGATCAGGGAAAAGAGTTCCTATTCCCATTAACGACGACATTATAACAACAAAAACAACATATGAATACTTTTGCTTATCCAATACATAACAACGTACCTCAGAAATATCTGTCACGGCCTGTAATTGAGGAACGCTGTCGATACAAAAAGCAAAAGCTTGGACAGAGTTCGCGGAAGAGAGCTTGTCTTACGGCAAAATGTTTCCGGTTTTTAGTCTATCCGGAAAATGCCATTTAGCGGTGGGTCTATGATACTTTCGGGATAAGCATTATTTTGACGTTCAGCCGGAACCAATTGCTAGACGTTCCTCTACTACCAGGGGGTTCCATATCTTTCTATCTCCGAAAATGAAATTTTCCATTAGCCATCGCCATAAAAAATAATGACTAGCGAAAATTTGTTTTTGTTATACATGAAAAGAAAGGTCAGTCAAGAATATTTTGCAACAAATGGTTGTCTGTAAATTATAGGCCGCGGATGAGCTGCAAGCCAATAAGCTGACCGTGAGTTGCGCTCACGGTCAGCTTATCATGCCGTTTTAATGCAATATGTTTCCCAGCCGTTCCCAGCGAAGGCCGTGAAGTATAGGTTTGTCGTAGTCCCATGACCAGTAAATGATGAAAGCTTTTCCTTCCACATCCTTCAAATCTACAAATCCCCAGAAACGGCTGTCCAGGCTTTTATCGCGGTTATCACCCATGACGAAAAGGGAATTCTCAGGAACGGTAACAGGCCCGAAATTGTCGCGGGGTTCTATGGCCGCCAGGTAGATGATATTGTCGGAATAAATACCGAAAGTGTCATTATACGGTTTGTCATTGATGAATATTTTTTTATTTTTTATTTCGATTTTATCGCCGCCGACGCCGATAACCCGCTTGATAAAATCTTTGGACCGGTCTTTGGGAAAAATAAAAACGACTATGTCATTTCTTTTAGGGTCTTTTCCGGGAATAATTATTTTTCTTAATAAAGGAATTTTTACACCATAAATGAACTTATTGACTAAAATATGATCACCGATCAACAATGTTGGCACCATTGATTCGGAAGGTATTTTATACGCGCATATTATGAATGTGCGAATAAAAAGAGCAATTAAAATAGCAATAATTATTGATTCCACGTATTCTTTAGCCTTCGATTTTTGTTTTGGTTTGTTATCTTCTGTCATATTAATTGGAAACCTCTAAAAATAAATGTTGGATAGAGAAAAGGCAATCATGCAAAGCGTAATGAATCCTTTAATTATCTTTTTTCCGGCCATAGTAACAATAGCGCGATTAAGCGCTCGATGAGGAGCTTTTAATTTAGATTGCCGGATAACTTCTATGGTCAATATACCGGCAAAACCTCCTGAAAAAAATCCTATCCATATGCCCGGTCCCCCCAAAAACGGTGTAAGCAAAAAAGTTCCTATCAAAGCTCCCGATACAACGGCTGCAAAAGATTCTTTTGAAACGAGCGGTTGAGCTGTTTCACCTATAACTATAAAAAAATCAATGGTTTCAGCAGTTATAGCACAGATGAGAAGAAACAAAATAATTTTCAATCCGACGCGGTCAAAGCCTGTAAAAATTGAGTAAAACAAAACGTCAAAAAAAATGACGACAGTTCCGGGCAGACCATACAAATTTAAAAAAATGCCCGCGAACAATATCAAAATGAAAATTGTAAATCCCGCCTCGGCGAAAAATGACAAATTATTTCTTCCTCTTCATTTTAGAAATTTGCAAATTCTCAAAAAGCAACACAATCGGACAGGAAATGAATACCGAGGAATAGGTGCCGAATACGACGCCGACCAGCAATGAAAAAGCAAAATCGTGGATGACCGCGCCACCAAACTTCCACAGCGCCAAAACCGTGAGAAAAACGGTCAGAGAAGTCAAGATGGTTCTGCTGAGTGTCTGATTAACGCTCATGTTGATGATGTCGCCCAGCTTCTGTTTTGGATTAAGCTTGACATTTTCGCGAACACGATCAAGCACAACGATGGTATCGTTGATGGAGAAACCAATGATGAAAAATACTGCCGCGAGAATGGATAATGTGAATTCAATGTTAAAAATGGAAACAGTGCCGATAATAATGAGAACATCATGAACCAGAGCGATAATGCCGCCAAGCGCGTAACGGAACTCGAAACGCCATGTAATATAAATCAGCATGGCAATCCATGAAAGAATAACGGCAAAAAGCGCCTTACGCTGGAAATCCATCCCGACTTTGGAACCGACTACTTCCACACGACGGATTTCATAGTCTTTGTTAAAAGCAGTAGTCAGTGGATTTTCCAGGTTTTCCGCCAATACCTTTTGGTCGCTGAAGGATTCGTGCGTCCGGATTAGAAATTCTTTTTCACCGAACTGCTGGATTGTACTGTTTTCCAGTTTTGTCGACTTCAAGGCTGTCCGAATCTGATCGGCGGAAACTTCCTTCTGAAATTTAATCTGAATAATGGAACCGCCGGCGAAGTCTATGCCGAGGTTCAAGCCGCCGTGAAAAATAATGGAGGCGATAGCGATAACCGCCAAGATAACCGAAAAAGTAATAGCATATTTCATTTTTCCGACGAAATCTAAGTGAATTCCTGGTTTTATCAACTCCATGCTCATACTATATCTCCTGCCTGCGCTTGAATTTTAAATGCTCAATTTTTTAATATTAAAGTTCCAGACAACATAATCAAAAATTACTCTGGTGACAAAAACAGCTGTAAAAAGACTGGCCAGAAGGCCGATAATCGTGGTTACCGCAAATCCCTTTATAGGGCCAGTCCCGAACATGATCAGAAAAATAGCGGCGACTATACCGGTGATATGTGTATCAATGATTGTTATAAATGCCCGATTGTAACCCGTTTCCAGAGATAGCCGGATAGTCTTTCCCGTTCGCAACTCTTCCCTTATTCTTTCAAAGATCAGAATGTTCGCGTCAACAGCGACGCCAACCGTGAGCAGCAAGCCGGCAATGCCCGGCAACGTCAGAGTTGCCCTGAACGCAGCCAGGACGCCGAGCACCAGGAATATGTTGATGATAAGGGCAAGGTCGGCGACGGAGCCTGCAAACCGGTAATAAAGAATCATGAAAATAATGACAAATAATGTGCCGATAAGTGTGGCTATTATACCTTGTCTTATGGAGTCACTGCCAAGTGATGGTCCAACCGTTCTTTCTTCCAGAATATTGACTGGCGCGGGCAGAGCGCCTGCGCGCAAAACTCTAGCCAGATCACTTGCTTCATCCATTGTAAAAGTTCCGGTAATCTGTGCCTGACCACCGGCTATTCTATCCTCTATGACCGGTGCGGAGTATACCGCTCCGTCCAAAACAATCGCCAATTTTTTACGGACATTTTCACCGGTAATCCTTTCAAAATCAACAGAACCTTGAGAATTAAACTTCAAACTGACGGATGGGTCACCGAAGCGGTCGGCAATTTGCACTTTGGCGGTTTCCAGCGAAGCGCCGGTGAGGAGAGTTTTATTTTTTAACAGATAGGGAACGGAACCTCTCTCTCCGGTTGATTTATCGGTACGCAGGCCGTAAGCGATAATATCTCCTTCAGGAACATTGCCGTGCAGAGCCTCATCGAGGGAATGCTCTTCATCAACGATTTTAAATTCCAGAAGAGCTGTTTTGCCAAGCTGATTTTTAGCTCTTTCCGAATCTTTGATGCCGGGTAGTTGAATAAGAATCCGGTTGTTTCCTTCGGGGATAATTTCCGGTTCCGCAACACCGAATTGGTCAACTCTGTTTCTGATTGTTTCCAAAGAATGTTCAACAATTTGTTTTTTAAGCTCCACCGCTCTTTTATCTATAAATTTAATATTGACAATCTGGCCGCTGTCACCCGGATTTGCTATTTCCAAATCAGGATACTTGTCGCGCAGCACATTTTCAAGAGCGGTTTTCCCGGCAGAATCAGTTAATTCCAATGAAATCGAGGCGCCGTTGGCTTTTCCCAAATTACGGAAACGCACTTTGTTATCCATTAATGATTCTTTTAAATCATTGGATGTCCGCTCCATCATGGCTTCCAGAGCTTTATCTGTATCAATTTCCAGAACAAGGTGCATACCTCCCTGCAAATCCAGGCCCAAATGAATTTTTTCTTTCGCCAGGTATTGGTTCCATGGGGATGGAATATTGGAAATAAACGTTGGTATTAAAAAATACATAGCAGTAAGACACACTATAACGGTGATAGCTATCCTGATTTTTAAAGACTTGAACATGAGTTGCCCCTTTCTATACTATGGCTTTGTTGTCGCGGCCGGAGCAGATGAGCCCGACTTCTGGAGAACAGCGCCAATGGCGCTTCGCGCGACTTTTATTCTTACCTTGTCGGCAATTTCCAGCGTGACGACCGCATCGGCCAAACCGGTTATCTTGCCGTGAATACCGCCCGTGGTCATGACCGTATCGCCGTAGGCGAGATTATTTAACAATTCCTGAACTTCCTTTTGTTTTTTCTGTTGAGGGCGAATCAATAAAAAATAGAAAATCACAAAAATTATCACCATGGTGATAATAAATCCGTAATTTCCTCCTCCATCACTGGCCGCCGTGCCACCCGGAGCGCCGCCCATAGCATATGCTAATGTTATCAATTCAACTTCCTCCTTATACCGATTCTAAGAGAATATTTCACCATATTGGCGAAAATTCCCGGCAATGTAAAGTTCTCCTTATGATGCACTCCCTAGCGGGATTGCCTGCTTCCTTAATATATAATGCGCTTTGAGAGCTTCAATATCATCTTTGATTCAGAAATGGTATTGAATTTGCTCTTTATCAGAATTTTTTATAAATTCATCTTTTTATTTAAAAAATCTTTTTTAAATTTTAAAAAACATCCGTCTTTTAATGCCGTTCTGATTTGCTCCATGAGTCGCATATAATAACGGACATTATGAATGGTATTCAATATCATAGCCAGTATCTCACCGGCAACATAAAGATGTCTTAAATATGCCCGGGAATAATTTTTACAGGTGTAACAATCACACATTTCATCAAGCGGATTATTATCTTCGCGCCATCGGGCATTTTTTATAACAATATTTTCTGTATTTGTAAACAATAATCCATGACGGGCGCATCTGGTAGGAATGACGCAGTCAAACATGTCTATTCCGCAGGAAATTCCAAAAACAATATCTTCCGGTTTGCCAACGCCCATAAGGTAACGCGGTTTATCCGGAGGCAGTAAAGGTGTTATGGAATCGGTTATTTTATACATTATTTCTTTAGGTTCACCTACGCTGACTCCGCCCAACGCGTAACCGTCAAAACAAATGGATGTGATCTGTTCCATCGCCTGTCTGCGTAAATCCGGATAAGAGCCTCCCTGGATAATGCCGAATAACGCCTGATCATTATCTTTTTTAGCCTTTTTGCATAACTGGGCCCATTTTACAGTCAGGTTCAGAGATTCTTCTGCCTGAGATAATGTGGCGGGGTATGGCGTGCACTCATCGAGGCACATCATGATATCCGCGCCGAGCGCTTCCTGGATTTCGATTGCTTTTTGAGGAGTTAAAAAATGTTTAGCGCCGTCAATGTGTGAACGAAACATAACGCCATCAGGCATAATTTTGCGCAAAGCCCCGAGACTGTAAACTTGAAAACCGCCGCTGTCCGTCAATATGGGATCCTGCCAATTCATGAATCGGTGCAGGCCTCCCAGTTTTTTGATCGTTTCATGGCCGGGGCGCAAATATAGATGATAAGTGTTGCCCAAAATAATTTCAGCGCCGCACTTTTTTATTTCTTCAGGCAGCATTGATTTGACAGTTCCCTGCGTTCCCACGGGCATAAACGCTGGTGTATGCACAAGGCCATGAGGAGTAATCATTTCTCCAAGCCTTGCAGAAGTGTCAGTATCCTGTTTTTTCAGATCAAATTGAAAAGGCATCTTTTTATGTGTCCTAACCCCGATAAACGGGATAAGTGCATTAACAAATTATTTTCTTCCAAAAATGCAAAAAAATTTCCAACTTGCTAAAGAATCAGCATGCAGTCGCCGTAACTATAAAAAAGATAACGGTTTTCAACAGCATGCAAATAAGTTTTTTTTATAAAATCTGTTCCGGCAAAAGCGCAAACAAGTAAAAATAATGATGATTGCGGCAGATGAAAATTGGTCAAAAGTCCGTTAACTCTTTTAAATTTATAACCGGGATAAATAAAAAGACTGGTAAAACCGGATCCGGTATTAATATATCCATCATTATTGGCGGCACTCTCTAATGTGCGGGTAGATGTAGTCCCCACCGCAATGAGACGTCCGGCATTATTGATGATTTGGCTGCTGTCTGTGCTTATTTCATAATATTCCGATTCCATAACATGTTTTTCTACATCATCCGCTTCAATAGGAAGGAAGGTTCCATAACCTACATGCAAAGTTATCGGGGCGATTTGAATGCCTTTGGATTTTAATGCTTGCATGACACCGTCTGAAAAATGCAATCCGGCAGTCGGGGCGGCAATTGAGCCGGGATTCTTCGCGTAAATCGTCTGGTAACGTTCCAGGTCAGTAACATCCGGCAGGGAGTTTCTATTACGTTTTATGTAAGGTGGCAGAGGGGCTCGGCCAAACCTGTTTAAATAAGCATCGAATCCATATGGGGCAAAAAATTTCAACAACCATTTTTTATCTGATACGCGGGCTAAAACCTTTGCCTCACAGTTATCGCCCATAGCGATAACATCATTTTCATGCAGTCTCTTGGCCGGTCTTGCCAGAACTTCCCATGTTTGAGAATCGTCCTGGGTTTCTTTCCTGGTTAAAAGCAATATTTCCAGAATGCCTCCGGTCGGTTTCTTACCGAAAAGCCTCGCGGGAATTACTTTGGAATTATTAATAACCAGAACGTCGCCACTTTGTAATAAATCAGGCAGTTGGAAAAAAAATAAATCTGCCATTTTTTCTTCCTTTTTGTCCAAAAAAAGCATACGCGACCGATCGCGCTTTTGGCAAGGCTGCTGGGCAATAAGTTCATCTGGTAAAAAATATAAAAAGTCTTTTAATTCCATATATCTACTTGTTTATCGTGAAGAAGTTTTGGCAAATAATCAGATTATTACGCTTCTGTCAACACAATTGAGTTCAGCGTCGTCCAAAGTAGAGCAGAATCAGTCCTGCGATCATGGCGGATATTCCTAAAAACCGTAAAATCGAATCATGCATCGTTGTTATCTTGATCAGGTAAATTTTTAATTTTTTAGGAAAAACAAAGTATGGGATGCCTTCAATAACGAAAACCATTCCCAATACGCAAAGAAAGTCTTTCATTTTAAATCCTTTATTTTTGTTTCATTCCAGAGAGCATCCATTTGTTCCAGGGTCGCTTTTTCAAGAGGTATGCCGAGGGATGAAAGTTTGTTTGCCACATAAGAAAAACGTCGCAGAAACTTTTCTGTTGTTTTCGATAAGGCGGTTTCAGCATCAATAGAAAGGAAACGGCTTACATTGACAATTGTAAATAAGATGTCGCCAAATTCTTCTTCAATCATATTATCATTACTGTTTTTTACGGCATCATCAAATTCCTGTAACTCTTCTTTGAGCTTTTCCAGGATGCTTTCGGTATCGGTCCAATCAAAACCGTAAGTTGAAGCTATTGACGTAATTTTTTGAGCTCGTTTTAAGGCGGGCAGTGAGTTGGGAATACTTGAAAACAAGCTTTCTTTATCTTTTTTATCGATACGTTCTTTTTTCTTAATTTGTTGCCAGATATCTTTTACTTCTTCTACGGAATTTACTTTTTTATCACCAAAAACATGCGGATGCCGCCGGATCATTTTTTCAATAATTCCGTCCATAACATCTCTTAAAGAAAAAAAATCTGATTCAGCGCTTATCTCAGTTAGAAATAATATCTGGAAAAGCAAATCCCCCAGTTCTTCTTTCAAAGATTGAGGGTTTTCTTTGCCCAGGGAGTCGACTACTTCATAAGCTTCTTCCAGAATATATTTGCCAATATCCTCTTTTTTTTGTTGTCTGTCCCACGGGCAGCCGTCTGGCGCGCGCAATTTTTTAATGAGTTGTGTTAAATCCCTCAGTTTTATTGTATCTTCATCGTTATCTTTTTTCATTTACGCGTAAATCCTGAATTTTCATATAGAAGTAATTTAAATTGGAGATTTTATTGATGGTAAGTAGCATATAAAAAAAATGCTGACAATATATTCAAATAATAATGCTTTTAAAGCATGATTATCAAAGATTAATTGTGTTAGTCATATTATTTATCTGTTTATCAACATAAAAGTATTTTTTGCCTGCTTACGTAAATAATTATTAAGATAAATTTAATATTATAGTATGCACCTGTTAAGCACTTGTTTTATTAGGGATATTGTGATAATAAATAAAATAGAAGTTGAGATAAAGCTTATTATTACTAACACTTTTTGAGATATAATCGTATAAAAAAAATTTTGCCGTAAAATTGTTAAATTTGTTCTTGACAAGGGGGAAAAAAAGCGTATTCTTCGCGTTCAATAGTATAAAGGCTTGGGGAAATAAACCCAAGTATTATGAAATCTTTGAAAGGAGGTTAGCCGTTAATGAAAAAAATATTTGCTATTTTTGTTGCTATGCTATTTGTTGCTTCTTTATCTTTTGCAGTCGTAGGTTGCAAAAAAGCTGAAGAAACAGCACCAGCTCCTAAAGTTGAAGCACCCGTTGCTCAGCCTGCACCTGCAGCTACTGCAGTGCCTGCACCTGAAGCCGCACCTGCACCTGCAGCTGCACCCGCACCTGCACCTGCAAAATAATTGCTTCGCAATAAATCAGTAGGACAAATTAATCGGACATTCCTTTTACGGGATGTCCGATTTTTTTATTTCCGTTATCATATAATTTTTAAAAATGTGTTATACTATTAAAGAAGTAAAATAAATCGTTTGCAATTATTGGTTACATTATTAACTTTTTGATATGAATAAAAAATATTTTCATTTGAAGTGCAGACCGGGAGAAAAACGCTCAATGGAAAATGTTATCCTGTTAAAGAATTTTTCCTGTCCGGCCTGAGTTTAAATGCGAATGGATGCCTGTAATAATATGAATGATCTTGATAATAATTAGGAGGTCTTTTTATGTCAGAAAGAAATAACGATTTATTAAAAGGTTTATTTGTTGGCGGATTGATCGGTATGGTTCTGGGAGTTTTGTTTGCGCCCAAGAGTGGTAAGCAGACGCGTGAAGATATTACCCGCAAAGCAGATGAACTTTTAGTCAAGGCAAAAGAAGAATATGAAAAAGCCATAGAAAAAAGCAAAACGGCTCATGATGCGTCAGTAAATAATCTTAAAGACCTGGGAGCAACGGTAGAAGAAAAGGCGGTGGAAGCGGAAAGTAAGGTAAGCGAATTTGCTCATCAAGGCGTAGAAGTTATTAAGAGTAATAAAAATAGATTAAAAATGGCGATTGATGCAGGATTGGAAGCTTATCGGGAAGAAATAAGTAAAAAATCAATTTGATTGTCAACATATCCCTAAATTAAAACACGGTTATAATCGTAATCAATAAAGGAGGAAATTCATGTATCTGGAAATTGCCTTAAAAATTTTGGTCAGTGTTCTTATTCTTTTGGTAATTTTTTGCATTCCCGTTCTTTTGCAAATGTTGCGTATATCAAAGGATATTACAATGATTCTAAAAACCTTAAATCAAAGTTTTCCTGCGATATTGAAAAATCTGGAAGAAATTACCACAAATGTTAATAGTTCCACTGCCGTTATAAATCGGAAAATTCAAAACTTTAACAACGCTTCAAATCGGTCATATGCACTTGTTGAAGACATTATTAATAATATAAAATATCTGGCACCAATAGCCCTTAAATTGCCGATTTTTCGGATAATTGGAAATGTTGTTGCGATTGCCAAAGGTGTACGTGTTTTTATGGATGTTCTTTTTAATAAAGAAAAAGTAAATAAAGAAGAAGTTTAAACCGTAAGGGACCTTTATGAAAAAAGTAACATTTTCCAGTAAATGGGGCACTGTAAATGTTCAGAAAAAACCAGTTTCACCTGCCGCGGAAACCGGAAAATCAGCAGAAGATTTAGTCAGGGAAATGAAAAAGTCGCAAAAGCCTCTGGCAGGTGAAGACTATCGGGAAAAGTCATTGGCAATTAATGGCCTTGTTTGTGCCCGTTGCGGACGGGAGTTTGCCGAATCGAAAAGACAACTTTTGACTGTGCATCACAAAGACGGCAATCACAACAATAATCCTGCCGATGGAAGTAACTGGGAAAATCTTTGCGTCTATTGTCATGAAGATGTTCACAGCCGGGGAGTATTGGCGGAATATCTGGGTGATAACGCGCATGGTCAAGAGGTCAGTCTGGTATATGACGATTCACAGGTTGCCGTCGGTTCCGGATTGCTCGCTGAGAAATTGAAAAGGGCGCTGCAGAAAAAAAAACCGGAATAATGATTTTAGCGCAATATCAGGTTTGAATTTCCATTTTCCTTGACCAGCTTGTCGCCGACTGAAGTTCCGCAATAAACACAACTATAATCATATTTTTCCCCTTCATGGAGAATCAACAGCAATCTTTTTCTTACGGCAACAGCTCTTTTGCATTTAGGGCAAAACAATTCTGTAGCGTCAAAATCTTTATAAGTTTCTCTCATGTCTAGTCTTCACTCTCTGGAATATTTTCCCAATTTGTGAGCCATATTACGGCTTCACTGTCACTGGGAGCACGGTAGTCGCTTCTCGGGGATAGCGACCCGCCGGAACCAACTTTTGGTCCATTGGGCACGCAGGAGCGTTTATATTGTGAAGTTTTAAAAAATCTATACAAATAAACGTAAAGCCATTTTTTTATTTCTTTCAAACTATATGCGTTTCTTTTATCCGCGGAAATATCCGGCCAAAGGCCTTTTGTTTTATCCCCCCAGGCATGAAAAGCCAGAAAAGCCACCTTTGTGGGCAAATAGCCGAAGCGGGTTATGTAGAAATTATTAAAATCCTGCAATTCATAGGGACCTATAACCTCTTCGGTTTTCTGACACGGCTGGCTGCCAATTTCTCCCGGGATCAATTCAGGTGAGATTTCTGTTTCCAGTACATCTATGAGAATTTTAGAGACTTCTTGCGAAAATTGATTGGTATTGGCGACCCAGCGAATCAAATGCTGAATAAGTGTTTTGGGAACGCTGGCATTGACATTATAATGTGACATGTGGTCACCGATGCCATACGTGCTCCAACCCAAAGCCAGTTCACTTAAGTCTCCTGTGCCTACGACAAGTGCATTACGCATGTTCGCCAGACGGAAAAGATGCGCTGTGCGTTGTCCGGCCTGAACATTTTCGAAAGTTATATCGAAAGTTTTTTTGCCGCGGGCATATGGATGTTTAATGTCTCTAAGCATTTGCAAGCAAGCAGGTTTAATATCGATTTCATTTGTTTCCACATCAATTGTTTTCATTAATTTTAGAGCATTGTTATAGGTTTTTGTTGAGGTGGCAAAGCCCGGCATAGTGTATGCCTTGATATTTGATCGGGGTAATCCTAAAGAATCCATTGTTTTCGCGGCGACAATAAGGGCGTGGGTGGAATCAAGGCCACCGGAAACACCGATAGCAATATTGGGTATGCCTGATGATTTTAAGCGCTTCGACAAACCCTGAACCTGTATATTATAAGCTTCGTAACATCGCTGGTCGCGTTTGGAAGGATCCGCTGGAATGTATGGGAAGCGAGGATACTCCCTGTTTAAAAGAACCCGGTTACTTAAAATGTTCACATTAAATTCTACATTACGAAAGGATGAAACTTTTTCTTTATTACAGACTGCATTTTGACTGAAAGAAGTTAAACGCATCCGGTCCTGTGCCAGCCGGTCAAGGTCTATATCGCTGTAAATTATTTGAGCCTGCTGTGAAAAGCGGGCGGATTCGGCAAGCAGATTGCCATTTTCATAAATCATGGCATGACCGTCCCAGGCCAGATCAGTTGTAGATTCGCCGGGGCCGGCGGCGGCGTAAAGATAAGCAGCGACACAACGGGCTGATTGATTGGCGGCAAGTTGCTGGCGGTATTCGGATTTGCCGATGGTTATATTGGAAGCGGATAAATTGCCGATAACAGTGGCTCCCGCCATTGCCGCAAAATTCGATGGCGGGACGGGAACCCAAAGATCTTCGCAAATCTCAAGGAAAAAATTAAAATTTTTAATGTTGGCAACTTTAAAGATTATGTCGGCGCCGAAAGGTATATCTTTTTGTCCGGCTAATTCTATTTTGGAAGAAAATGCGGCCGAGGCCGGCGTAAATTGTCTGGCTTCGTAAAATTCGCGATAATTGGGCAGGTATGATTTTACAGCCACACCCATTATTTGTCCATGGTAAAAGACAACCGCGCAGTTGAAAATCCGGCAATCAACCTGCAATGGCGCGCCGGCAACTATAATTATATTAATTTTTTCGGAAGCTGTTTTAATTCTGGCAACGGCTTCCCGGACTCCCTGTAAAAGAGCGTCCTGATGGAACAAATCTTCATTAGAGTAGGCGGATAATCCCAGTTCCGGGAAGATAGCCAGAATTGCTTTATGAGATGCGGCTTCCCGGGCCAGTTCAATGGTTTTTTGCGTATTGAAAAAAGTGTCGGCAACCTTTAACTCCGGGATGCAAACCGCGGCGCGGATAAAACCATGATTGTACAAGTTAAAGAAACTTTTTATTTTTTTTGAAGGCATGAGTTTATCCTTTCTCAACTAAGGCGTAAGCGCTGTGGTTATGGATGCTTTCGAAATTTTCGGCTTCAACACAGTACCATGTGAAATTGTCATCGTTATTTAATTTTACCGCGACACTGCGGACGACGTCTTCAACAAATTTAGGGTTTTCGTAAGCCTTTTCAGTGACGTATTTTTCATCCACGCGTTTCAGGAGAGAATATACCTCACCGCTGGCGGAATCTTCCACAATTTTTATTAAATCTTCAATCCAGAAAAATTTTTTAAAACGAACCCTTGTTGTCACAATACTGCGCTGATTGTGAGCTCCGAATTTACTGATTTCACGGGAGCAGGGGCAGACGGTCGTAACGGGAACAATCACCCCCACCTGAAAATCAGATTTTTCAGCATTGCTTTCCCCGGAGAATATACAACGATATTCCATAAGGCTTTTTGCTTTGGAAACGGGCGCCATTTTTTCCAGAAAATAAGCGAATTGAATTTCCATATGGGCGGAATGGGCATGAAGTTTCTGCCTTGTCTTTTCTAAAACTGTTCGAAAGGTCTTAATGTTTATTTGTCCTTTAAATTCATTGAGCACTTCCACAAAACGGCTCATATGGGTACCTTTAAAGTGATGCGGCAGGTTAACATACATATTTATTGTAGCGTTGACCATTTGGGTGCCCCGGGCGCGATCAAGGACGATAATCGGGTATTTAATATTTTTTACACCGACCTTTTTAATATCAATATTTCGTAAATCTTTCTGGTTTTGAATATCAATCATAAAAAATTATTCTCTTAAGAGGGGTTCTGTTATTTCTTCGGTATGTAGGTAACCGACGCGTTTTCCGATTCCCATATTTTAATCCGAACCACTTTGACCTCGGCCATTTTAACCTTTACTTCCATTTTTTCATAAATATATTTAGCGATATTTTCCGCTGAAGGGTTTATGCCGGCAAATGAAGTTAAAGCGTTAAGATGTTTGTGATCAATATCATCCAGAATTTCACCCAGGATTTTTTTTAGAAAACGGAAATCAATCAACAAACCATGCGAGTTCAACTCCTTTGCCGCGACAGTTACTTCTACTTTAAAATTATGACCGTGCAATTCTTCACATTTGCCGCCGATTTCGGCAAGGAGATGCGCGGCGGAAAATGATTTTATAATTGTAACTTCGTACATTTCCATCTTCTCCGATCTTTATTTTGTAATTACTATCATATTTTATGATGATGGGGAATAATTAATTATGAGTGGTGAAATTAACGGGGATTTGGCGAAAATAACCATTATTCTTGTTCGCAAGGTTGATTATATAAATAGTAGAGCAGACATTTAATGAATATATGTAATTGATCTGACAAACTATATTAAATTATTTATAATGAGGTGTCTATGATTATTATATATGGCATACAGATTGCACAAATTCAAAGTGTCAGGTTACAAGTTTAAGATTAGATAAAGAACATTCAGGAGGCACCTGACAAAATATCGGGCAGTGCAGCTATAATTTAATTTTCTAACAAACAAGAGACTTATAAAAAGGAGGTTATTATGTTAAAGATTTTCCGTAAAAGAGAAGGAGAAAAAGGTTTCACGTTGATTGAGTTGATGATCGTTATCGCGATTATCGGTATTTTGGCGGCCATCGCCATTCCACAGTTCCTTCAGTACAGAAAAAAAGGCTATGTTGCCACTATCAATGCTGATGTCAAAAACGCCTACACTGCGGCCAATGCGTATATGGTAAATAATCCTACCGCCTCAGTTACAACGTTAGGTCAACTACAGAGTGGCGGTTACACAGAATCATCTGGCATAACGACCGCTATTACTATGACTGATCAAAATGACTTTACAATTACTTCATCAAACAGTGCGGTAGGTTTGACAAACGGTACAGCCACATTTGCCGTTGCTGGTGGTCTCTTGTCAGTTACACCTGCGGGACCGAATTGATATTTTAGCAGGTCAAAATTTAAAAGGGCGCAAACTTTTGCGCCCTTTTTTATATACCCTCATTATAATATTAAGAATGCCAGTTACAATTAACATGAATTTGGTGAAAATTCCCACATCTTGTAATTCAGAGATTGATGCAGCCTTTCTGTATTGTAAAAATGAAAGTAAACCGAGATATTTTCTTTTGCTTCTTTTATGGTTTCATAATGCTTCAGATAAACATCTTCGTATTTTAAAGTTCGCCATAAACGTTCGATGAAAATGTTGTCGAAGGCATGGCCGCAGCCATCCATGCTTATTCTTAAAAAGATAAAGATTCTCCAACCAACTAATCTCATTCCAAGATTCAAGGCCGAAATCAGCGGTTCTTGGTTTTTATAACAAATTATTTATTGCTCCGAAGTTTGTTTCCAAAGCGCACCGTAGTTCGTTTCCGTTTATAAAATATTATCCGATCATCACTGATTTTCAGGTTTAAAGACGTTTTACATAACTTTTATTCCAAGAAACACCCAGTTTGTTACCTTCCAAAAATCCAGGATATTTTCTGAAAACCTCCGAACAAACTAATGAATAATAAATTTTTAATATGAAATTCAGAAAGAAGGTGGTTTGAAGTCTGCTCCTGCTTGCCGATTTCGAAGGGCCTCTACCCTCATCTCTTGTGCAGCCTCGTGGCGCACTTACCGGTTGAAAAATACATGACAGATTCTATCAGAGGGGGAAGGTGCAATGTACAAATCAACGGCAGACTCCATTACTTCTTGCTTTTTCCAACGCTTTGCATACTCCCATCGCACATGCTTTTTGCACATAACGGCAACCAAGATTGTTGTCGCCTTGCAACAAATAAGCACTCCCATAATTGTTATAGGCCTCGGCATAGTTAGGTCTTATATGAATAGCTTTATTGAAATCATTTATGGCTTGCTGATATTGACCGAGTATACTGTAAGCATTGCCCCTGTTATTATAAGCGTTGGAGTAGTTTGGAAATATGCGGATTGCTTCGCTATAGTTATTAACAGCATCTTCTATTTCCCCCTCAGCTGACAAAGCAGTCCCCATATTGTGATACGCAAACCAATTATTCTTCGTTACCTGTAAGGTATGATTAAAGAGAATTATGCTATTTTTCCAGTAACCGCATTGCATCCACGCTGAAACTGCAAGCAAACAAAGGACTACCATCATTATCGAGAATAAAATCTTTTTACGAACTCCTACTATCTGTAACAAAAGTGGAATACCCCATGCAAGCATAACAGCAAGGCCGATAGAAGGCAGATAATGATAGCGGTCGGCCATCGCGTATGGTGCTGTTACTGATATTTGAATAATCCCGATAACGGGAGCAATGGTTATCGCGTACCACATCCATCCGACAAACAGATAGGGCAAACGTTTTATCATTACAATGATAAAAGTGGTAATAATGAGAATCAGCAAAGATGCGCCCACGACTTGCCAAAGGGGAATTTGATCGGAAAAAGGATAAAAAACAGCCATATCATGAGGCCAGAATGTTTTCTCCAGATAAGTCACAAAAGCAACAGGCGCGTTCGTGAGCCGGGAAACAAGAGGAAGATGTTTTAAAGAAAGATCCGACATCTCATTAGTATTCGGAGTATAGAGTGTTATGATAATCATAACAGCGGACAAAATAAAAAAAGGTGTTTTTTCCTTCAGTTGCCATAATGGAATTATTCCCGCAATTTTGGGTTCTGATATTTTTTGGTTATCGGGTTGAGATATATTTTGATTCAGTTCTTCTTTCTCTGATTTGTTTTTCTTTTTTTCTTCATTTGTGGAAACAGGCAAAACTTCCGGCATATTTGTCACGATTTTCCGCGACTCAAGACGGTTCAGCGGCCAGTAATCCAGAAGTATCATAACAACGGGCAGAGTGATAACCATGGGCTTGCTCATCAGAGCGCAGGCAAAACACAAAAGGACTAACAGATACCTTCTTATAACCGGTTTTTCCGTGTAATAAACATACAGGCAGAGAGTCAGCATCCAGAAAAACGCGCTCAAAACATCTTTCCGCTCGGCAATCCAGGCAACTGATTCCACATGAAGAGGGTGAAGAGCGAAAAGAGCCGCAACAAAGGCGCTGCGCCAGATCGCCCCTGTCATACGGTTGAAAAGCCAGAATAACAGCAAAGCGCTCATTACATGCAAAATAAGATTGGTCAGATGATAACCGCCTGCATTCAAGCCATGAAGTTGATAATCAAACATCAGGGAAAGCCATACCAGTGGGTT